>CANJBY010000005.1 GCA_947472735.1 Sphingomonadaceae bacterium | reverse complement strand
CTTCGACATCACCGTCGCTTCGGAAATCATGGCGATCCTGTGCCTCGCTTCCGACCTCAAGGACCTGCAGAAGCGCCTGGGCGACATCATCATCGGCTACCGCCGCGACAAGACCCCGATCTACTGCCGCGACATCAAGGCCGACAGCGCGATGACCGTGTTGCTCAAGGATGCGATCCAGCCGAACCTGGTGCAGACCCTCGAGAACCGGCCGGCCCTCCTCCACGGCGGTCCCTTCGCGAACATTGCCCACGGCTGCAACTCGGTGATTGCCACCAAGACCGCGCTGGGCATGGCCGACTATGTGGTGACCGAGGCGGGCTTCGGTGCCGACCTTGGCGCCGAGAAGTTCATGGACATCAAGTGCCGCATGGCGGGCCTCAAGCCTGACGCCGTGGTTCTGGTCGCCACCGTCCGCGCGCTCAAGATGAACGGCGGGGTTTCCAAGGCCGACCTGACCAAGGGCGAGAACGTCGACGCCGTCCGCAAGGGCGCCGTGAACCTGCAGCGCCACATCGAGAACGTGAAGAAGTTTGGCATCACGCCGACCATCGCGATCAACCACTTCTATCTCGACACCGATGCCGAACTGGCTGTGATCGAGGAAATGGCCAAGTCCTACGGGGCCGAAGCAGTGATCTGCAAGCACTGGGCCGATGGCGGCGCGGGCGCGGAAGAACTGGCCCGGATCGTTTCGGCCAAGGCCGATATCGGTGCCCCGGACTTCAAGCCGCTCTATGAAGACGCCATGCCGCTTGCCGAGAAGATCGAGACCGTCTGCCGCGAAATCTACCGGGCCGGAACAGTGACGCTGTCGAGCGCGGTGAGAAACCAGCTCAAGACTTGGGAAGACATGGGCTACGGCCACTTCCCGGTCTGCATGGCCAAGACGCAGTACAGCTTCACGACCGATCAGAACAAGCTGGGCGCTCCGGTGGACCACGACGTGACCATCCGCGAAGTGCGCCTCTCGGCCGGTGCCGGCTTCGTGGTGGCGATTGCGGGCGACATCATGACCATGCCGGGCCTGCCCAAGGTGCCCAGCGCCGAAGCCATCTATCTTGACGAGAACGGCCAGATCGAAGGCCTGTTCTGATCTACCGCTTTTCGATGGTCCTTCGCTCTCCCCATAGAAGGACCGGGACCTAAGACCCCGCCCGGCAGCAATGCCGGGCGGTTTTTTATGTGCCGTCGCGCAAGGACGCTTCCAGCGCGGCAACGCGTTCGTCTTCCCAATCGTTGCGCGACGGGATCACCGGGTTATCGCGGCGATAGAGGATTTTCCATTCGCCATCCTCGCGGATGAATTCGTCCTCGTAGATGCCGGCCAACATGGGCTTGGGATGCCCGGTCTCGTCGCGCCACATCAGGGTATGGCGGGACCGGACCTTCGCCCGGTCGCCGTCTACATCGACTTGCGGATTGTGAATGATGAGATAGCCCTGATCCGGCAGATAGTCCGGCTCGGGCACCCCGCCGAACTGGTCGATCAGCAGTTGGCGCAACTGGGCGTGCCCGCGGTAGATCTGATCCTCGTTCTGCCAGGTGCCATCGCGCGCGAACACCTGAACGTATCCGTCGATGTCCCTGGCATCGAGCCGCGCACCGTATTCCACCAGTGCCCGCCTGATCGCCAACTCGTCCTCCACCTTGCGCAACCGCGCCTCGATCGAGAGCACAGGCGGGCCGGGCTTGCGGCCCGGATCGGGCAGCGCGGGATCGTGCGGATCCTTGAAAGGCATCATGTCGTGCGCCGTGCGCCTGGCAATCTTCCACCCTACTGCAGTCTTGACCAGTTCATCTACGTAGCGCCCTGCGAGCACCGGCTTGGGCTGCGGCGGATCCTCTCCATTGCGGACCCAGACGAGGAACAGTGAACTGGCCGTGGCAGTATCGCCAGTCACGTTGACCAGCGGGTTGGCGACCGAATGGAAGCTCGAAACGTTGACGAATCCCGGACCGGGCCGGCCGAGATGCTCGACCAGCATCGCCTCGATCGCCTCCCTGCCCTGAAACCGCCCAAACCCGCCGGCCCATTCGCCATCGGGGGTGAACAGGTTCACGTAGGTCGCGAAATCGCGGGCATCGAGGGCTGTGGCATATTCAACCAAGATCCGGGCGATCTCGGCCTCGGCTTCCAGCTTCTTCAGGCGTTCTTCCAAAGTCCGTCTCCCCAGACCGGACGCGACGGGAGCTATTCCAGCGCCGAATCCCAATGCTCGACGATCATACCGTCCTTGCAGCGATAGGTATCGTACCACCACACTCTGATCGTTTCCGAAGGTTCCTTCGGATTCGGTATCTCACGCTGGAACATTAGCTGGACGAGATCGCCCTCGGCCATGACGTGCACGAACGGGGTGAGCGGGTGGGTGCCGGGTTCAAGCGGTGTGGCGCCCGGAAACTCGACCTCGGTCAAAAAGCGCATCAGTCCGGCCAGGCCTTGCTCGGCGCTGGGGCTGTGCTGGATGTAGTCATCGGCGATGTACTTCGCGGCGGCAGCAAAATTCCGGCCGTTGAGCACCTCGTGCCACATATCGAGCACCAGCTGCTTGTTGGCGGCTTCGACCGTGCGATCGGCCGTTGCGTTAACGGCTATGATCACGCCGCTTTGCGCAGCTTTTCGAGCTTCTTGAGCGCCATCTGCCGCTTCAGCCGGCTGAGGTGATCGATGAAGACGATGCCTTCGAGATGGTCGATCTCGTGCTGGATGCAGGTCGCCATGATGTCTTCCATCACTTCATCGTGATGATTGCCGTCCAGGTCCTGCCACTGCACCCGCACCCGGGCCGGACGTTCGACCTCAGCGTAAATCTCGGGAACCGAAAGGCAGCCTTCGTTGTACACCGAATGCTCCTCGGAAGGATCGGACAGCACCGGGTTGATGAAGATCTGCGGTTCCCGCTTGGTCGGCTGGTGGTGATGGTGGTGGCCATCGTGGTCACAAGCCTCGGGCTCGGCGTCAGGGTCTTCGGGCTGGAGATCGATCACCAGCACCCGCAACGGTACACCCACCTGGATCGCAGCGAGGCCAATCCCGGGAGCATCGTACATCGTCTCGAACATATCGGCGACGAGCGCCTTCAGCTCTTCGTCGAACTCTGTCACGGGCGCGGAGACCTGCTTGAGCCGCGGGTCGGGGATTTCGATGATTTCTCGGATAGCCATGGTGGCCAGATAGTAGGGCAAGCCCGAAGGATCAACCCACCGGACGACGAGCCCGCAGAGCTTGCGCCAGGGTGCCCTCGTCGAGGTAATCGAGTTCACCGCCGACCGGCAGTCCATGGGCCAACTGGGTTATCCGCACCGCCAGACCTTCGAGCCGCTCGGCGATGTAGTGCGCGGTGGTCTGGCCCTCCAGCGTGGCGTTCATCGCCAGCACGACCTCGTCAATTCCGCCCGCTGCGACCCGCTCGACCAGCGGTCCGATCGACAGATCCTCCGGCCGGATCCCTTCCAGCGCCGAAAGTCGCCCTCCCAACACGTGATAGCGGCCCGTGAAGAGGTGCGCGCGATCCAGAGCCCACAAATCGGAGACGTCTTCCACCACGCACAGCGCGCGCTGGTCTCGGCGCGGGTCGGCGCAGATGCCGCAAGGATCGGAGGTGTCGACGTTGCCGCAGGTACGGCATTCGATCAGGCGCTCGCGTACGGCGTCCAATGCTTCGAGCAGCTGCACCAGCGATGTTTCCCGCCGCTTGACCAACCACAACACAGCGCGCCGTGCGGAACGCGGGCCGAGGCCAGGCAACCGGGAAAGGGCGGCGGTCAGAGATTCGATTTCTGTCGAAGCCATGTTCTCCCCTACCCGCTCGGTCTGGGCTTGTCGAAGCCCCGTCCTTTTCTTTTGCTCCGGTAAAGGTAAGGACTGCCCTTGACCAGTCGGTCCCCCTGCGGGTCGACCAGCTTCAGGGCGGACAAGCTTGGTAAAATTGCGCGTCATCTTCATGGGAACCCCGGAATTTGCCGTGCCGGCGCTGAACGCGCTGGTGGCGGCGGGGCATGAGGTGGTGTGCGCCTACACCCAGCCCCCGCGACCCGGCGGGCGACGCGGCCAAGAGTTGACGCCAACCCCGGTCCACCGGGCGGCACAAGCGCTCGGCATTCCGGTGCGGCATCCGGTCTCGCTCAAGGGTGCGGAGGATCAGGCGGAGTTTTCGGCGCTGAACGCGGACGTTGCGATCGTCGCGGCCTATGGCCTGATCCTCACGCCGGCGGTGCTTGCTGCGCCGCGGTTTGGCTGCCTCAACCTCCATGCCTCGCTCCTTCCCCGCTGGCGCGGCGCCGCCCCGGTGCAGCGCGCGATCCTGGCGGGCGACGAGGAAACCGGGGTGACCATCATGCAAATGGAAGCGGGCCTCGATACCGGACCGATGCTGGCCAAGGTGCGTACGCCGCTCGACCGGAAGACAGCAGGTGAACTCACTGCGGAGCTGGCAGACCTCGGTGCGAGGTTGATGATCGACGTCTTAGCGGATTCAACCGCATACCCGCCGATGCGGCAACCGGAGCAAGGGGTAACCTATGCTGCCAAGATCGCGAAAACCGAGGCGAGGATTGACTGGACCCGCAGCGCCGGGGAAGTGGAACGACAGGTCCGCGCCTTTGCCCCGGCACCCGGGGCCTTCTCCGAGCTGGACGGGGAACGCTGCAAGGTGCTGGCGGCTGAGATTGTCCGCGACGACGGATTGCCGGGAACCATCCTGGACGACCGTCTGACTATTGCCTGCGGCTCCGGCGCGGTCCGCCCGACGCTGGTCCAACGAGCGGGACGGCCGGCTATGACCACCGAAGACCTGCTGCGCGGATGGGCCATCCCACAGGGAAAGCGCCTGATTTGACCCGCTTCGCCCTCACCCTCGAATTCGACGGTCGCCCGTTCATGGGCCTGCAGCGGCAGGCGCACGGGCCTTCGGTGCAACAGGCCGTCGAAGAAGCGGTGCATGCCGTGACTGCGGAGACCGTGTCGATGCACGCCGCCGGACGGACCGATGCCGGGGTTCATGCACTGGCGATGCGGGCGCACGTCGATATCGCGCGGGAGATTGCGCCCTTCCGGCTGATGGAAGCCCTTAACGCAAGGCTGCGCCCGCACCCGATCGCGGTTCTGACCTGCGAGGCCAAGCCGGACGACTGGCACGCCCGGTTCTCCTGCGTCGGCCGCAGCTATCTCTACCGCATCATCGACCGCCGCGCTCCGCTCACGGTCGACGTTGGCCTCGCCTGGCAAGTCACGCGTCCGCTTGACGCCGCGGCGATGCAACGGGCGGCGCAGTCATTGGTGGGACATCACGATTTCACCACATTCCGCTCGGTCCAATGCCAGGCCCAAAGTCCGCTCAAGACGCTCGACCGGCTGGAGGTCTTTCGCGACGGCAAGGAAATCAGGATCATTGCCGAGGCGCGCTCTTTCCTGCACCATCAGGTCCGCTCGATGGTCGGGTGCCTCGCGCTGGTCGGTCTCGGCCGCTGGAGCGTGGAACAGGTCGGTGTAGCACTCGCGGCACGTGACCGGCAGCAACTGGGGCTCAACGCCCCGCCCGACGGACTATATTTCACCGCCGCGATCTATGACGGCGAAGGGGAGAATTGACGATGGCATTCACCGGCAAGCAAGTCACCAGTCGCCTCGATGCGGACGGCAAGCTCACGGTCGAACTGATCGAGCGCGAGTTCAAGGATCCAAGCGGTTCGCGCGTGCTGATCAATGTTGAGGCTTCGCCCATCAACCCGTCCGACCTTGGCGTGCTGTTCGCCGTCGCGGATACCGACAATGCCGAATACTCAGCGGGCAAGATCGTCGCGCCGATGCCTGAAGCCGCCGTCCGGGCCATGGCGAGCCGGATCGGCAATGCGTTGCCGGTGGGCAATGAATGCGCCGGAACGGTGGTCGCCGCGGGTGAGGATCCTGCCGCGCAGGCGCTGCTCGGCAAGCGCGTGACTTGCGTGCCTGGCGGGGCCTATGCGACCTACGCCACGTGCGAGGCGGCGATGTGCATGGTGCTGGACGAAGGCGTCACCGCTGAACAAGGCGCCTCGAGCTTCGTCAATCCGATGACCGCGCTGGGCTTTGTCGAGACGATGAAGGCCGAGGGCTTCAAGGGCATAATCCACGCCGCGGCGGCCTCGAACCTCGGGCAGATGCTGGTCCGGATCTGCAAGGACGATGGCGTCCCGCTGGTCAATCTGGTGCGCAGCCAGGTGCAGGCGGACCTGCTGCGCGGGATCGGCGCGACCCATGTGATCGACACCACCGCCGCCGATTTCCCGGCACAGCTCACCGCCGCGATCGACGAGACCGGGGCGATGCTCGGCTTCGATCCGATCGGCGGCGGCACCACCGCCAGCAAGATGCTCGCCGCGATGGAAGCCAGCGCGAGCAAGGGCATGGCCTGGAGCCGCTATGGCTCATCCACCCCCAAGAAGGTCTACATCTACGGCGCGCTCGATACCGGGCCGACGATCCTCCACCGCAATTACGGCTTCACCTGGGATGTCGCCGGCTGGCTGATGACCCCGTTCCTCGCCAAGGCGGGGATGGAAGTAGTCGCCCAGATGCGCCAGCGCGTGATGCGCGAGCTGACCACGACCTTTGCCAGCCACTACAAGGCGCAGGTCTCGCTGGAAGGAATGCTCACCCGCGAAGCCGTCAGCGCCTACAACGCGCGGCGGACCGGGGAGAAGTATCTGGTGGTGCCGAATGGGTGAGGAATTACGCCTGTGGACTGCACCAATCTTCCCGCACTTTTCTTGCTGCCTCTAGCTCTCATCAGCTGTGCCCAAACATCCACAATTTCGGCTCGTGAAGCAGCGCATGTATTGACCGAGGCGGTCAGTGTCGCCGAAAACACTCATAGCCTTCCACAGGGCTATTGCGTGATCGAGGAGCTAGACCAGTCCACGGCTATTTGGACTGATTCCAAAGTACCCGACGGCTGGATTGTCGCCTCGGGTTCGTCGGAAGCTTATCGTATCATTAGTAGTGCGAAACTGGGAAAGCTGCCGCGGCAAGCAACTGCATATTTTCCGTCTGGAAGTGTCAAATCAGGTTGCCGCCACACTCTGGTATTGCACGAACCAGATTTTGTGGAAATAAGGCTGCCAACCGGCACGTCTGTTGAGGCGATCGTCACATTCGAGGACAGGTGCCCTCTATGTGGAAGTGGCTATCAAGTCAGGCTGCGGAAGACTTCGCGGGGGTGGATAGCAGACCCGCCAGTAGCCACGCGAACATGGAGCAGCTAACCTCATCGTCCGATAATTTGTCGTATTCGGATAGGTGGCTTTTGGGGAGAAAACCCCTCAATGGGACATTCTTCAACACAGACGGCTGTGATTTTGTCGGCTCAAATTCCCGGCAACATCAAGCCTTCCCCACCACGCTCTCCGGCAGGTCCGTGCCGAACACGCGCTGGTAGTATTCGGCCACCAGCATCCGCTCGGTCTCGTCGCACTTGTTGAGGAACGAGAGGCGGAAGGCGAAGCCGGGGTCCTTGAAGATCGCGGTGTTCTGGGCCCAGGTGATCACGGTGCGCGGGCTCATCACGGTGGAGATATCGCCGTTGATGAAGCCCTGCCGAGTCAGGTCGGCAACCTTGACCATCTTGGCGACCATTTCCTGCGCGGCATCGGTGGCCTTGGCCAGCACGATCTCGGCCTCGACCTGCGCGGGCAGGTAGTTGAGCGCGACGACGATGTTCCAGCGGTCCATCTGCGCCTGATTGATCGCCTGGGTGCCGTGGTAGAGCCCCGAGGTGTCCCCGAGACCGACCGTGTTGGCCGTGGCGAACAGACGGAAGAACTTGTTCGGGCGGATAACCCGGTTCTGGTCGAGCAGGGTGAGCTTGCCCTCGGTTTCCAGCACGCGCTGGATCACGAACATCACGTCGGGTCGGCCGGCGTCATACTCGTCGAACACCAGCGCCACCGGATGCTGCAGCGCCCAGGGCAGCAGGCCTTCGCGGAACTCGGTGACCTGCAGGCCATCGCGCAGCACGATCGCGTCACGGCCGATCAGGTCGATGCGGCTGATATGCGCGTCGAGGTTGATGCGCACGCAGGGCCAGTTGAGCCGCGCGGCGACCTGCTCGATGTGAGTCGACTTGCCGGTGCCGTGATAGCCCTGCACGATCACCCGGCGATTGAACGCGAAGCCTGCGAGGATCGCCAGCGTGGTGTCGGCATCGAAGACGTAGGCGTCGTCGACATCGGGTGTGCGCTCGTCAGGCTGGCTGAAGGCCGGGCACTGCATGTCGATGTCGATCCCGAACATCTCGCGCACGTCGATCATGCGGTCGGGTTCAGGAAGAACGGTGTTGCCGGCCGTGCCGAGCTGGATATTGGGGATGTCAGTCATGTCGCAAACCCGCCTATACGCGCGGGCGCGACGCTGCAATAAGCTTTGCATGTGCAATATCGACTCAATCCCCGATCGGAGAGAATACCCATGAAGATTTTCGGCAGCCTGATTTCGCCCTACGTGCGCAAGGTCCATGTCGTGGCGGCGGAAAAAGGCATCGCGGTAGAATCGGCCCCGGCCAACCCGCGCGATCCCTCGCCGGAATTCGCCGCCGCCAGCCCGTTCCGCAAGATTCCCGCCATGATGGACGGCGATTTCGGGCTGCCCGATTCAACCGCGATCGTCTCATACATGGATGCGCTCCAGCCCAGTCCTGCGCTGATCAGCGGAGACGCCAAGCAGCGTGCCCGCGCGGTGTGGTTCGAGGAATTCGCTGACACGATCCTGTTCGGCGCCGGCATCAAGGTGGTGTTCAACCGCTTCGTCGCCCCGATGCTCGGCATGCAGGGCAATGTCGAACTGGCCGAGCAGGGTGAAGCGGAACTGGTGCCGATTCTGGAGTATCTGGAATCGGTCGCCCCCGCGGAAGGCTGGCTGGCCGGGGCTGATTGCAGCATCGGTGACATCTCCGTGGCCTGCATGCTCAAGTCGCTCAACTATGTGCGGCTCACGCCGGATCCCGACACGCATCCGCGCAGCGCGGCCTGGTTCGCTCGCGTTGCTGCTCGTCCCGCCTGGCAAGCCGTGGCCGAGACCGAGGCGAAGTCGCTTCAGCGCTAAAGGAGATCGGCCGGCCGGAATTTTTCCGACCGGCCTTTTTCCGGCCCTTGCACCATACCGACCGGTTGGTATGTTTCCGGTCGTGCTCCCGAATCGTCCCTTTCGAGAACCTGCGGCCAATGCCCGGGGAAAGCTGCTCGAAGCGGCAGTACGATTGGTGCGCACGCAAGGTTTTGCCGCGACCAGCGTGGATGATCTGTGCCGCGAAGCGGGTGTCACTAAAGGTGCCTTCTTCCACCACTTCCCAAGCAAGGAAGCGCTCGGGGTAGCAGCGGCCGACTACTGGTCGCAAAGCACCGGCGCCTTCTTCGCGTCGGCACCCTATCACCTGATCGAGGATCCGGTGGATCGGGTGCTGGCCTATATTGATCTGCGCATGGCGTTGATCGGCGGACCAGTCGAAAGCTTCACCTGCGTGGCCGGGACCATGGTGCAGGAGGCATTCCGCACTTCCGCCGCGATCCGGATTGCTTGTGAAACCAGCATCATGACCAACGCCGCGGCGCTGGAGTCCGACATCGCCGCAGCAATGGCTCAGGCCGGCGTTACCGGAACAACGGCGGCAAGCCTTGCCCGGCACATCCAGGCCGTGATCCAGGGCGCATTCGTTCTCGCCAAGACCCAGGAGAACCAATCCTGCGCGGATCTTGCGCGCGAGCAACTTGGGCATCTGCGCCGCTATTTCACCATGCTGTTCAACGCTGACGAGAAGGAAGCCCCCCGATGACCAAAGCCATATTCGTCAACCTGCCCGTGACCGACCTGGACCGGTCCAAGGCATTTTATTCGGCCCTTGGATTCACCGCCAACCCACGCTTCTCCGACGAGAAGTCGGCCTGCATGGTCCTGTCCGAGGGATCTTCGTGATGCTGCTGACGCACGAGAAGTGGCAAGGCTTCACCACCCGGCCGATATGTCCGCCGGGTTCGAGCGAGGTGTCGCTCGCGCTGGGCTGCGCCAGCCGCGACGAGGTCAACACGCTCGTGGAAGCCGGCGGCGGCCAGGGTGGAACGGCCGACGTCAACCCGCCGGAAGATCACGGCTTCATGTTCCAGCGCACCATTGCCGATCCCGAGGGCCACATCTGGGAACCTTTCTGGATGGACGCCGATTTCGCCAGCGGTGACGCTCCGGCGGCACAGTAAGGGAGAGGACCATGAATTACGTCGATGGATACCTCGTCCCCGTAAAGACGGCGAACCGCGAGGCTTATCGCGCGATGGCCGAAGTTGCATCGCAAGTCTTCATCGACCACGGCGCCGTTCATGTTGCCGAGTGCTGGGGCGACGACATGATGCGAGGCAAACACACGGACTTCTTCATGGCAGTGCAGGCCGAAGAGAATGAGAATGTCGTATTTAGCTGGATCTCCTGGCCCGACAAAGAAACGCGCGACAGGGGCAACCAGGCGGCCATGGCCGATCCTCGATTTGACGAGATGCAGGTCGAAGCGGTGTTCGATCCACTCCGCATCGTTTTCAGCGGTTTCCAGACCATCGTCGATCACAAAGCCTGAGGGGGAGAACCATGTCCGGCTTCATCTGGTATGAATTGATGACCACCGACGTGGCATCGGCGCGAGAATTCTACGAGGCCGTGGTTGGCTGGAGCATCAGCGCCGGCTCTGCAGAAACCAACGGATATGGCTTCATCGCCAATGCCGATGGCGCGATGACCGGCGGGATCATGCAACTCACCCCGGCGATGCGTGCGCACGGCGCCCGGTCATGCTGGCTCGGCTATATCCAGGTGCCCGATTGCGACGCGGCGGTGAAGGCAATCGTGGCGATGGGCGGGAAATGCCTGATGCCGCCGACCGACGTGCCGATGGCCGGCCGCATGGCCATGGCAGCCGACTGCTGCGGCGCGCCCTTCTACGTCATGACCCCCACCCCGCCCCCGGGCAGCGGGGAAAGCACAGCCTTTTCGCCCAGTCTGGAGGGCCGCTGCACCTGGAACGAATTGCGCGCCGGAAACATCGCGGCGGCGCTCGATTTCTACACCTCGCTGTTCGGGTGGGAACTGCCCGAGCCGCTCGATATGGGCCCGCTCGGCAAGTACAACTACTTTTCGGACGGCGGGGTTACGCTTGGGGCGATGATGCAGCAGGTGCCGGGCGAAAGCGGGGCTTACTGGAACCACTATTTCCGCGTTGCCAGCATTTTCCGTGCGGCCCGGGTCGGCGCGGAACTGGGCGGTACCGTGATCATGGAACCGCATGAAGTGCCGGGAGGAGACTGGGTCATGCAGCTCCGCGACCCCCAAGGCGCAATTTGCTCGCTGGCCGGTGCCAAGGGCGATTGACGGCAGTTATGTACTAGATATGTTCTCATCTCCCCAGAGGAGAATGCCATGGCCGACTACACCTTTTTCACTCACCCGATGTCGCGCGGACAGATTGCCCGCTGGGCGCTGCATGAGGCCGGGGTCGACTACGAGCAGGTGTTGGTCGACTGGGCCGACAAACCCGCCGGCCTGATGTCCGCCAACCCGATGGGCAAGGTGCCGACGATCATCCATCACGCGAAGCAAGGGGACCGGGTGGTTGCGGAAGGCGCAGCGATCTGCGCCTACCTCGCCGAAGTCACCACCGGCAGCGACCTTGCCCCATGGGAAGAGGAGGCCGCCGACTACTACCGCTGGATGTTCTTCGCTGCGGGCCCGGTGGAGCAGGCCACGGTCGCCCGCTCCATGGGCTGGGAAGTGCCGAAGGAGCGCGAGGGTATGGTCGGTTTCGGCAGTCTCGAGCGAGTGCTGGCCACGCTCGAAGGGCACTTCTCCAGCCGCGACTGGGTCTGCGGTAAGCGCTTCACCATGGCGGATGTCTATGTCGGCAGCCAGATCGACTGGGGTCTCAACTTCGGCTCGATCCCGCCGCGCATGGCCTTCGCCGCCTATGTTGAGCGGATCCAGGCCCGGCCCGCTTACCAGGCCGCCAAGGCCATCGACAATGCTCTGATCGCGAAGATGCGCAAATGAACAAGTCCACCATCTGCCTGTGGTACAACAACGACGCCGAGGAAGCCGCGGCCTATTACGCTGCCACCTTCCCGGATACCCGGATACCCGGGTTGGCGGGACCATGCGGGCTCCGTCAGACAATCCCTCCGCCCCTGAAGGCGCGGTGCTGGTGGTGGAGATGACGCTGTTGGGCATTCCGGCAATCCTCCTCAACGGTGGCGCTCATTTCCTGAAGAACGAGGCGTTTTCACTTCAGGTCCACACCGACGATCAGGCCGAAACGGACCGGCTGTGGCATGCCGTTGTCGACAATGGTGGCACGGCCAGCATGTGCGGGTGGTGCAAGGACAAGTGGGGTCTGTCGTGGCAGATCACGCCCCGGGCGCTGACCCGGGCGACCACCCATCCCGACCCCGTGGTGCGCAAGCGCGGGTTCGAGGCGATGATGCAGATGCAGAAGATCGACATTGCGGCGATCGAAGCTGCGGTGGCGGGGTAAGACGATGCTGTCGCTCTATGGCCACCCCTTCTCGTCCTATACGTGGAAAGCGCTGATCCCGCTTTACGCCAACGGGACGGATTTCACCTTCCGCACGCTGGGCGAAGGCAATGCCGGAGACGATGCGCTGGTGCATGCGGCAAGCCCGCAAGGAAAGTTTCCGGTACTGGCGGATGGTGCGAGCACGGTGTTTGAGGCGACCTCGATCATCGAATACCTCGCCTTGCACCACCCCGGCCCTGCGCCGCTGATCCCGGCGGATCCCGATGCGGCGCAGCGGGCGCGAATGTGGGACCGGATGTTCGACAATTACGTGATGTCGATCATGCAGGAACCCGTCGCCGAAGTGATCGCAACCGGCACGCTCAGCGAAGCGACACGCCAAAGTGTCGCCACCCGGCTCGAACGTTCCTATCGCTGGATCGACGCCTGGCTCGCTGATTATCCGGTCAGCGATGCCATCTCCATCGTCGAATGCGCAGCGGCGCCGTCATTGTTCTACGCCGACTGGGTCCACCAGATCCCGGCGGAATTCGCTCGGCTCCGGCATTGGCGTGCGCACCTTCTGACACTGCCACCGGTCAAGCGGTGCGTCGATGACGCCCGCCCGTTCCGCCACTACTTTCCCCTCGGCGCGCCGGATCGCGATTGAAAGGACACATGCCATGAACGAACTCTCCGTCACCCGTTTCATCGCCGCGCCGCCTGCGAAAGCCTGGGACGTTCTGGCCAACCGCACCAACGAATGGTGGTGCCCCGTTCCCTGGCGCGCCGAGGTTGACTGGGGTGCGCGCGCGCCGGGCGTGGCTGTGCACACCGTGATGTACGGCCCCGAGGGCGAAGTGCACGAGCATCCCGGCATCATCCTCGCTTGGGACGAAGGCAGCCGGATCGCCACCACCGACGCGATTGTCGGTGATCTGGCCCCCAACGGACCGTTCATGATCGGCATCTGGAGCGTCGAGCCCGAAGGCGAAGGCACCCGCTACACCGCCCGCGCCCGGCACTGGACCGAGGAAGCGATGAAGCAGCACGACGAGATGGGCTTTACCGAGGGCTGGGAAGCCTGCGCGGCGCAACTCGCGGCAATTTGCGAACGCGAAGCCTGACCGCGTCAGGCGAAAGCCGCGGCTTTCTTCAACAATTGGTAGGCTTCAACCACTTGCTGCAAGTTCTTCTCGAAACCCCGGTCGCCGCCGTTGCGATCCGGGTGGTAACGGCGGACCAGATCGGAATAGCGGCTGCGCAGCGCCTTGCGATCAGCATCGAGCGGTAGTTCGAGCACCTCCAGCGCACGGCGCTCATCCGGAGTGACCAGGCGGCCATCCTCCCGTTCGGCCGGACGGCGCGCCCTGGCCCGCTGGTTGATCGCTTCAAGCGGATCGGCAAAGTCTGCCCAGCGCGGGGCGTTATCGACCCCGGCTGTCGGCGAAAAAGCCCGAGTCTCGCGCTCCCAACCATGGATCGGGTTCTGTGCGGCCTGGATTTCCTCGGGCGACATACCGGCGAAGTAGTTGTAGCCGGAATTGAAGGCGCGGATGTGGTCCAGGCAAAACCAGCGATAGTCCCCGGGCCCGTCAAACCCCGGTCGCCGCTCGCCCGGAGCGCGGAACTCGCCCTGTTCGGAGCATCCCGGTATATCACAGCGCCGGCTTCTGCCGGCTACCCGCCCATGGAATCTGTCGTGCTTCATCCCCTTCCCCATGCCGTCCAATCGGCTAGAAGGGAAGCATGACCGGACCCCTCGCCGCCGAAATCGAAGCACTGCTTGTCGCAGCCTTCGCCCCCACCCACCTCGCCGTGATAAATGATTCTGCGCGCCATCACGGCCATTCCGGCGATGACGGCAGCGGCGAATCGCACTTCACCGTGGAGATCGAAAGCGCAGCGTTCGCGGGCGTTGCCCGCTTACAGCGGCAGCGCCTCGTCAACGCCGCGCTGGGCGACATCCCGGGCCAGCGCGTCCATGCACTGGCCGTCAAGGCGCGGGCGCCGGGGGAGTAACGATGGCTCTCATCCGCGTCACCCTCGCCAACGGCATCGAGCTCGATGTGCTCGATACTGGCCCGCGCGATGCTCCGGTGCTGATCTTCCTCCACGGTTTTCCCGAATCACACCGCACCTGGCGGCATCAGATTAGGCATTTTTCGGATCTCTTCCGGTGCATCGCGCCTGACCAGCGCGGCTATCGCGGCTCGTCCAAGCCGCAGGACGTGGCGAGCTACACGCCGGACAAGCTGATCGGCGATGTGTTCCAGCTGGCCGATGCGCTCGGGGTACAGCACTTCACGGTGGTCGGGCATGACTGGGGCGGCGCGATCGCCTGGGGCGTGGCCTTGATGGGACAGATGAGCGGGCGCGTCACCCGAGCGATAGTGGCAAACGCCCCGCACCCGGCGATCTTCCAGCAACTGCTCTATACCGATCCGGTGCAGCGCGAGGCCAGCCAGTACATGCGAGCGTTCCGCGATCCGGCCAACGACGCACTGGTGCGTGAGCATGGTCTTGGCGGGCTGCTCCTCAAGGTGGTGAAATGGGAACGCTCACCCGCAATGGAGCCGGAGGAACGCGATGCGCTGATGCATGACTGGCAGGATCGCGACGCCGCCTTCGGCATGCTAAACTGGTACCGGGCCAGCCCGATCGACGTGCCGACGCCGGACGCGCCTTATGGCTTGCCGGAAGGCTGGACGCCCCCACCCCTGCCCAAGCTCACCATCCCGACGCTGTTGATCTGGGCGCTGGCTGACCTCGCCCTGCCCCCCTGCAATCTGGACGGCATGGACGCAATCATCCCGCAACTCACCGTTGTAAAGATGCCGGGCTGCGGGCATTTCGTGCCGTGGGAAGCGCCGGCCGCGGTCAATGCGGCGATGGATGCGTTTCTGAAAGGCGCCTAGTCGCCGGCCTTGTCGAACGAGAAATCGACCTGCGGGGTCCAGGTTTCGTCAAAGATATCCGGCATGCCTGAATCCGCGATGACGATGCGCTTGCGGATCTTCCACTTGCCGTCCGTGCGCACCAGCCAGTCAAACTCGCGGCCCTGCTCAATGTAGCGCGGGGGACCCTTGATCGTGTCATTGAGCTGCTGGGTCCAGACCAGACTGCAGGTTGCCGTATCGCCGTCGATGTTGATCACGAAGTTGGTCAGCTGCATGTGGAACTTGCCGGTCAGCCGCGGTTTGTTGGCGAAGACATCCTTGTAGAGCTTGGTCACATCCTCCTTCGAGGTGCAGATGATGCCGTTGATGTCGAGATAGAACTCGTCAGTGAAATAGTCGGCAAAGGTGCCATGATCCGCAGTCCGGCCATAGCCGAAGTAAGTGTGGAACAGTTCCTCGATCGCAATGCGATCTTCAATCCGCTGCACCCGTGCCGCGAGATCGCCCGCGCTTGCCTGATCGCTCATCCCCAAACTCCTTATCATGTTTAGTAAAGGTCTAAACACATCCGCAGACGAACGCCAGAGTCAATCCAGGCGCATCGGCGGAAGCGATTCAGGACTGAGGCGTGACGCCTTCGCCATACCACTCCACCCAGGCTCCATGGGCATGCGCCTCGCCTAGCAACGCCCACTGTTCCCCGCCGCCCGGCCAGTAGCGGGTGCGCAATTCGTGGCGGAAGGTCTCGCGGTTGGTTTCAACCATGACCCACGCGATGGGGCGTAGGGGAGTGGCCGCGGCGCCCGCCGCCTCGATCATCGCCTCGATCCGGCCGCGCTGGTCGGACGGGATATATTGCCAGACAATCGAGTGGAAGAAGCAGCGTGTCACCCCTGCCTCCTGCGGCGCGGCCAGTCGCTCGGCAACAAACTGTCCGGCGTCCATCTGCTCGACCAGCGGTGCGTGCTCGGCCGCCAGAGCGATGGCATCGTCGATGCGTGCGATTCGTGCGGGCACGTCCGGCCAGACGTAGCTTTTCAGCCGCAAGGCGTCGGCGGGATTGGTCAAGTCGATCGGCGTCGGATCGCAGCCACGGATCGAGACGACCTCCACCGGCTCGTCCGGCGGGGGAGCCCCGCGCCATTCGGGCACGATCCGCAAGGGAGATCCGGCCAAGCCGGCGCGAACGCCGCTCAGGTCATAGTCGAACCGGTCCAGCATGGTGTTGATCCCGGCGCTCGCGCCGAGTTCATTGAGTTCGAAGCGGGGTCCTAGCCGAGCCGACAGCCACAGCAACTGCGCCATGATCCCGGCCGAACGGCCCGCTTCATTGGTTTGCGGCGGCCCATCGAGCCATGGCATCAAGCGCGCATCGTGATCGCGCGCCACCGCCAGTATGATTGCGTCAACCGCTGGCTGATCGGCAATCTCGCCGCGATAAATCGGTGCGAGCCGCTGTTCCGCGCCGGTCAGCTGCAAGTTGTGGAACCCGCCCGCTAACCGCAGCGGCATGGCGTCTTCCAGCGTCAATCCGGGCCACTCGCGCATCCGCTTGCCAATGGCGAGGTCGCTCTCGAGCATCGGCGCAAAGCTGCGTACCACCCGGGCCGTCGCATGCGATCCGGCCCACTCGGCGTGCCGTGCCTGCCATTCGAAAGCATCTGCCACGTCAGTCATGTGCATCACCGCCGTGTCTCCGGCGCGCTTTTCGTCAACCATGCCTGCCTCCTGCGGGGTGCAATTCGTATTGCAATTGCGAACAGGCTGCATGGGATTGCCGCAATGCACAAGCGGGAAGTCGCAGCCATTTCCTTGCCCTTTGCGCGCGCTGTCCCTATGGCGCGCCGCATGTCGAAGCCATTGACCTTTGCCGTGCCCAAGGGCCGCATCCTGGATGAGGCGCTGCCGCTGATGGCCCGCGCCGGCGTGGTTCCCGAGGCGGAGTTCCACGACAAGAAGTCACGCGCACTGTCCTTCGCCTGCGAGCGGCCGGACATGCGCATCATCCGCGTCCGCGCCTTTGACGTTGCCACTTTCGTTGCCCATGGCGCGGCGCAGGCAGGCATCGTCGGCTCCGACGTGGTTGAGGAATTCGCCTATTCCGATCTCTACGCCCCGGTCGATCTGGACATCGGGCACTGCCGCCTGTCGGTGGCGGAGCCGGTGAACCGCCGCGATGTTGCTTCCGCCAGTCACTTGCGCGTCGCCAGCAAGTATCCCAACCTCACGCGCCGCCATTTCGAGCGGCAGGGCATCCAGGCCGAGGTCGTGAAGCTCAATGGTGCAATGGAACTCGCCCCCGGCCTCGGCCTTGCCAGCCGGATCGTCGATCTGGTCTCGACCGGGCGAACCCTGAAGGACAACGGGCTGGAGGAAACCAGCGTGATCCTTCCGGTTTCGGCACGGCTGATCGTCAACCGCGCTGCGCTGAAGACCGACGGCCGGGTCGCAGAACTGGTCGATGCCTTCCGCGCGCTGGTTGCTTCGGGCAAAACCGCCTGATGCTGCGCCTCAATTCCGCCGATTCCGGTTTCGACAAGGCCTTTCGCCGTCTGGTGGCGGATCGCCGCGAGAGCGACGAGGACGTGGCGCGCGATGTTGCACTGATCCTCAACGACGTGAAGAACCGCGGGGATGCCGCCTTGGCCGAGCTGACTCAGCGCTTCGATGGTCATGCGCTGACCACCGACGATGACTGGCGGATCGGCCCTGAGACCTGCCGCGAAGCCTTTGACGCGCTGCTACCTGACCTCCGCGCTGCGCTTGAACTGGCCGCCCAACGGATCCGCATCTTCCACGAGGCGCAGCTCCCGGCCGATCGAGACGACACCGATGCCGCCGGCGTGCGCATGGGCGCGAAGTGGCGGCCAGTCGATGCCGCCGGCCTTTATGTACCGGGCGGGCGAGCCGCTTATCCTTCATCGCTGCTGATGAACGCCATTCCGGCCAGGGTTGCCGGGGTCGAAAGGCTCGTGGTCGTCACCCCCACTCCCAAAGGGCAGATCAACCCGCTGGTACTGGCCGCGGCGCACCTTGCGGGCGTGGACGAGATCTGGCGTGTCGGCGGGGCGCAGGCGGTAGCGGCGCTGGCATATGGCACGCAGCGCATCCGTCCGGTCGATGTCATCACCGGACCCGGTAACGCCTGGGTGGCCGAGGCCAAGCGCCAGCTCTTCGGCGTGGTCGGGATCGACATGGTCGCCGGACCTAGCGAAATCCTTGTAATCGCCGATGGCAAGAACGATCCCGAATGGATCGCCGCCGACCTGCTCAGCCAGGCTGAGCACGATCCCGCGGCGCAATCGATCCTGATCACCGACGACCCGTTGTTTGCTGACACCGTAGCTGACCGGGTCGGGGTGGAACTGACCATGCTCCCCACCGCCCGCGTCGCCAGCGAGAGCTGGAACACTCACGGTGTAATCATCGAAGTGCCTGACATCGCCGAGGCAGCCGCGCTGGCCAACCTGCTCGCCGCCGAGCACGTCGAGATCGCCACCGATGATCCCGAAGCGATCTTCCGCCTAATCCGACACGCCGGGTCGGTGTTCTTGGGGCGTTACACTCCCGAAGCGGTCGGGGACTACGTCGCCGGTCCGAACCACGTGCTCCCTACCGGGCGCCGCGCCCGCTTTTCTTCCGGCCTTTCAGTGCTCGACTTCATGAAGCGCACCAGCTTCATCCAGCTAGATGCTGCAGCGCTGGCGCAGATCGGCCCCGCCGCCATCGCGCTGGCCGACGCCGAAGGCCTGCCGGCACACGCCCGCTCGATCGAAACGAGGCTTGGAATATGAGTTCGAACGCCCGCCAGACCGCGCGCGCCGCGGCGCGGCTTGCCGCTGTCCAGGCGCTGTACCAGCACGACATGGAAGCCACTCCGTGGGTCCAGTTGCTGGACGAGTTTCACCAGCACCGGCTCGGCGCCCAGATCGACGACATCCAGTTCGCCGCGGCGGAAACCGCCTTCTTCGACGATGTGGTCAAAGGTGTCCTGGCCCGCCGCGAGGAGATCGACGCTCTGCTGGAAAGCAAGTTGGCCGAAGGCTGGACCCTGCACCGGCTCGACCGCACCATGCTCCAGATCCTGCGCGCCGGCGCCTGGGAACTGATGGCCCGCTCCGACGTGCCCACGGGCACCGCCATCAGCGAGTACCTCGACGTCGCCCACGCCTTCTTCGACAGCCGCGAGGCGAAGTTCGTCAATGGCGTGCTCGACTCCGTGGCTAAGAGCGTGCGCTGACCGGCGAATCCGCCCTCATCGCATCCTTGCGCGGCCTGGCCACGCACCCGGCGGCACGCGGGCTCAGCGATGACTGTGCAGTCCTGGAAGTCGGCGGTGAAACGCTGATCCTGACGCACGACATGCTGGTTGAAGGCGTGCATTTCCTCCCCGGACAAGACCCGGCCGACGTCGCCTGGAAGCTTGTTGCCACCAACATGTCCGATCTCGCCGCCAAGGGCGCGGAGCCGGTCGGAGTGCTGCTGGGCTACATGCTGGACGGAGACGACGCGCGGTTCGTGGAGGGGTTAGCAGCAGCGTTGGCCCATTACGGCGCTGCGCTGCTGGGCGGCGATACGGTGGCAGGAAGCGGTCCGCAGGTCATGGGTCTGACTGCAATCGGACGCGCCACCTGCCGACCCGTGCCGTCCCGGGCTGGCGCCACACCGGGCGACACGGTCTGGATAACCGGCCCGGTCGGTGCTGCGATGATCGGTCTCGAAGCCTTGCGCGCAGGCAGCGGAGACAGCCTGGCCTATCGCCGGCCTGCGGCCCTGCTCCGCCAAGGGCAAGCGCTGGCGCCGCACGTCTCGGCTATGATGGATGTCTCTGACGGGCTCCTGCTTGACGCGCACCGGATGGCGGAAGCCTCCGCAGTTACGCTCGCGCTCGACAGCGCCGCCGTGCCCATTGCCTGCCCCGAGAGCCGGCGGCACGATGCCTTGCGCTGGGGGGACGATTACCAACTGCTGTTCATCGCGCCCGCCGATGTCGTCTTGCCCGTGACCGCCATCCGGATCGGCACGGTCCAACCGCGCGGTTCGCACCCGTTGCTGCTGGACGGCTTGCCTCCAGCGGAAGGCGAAGCGCTCGGTTTCGAACATAGCTAGGTTGCCCCCCGGAAATCCGGCGGAATTGCGGCATTTGGGCTTGCGCGCCGTCTCTGCTCGCCTATACCCAAACGGCTTAATCGGCCCCGTTCCGGCGGGGCCGCATGCTATGCGCAACCAGGAAGAGGGGGAGCCGCGTGAATCTCGTCACATTATCGATAGTCCTTGGCCTATTGGCCGTGGTCTATGGTTTCATCACCAGTCGTCAGGTGCTCGGTGCACCCGCCGGCAATGAAAAGATGCAGGAGATCGCCGCGGCGATCCAGGAAGGTGCACAAGCCTACCTGAAGCGTCAGTACACCACCATCGCCATCGTCGGTGTAATCGTCGCGGCCATCGTGGCCTGGGCGCTTGGGCCAATCTCGGCCGCCGGCTTCATCATCGGCGCCGTGCTTTCAGGCGTGGCGGGCTTCATCGGGATGAACATCTCGGTGCGCTCGAACGTCCGGACCGCTGCGGCTGCGCAGACCGGGCTTCAAGCTGGCCTGACCCTCGCATTTCGCGCGGGCGCCATCACCGGCATGCTGGTTGCGGGCCTCGCGCTCCTCGCCATTGCCGTGTTCTACTGGTACCTGATCGGTCCCGGCGGTTACACGGTTGGGCAAGGTGATCGCACCGTGGTCGAGGCGCTGACTGCCCTCGCCTTCGGCGCTTCGCTGATCTCGATCTTCGCCCGTCTCGGCGGCGGTATCTTCACCAAGGCTGCCGACGTCGGCGCCGACCTCGTCGGCAAGGTCGAGGCTGGAATTCCTGAAGATGATCCACGCAACCCTGCCGTGATTGCGGACAACGTGGGCGACAATGTGGGCGATTGCGCCGGCATGGCCGCTGACTTGTTCGAAACCTATGTCGTCACCGTCGGTGCGACCATGGTGCTCACCGCATTGCTGCTCAAGGGCGTCGGCGATTTGCTGATGCCGATGATGGCGCTTCCGCTGCTGATCGGCGGCGTCTGCATCGTCACCTCGATCATCGGCACGTACTTCGTCCGTCTCGGCAGCGGCAAGAACATCATGGGCGCAATGTACAAGGGCTTCCTTGTTACGGCCGTGCTGTCGGTTCCCGCGATCTGGTGGGCCATCCAGTATGCACTGGGCGGCGACATGGAGAGCGCAATCGGCGATCAGGCCTATTCGGGCCGGGTCCTGTTCTACTGCTGCTTCCTGGGCTTGGTCATCACCGGCCTGATCATCTGGATCACGGAATACTACACCGGCACCAACTATCGCCCGGTGAAGTCGATCGCCAAGGCATCGGAAACGGGCCACGGCACCAACGTGATCCAGGGTCTCGCCATCAGCCTTGAAGCAACCGCCTTGCCGACGCTGGTCATCTGCGCCGGCATCGTCATCGCTTACCAGCTCGCCGGGCTCATGGGCATTGCCTATGCCGCCACCGCGATGCTGGCGCTGGCCGGCATGGTCGTGGCGCTCGACGCTTACGGTCCGGTCACCGACAACGCTGGCGGCATTGCCGAAATGGCCGGCCTCGACGATTCGGTCCGTGAAAAGACCGACGCGCTCGACGCCGTGGGCAACACCACCAAGGCCGTGACCAAGGGCTACGCCATCGGTTCGGCCGGTCTTGCCGCGCTGGTGCTGTTTGCAGCCTACACCACCGATCTCAAGGAGTTCTTCCCTGAGCTGAATGTCAATTTCAGCCTTGAGAATCCCTATGTGATCGTTGGCTTGCTGCTCGGCGCGCTGTTGCCGAACCTGTTCGGCTCGATGGGTATGACTGCTGTTGGCCGCGCTGCGGGCGACGTGGTGCTCGACGTACGCAACCAGTTCCGGGAGAACCCGGGCATCATGACCTATGAGACCAAGCCGGACTATGCCCGCACGGTTGATCTGGTCACCAAGGCGGCGATCAAGGAGATGATCATCCCGTCGCTGCTGCCGGTGCTCGCTCCGATTGCGGTCTACTTCGTGATCACCACAGTGGCAGGTCAGGCCAACGGCTTTGCCGCCCTGGGCGCCCTGCTCCTCGGTGTGATCGTCGGCGGCCTGTTCATCGCAGTGTCGATGACCTCGGGCGGCGGTGCGTGGGACAACGCCAAGAAGTACATCGAAGATGGCCATCACGGCGGCAAGGGCTCTGACGCCCACAAGGCCGCGGTGACTGGCGACACGGTCGGCGATCCCTACAAGGATACCGCTGGTCCGGCCGTCAACCCGATGATCAAGATCACCAACATCGTGGCGCTGCTTCTGCTCGCCGCGCTGGCGGCGCACGCCGGGGTCTGACCCCGCCGCGCCTTTCAAGGTGAAATGAAACCCCGTCCGGAGCGATCCGGGCGGGGTTTTGATTCCGGGTGGATTGTTAGCAATTCCTTGGTTTTCATACGCTAATGCCGCCGCATACGGCCATGAACAGCCTCGCACTCCAAGCTCCCGGCCCGGTGCCGGCAATCGCACCTGCCGGCGCGCCGAGCGCAGGCTCGCTCCGAGCGCTCGACTGGCAGGTTTTCGAAGCGCCCAACGCCCGTGCCGCCTGGGACGCACTCGCGCAGCACGCGGTCGAGCCCAACCCTTTCTTTGAAAGCTGGTACCTTCTCCCGGCCTTGCGTGCGCTCGATCCCCGTCGCGAGGTGCAGCTCTTGCGGCTCAACCACGAAGGGCAGCTGGCGGGACTGATGCCGCTGGTGCGCGAGCGGCGCTACTATCGCTGGCCGGTGCCGCACATGCGCAACTGGGTCCATGCCAATTGCTTCCTCGGTGCGCCGCTGGTTGCCCGGGGGAGCGAGCACGCCTTCTGGCAATCACTGTTTGCCTGGTGTGACCGGGAACCCGGCCCTGCGCAGTTCCTCCACATCGGGGCACTCCCGCTCGAAGGGCTGCTTCATGCCGCTCTGGTCGATGTATTGACCCTGCAACAGCGTGAGGCCGGAACCGTGTTCCGGGAGAACCGTGCGATGCTCGCCTCGGGGCACTCGCCGGACGCCTATCTCGAAGCCGCGCTATCCGGCAAGAAGCGCAAGGAACTGCGACGACAACATGCCCGGCTATCCGAGCTGGGCGACTTGCGAGTAAATCGGCGTACCGACGCCAGCGGGCTGCGGCGCTGGTGCGATGATTTTCTCGCGCTCGAAGCGTCGGGCTGGAAGGGCGCAGCGGGATCGGCGCTGGCCTCCCATCAGGCAACGCAGACCTTGTTCGGCGACGCCCTTGCCGGTGCGGCGGACCGAGGCAAGTTGGAGCGGCTTTCGCTTACGCTTGACGGCCAGCCCATCGCGATGCTCGCCAGCTTACTGACACCACCCGGCGCCTATTCCTTCAAGACCGCTTTTGACGAGCGCTATTCGAGATTTTCGCCGGGCGTCTTGCTCCAGCGCGAGAACCTGGCCGTGCTGGAGCGCGCAGACATCGCCTGGACCGATAGCTGCGCCGCCGCCGATCATCCGATGATTGACCATCTATGGAGTGAACGCCGCGCGGTCGGCCGGATATCGATCGCCATCGGCGGCCCGCTCCGGCGCCGCGCTTTCCGCTTGCTGCTCAAAGCCGAACTTCGGCGCAATCCCGTGGGACTGAAACCATGACCGTCTTTTCGCCGCAGGACCGCCAACTCTTTGCCGCGCATTATCCGGAGACGCCGCATGTGCTGCGGCATGCCCTGGGTGCGCATCCGCTGCTCGAACTCGACGCCCTGGCCCGCCTCGCGGAAGGACTCCCGGAAAGCTCGGTCGAGTACAACCTGGCCGACCTGCCGATCGGCATCGAGGGCAAGCCGGGTGCCACCGGCGTACCCATCGGCGAGACGATCCGCTCGATCGGCAGTTGCGGCAGCTGGGCAGCGCTCAAGAACATCGAGCAGCATCCGGCCTATGCCGAACTTCTGGCTGAGCTGCTGGCCGAGCTCCGGCCCGAGATCGAGGCCAAGACCGGACGAATGCTCAAGACCCAGGGTTTCATCTTCGTCACTTCACCCGGCGGCGTCACGCCATACCACTTCGATCCGGAGCACAACATCCTGCTCCAGATCCGTGGGTCCAAGGTAATGACCCAATTTCCGGCGGGTGATGCCAGTTTTGCGCCGGATCTGGTGCACGAGAGCTACCACACCGGTGGTCCGCGGGAGCTTAAATGGCGCGACGAACTGGTGCCCGGCGGCCGGGATTTTGCCCTCGCCGCCGGAGAAGCCTTGTTCGTGCCGGTCATGGCCCCGCACTTCGTGCGCAACGGCCCGGAATCGTCAGTCTCGCTCTCGATCACCTGGCGCAGTGAATGGAGCTATGCCGAAGCCGATGCCCGCGCCTTCAACGCAATTCTGCGCCGGGCCGGGTTCAAGCCGATGGCACCAGGCCGCTGGCCGCATCGCAACCGGGCCAAGGCGATCGGCTGGCGCATGCTGCGCAAGCTCGGGGTGCGCTAGGGCGCGCCGGGGCGGTGCTCAATTCCCGTCGAGCAGATTGCCCAGACCGCCCAGCATGGACCCTTCTCCGCGGTTCTGTCCGCCCATCGAACCAGATGCCGCCAGCATGCGTCCGGCCAGTCGGGCAAATGGCAGCGACTGGATCCAGACCTTGCCCGGACCGCGCAGGCGGGCAAAAAACAGTCCCTCCCCGCCGAACAGCATCGACTTGACCCCGCCGGCACCGATCAGGTCGAAATCGACATCGGGCGTGTAGGCAGCAAGGCATCCGGTATCGACATGCAGTTCCTCGCCCGGTGCCAGCGTGCGCTCGACAATGGTGCCGCCCATTTGCACGAAGACCCAGCCATCACCATCAAGCCGCTGCATGATGAAGCCTTCCCCGCCGAACAGGCCGGTCAGGATCTTGCGCTGGAACTGGACCCCGATCGACACCCCGCGCGCGGCCGCCAGGAAACTGTCCTTCTGGCAGATCAGCGTGCCGCCGACCTCGTCCAGCTTGAGCGGCAGGATCGCTCCGGGTACCGGCGCCGAAAAGGCAACGCGAGCCTTGCCCGAGCCATTGTGAGTGAACACGGTAGTGAACAGGCTTTCGCCGGTGACGAGCCGCGTGCCCGCCCCCAGCAGCTTGCCCATGAACCCACCTTCTGCCCCGCGTCCGTCCCCGAACACGGTGCTCATGCCGATCGCGGCGTCCTTCCAGACCATGGCACCGGCTTCCGCCACAGCGCTTTCGCCCGGATCGAGTTCGATTTCGAGGAATTGCAGTTCCTGCCCCTTGATCTCGAAATCAATGTCGTCGGCAATGCTTGCGCTGCGGGTGTGGGACCAGGGACTGTTGCTCACTTCAGGGCTCCTTCGATTTTCCTGCATGGGCAGAAGCTATGTTTATCAACTTGCACGGATTGCAGCCGCTCCTCACCCGCCTGGATGATAGAAATCATAGACCGCTTGCGCCACCGCTGCGCTTACTCCGGGCGCGCGCTGCAGGTCTTCGAGAGAGGCGGCGCGGACTTTGCCCGCCGTGCCGAAGTGCAGCAGCAGCGCGCGTTTGCGGGCCGGACCGATGCCGGTGATCTCGTCCAGCGGGCTGGCGGTGATGGCCCGGCTGCGCTTGTCACGGTGCGCGCCGATGGCAAAGCGGTGGACCTCGTCGCGCAGCCGCTGAAGGTGAAACAGCAGCGGCGAATTGACCGGGAGCATCCTCTCCCGGCCGTCCGGAAAGTTAAACACCTCGCGCCCCTCACGGCCGTGGTTCGGGCCCTTGGCGATGGCGATCAGGGGCACGTCCTCGATCCCCAGTTCCTCCAGTGCATCGCGCACCGCGCTCATCTGGCCCTTGCCGCCGTCGATCAGCACGAGGTCGGGCCACATGCCGCTGTCGCGATCCGGGTCTGCCTCCTGCGCCCGGGCAAAGCGCCGCTGGAAGACCTCGCGCATCATCGCGAAGTCATCATTGGTCTGGGCGGCCTTAATGTTCCATTTGCGGTACTGGCCCTTGATGAACCCTTCCGGCCCGGCAACGATCATGGCCCCCAGCGCATTGGTGCCCTGGATATGGCTGTTGTCGTAGACCTCGATCCGCTGCGGCACTTCGGCCAGCTCGAAGAACTCCGCCATCTCCCGATTGACCTTGGCCTTGGAGCCGCTCTCCGCGAGCCGCCGATCAAGCGCCTCCACGGCGTTGCGGGCCGCCTGTTCCATCAGCCGCCGCCGGTCGCCGCGCTGCGGGACGGAGATGTCGATCTTGCCGCCTGCTCCGGCCCGGAATGCCTCGGCCAGCAGCTCCGCTTCGGGCAATTCCCGATCGACCAGGATCGTCCGTGCCGGGGGCACTTCCTCGTAGAACTGGGCGAGGAACGCGGCGAGCACCTCGCCTTCCTCCAGCCCCTCGGTGTGGCTGGGGAAGAACGCGCGGTGCCCCCAGTTCTGGCCCCCGCGAATGAAGAACGCCTGCACTGCCACTTGTCCGGCCTTGGTCGCCATGGCGAAGACATCGGC
Organism: Sphingomonadaceae bacterium; assembly: GCA_947472735.1. Taxonomy (GTDB): domain Bacteria; phylum Pseudomonadota; class Alphaproteobacteria; order Sphingomonadales; family Sphingomonadaceae; genus Novosphingobium. Next base: position 54,269 of record CANJBY010000005.1, on the reverse strand, counting down.
GTTGCCCAGCCCTTCGGCATTGATCGCCTGGCTGCCCTGAATGAAGGTCGCAGCGCGCAAGCGGTCGCGCAGCATGGCGGCACGTTCGAAATCGAGCGCAGCAGCGGCAGCAGCCATCTGCTCTTCGAGTTCTCGCTGCACGGAGGAACTCTTGCCGCCAAGGAAGTCCTTCGCCTGCCGGACCAGTTCGGCATAGCCGGCTTCGTCAATCCGTTCGACACACGGCGCCGAGCAGCGCTTGATCTGATAAAGCAGGCAAGGCCGGTCGCGCCGCGAGAGGAAGCTGTCGGTACAACTGCGCAGCAGGAACAGCTTCTGCATCGCATTGATCGTGGTGTTGACTGACCCGGCGCTGGCAAAGGGGCCATAGTAATCACCCTTCGCCTTGCGCGCACCGCGGTGCTTCATGATCCGGGGAAACGCGTGATCAGCACGCAGCAGGATGAACGGGAAGCTTTTGTCATCCCGCAGCAGCACGTTGTAGGGCGGACGGAAGCGCTTGATCAGCTGCGCCTCGAGTAGCAGCGCCTCGGCCTCGGAATTGGTGGTGACGATGGTCATGCTGCGGGTCTGGCTGACCATCCGCTTGAGCCGCTGCGGCAGCCGATCGACCTGGGTATAGTTCGCCACCCGGTTGCGCAGCACGCGGGCCTTGCCGACATAGAGCACATCGCCCTTGGCGTCGCACATCCGGTAAACGCCGGGCTTGGCCGGCAAGGTCGCCTGGGTCTCGCGGATTGCGGCGACGCCCTGGTCGAGGTCGGGCTGATCGCTGCCCCTGAGCGTATAAGCAGCGCGCTCCTCGTTAAAGCGCTCGGCACTGTCGCGATTGGGTGGTGGGGCAGACTTGCGGGCCATGTGGGTCAGATAGGCGATCTCCCCGCCTGCGTCATCCCGGGCTTCAGAACAACTTGCGGAAGTCTATGCCGAACACGCGTCCGCGCGGATCGAGATAGTCGGGCTGGTAGCTCAGCGGCACCGCCCCGCTGGCGTCGGTAACGCGCTGGCGCGAGTCGAACAGGTTGTCGACTGTGAACGCAAGGCGGGCGCCCTTGAAGAAGGATGAGGCATCGGCAAGACGCTTCTGCTGGCCTAGGTCGACAAAGGCTCGCAGGTTCAATCTGATCACCGAACCGAAGCGCAGGTCGGACGATCCGGGCGAACCGCTAGCTCGCACCCGGGTCGGGGCGTTCCAGCGGCCGTTAAGCCGCAAGCCGAAGCCCTTGTAGAAGAACCCGCCCTCGGTCTCGATCGCATGGCGCGCCACCCCTCCTCCGCTCAGGGCATCGCCGCCCAGCAGATCGAGCAGCGGGCCGCCCGGTGCGATCGCGACGCGTTCAGCCAGACGCCAGGTGTGGAACAGCGCGATGTTCCACCGGCCCTGCCCGCCGCGTCCCATTCCGCGGGGGCCGCGCCCAAAACCGCCGCCACCGGGAAGGCCGGACTGCCGAGCTGAAGCTTGCCCAAAGCCTTCACCTCTGCCGCCCGGAGCAGGCTTTCCGACTGGGCCACCAATCGAGAGCCCCCAGCGGATCCGCTCGCTTTCTTCGCGGGCCAAGGTCACCGGGCGCTGGTCGATCGCGGTCAACCGGCCCGAAGCGTCACGCGTAACTCGCCCGGGGCCTGCGGCCTCGATGGCCGGAGTGAGCAAGGGGAACGATGCGGTCACATTGTTTGAACGGTTGCGAAAATACTCGACCAGGAGATTGCCATTCTTAACGCCCGGCACTTTCCAATTGGCCGTCAGCTTGAGGTCGCGTTGAGTTTCTCGGCGGAGCTGGGGGTTGCCCCCACCCGTGAACGTGACGAGCGCGGTTTGCCCCGTGGAGAAATCGTAGACCGGTACGTTGAAGGTCACCACCGTGGGATTGCCGAGATCAGTCAGAGACGGGGCGGCCTCGTTGACCATGTAACTGGCTTGCAGGTTAAGCGTTTCGGTGGGGGACCAGGTCAATCCGGCCGACCAGTCAGTCAGGGTACCAAAGTCGGACAGACGATCGAACCCGGCGGAGAGGTTCGCGCTCAACTCGCCCAGACCCGCGAGCACGCCTTCCCGGCGACTGGCGATCGGCAGGGCGAGGTTGAACCCGCCGGACAAGTCGCCGCGGTGCAGCTTCGACTTGCCGGCCGTGCCACGCGTGTCTTCGCTGGTGATGCCATTCCAGGCGAGACCGGCCTTGACGGTCAACGATGCTTCACCCGCGGGCAGTCGCAGCGGACGCCCGGTCAGAGTGACGAGGCTGGTGACTGTGTCGCTGGCAACCCTGGCCGTATCCTGCCCCGGCGAGACGAGTATCGCGAGCGGTCCGGAGATGGCGAGGTTGCCAGCAAGCGCCGCCGCAGCCAGTCCGGTGGTATCGGCACGGCGATCAATCAGGGTGGTGGTGACCTGGTGGCCGCCATCGACGGTAGCAGCAAGTTGCCAGGCGCCCAGGCTGCGGTTGTACGACGTGCTGCTTTGCACATTGTCGGTGCGGGTTCTGCGCTCAAGCGCGTCGCCGAAAGTGCGAAGCTCGGTATGGCCCGCAGCATCGATCAGTCGCGCACTATTGAAACCCGAAAGCGAGAGGCTGTCCGCGCGGCTCGCCGCAAGGTTGAGACTGACTTGCCCGCCAAGGCCCTGCTCGCCGAGACCGCGGGTCCAGGTGCCATTACCGGTCAGGGTCCGGCTGTCGGCGATCAGGCTGCGGGCAGCGGCCGGATCGGGATCGGTATTCACACCGGGCAGACTGGCCGCCTGCTGGATGACCCCGCGCTCGGCCTCGGTCAGCATGCTCGAGTCTTCCAGCTTGATCGAAAGGTTGAGCCGGCTTGGTCCATTGATCTTGAGCAGACTGGCTTCGCCCTCGGCGGTGGAGAAGCCACCGCGCTGCGGCAGGCCATATTCGAGATCAATCGTGCGGCTTGAAAAGTTGTCTTTCAGGATGAGGTTCACCACCCGCTGGTTGGGCGGGAAGCCGAAGCGGAGCGCAACCTGCTCGGGCAGGATCTCCATGCGCCGGATGGCTTCGGGCGGAAAATTGCGCATCTCGCGAAAGTTCGAAATCCGCTGGCCGTTGACCAGCATGATCGGAAAGCCGCCGCCCCTTCCCCGGCCTGAACCGGTTTGCGGACCCAGTGCCGCGATCAGATCCGGCAACGAAGACGCGCCGTAAGCTGCGACCTCTTCCTCGTCGAGCGTGGCGACCGGCGCATCCGGCACATCGAGCTGGCCCCGTATCCGGGTCGCCACGACAACGATCCCACCCAGGTCCTGCTCGCGCTCCACCGGAGCGGTGTCCCCGGGCAGGGCGGCATCCTGAAGCAGACTATTGGCAGCAAGGAGCAGGGGTAGGCCGGAAAGCAGGATCACGCGTTAGTCTCCACGAAGTCGGTCCCCTGCTCGTCCTCCCGCCGAATGCGCAATTGCGGCTGCCGGGGCAAGAGAATGGCGGGTATTAAATTGTCGCGTGACGTCTCGGGTTCCGGTGTCGGTCGCGATTGCGCCAAGGCTTCCCTTTTCCCGGCATCGCCGCTATGGCGCGCCATCCCAATATTCTCGAAGATGGAACACGACAGGCGGATGGCGAAAGAAGAACTCCTCGAAATGCGCGGGCAAGTGGTCGAGCTGCTGCCCAACGCGATGTTCCGCGTGCGGCTCGAGAACGATCACGAGATCCTTGGCCATACGGCCGGCAAGATGCGCAAGAACCGCATCCGCGTGCTGGTTGGCGACGAGGTGCTGGTCGAACTGACACCTTACGACCTGACCAAGGGTCGCATCACCTACCGCTTCATGCCCGGCCGCGGTGGACCTGGCCAGTTCTAACTCCGGGGTGCCGGCCCTGAGGCTCATCCTTGCATCTGCCAGCCCGAGACGGCGCGAATTGATCGCCCGACTGGGAATCGCGCCCGACGTATTGGTCGCTGCCGACATCGACGAAACCCCGCGAAAGGCCGAACCGCCCCGCGCCTATGCCGCGCGCATGGCCCGCGAAAAAGCGCTTGCGGTGGCAGACGGCAATGCGCACGTGCTTGCGGGCGACACGGTCGTCGCACTGGGCCGGCGCATCCTGCCCAAGGCCGAGGACGAGACAACCGCACGGCATTGCCTCAAGTTGCTGTCCGGCCGCCGCCACAAGGTCCTCTCGGCCACCGCACTCAAGGCGCCTGATGGCACTTTGCGCGAACGTCTGTCCGAAACGATTGTCCGGTTCAAGCCTCTCAGCGAAGCCGAGATCGCCGCTTACCTTGCCGGCGGAGAGTGGCACGGCAAGGCCGGAGGCTACGCCATCCAGGGCAGTGCCGAGGGATTGATTGCGTGGATCTCGGGGAGCCATTCCGGCGTGGTCGGTCTGCCGCTGTTCGAAACGCGGGCATTGCTAAAGGCTGCGGGCTTTCCCATTGGCTGAGTGGTTGATCGAGGACGGAATCGCTGAGGAGCGAGCGATCTGCGTTGAAGCTGGCCAGGTTACCGACGCCAGGATCTACTGGCCCGGCCGGGCCGCCGCCGGCCTCGTCACCGAGGCCGTTCTTGTCGCCCGTAGCGCGGGAAATCCGCGCGGCACTGTCCGGCTGCCGGACGGCGAGGAAGCCCTCGTATCCGGCTTGCCCCGCGATGCCAGCGAAGGCAGTCCGCTCCGCGTTGCCGTAACCCGCGCCGCCATGGCGGAAACCGGCCGCTACAAGCGCGCTCAATGCCGACCGACGGCCGATCCGCTCCGCCCGGCGCCCTCGCTGGCCCAAGCCCTGATGGCCGAGGGCCGGAGCGTCTCCACCGTCCGTGCTTTTCCGGCCGGTATGTGGGAAGAGGTCTTCGGCCTTGCATGGAGCGGCACAACGGATTTTTCCGGCGGCTCGCTGACCTTCAGTGCGACGCCGGCGATGACCTTGATCGACGTCGATGGTCACTTGAGGGCACCCGAACTCGCCCTGAGCGCGACCCGCTCTATCGCCGAGTCCATCCTCTGGCTTGACCTGGGCGGTTCGATCGGCATCGACTTCCCGAGCCTCTCCGACAAGCCCGACCGCCGCGCGGTCGACGAAGCGCTTGGCCAGGCTCTGGCCGGGTGGCCGCACGAGAGTACGGCGATGAACGGCTTCGGCTTCGTCCAACTTGTTGCCCGGCTCGAGCGGTCCTCGCTGCTCCACCGCGTCGCGGCCGACCGTGCCGGCGCCGCCGCGCGCCTGCTGCTGCGTCAGGCCGAGCGGATGGCCGAACCCGGACTCCTGCTTCTCACGCTCCACCCCGCAGTTCGCGCCGCTATTCGGCCGGAGTGGGAAACCGAACTGGCGCGGCGGACTGGGCGGCAGCTGGAGTGGCGCAGCGATTCCGCCCTTGCGCTTGATGCCGGCTTCGCGCAGGCGGTGGCATCATGACTCACCCGGTCCGCAAATGTCCGATCTGCCGCAAGCCCCGCAGCGCCGAGCATAGCCCCTTCTGCTCGACCCGCTGCCGAGACCGCGACCTCGTCAAGTGGCTGGACGATGGCTACGCCTTGCCGGGTCCGCCGGCCGAACCCGATCTCCCGCCGGACGAGTAAATGAGGCTTGCCAAGCTGCGCCCGCTTCGCCATAGGCGCGCTTCCAAGCGCGACCGGTCCCGGGTGTAACCACCCATCCAGTCGATCGCGGCGGCGCTGCCCGGGTAGCTCAGTTGGTAGAGCAGCGGATTGAAAATCCGCGTGTCGGTGGTTCGAATCCGCCCCCGGGCACCACTGCCCCACCCCTTCGCCTCTCCCCACGACTTGCCCGATTGTCCCCGCGCGTATCCCGCACTATGCGGGGTTCACAAGACACGGAGCAGGATCATGTTCGGCGACCATAGCGATACCCGGCCTTACCCCCAGCAGGGCTATGAGCGTCTGATCCAGACCTCGCCCATCGGGGTGATCGGGCAGGGTAACATCAACGACGAGAACGAGTTGCTTGCCAGGCTCGGGCCGGACACCGTGATGATGATGGGCGACAATCCTGCCCTCCCCCGGATGCCCGAAAGACCCACGCTGCTTGATTACTTCCGCCTGCGCTTTTCCGACATGACCTGCCAGCACCTGCTTGGCAGCGCAAAGCGGGCGCTGGTGGCGGGGCACAGCGAGAAAGTGGTGATGGCCTGCCTGCTGCACGACATCTCCAACGGCTGCCTGGTCCGCCCTGATCACGGCTACTGGAGCGCTCAGATTGTCGCGCCCTATGTCGATGAGGAAGTGGCCTGGGCGATCAAGTATCATCAGGCACTGCGTTATGTGCCCGATCCGGCAGTCGGCTATGACTATCCGGTAAGCTATGACAAATTCTTCGGGCCAGACTATGAAATGCCCGCCTATCTGCGCCGCGATGCCGAGGTGGCGCGCGAGCACAAGTGGTACTTGACCTCACGGGTTGTGACGATCAACGACGTCTACTTCTACGACGATCTGGAAACCGCGACGCCGGAAGAGTTCACCGACATCATCGGCCGCAACTTCCGCCAGCCGGAGGAAGGCCTGGGCCTTGACGATTCGCCCAGCGCGCACATGTGGCGGACGATGATCTGGCCGAATAACTTCTTGTAGCGGTCAGGTCAGGTCCACAACCTCGACCGGAGGCAGCGCCGCAGCTCCCGGCTGCTCCGCCCAGTGCCGGACGTTGAGCACTCCGCCATCGGCGCGGAGATGAGCGACCCGGTCGGTGTCGATCTCTCCGAACACCCATTGCGCCATATCGAGCGTACCGATTGCAACTACGCCGTCCGCCGGGAAGGCTCCATCGGGCGGACCGTAGATTCCCGCCGAACCGTGGTTGACGTCCACCGCAGGCGACCATGGCGCGGAGCCCACGGTGGGGGCGTGGACCGCATAGCATTGGCCTTCCAGCGCGCGCGCCTGCGCTCCGATCCGCACCCGCCAGTAGCCGTGGAGACTATCAGTGCAGGAAGGAACGAGCAGCAGTTCCGCACCGGCCTCGACCAGCGTGCGGGAGAGCAGCGGAAACTCGCCGTCGTAGCAGGTAACGATGCCGATGCGGCCAAGTGTGGTTTCAAACAAGCGCAGCGAACCGCCCGCGGAGATGCCCCATTCCTCGCGCTCGAAGCGGGTCATGATCAGCTTGTCCTGATGGGAAGACTTGCCATTGGGCGCGAACAGCCGGGCACGATTGACCCAGGCTCCATCATCTCGCCGCACCGGGGCGCTGGCGGCGAGCAAATGCAGCCCATGGCGGGCCGCCAGTTCACCGTGGAGTGCGTCAACCTGCGGGAGCAATGCTGTGACCGACTGAAGCGAGGCTGCGAGGTCGCCCATCGTCTCCGGATCGAGCGAGGCCAGCTCCATCGCGCCATATTCGGGGAAGACGGCCAGGCTCGCGCCACCGGCGGCGGCCTGCTCCACCCAGCGAGTGAGCTTGGCCACATAGGCATTCCAGTCGGCCAGCTGCTCGATCGGATATTGCGCAGCGGCGACGGTGAAGCAAGTCACAGCTCGCGCATCCAGAACTGCATCGGCTTCTCGTTCTCCTCCGCCTCGCCGTGTTCCTTCCAGCTGAAGCTGCCGGTCAGCCCTTCGACCGGAGCATAACCGCGCTTGCGCCAGAAGGCGTCGAGTGGGAAATAGCCGGCCGGCCGCGCGGGGTGGTCGGGTGGGCGCACCACGCCGCAAAAACTGGCGAACTTTGCCCCCCAACTCCGCGCCGCAGCCTCCCGCTGGTCGAAAAAGGCGTGGCCGATGCCGTGACCGCGGTACTCGGGGAGCAACACGCTCTCGCCGAAGTAGAATACCGAAGCCGAATCGATTCCGGCCCGCTCAAACGGCGCGCGGATGTAGTCTTCCTGCGCAATCAGGGGCGAGGCAGTGGCGGCCCCGACGATCCGGTCCTCGTCCAGCGCGGCCACCAGCACCGCATCTGCGGAGGCCGTGAACTCGGCCAGATATTCGCGTTCGTACGCTTGCGTACCATAGTAAAGATAGGGAAAGGCCGCGAACACCGCGATCCGCAGCCGCGACAGGTCGTCGAGCGCCGCATGCAGTTCCGTGCCGGAAAGGGTCCGGACCGTCAGGTTCATCCGCCGACCTGCGCCGTCCAGTCGGCCAGGTTGTAATAGACCGAGACGCGGGCGATCCGGCCGTCCGCGATATCGAAGAAGGCGCCGGCCGGCAGAACGTAGGTCTGGCCATCGGCTTCCGGCAATCCTTCGTCAGTGGCAAGATATTCGCCGTGGACCACGAATTCCGCCGCCCCGTGGGCGCCGTCGTCCGAAGCCATGACCACAAGATCCTCAAGCCGCTCACGATAGCAGCGCTCCATGTGCGCAAGGAACGCCCGGAACGCGTCCTTGCCGGGCTGGCGACCGCCTTGGTTGATATCGTGGGCGACATTGTCAGCGAGGCAGCTGAGCATGCCAGCCCAGTCACCCGAATTGAAGGCGCGATAGTAGCGACCGAGTAACGCTAGTGTGGCTTCGCGAGACATGGCTTCTCCTTGAGAAGCGCATCCCTAGCGGTGCGGCGCGTTTGGCTCAATCGTCTCCGTGCCGGTCCGCACGGAACAAGCGAGCCGCCGTGTCCGCCACGCGCCGCCCGAGATGGCGCGCGCCTTCCAGCTCGGTCTCGCTCGGCTGGCGGCTGCCGTCGCCCCCGGCAATGGTGGTCGCGCCATAAGGCGCGCCACCGACCACCTCGTCGTGCCGCATCTGCCCTGTGTGGGAATAGTCCAGCCCGACCACGGTCATCCCGAAATGCAGCATGTTGGTGATGATGCTGAACAGGGTTGTTTCTTGCCCCCCGTGCTGCGTTGCTGAGGACGTGAAAGCCGCACCGACCTTACCGATTAACGCGCCTTTGGCCCACAACCCTCCGGCCCCGTCCAGGAAAGCAGCCATCTGCGAGCTGATCCGCCCAAAGCGGGTGCCGGTGCCGATCACAATCGCGTCGTAATCGGGGAGTTCGGCGACCGTCGCGATCGGTGCGGACTGATCCAGCTTGTAGTGGGCATTCAGCGCGACCTCTTGCGGAACCGTTTCGGGCACGCGCTTGACCACGACCTCCGCACCGGCGCCGCGCGCGCCCTCGGCGACGGCATGGGCCATGGTCTCGATATGGCCGTAGCTCGAATAGTAGAGGACGAGGACCTTGCTCATGCGGATCTCCTGGCGGCTCGCGATTGGGCCTGTTGTCCGGAATCTGCCGGAGAGCCGAAATGTTCCGGGAGGCGCACTGCGGAAGTGACCGGACGCTCGATTGCGCATGAGCGGCTTTTCGCGTAAGGGCCGGCAGAACGCCCCGGCCACGCAGTTGCCAATCGGCCTGCCGCAGCCGGGGTTTGGCATTTATCCCAAGGAATACCCGCATGTCGCGTCGCCGTCAGATCTACGAAGGCAAGGCCAAGATCCTCTACGAAGGTCCGGAGCCCGGCACCATCATCCAGTATTTCAAGGACGATGCCACCGCCTTCAACGCCCAGAAAAAGGGCACGATCAACGGCAAGGGCGTGATCAACAACCGCATCAGCGAGTATGTCTTCACGCGGCTTTCGCACATCGGCATCCCCACGCACTTCATCAAGCGGCTCAACATGCGCGAGCAGCTGGTGCGGCAGGTGGAAATCATTCCGATCGAAGTGGTGATCCGCAATGTGGCCGCAGGCTCGATCAGCAAGCGGCTCGGCATTCCCGAAGGCGAGATGCTGCCGCACACCCTGATCGAATACTACTTCAAGGACGATGCGCTGGGCGATCCGATGATCGCCGAAGAGCACATTGCCTGCTTCGGCTGGGCCAGCAACGAAGAGATGCAGGACATCTCGTCGATGGCGATCCGGATCAACGATTTCATGTCCGGCATGTTCGCGGCGATCAACATCCGGCTGGTTGATTTCAAGCTGGAATTCGGACGCATCTGGGACGGCGACTACAGTCGCGTGATCCTGGCGGACGAGATCAGCCCGGACGGCTGCCGACTGTGGGACATGACCACCGGCGAAAAGCTCGACAAGGACCGCTTCCGCCGCGATCTGGGCGGCGAGGAAGAAGCTTACCAGGAAGTCGCCCGCCGCCTTGGCCTGCTGGAAAGCGACAACGGCCCGAGCGAAGTGTTCGACCTTTCGGCGCATCGCAAGCTGCGGGGCAAGTAACCGGCGGTTCATCCGATATGGACGCAATCACAGGCCGACTTGCATCCTATCATACAGTGATTCATGGTAATCCTCTCGGACCGAGGGGGAATTTGATGCGTCCAATATTCACCGTTGTTGCGATTTGCGGACTGTTTGCATCTCCCATTTATGCCAAGGATCAGGATATCAAGTTCGGGCCGCCGCCGGGTTGGGTCCTCACACCCGATCCACTGCCGGTACCTGACAATGTCCGCGGCCCGATTTTCCTGCGCCAGCAAGACGTGCAGGTCCATCTCGACCGCTCGGGGCAATCCTCGTTCATTTCCTCGATGTTCCGGTTGCTGGAACCCACCGCGCTGCAATTGGGCAATGTCACTCTGACATGGAACCCGGCCGCAGGAGCGCCGGTCGTCCACGCCATCAAGGTTTATCGCAACGGGGTGATGCGCGATGTGCTGGCAACCACCCAGTTCGAGATTCTTCGACGAGAAGATCAGCTGGAAACCGCCATGCTGGACGGCGCACTGACAGCGGTGCTGCGAGTGCCCGATCTGCGTGTCGGGGATGATCTCGAAGTCTCCTACACCCTGCGGACCCAGGACCCGACGCTCGGCCCGGATAACGCCGGCCTGATGTATCTAGCTGCAACGCCGCCGCCGGGGCGATACAATTTGCGGCTTTCGTGGGACAGCCAGCAGGAGCCGATGCTGCGGCCGACCAGCGATCTTTCCCCGCAGATGGTGCGCGAGGCGCAGGCAATCCGGGTATCGCTGGATAACCCCGGTCCGTTGAATCCACCCAAGAGCGCTCCGCCTCGCTACAACTGGCAGCGGCTGATCGAATACAGCGATTTTCCCACCTGGCAGTCGGTGTCGGGCCGTATCGCACCTCTGTTTTCCAATGCCGCCGCCCTCCCGGCCAATTCTCCGATCAAGCACGAAGCTGCGGAGATCGCGGCAGCCAGTAGCGATCCCATGGCCCGTGCCGCTGCGGCCTTGAAGCTGGTTCAGCAACAGGTCCGCTACGTTTATGTCGGGCTGAACGGCGGAAATCTGACCCCGGCCCAAGCCGATGTGACCTGGCAGCGCCGCTACGGCGACTGCAAAGGCAAGACCGCACTGCTCCTCGCGCTGCTGCACGAGCTGGGTGTGCCCGCCGAGGCGGTGCTGGTGAGCAACAATGGCTCGGATGACGGGATGGACGCGCGCATGCCCAATCCCTTCATGTTCGACCATGTGCTGGTCCGGGCGCAAATCGCTGGCAAGGTGTGGTGGCTCGATGGGACGCTTCCACACCAGTATCATCCTACGTCCGAGCCGGTCATGCCCTATCGCTGGGTTCTGCCCTTGTCTGCAAGCGGCACAGCGCTTGAGGCCAATCCATGGAAGCCCGCGACAAAGCCGGACGAAACGAACCTTTACGAGATCGACGCCCGGGGCGGATTTGAAGTGCCGGCAAAAATCCGGCAGATTTCGATCAAACGAGGCGCACAGGCGCTCGTGGAATATCTTCAGTTCAGCACCGTGAGCGACAGTCAGCTGGAAAGCAGCTTTCGGCAAAACCTTGAAGGCAGCTCAAACTGGAATGCGGTCGGCAAGGTTAGCTGGCGGTTTGATTCCGCCGAGCTAGCCAGCATTCTCGAGATATCGGGAACGGGTCCGGTCGATTGGGAGACCGGTTCCACGCAATCACGCTCGCTGTCTTTGCCTGGCGGAGGGTTCTCCCCACCCGACCGTCGTCAGCACGGCAATGATGCCACCTCCACCGTCCCATTTTATACCCAACCGGGGTTTGACTGCTACGTCACAACCGTGCGCCTACCCACAGCGACGGCGGAAAAGGACTGGTCGTTCAACACCACATTCAACCGCGTAATGTATGGCAAAATCTACCGGCGGAGTTTTGAGCGCCGCGCCGGCGCAATCCGGATGATCCGGGCAAATCGCACGGTGCAACTGGAAGTCGCCCCCAGCGTCGCGGCAGCCGATAATGGGCAACTGTCGCGCTTCGACAACTCCATGGCCTGGATCTACTACGATCCGGCCAGTTTTGGTCGGTCGCCGGCCAGCGAGACAGTGCCGGCGACTTACGACATCGATTGGGAGCGCAATCCTGACGCTTGTCTGGCTCCGCAACCGGCCGGCAAGTAGCCTATTCCTCCAACGACGAGTGGTGCTCGTCGGGCGGCTCTTGCTGCGCTGGCCGGTTTGGGCCACGAGAGTTCCAATGCGTTTGCGATCTCTGCACCTTGCCGTCCTGTTCGGTCTCGCTCTCTCCGCCTGCGCCGGCGATGTGCGCCTCGCGCAACTGGCCCCGCCGCCTGCGTCCATCTGGGCTTTCGAGAAGAGCGACCTGCCGGTCGATCCGGCCTGGCGCTTCGGTCGACTGTCTAACGGGATGCGCTATGTCATCCGCCAGAACGCCACGCCGAAGGGCACCGCGCTGGTGCGGATGGAGGTGGCGGCCGGGTCGCTTGACGAGGCTGAGCACGAACGCGGCTATGCCCACTTTGTAGAGCACATGGCCTTCAATGGCTCGACCCGGGTGCCCGAAGGCGAAATGGTTCGACTGCTCGAACGCAATGGTCTGGCCTTCGGCGCCGATACCAACGCGCAGACCGGGTTCCAGCGCACAACCTACCTGCTTGACCTTCCGGAGGCGAAGCCCGCGCTGCTCGATACCGCGCTGATGCTGATGCGCGAGACGGCGAGCGAACTGATCTTCGCGCCAGAAGCGGTCGAGCGCGAGCGCGGAGTGATCCTGGCCGAGCGGCGCGACCGGGACAGCCCAGGCTTCCGCAATCTGGCTGATCAGTTGTCCTTCACCGATCCTCAGGCGCTGTATCCCCGCCGCCTGGCAATTGGCACGACGGAAACCATTTCAGCCGCAACCGCGAGCGACCTCAAGGCATTCTGGCAACGCGAATACGTGCCGGATCATGTCACCATCGTCGTAGTCGGAGACTTTGCGCCCGATGCGGTCGAGACCGCCATCCGCGCGCAGTTTGGTGACTGGGAACGCACTGGTGCCGCACATCAACCGCCGGCCGGTCCGGTCAGGGCGAAGGACGTCGGGCGCACCGCGATATACGTCGAGCAAGCGCTGTCGGAACGCGTCACCGCGACCCGCAAAGGTCCGCGGCTAGACGAGCCAGACACCGCAGCCAACCGCCAGGAAGAGCTGCTGCGCCAGATCGGCTACGGCATTGTCAACCGCCGGTTCCAGCGCGCCGGTCGGCTCCCAGATCCACCTTTTCGCGCCGCAAGCTTTGACACCGGAGACCTTCTCAAGGCGGGCCGAGCAACCGAACTGGCGGTCGATACCGTGGATCGCAAGTGGCCGCGCGGATTCGCGGCTGCGATCGCCGAGTACCGGCGAGCGATGGAATTCGGCTTCACGTCCGCCGAAGTGGCGGAGCAGCTCGCCGTCATCCGCAAAGCCGCCCGGAACGAGGCCGAACTGGCCGGTACGCGCAGCAACGGTGCGCTCATCTCCGCAGCTTTTTCGCTGCTCCGTGATGAGCGTGTACCGACCACGCCGCAGTCAGCCTTGGAGCGTTTCGAATCCTTTGCTCCGCGCATCACGCCCGAAACCGTTCTGGCGGCGCTCAAGCGTGAGGCCGTGCCGCTCAAGGATCCTTTGATCCGCTTCCAGGGCCGATACCAGCCCGAAGGCGGCGGCGCAGCGCTGCGAGCGGCGTGGGACCGGGCCATGCGCTCGCCGCTCCAACAGACTGACAGCGCCATCACCGGGACGTTTGGCTACACCGATTTCGGTCGGCCCGGCGCCGTCGTTACCGATGCGCGCGAACCGCAGCTGGGCATCCGCCGCCTGCGCTTTGCCAATGGCGTGCGGCTCAACCTGCGTCATACCGACAACGAGACGGATCGGGTTATCGCACAGTTCGCGCTCGACGGCGGGGGGCGACTATCGACCAAGGCCAATCCGCTCGCGACCGAGATGGTCTCCGCCTTCGTCGCCGGTGGACTCGGCAAGCACAGCCAGGACGATCTCCAGAGCCTGCTATCCGACCGCAGCGTTGCCATGGCATTCAGCGCCAACCCCGAGGTCTTCGGCTCGACCGTGACGACCACGACACGCGACCTCGAGACAGAACTGCAATTGATGGCGGCCTATGTGACCGATCCCGGTTACCGGCCGGAAGGGCAAGTGCAGTATCGCCTCGCGATGAACAACTACTTTGCCCAGCTGCGCACCTCGCCGGGCTCGGCACTGGGAGCCTCAATTGGCGGCATCCTGTCCGATGATGATCCGCGCTTCATGCTGCACAAGGTCGAGGACTACCGCGCGCTGACCTTTGCGAAACTCAAGGCGGACCTGGCAGACCGGCTGGACCGCGGCGCAATTGAAATCGGCATCGTCGGCGACATCGACGAAGCACAAGCGATTGCTCTGACCGCCAAGACTTTCGGCGCCTTGCCCACTCGCGAGGCAGAATTCGGGCGCTATCCCGAGCAGCGCCAGCGGCCCTTCACTGCCAACCGCAGCCTGCGCGTGCTGCGCCACACCGGGCCGAAGGACCAGGCCCTGCTCCAATTGGTATGGCCCACCCGCGACGACAGTGACGCCGTCGACAATCGGCGTTTTGCCGTGCTTGATCGGGTGGTCGGGATCGTACTCAACGATACGCTGCGCGAGCAGCTCGGGAAGGCCTACTCGCCCAACGCCAGCAGCAACCTGAGCCAGAGCTGGGATGATTACGGTACGTTCAGCATAACAGCGTCTGTCGACGTCAAGGACGTCGCGGCGACCCGCGCGGCGATCCTGGCCGCGCTAGGCAGACTGCGCGATGCGCCGGTCAGCGAGGATCTGCTGCAACGCGCGCGCCAACCCTTGCTTGAGGCCTACGATAACCAGCTCAAGACCAACCGCGGCTGGATCGGTCTGGTGGCGCGGGCGCAATCGGAGCCGGACCGCCTCGATCGCTTCGTCAAGGCGCGCGCGCGCTTGCTCGCCATCACTCCGGCGGAATTGCAGGAACTGGCGCGCAAATATCTTGCCGATACTGCCGCCGTGCCGGTGCTGGTGCTGCCAGAAGCGGCCGCAGCGCCTGCAAATTAGCTACCAGCCCGACTTGATCCCCAGCGGCGCACCGCGGTAAAACGCGTCGATCCGGGCAATCTTACCTTCCACAACCTTGAACAGCAGCGCCGCATTCATCGAAACCGGGGCGATCATATTGGCGCTGAAGCGATTGGCGAACTGCCCGTCGAGCGCAGGATCGGTGCCGCGCGGGCCGGGATAGGCAACGGTACCCACCTTGGGCGCCTTGAATGTAAGCCAGGTTCCGGGAAGATCCATCTGAGTCAGCACCAGCACCAGACCGCGCGCGGCGTCCACCACGTAACGGCGGTCGCGAATGCGGGCCACATTGGAATAGAACCCGCTGTCGAGCTGGGCCTGGCAGGACAGCGCGAAAGGCTTGAAAGCAGGTTTCGCCGGATCGAGCGGATCACTCGCGGAGTTGCCCGTGGTGCGCACGCCGTTGTCCCGGCGCAAGCAATCTTCCGCGATTGGAGCCGCCCCGCCCTTCCCGCCTTGCATGGCATCGAGATAGGCATCGGCGGCGGCCTGCAATTCGGCGGGACTTGACGATGTTGCCTCACGCCGGCTCAGCAGCGGGTCTGCCGCCTCGAGCTTCTCACCGTCCATGGTGACCAGCAGCAACGGCTGCAGCAGGGTTACCGTTCCACCCCGGTTCCCGGCGAATTCCTCGCGCACCGGCAACACTTCGGCCTCGCCGAGCTTGCCTTCGGCGTCCAGCTTCAGACGCAAAACGGTCAGGCCCCGCGTGGAGTTCTCGTCAGTTTCTACCAGTCGAACGACCTCGCCCTTGGCCGGATCGAACAGGGTCAATCGATAGGGTAGTTTGGCCGCCGCCGGAGACAGCGCCGTATCCTGTCCGGCATAGGCACTGAGCGTGCCCCACATCCCGTCACCCGGCTCGAGCCTTTGACCGTTCTCGGTGTAGCGGAAGGACGTGCCAAGCGGCAGGCGCGAACCGTCGTTGACCGCCATCGCTTGCACGAACTGATCGGCCAGGCGGTTCAGGCAAACCTCGTCGCAGGTTGGCGTCGTGGCCGCAATCGCCGGGAAGGCAAGTGCGGCGACGGCAACGCCGGAAAACATCAACCTGAACATTGCCCCGCTCCTCACTTGATCACCGTGATGTCCGCGCCGTCCTGCCAGGGCGGACGGTTGCCATAGGGCGTTTCGACCAGCGTCATCTCGATCCGGTAGAGCTTCTCGCCGCGCAGTTTGAAGGCCTCGTAAACCTGCAATGTCCGGGGCACATTGAAGTAGGGCGGCAGGACGAAGACGGTGCCGTTCGTTTGCGGCAGCTTGCGGATCGTGCCGTTGTGATCCAGCGTAACAGCCGCGAGCATCACCTGCCGTTCCTCGTCGATGATGAAAAAGCGGCGGTTACGGATCTCGGTGACGAAGCCGAGGAAACCGGTCTCCTGCTGCTGCGCGCAAGTCAGCGAGCTGAAGTTGGTATCGCTCGAATGACCATAGGCTTCGCGTTGGCGGACGTTGGTGGTTTTGAGCGCATGCTCGAGCCGGTCGCACTCGTCGTCGAAGAAGGTGTAATCGCCGCGACCGTCATTGTGCGTCATGGATGTGAAGTAGTGGTTCACCGCGCGGACCATCTCCGCCCGCGAAAGACGCTTTTCGGGAGGTATGACATCGAGCCATGGCTGCTCGGGACCAACCAGCGCCTCGTACCGGTCATGCCCGCCAGCGTCGCGGATCATCAGCGTCTCGATCTCGGCGATCTTGCCATCAACCACGCGCATCCGGAGATCGAGGATTCCCTTCGCGCCATGCTCGGTGACCGTGGTGATGAGGCCGACACTGCCGGTGACCGGATCGGCGAAATAATGGCGATACTTGCCTTGCC
Source organism: Sphingomonadaceae bacterium (assembly GCA_947472735.1). Classification (GTDB taxonomy): domain Bacteria; phylum Pseudomonadota; class Alphaproteobacteria; order Sphingomonadales; family Sphingomonadaceae; genus Novosphingobium. The sequence continues at coordinate 37,282 of CANJBY010000005.1, read as the reverse complement.
CGCTCAACGTAGCAAAGGAGCCCTCGCCCGGTCTGATCGCGCTGTTGTTCTCTGCGACCTTGACGTCAGGGGCGAGCGGCAGCTTCGACAAATCGTGTGCCAGCGCGGCGGCAATATAGGCGTTGGCGTGGCTTTCGAGGCAGTTGCGATCGCAAGGCTCGGCAGCCTGCGCCGGATGTGGGAGGGTGAGGACGAGGCACAACAACGCCTTGTGGATCATCCGTCTCAGTCGCATCACAAACTCCCGCGTGTCCGATCTGTTGTTCACGGTGTGGCGGGAGTGCTCGGACCTGCCAAGAGAAAACTTATCGCGATAAGGAAATTGGCTCGTTCTTCCGCTGAGGACAAAAGGAAGGGCGGACGGCTTGACTGCCGCCCGCCCCAGGTCGGGTCGCAATTTGAAAACGGATCAGAACGAAAGCGATGCTTCGAGACCAAAGGTGCGCGGCGTGTTGAAATTGCCGTAGTCACCCAGAACCCCGCCATTGTTGCCGATTACGACCACGTTCGGCACGCCGGTGGCCGCGGTCGACTGCACTGACGGCAGGCTGTTTGAAGGATCGCGGCGATAGACGTGCTGCTCGTTGAACAAGTTACGTCCCCACACGCTTACCGACAACTTGCTGGTTGAACCGCCCAAGCCGATGTCGAGCAACGAGAGGCGCCCATTGACGATGAACGACCCGTCAGCCTTGGTCGCGAACTGATCGAACGACTGGGTTGCCTGGGCGTAGTTGGCATCGATGTGCAACTTGACGCGGGCCTCGGCGAAGGCCGGGAGCTCGTAGTCTATCGAGCCGCTGGCCGCGTTGCGGGGGGTGAAGACGATATAGAATTTCTGAGGCACAGTGGTCTTGTTACCAGTACGCACGCCCCCGGAGCTGAATTCCTCATAGGTCACAGGAACCAGCGGAACGTCGGTATAGGTGTAGGCATAGGACAGGCCAAGTGTCAGCCCGTCCACCGGCTTCACTGTCAGGTCCGCTTCGATCCCGCGGATCTTGGTAGTCCCCGGAGCATTGAAGGTGACGAGATTGTTGAAGTTGCCGGTCGCCGTAGGCTGGATCGTGCTGAGGTCGACCTGGCTGTTCTTGCGGTCCATTGTGTAGGCAGCAAGGTTCAGGCGGGCACGGCGATCCCAGAAGTCCGCCTTCAGGCCAATTTCGTAGCTATTCACTTCTTCCGGATCGAAAGCCCGATAATCCGAAGTGCGCGAACTGGCGCCGCCGGCGCGGTAACCGGTGCTGTACTTGGCATAACCGTGCAAGGTGTCGCTGAAGTCGTAAGCCACCGTTGCGGTCGGGTTGAACCGGTCCCAGGTCTTGTCGAGCGGGACGTAACCGGCGGCAGCGGCGGCAGTCGGGTTCGTATCGTAGTTGATGTTGCGCGAAAAGTGCAGGACGCCTCGCTTCTTGTCCTTGGAATAGCGCCCACCGACAGTGATGTGCAGCGCCTCGTTCGCGTTCCAGGTCAACTGGCCGTAGGCGGCATAGCTCTTCGACCAGACTTCAGAGGCGCGGTCTATCGAACAGCCATTGACGGCGTTGCCCACAAACTGAGGTGTATTGGCGGTGCAGAACGGAATGGACACGTAAGTGGCCCCGATTACCGCATTCGCGCTGTTCAGCGTCGCCACGGCACCGATCGAGTTTGGCGTTGCGGCATCGTCGCTGACGTGCTCGTTGAAGTAGTAGAGACCTGCGACGTAGTCGACCGGACCGATCGAACCAACCGCCTGCAGTTCCTGGCTGAATTGACGCTGGCGCAAATCGGCAAGGCTGTAGCGGCTGAAAGCGCAAGGCGCGGTAGCGGTGCACGATGCGGTCAGGTTAACCACCGGCACGCGATGCGCGCCGCCCGAGTTATCCCACTGCTCCACATCGACACCGCGCCAGGCGGTGATCGAGCGCAGTTCGATTTCCGGTGCAATCGTCCATTTGAACGTGTTGGTGAATCCGTGGGTCTTGTCGACGCTGACCTTCTGCGGAACTCCGATATCGGCGGTGCGCATCAGCGTCGTTCCGTTGACAATCACTCCGGGGAGGAGCGAACGGATCGTCCCCTGAGTGCTGGTGAAGGCCGTACCTGGGGTGACGCAGGTACTGCCGGTCGGGATCGCGATCGGCGCGGCATTGGTACCGCCGCTCAGGCAATTGTTCGGGTTGTAGTTCAGCAACTGGCTGTAGAACGGCGTGTTCTCGTCGTGCGCAATATCGAATGCGAAATCGTTGGTGATCGCTTCGATCGGCTGCCAACGTACCGCTACGCGGCCGCCCTTACGGTGGTAGAGGCCCCACCCCGCCTGCCCAGACATCGGGTTTTCCGTGACCGGATCCTGATGAGAGATTACCCCGTCAAGCTTGATCGAGAAGCCGGCGAATTCAGGCAAGTCAAGATGGATCCCGCCATTGTAGGAACCAAGGTTACCGATGCTGCCTTCGACCCGACCGTTAAAATTGCCGCTCGGGGCCTTGCTGATCATCGAAAGGGCACCGCCCTCGGTGTTACGGCCAAACAGGGTACCCTGGGGTCCTTTGAGCACTTCGATCCGCTCGATATCGAACAGCGCTGCGTTTAGACCATGCTGACGGCCGAGGTAGACGCCGTCGATATAGATGCCGACGCCCTGCTCGCGCGCGGGCTGGTTCGCATCCAGCGGCACAATGCCCCTGATCCCGATGGTAAGGGCGGACTGACGGGCCTCGAAGGTAGCGACGCGCAAGCTGGGAACGCCGCCGTCGGACAGGTCGAGCAGGCTCTGCACCTTGCGCTCGCGCACCGTGTCTGCGCCCATCACCGAGATCGAAATCGGGGTGCGCTGGAGGTTGGTCTCGCGCTTGGTGGCGGTGACCACGATGTCGGTGAGACCGCTGTCGTTGCCTTGCGCCACTGCGGGATCTGATGGGGCTTCGCCCGCACCATCGGCGTTCACGGCGATTTCGGATGCGGTTACGGTCACGAAATCGTTTGCTGTCGCTGCATAGGCGCACTGAGCGAAAGCCAGCGCGGAGAGCGAGGCAGCGAAAGTCGAAACTGAGCGTTTCATGTTTTAGTGTCCCTCATTGGGTGTGTCGTCGAAGCGGGAGATGCGGCATCGCCTTTGCGATTCGCCGGGAGACCCCCTGCCGAAATGGCGGCTAGGCCCCGCCGATTGCGGCACCGCGACTCTTTGCCGACAACAAACCGACACCAGTGAGTCATTGATGTGACACAGAGATAAATGACCGTTTTCCGTCACAAAACCGTCATGCAACACGGGCAATAAGGCGTGGCCCGTTCAACTTCGTGGATCTCGATGCCTGACGAACTGACCTTGTTTTTGACATCTACGCAGCCAGGGCTGCTCGCTGACCTCGGCGAAGTAATGCCGGACGTGACAGCAATCGAGATTGGCGACACCATCCCGAAGCAGCGCGTGCGAGGTCTTTCGTTGTGTTTTATCGACTGGCTGCTGCCGACCATCTCGGGTTTGGAAATGTGCCGCCAGCTTCGCGCTTTGCCGGAACTTGCCGACCTGCACATCACGATGGTGCTGGATGAAGACAATTCCGACGTCCGCCGCCGAGCGCTACGTGCCGGCGCGGACGACTATCTGCTCGGACCGCTCAACCTCATCAAGCTCGCGGACCGGCTGAAGACCTATTGCGGCGGTACGCAGATCAAGGCGAAACCCCGGCTCTCCCACGGTGCGCTATCGGTCGATCTTGCGGCTCACCATGCCCGTTGGCAGGGGGCCGTGGTGCCGCTTCGACCCACCGAGTTTCGCCTGCTCGCACACTTCGTCGAGCATCCGGATCAGGTGTTCAGCCGCTCAGCGCTGATTACGGTGCTGGGCAAGGACGCCGCCGCGCTCGATGAGCGGACGGTCGACGTCTGGGTCGGACGCCTGCGTCGGGCGCTGAGAGCCCACGGCGTGCCCGATCCGCTGAGAACAGTAAGGTCCTACGGTTACGTGCTCGATGGCTTGGCCGTCGAGAACTGGCGCGCCGCAGGCTAGTCCAGCAATCGGGCGTATTCCTGCCGCAATGCTGCCTTCTGGACTTTGCCCATGGCATTGCGCGGCAGGCTCTCGACCACCACCACCCGGCGCGGCTGCTTGAATCGCGCGAGCTGGTCTTGCAAGGCCGTCTTGACGGCTTCCTCCTGAACGTCCGCGCCCTTCTGGTGGGCGACGATGGCCACCACCGCCTCTCCGAAATCGGCGTCTGGCAGGCCGATCACGGCGGATTCGTCTACGCCGGGAAGCGCGTCGATCGCTTCCTCGATCTCTTTGGGGTAGATGTTGAGACCCCCCGAAATGATCAAGTCCTTAGCCCGGCCGACCAGCGTCACCCGGCCGTCAGCAGCCATGGTTGCGATGTCACCGGTGATGAAAAATCCGTCCGCTCGAATATCTTCGGACGTTTTCTCGGGATTGCGCCAGTACCCTTTGAAAACATTCGGTCCGCACACTTCGAGCACGCCGGGCTCGCCTTGCTTCACCGCGCTACCCTGCTCATCGCAGATACGCACTTCCTCTCCCGGGAGAGCATAGCCGACGGTTCCGGCAACCCGCTCGGCATGATAGGGATTGGAGCAGATCATGCCGGTCTCGGTCATGCCGTAGCGTTCGAGGATGCGGTGACCAGTCTTCTCTTCGAAGCGCTGGTGCGCCTCGGCCAACAGAGGCGCCGAGCCGGAGACGAACAAGCGCATGGAGCGGCAGGCCTCAGGCGTCAGGTGATCTGTGGCCGTGAGCCGGGTGTAATGCGTCGGCACCCCCATCAAAACGGTAGCACTGGCAAATTCAGCAATCACTTGCGCGGGATCGAAGCCTCGGTGGAACAGCATGGTTGCGCCGGCCAGCAGCGCGCCATGGAGCGCCACGAACAGGCCGTGGACGTGGTAGATCGGCAGGATATGGATCAGCACATCGTCGCTCGACCAGCGCCAGTAGTCCTTCAGCGTCAGGGCATTGCTGGCGAGGTTCCCGTGACTGAGCATGGCGCCTTTCGAGCGACCAGTGGTGCCGGAAGTATAGAGGATTACCGCCAGTTCGTCCGCGCCGCAGTGAGCGACAGGTGCCGGATTCTCGGGGATGGAGTCGAACAGCGATCCATCGCCAGCGGGGCCCAGTGTCACCACGCGCGCGGCGCCGGCCAGTTCGCGGACCGAAAGCTCGTCGCCTGGTCGGCATACGACGACCACTGGCTCCGCGTCGCCGATGAAATAGGCCAGTTCCGCAGCCGTGTAGGCAGTATTGAGCGGCACGTAGATAATCCCGAGCCGTAGTGCGGCAAGGTAGAGCAACACGTTATCGGGCGACTTGTCGATCTGCACCACGATCCGCTCACCGGGCTTGCCGCCCAGCGTCTGGAGCCGCGCAGCCAGACGGCCGGTCCGGGATTCCAGATCGGCGAAAGTCAGCACGGTTTCCCCATGTTCGATCAGGAAGGGCTTGCTGCCCTGCTCCGCGGCGACGGCGAGGAACTGCGCTGCAATGTTGGCGTTGGTGCTCATATCCGGCGCTTGCCGCTCCGTGGATGGGAATTCAAGGGATCAGCCTCCGCCGATCCGGGGGACCAGCAGCACTTCGCTATCGGCGGTCAAGGGTGTGCTCCAGTCGTTCACCACGGTACCGTCCACCGCGAAGGTGGTGCGGATTCGGGCAAAGCTCTCGAAGCCGGGAAAGCGCTGTTCAAGCGCGGCAACGAGCTGGAAGAGGTTGCCCGCTTCCAGCTCGAATTCTTCGATCGCGCCGAGATGCTCGCGCGCGAAGGACGGGGTGACGATCACCCGCGCCATCAGCGCACAACCCTGCTCACTGCGCCGCCGCTACTTCCGTGAGGATGCGATCGGGAGACATCGGCAAGTGGTGCATGCGCACGCCCGTGGCCGCACTGACCGCATTTGCAACCGCGCCCATCGGGGGGCAGATCGGAGCTTCGCCCACGCCCTTCACGCCAAACGGATGGCTTGGCCAGGGTACCTCGATCATCACGGTCGAGATCATCGGCAGATCCGATGCGACCGGAATGCGGTAATCGAGGAAGCCCGCGTTATCGAGCTGGCCCTTGGCGTTGAAGACGTAGCCTTCGTTTAGCGCCCAGCCGATGCCTTGCACCACGCCGCCTTGCATCTGCCCTTCGACATAGGAGGGGTGGATCGCCCGGCCGACGTCCTGCAGCGCGGTGACACGCAGCACAGTGACAGTGCCGGTGTCGGGATCGACCTCTACATCGACGATCTGCACTGCGATGCCCGGGCCGGGATCCGGCGGATTGACAGTCGCTTCGGCCGAAATCGGTCCGCCCTTGCCGCACAGTTCGCGAACCGAGAGCGTGCCTTCCTTGTCTTGAGCGGTGCAGCGCGCTTCCCCGCCTGCCCATTCAACGGCGCCAGCATCGACACCCCAGATCGAGGCTGCGCGGGCCTTAAGTCCGTCGACGACCTTTTCCGTAGCTTCGACCACGGCCTTGCCGGTGGCGAAAGTGGTGCGGCTGCCGCCGGTAAGCATCGAATAGCCGATCGAGGAGGTATCGGCGACGGTGGCCCGCACGCTATCATAAGGCAGACCGATCACTTCGGCCGCCATCATCGCCATCGAGGCGCGCGATCCGCCGATGTCCGGGCTGCCGGTGGTGACAATGACCGTGCCATCGTCGGTCAGGCTGACTGACGCGGTGGACTGGCCACCGAAGTTGGGCCAGTATCCTGCCGCAATGCCCCGACCCTGGTTCGCTTCCAGCGGTTCGGACCAGTGCGGGTGGACCTTGGCAGCCTCAAGCATTTCCTTGAGCCCGATCGGCCCGAAGGGAACGCCGGACGGCGAAGGATCGCCTTCCTGGATGGCGTTGCGCAGGCGCAGGTCGATTGGGTCCATCCCCAGCTTGCCGGCCAGTTCGTCGACGATCGATTCAACCGCGAAGATGATCGGCGGCGCACCGGGCGATCGGTAAGCGGCGGTGCAGGCCATGTTCGTGACGACGTCATGCCCGACGATCCGGTAGTCCGGGATCTTGTATGGCGCCAGCGAGCAGACCGCGGCCGGATGCGTGCCCGAGCCGGGAAAAGCACCGGCCGAGCCACTGAAGGTGACTTCCGCGCCGGTGATGATCCCGTTCTCGTCGCAGCCAATAGCGACGTCACAGATCGTGCCCGGAGCAGGTCCGGTGGCGCGGAACACGTCCGACCGGCTCATCGCCAGGCGTACCGGGCGACCCGACTTCTTGGACAGCAGAACAGCAACAGGTTCGAGGTAAATCACCGTCTTGCCTCCGAAACCTCCACCAATTTCGAGCGGAGTCACGCGAATATCCGCGATAGGCAGGTTGAGCACTTGTGCCGTCACCGTGCGGATCATGAAGGCGCCCTGGCTCGAGGCCCAGATCTGCACCTGGCCGTCCGAATTGTACGCAACGGTGCAGGCCTGCGGTTCCAGGTACCCCTGATGCACCGGTGCCGAGGAGAAACTCCCGCGAGCCACCACTTTGGCACGGGCAAGCCCGGCGGCGACATCGCCCTTTTCCATGACGAAGCGCATCGAGACGTTGGTCGGCTTGTCGCTGGGCGTATCGAGCCCCTTGGTGCGCATTCTGGCGTGCAGCACCGGCGCGTCGTCCGCCATGGCGGCGGCGAGGTCGGTTACATGCGGCAGCACTTCGTAATCGACCGTGATCAGCTCCAGCGCTTCGGCGGCGATGCTCGCGGAGGTGGCTGCGACCGCAGCAACGGCGTGCCCGTCGTAAAACACCTTGTCGCGCGCCATGCAGTTGACCGACATGTCGACGATATCGCCGCCGCCCTCGCCCAAATCGACTTCCATCGATTTCAGCGCCGGGAAATCAGCGCCGGTCACGACTGCCTTGACCCCAGGCAATGCGGCGGCCTTGCTGGTGTCGATCGAGCGGATCCGCGCATGGGCGTGCGGGCTGCGCAGGATCGCGCCATAGATCATGCCCGCAACGAAATGGTCAGCGCTGAACACCGCCTTGCCGGTGACCTTGTCGATTCCGTCCGGACGGACGGGGCGCGTGCCGACCACGCGATACTGGGGCTTGCCCGACATGTCGTTCATGCGCCGGTCCTTTCCTGACGGAGGTCTGCGGCGGCGTGCTGCACCGCGCGGATGATCTTGTCATAACCCGTGCAGCGGCAAAGGTTCCCTGCCAGCCAGTAACGGATTTCGGTTTCGGTGGGATCGGGGTTCTTCTCGAGCAGCGACTTGGCCGCGACGAGGAAACCCGGGGTGCAGAAGCCGCACTGCAGCGCGGCGTGCTCCAGGAAGCGGGTTTGCAGCGGATGCAAGGCCGAGCCTTCGGCGATTCCTTCGACCGTGCCGATCGTCCGTCCTTGTGCCTCGGCCGCGAGGACCAGGCACGAGCAGACCATCTCGCCGTCGAGTGAGATCGTGCAGGCGCCGCAATCACCCGAGCCGCAGCCTTCCTTGGAACCGGTGAGGCGCAGTTCCGTGCGCAAAGCGTCGAGCAGGCTGGTGTCGGGCTCGCAGGCGAATTCGCAGGTCTCGCCATTGACCGTGGTGGATACGAGAATCTTCTGCATTACTTGGCTCCGGCCCGGTCGCGGGCAATAAGGGCGGCACGGCGTGCGAGCACGGCGGCGGTATGGGTGCGGTAAGATGCGGTTCCGCGCTTGTCGTCGATCGGCTTGCAAGCCGCGCTTACCGCCTCCCCCATGGCATCGAGGGCGTTGTCGTCGAGAGTGGTGCCGATCAGCGCGGCCGCAGCCGCTTCGACCAGCAGTGCGGTGGGAGCCACCGCGCCGAGCCCGACGCGGGCAGACTTGCAGACCCCGCCATCCATGACCAGCGAGACCCCCGCCCCGACCACGGCGATGTCCATTTCGGTTCGCGGGATGGCACGCAGATAAGCATCCGAACCGCCTGAAGGCTGCGCCGGCAAGCGAATCTCGACCACGAATTCGCCTTGAGCCAGCGAGGTGCGGCCCGGCGCGGACGGGATATCCGTTACAGGTATGACGCGCTCACCACTCGGCCCGGCCACCAGACAGGTCGCGCCGGCGGCGATCAGCGCGGGCACGCTGTCGGCCGCGGGAGAGGCGTTGCAGAGGTTGCCGCCCATGGTCGCGCGGTTGCGGACCTGGACCGAGCCAATCAGGTTGGCGGCCTCCACCATGCCCGGCCAGGCGGCGCACAACGCAGCGTGTTCCAGCAGCGCGGTGCACGGCGTTGCCGCGCCGATTGCGAAGCCGCCCTCGAATGAACGGATGCCGATGGCCGCCGATATCCGCTTGATATCCACGTAAGCACCCGGCTTGACCCGGCCCGCGCGGGCCTGGACGATCAGGTCGGTACCGCCAGCGATGATCCGGGCTGCCGGATCGGAGGACAACAGTCCTACAGCTTCGGCTATGCTGGCGGGTGCATGATAGGTTGCGCTTGTCATAACTCTCCCCGACCGCGCGACTCCCCGCACGGTTTATTTGTTAAGCTTCTCTCTGGCGCGGCATTCGTCAACAGTTGATAGCGCCCAGGAGCCGTCCCGTAGCCGTAAATCTTCCGTTTCGCCCCGGTTTTGCTAACTCGCGTCCGGCTGAACCTCCGGCACGGCGCCGGCAAACGCCGGCAGGGCCATGCAGGCGGCCTCGATCTCGAGAAACCGGGGGCGATCGAACTTGGCGCCATAGCGGCGAGCATTGCCCATCTGCGGGACAAGGAACACATCGGCCAAGGTGAGTTGTTCACCAAAGCAGTAAGGGCCAGTCTCTTCCGCGATCATGCTGGCGCAGGCTTCGAAACCGCGGTCAATCACATCCCGGGCCCAGCCCATCACGTCCTCTTGCGGCAGACCAAGTTGGCGCAGGCGCTGCAACACACCGGAGTTCTGCAACGGATGGATTTCGCACGCGATGGCGAGCACGAAAGCCCTCACCCGTGCCCGCCGGAACGGATCGGCGGGCAGCAGCCGCGGCATCGGGTGCACCTCGTCAAGGTATTCGCAGATGGCCACGCTCTGCGTCAGCACGCCTTCGTCGACCTGCAACGTCGGGATCAGGCCCTGCGGGTTGAGCGCAAGATACGCCGCGCTCTTATGCTCGTCCTGCAGCAGATGGAGGAATGCGTTTTGCCAATTGAGCCCCTTGAGGCCAAGGGCGATGCGCACGCGCCAGCTGGCCGACGAGCGGAAATAGGTGTGCAGCACGTAAGGTTGGCTCATGTTCTGATTGTCGACCGGGCTGAGCGCGGCGTCAAGCCACTCCGAAGGCTATCCGACAAGCAGTCAGCAGCGCCTCACTCTCTTCCGCACCCGCGCCGGCGCCGGTGATCAACCCGATCTGGCGGCGGAAGTCGTACCCGGCCAACGGCATGGCGACGATCCCGTCGCGTACCAGCGAACGCGGCGCAGTAGTGATTCCCAGGCCAGCGGCGACCATCGCCATGCAGCGATCGTCGTTGGCAGAGCGCAGGGCGAAGGGTGGCCGCACCCCGCGCTGCGTGAAGAAGCGGCTGGTCTCGGCGAGTATCTCGCAGGACCGGCGCGCGATCATCACCTCACCGGCCACGTCGCGCGGATCGAGCCGGCCCGCCGCCGCGAGAGGATGGCTGACCGGAAGCATCAGGCGGTAAGGTTCGTCGAGCAGGAGTTCGGCCCCCCGTTCGCCATCCTCCGGACGAAACAGGGTGAGCGCAAAGGACAGCCGCCCTTCCCCCAACCTGCGCCGCAATTCCACATCGGTACCTTCGACCAGTTCCAGCGCCCGCGCCCCGCTCCACCCCCTGACCAACTGCGTAAGCTGCGCGGTGGAAATGCTCGCCAGTACGCCCAGCGAGAGTGGCTCCGCCGGCGGGGCAGCATCGGAAAGACTGGCCTCAGCCGCTCGGAATTCCTTCTCGATGCTGCGGGCGTGAGCGACAAGGCGGTTGCCCGCGTCGGTCAGGCGGACCCGGCGACGTTCGCGCAGGAACAGCCGGGTGCCCACTAGTCTCTCCAGCTCGGCAATCCCGGCGGACAGCGAAGGCTGGGTGATCCCGAGCCGTTCGGCCGCTCGGGTGAAGGTCCCGCCATCGACGACGGCCATGAACTGACGGAGGTGAGCGCGCTTTATCATAGGATCAGCCTATACCAATCCGGAGGATTATCAATTTCTCATTGCACGCCATCAATGATAGCCGTTGCCCTCAGGAGGATGCCGGCCATGCGTTCAACGCCTGAATTCGACTTTGCCCTGCCCGAAAGCGCGATGATGATCCGCGAGGCAGCCGAACGGTTCACGGACGACAGGATCGCCCCCCTCGCTGCCCGCATCGACGCCGAAGACTGGTTCCCGCGAGCCGAGCTGTGGCCGACGATGGGCGAACTGGGGCTGCACGGGATCACCGTGGCCGAAGCATGGGGCGGTCTGGGCCTGGGCTATCTCGACCATGTAATTGCCGTGGAGGAAGTTTCGCGCGGATCAGCCTCGATCGGGCTCTCCTATGGCGCGCACTCCAACCTTTGCATCAATCAGATCCACCGTTGGGGCAGCGACGAGCAGAAGGCCAAGTACCTGCCCAAACTGGTTTCCGGCGCGCACGTGGGCTCGCTGGCCATGTCGGAAGCGGGCGCGGGTTCGGACGTCGTCTCGATGAAGCTCAAGGCCGAGGCGGTCTCCGGCGGGTTCCGGCTTAACGGCACCAAGTTCTGGATCACCAACGCGACTTATGCCGATACGCTGGTGGTCTATGCCAAGACCGCGCCCGAGTCCGGATCGCGCGGGATCTCCGCCTTCCTGATCGAAGCGGAGGACGAAGGCTTCTCGATCGGGCAGAAAATCGACAAGATGGGGATGCGCGGGTCGCCGACTGCTGAGTTGGTATTCAACGACTGCTTCATCCCCGAAGACCGCATCATGGGCCCCTTGCACGGCGGCGTCGGGGTTTTGATGAGCGGGCTGGACTATGAACGCGTGGTGCTGGCCGGACTGCAATTGGGCATCATGCAGGCATGCCTCGATGTGGTCATTCCGTACCTTCGCGAGCGCAAGCAGTTCGGCAAGCCGATCGGCACCTTCCAGCTGATGCAGGCCAAGGTCGCGGACATGTATGTCGCGCTGCAATCGGCGCGGGCCTACGTCTATGCCGTGGCCCGGGCCTGTGACGCCGGGCAGACCACCCGTTTCGACGCCGCCGGGGCGATCCTGCTCGCCAGCGAGAATGCCTTCCGCGTTTCGGGAGAGGCGGTGCAGGCGCTGGGCGGTGCGGGTTATACGAAGGACTGGCCCGTCGAGCGCTACCTACGCGACGCCAAGCTTCTGGACATCGGCGCGGGAACGAATGAAATCCGCCGGATGCTGATCGGGCGGGAACTGATCGGGGCCGGAGCATGAGCGGCCCTGTCCTGCCGACCAGCCTCGATCTTGAGGATCCTGTTGCCAGAGCCCGCGCCGCCCATAATCGCACGCTGGCTCGGGCGCTACGCACCAAGGTGGCCGAGGCGGCGCTCGGCGGCTCCGAGAAGGCGCGCGAGCGGCATACCGCGCGGGGCAAGCTACTGCCGCGCGAGCGGGTCGAACGCCTGCTCGATCCCGGCTCGCCGCTGCTCGAGATCGGGCAATTGGCGGCCTGTGACATGTATGAGGGTGAGGTTCCCGGCGCCGGTCTGATTACCGCTATCGGGCGGGTTTCGGGCCGGCAGTGCATGATCGTGTGTAACGATGCCACTGTGAAGGGCGGCACTTACTATCCGCTTACGGTCAAGAAGCACCTGCGCGCGCAGGAGATCGCCGAGGCCAACCGCCTGCCCTGCATCTATCTGGTCGACAGCGGCGGCGCCAACCTGCCGCACCAGAGCGAGGTCTTCCCCGACCGCGATCATTTCGGGAGGATTTTCTACAATCAGGCGCAGATGAGCGCCAAGGGCATCCCCCAGATCGCCTGCGTGATGGGCAGCTGCACCGCTGGCGGGGCCTATGTGCCAGCGATGAGCGACGAGAGCGTAATCGTGCGCGGCCAAGGCACCATCTTTCTGGCCGGCCCGCCCTTGGTGAAGGCCGCGACGGGCGAGGAGATCAGCGCCGAGGAGCTGGGCGGCGGCGATCTCCATGCGCGCAAGAGCGGCGTGGTCGATCATCTCGCCGAGAATGACGAACATGCGCTGACCATCGTGCGCGATATCGTCAGCCACCTCGGCCCGAAGCAGCGCGGCGAACTCGAGCTTAAGGAACCGCGCGCGCCGAAGTACGATGCGGAGGAGCTTTACGCGATCGTGCCGGAGGATGTCCGCGCGCCTTACGATGTGCATGAAGTAATCGCCCGGATCGTCGACGGGAGTGAGTTTCACGAGTTCAAGGCGCATTACGGCTCCACGCTGGTCTGCGGCTTCGCGCATATCTGGGGCATGCCGGTGGCCATCCTGGCCAACAACGGCGTGCTGTTCAGCGAAAGCGCCGTGAAGGGCGCGCATTTCATCGAACTCGCCTGCCAGCGGCGGATACCGCTGCTGTTCCTGCAGAACATTTCGGGCTTCATAGTCGGAGGGAAGTATGAGGCAGAAGGCATTGCAAAACATGGTGCAAAGCTGGTCACCGCAGTCGCCACCGCCTCGGTTCCCAAGGTGACCGTGCTGATCGGTGGCAGCTTTGGCGCAGGCAATTACGGCATGTGCGGCCGCGCCTTCGCCCCGCGCTTCCTGTTCACCTGGCCGAATAGCCGGATTTCGGTGATGGGCGGCGAGCAGGCGGCGAGCGTGCTGGCGACCGTCCACCGCGAGGCCGAGAAGTGGTCGCCCGAGGAGGCCGAGGCGTTCAAGGCGCCGATCCGCCAGAAGTATGAGGATGAGGGCAATCCGTATCACGCCACGGCGCGGCTGTGGGATGACGGGGTGATCGATCCGGTCCAGACGCGGGATGTGCTGGGTTTGGCTTTGGCGGCATGCCTTGAGGCGCCGGTTAAGGAGGCGCCCCGCTTTGGGGTGTTCCGGATGTGAGTGACCTACAATGATCAAATCCCTCCTCATCGCCAATCGCGGGGAAATCGCCTGCCGGATCATCCGCACCGCGCGCCAAATGGGCATTCGCACCGTCGCGGTTTACTCGGACGCTGACGCCAAGGCGCTGCACGTGCGGCAGGCGGATGAGGCGGTGCATATCGGGCCCTCGCCGGCGCGTGAGAGCTATCTGGTGGGGGAGAAGATCATTGCCGCCGCGAAGGCCACCGGGGCCGAGGCGGTGCACCCCGGCTATGGCTTCCTGTCCGAGAATGCCGCGTTTGCGCAGGCCGTGATCGATGCGGGGTTGATCTGGGTTGGACCCTCGCCCGCGAGCATTCAGGCGATGGGGCTGAAGGACGCGGCCAAGGCGCTGATGGAGGCCGCCGGGGTGCCGGTGACGCCGGGCTATCTGGGCGCCGATCAGGACCCGGCGACCCTCGCCAGTGAGGCCGCGAAGATCGGCTATCCGGTGCTGATCAAGGCGGTGGCGGGCGGCGGCGGCAAAGGGATGCGGCTGGTGGAGAGCGCAGACGACTTTGCCGATGCGCTCGCCTCGTGCCAGCGCGAGGCGCTGTCCTCGTTCGGCAATGCGCACGTGCTGATCGAGAAATACATCCAGCGCCCCCGCCATATCGAGGTGCAGGTGTTCGGCGACAGCCACGGCAACGTGGTCCACCTGTTCGAGCGCGACTGCTCGCTCCAGCGCCGCCACCAGAAGGTGATCGAGGAAGCTCCCGCCCCCGGCATGGACGAAGCGACCCGCGTGGCTATCTGCGCAGCGGCGGTGAGCGCGGCGCAGGCGGTGGACTATGTCGGCGCCGGCACGATCGAATTCATCGCCGATGCCTCGGAGGGGCTACGTGCGGACCGCATCTGGTTCATGGAAATGAACACACGGCTGCAGGTGGAACATCCGGTGACGGAGGAGATCACCGGGGTCGATCTGGTCGAATGGCAGCTGCGGGTAGCTTCGGGCGAGGCGTTGCCAAAGCGGCAGGATGAACTGAGCATCACCGGCTGGGCGATGGAAGCGCGGCTTTATGCGGAGGACCCGGCGAAGGGGTTTCTGCCGAGCATTGGATCGGTTCAAACGTTCAAAGTGCTCGCACCAGTGAGGCTGGAAGCCGCCATTGAAGAGGGCGACATTGTTTCGCCGTACTACGATCCGTTGATCGCAAAAATTGTCGTTCAGGGTATAAACCGCTACGAAGCTAGGAGAAAATTGCGCAAAGCCTGCAGTGTGACTCAGGTGGAGGGATTGACCACGAACGCTGGATTCCTGGAAAGGTTGGTCAGTCTGCGCGGGTTCATTGAGGAAGAGATCGACACTGGATTCATTCTGAGACATGCCGATAAATTGGAACAACCTAAGCAGCTCCGAGAGGCCTTGCTGGATGAAGCGGCCATCCTGATGCTAGGAACTAATTTGACCCCGACTGGTCATTGGCACGGTCCATCGATTGAACATTCCTATTACGACCGATTTGGAACCGAGCCATGGCGACAAAATTTTGGCTTCCGTCTCAATGCAGACTGGTCGCACATAATTGCAATGGAAGTCGACGGCCAAACCATTCTCCACGAATTGCCTGACGACTTCATTGAGAGGCGGATAGAAGGTCACGGGCGCGCCGATGGGGGTGTGGTGTTTCGAATGGGCGAGGCACTGGTTGTACGAAATCGTTGGGATGGTGGATCTCACCGCTCCGCTCACAATGGCGCCATCCTCTCCCCGATGCCCGGCAAAATCATCGCCGTGGAAGTCTCCCAAGGCCAGCAGGTCGCCAAGGGCCAGAAGCTGCTCACGCTTGAGGCGATGAAGATGGAGCACACCCTCACCGCGCCGTTCGATGGCACGGTGACCGAGCTTAATGCCGCCCCCGGGGCGCAGGTGCAGGTGGAGGCGTTGCTGGTGCGGATTGAGGCAAAGGACAGCTGACATGGCAGGCCGCTTTTTCGACGAATGGACCGTGGGCACCCGCCTCGCCCACCAGCCCTCGCGCACCGTCACCGAGACGGACAACCTGCTGTGGTCGACCATGACTCACAACCCGCAGCCGCTGCACCTCGATGCCGAGGCGGCGAAGGCGAGTGAGTTCGGGCGGATTGTGGTCAATTCGACCTTCACCTTCAGCCTCGCCGTCGGCCTCTCGGTGGGGGACACCACACTGGGAACCCTCATCGCAAATCTCGGCTATGACAAGGTCGTTACCCCTGCGCCGGTATTCATCGGTGATACGCTGACCTGCCACAGCGAGGTGGTGGAACTGCGCCCCTCCAAGTCCCGCCCGGAAGCGGGGATCGTCACCTTCCGGCACGAGATGACCAACCAGCGCGGCGAGACGGTGCTGACCATGCTGCGCAGCGCGCTGCTCAAGCGATCACCGCAATAGGCGCCACCCCGCTATACAAGCGCCCCGCAACGGCATAGTCTCTCCGCATTCGATCCGGCTCCAAGCCGGGCAACGGGGCGCGTAAACCAGGGGAGACCATCATGGCCATTTCGGACCACGTCGATTTCAATCAGTTCATGGAAGGCGTGAAGCGCCGTAATCCGTATCAGCCGGAGTTCGTCCAGGCGGTGCAGGAAGTGGCCGAAGACATCTTCGACTTCATGCAGGATAAGGAGGAATACCACCGCCAGCAGATCCTGCGCCGCATCGCCGAGCCTGACCGGGTGGTCTCGTTCCGCGTCTGCTGGGAAGACGATGCCGGCAACATTCGGGTCCAGCGCGGATGGCGCGTGCAGAACAACAACGCAATCGGTCCGTACAAAGGCGGCATCCGCTTCCACCCCTCGGTTACCGAGAGCGTGCTCAAGTTCCTGGCCTTCGAGCAGACCTTCAAGAACGCGTTGACCGGCCTCCCGATGGGCGGTGGCAAGGGCGGTTCGAACTTCAATCCCAAAGGCAAGAGCGTGCGCGAGATCATGCGCTTCTGCCAAAGCTTCATGACCGAACTGTACCGCCACATCGGCGCCGACGTGGACGTTCCGGCTGGTGACATCGGCGTGGGCGGGCGCGAGATCGGCTACATGTTCGGTCAATACAAGCGCATCACCAACGAGTTTACCGGCGTGCTGACCGGCAAGGGGCTGGAATGGGGCGGCTCGCTGATCCGCACCGAAGCCACCGGGTATGGCGCGGTCTATTTCCTCGAGAACATGCTCTCCACCAAGGGCGACGGAGTGAAAGGCAAGACTGCGGTCATCTCCGGCTCCGGGAATGTCGCCACCCATGCGGCCGAAAAGATCGTGCAACTGGGCGGCAAGGTGGTGACCCTCTCTGACTCGGGCGGGTTCATTTACGATCCGGACGGGGTCACGCAGGACAAGATTGACTGGGTGAAAACGCACAAGACCCACCGCCGTGGCCGGATCGAGGAATATGTCGCAGAGTTCAAGAATGCCGAATTCCACGCCGGAAAGACCCCTTGGGGGGTCAAGTGCGATATCGCCCTGCCCTGCGCGACGCAGAACGAACTGCTCGGCGACGACGCGCGGACCCTCGTTGCCAACGGTTGCATCGCGGTTTCGGAAGGCGCCAACATGCCGACCGATCTCGAAGGCGTTCACGTCTTCAAGGCGGCGAAGCTGCTTTATGCTCCGGGCAAAGCATCGAACGCCGGCGGCGTTGCCGTGTCGGGCCTTGAGATGAGCCAGAATTCCGGGCGCCGTGCCTGGAAGGAAGATGAACTTCAGCAGATGCTCAAGGACATCATGGCCGGCATCCACAAGTCCTGCCAGGAATATGGCGATCAGGGCGGCGGCTATATCGATTACGTCAAGGGCGCCAACATCGCCGGCTTCAAGAAGGTAGCCGACGCGATGCTGGCCTTCGGGGTGGTATAAGCCGACCATGGCCGAGGAGGAGGCAAAGCCGCAGGGTTACGTCCGCGACGCGATCTATCTTGTCCGGACGGTCACCCAGGTGAACCTGCAACTGAGCCAGATGGCGGACCAGAAGGCGAGCATCCTGATGGGTGCCACCTTCGTGGTCTTCACCATCGCGGTCGGCCAGGCCAGCAAGGGCAGCGTACCGGTATCTCTGCTGTTGCTGGCGGTCTTTTCCTTCGCCTCTGCACTCTGCGCGGTGGCGGCGATCATGCCGTCGGTAAAGCCGCCACCTGTGGTGCCCGGCAAGGAAAACCGGCTGTTCTTTGGCGTCTTCACCCAGTGGAGCGAGGACGAGTTCACCGAGCGGATGCTCGAAGTGCTGCACGAAGACGAAGACGTTTTCCGCACCATGCTGCGCGACATCTACCAGAACGGACAAGTGCTCCAGCGCAAGAAGTACCGCTACCTGGGCATGGCCTACCGGCTGTTCGTGGGCGGGTTGGCACTGACACTGGTGGCGTTCGTCGTGGAGCATCGGGGGCTGCTGGGCGCCGGGTAGTCCGAACGCGAATCTGCTCAGATCTGGCTGAATAGCGCCTCATGACGTTCGCAAATCGCATCCCACAGTCCCGCCGCCGCGGGCACATCGAGATCGAACACCTCGCGCAGGATCGTGACCAGCTCCTGCGCCGACCCCAGTTCGCGGTTGCTGACTCTGGATTGATCGAACCGGTTCAGCACTTTGCCGCGCAGCACCAGGAAGGCATCCGGACGGCGCTGGTGCACCAGCAAGTTCTGCACGAAGGTGGATTCCGCGTGCGAGCCCTGAAAAGCGCACATTGCTGTGATCTGCTCTTCATCGCCGGCTTCCGCGCGAAAGTCGTAGGACATCGGGTTGCCGCCCATGTCGAGTTCAAGCCGCCAGTAGTCGCCCTCGACGGGTCCCAGCCTGAATGGAACCGGCGCCCGCTTCATGGAGCTGTCGCAGTTCCAACGGAGCCAGCAGGGTTCCACCGAAACCGACGTCAGTGAGATAAGCGGTTCCGTCGATGTCGACCCTCAGGCAAAGGTGGCTGCCCAGCGTGGTGTCACCCATCGCAGAGCGCATTACGCCGCCGCTCATTCTCGTCACGTCGAAGCCAAGGGCCGTCAGCGCCCGGGCGAACAAGCCATTGTGCTCATAGCACCATCCCCCACGCCGAGCGGTTACCAGCTTGGCGAAGGCAGCATCGGGGTCCATCGTGGGCGGCGTGCCTAGCTGGACATCGAGGTTCTCGAAAGGGATTGCCAAGGCATGAGCGCGGTGCAGGCCGTCCAGCGTGGCGAGATCGGGCCGCAGCGGGCCGCCATAACCAATACGATCGCAATAGGCCGCCAATTCTCGCGGCGAAAGCGGTGTCATCCTACTTCACTCCAAGGATCTGCGCTTGCTGGCGGATGTACTGGGCCCGCGCCGGGTTAGCAGTCACAGCGGATTTCAACGCGGCTGATGCCTTGTCAACCTGGCCGAGCGTGACGCGGCTGCGCATCAGCATGACCCAGCCATCGACATTCGCCGGGTCGGCCTTGAGCTTGCCTTCCAGTCTGGCGACCATGCCGGTGACCATCTCCTGCTGCTGGCTGGGCGGCATCTTCGATGCGGCCGCAAGATCCTCCGCGCTCGGCCCTGGAATGCCGCGAGCCGCCACCGGGAGCGCGACCGGCTCCGCCTGTTCGATGCGGGCCAGACGGCCAGCGACGTCCAGCTTGTTGATCTTGCCGACCTGCTCGATCGTGCGCCGCAAGTCGACCTCCCACGGCGCGCCCTTGGGTGTATCGGCCAACAGCGCCAGCCAATCGTCAAGCGCTCCTTGGTGATCACCGTCGAGATCGCGTTTTACCGCCAGGAAATAGCGGCCGCGCGGATCCTTGGGATCAAGCGACACCGCCTTGCGGAAATTCGCCAGCGCCTCGGGCGGCATCGGATCGCGCTCGCTGGCCATCACTTGCGCCTCGCCGAGCGACGACAACAGCACGGCATGTCCCGGGCTGGCATTGACTGCCGACTTGTAAGCCCCGACCGCCTCGGCAAACCGCTGCGCTTCGAAGTAAGCGAAGCCAAGCGCCTGCCATGCCCCGGCGTTGGAGGGATCGGCCTGTGCCTTTGCCTTAAGCTGTTCGATCGAATCGGGCAGCGCGGTCACTGTCGGTGCCGATAGCGCCGAGGGTGGCGTTGCATCGCCGCGTTGCGACATCGTGTAACCCACCGCCCCGCCAAAGGCGAGGATGGCCGCGCCAAGCAACAGTTTTCCCGGGCCGATTTTGCGGCTGCTCTCTTGTGTCATTCCATTCCCGTCCATATGCTGCGCGCCAAGGCATGAGGCGGGTCTGGCCATTTGCGCCTGGCTTGCCTGGTTTGGTCGAGACCCGCTTAAAATGCAATCGGTGGGCGCACTTGGACCAAGGGGGGAAGATCCGTGGCGGATCGCGTTCACATTGCAATTGTGGGATCAGGACCTGCGGGCCTGTCCGCTGCTGGGCGCGCTGCGGCGTTGAAGATACCCCACGTCCTAATCGAAAAGACGGACCACCTCTCGGACACGATCTACAAGTACCAGAAGGGCAAGCACGTGATGGCGACGCCCAGCTCGCTGGTGCTGCGCTCCGATCTCGATTTCGACGCCGGCAAGCGCGAGGCCATTCTCGGAACCTGGGACGAACAGGCCGCAGCGGCCGGTGTGAACGTGCTCTACAAAGCCGAAGTCGCCAAGATCGAGGGCGAGAAGGGCAACTTCACGTTGACCTTGCGCAGCGGCGACAAGCTCGAGGCCGAGGCGGTGATCCTAGCCATCGGCACGCAGGGCAACCCCAACCTGATGCGCTGCCCCGGCGCGGATTTGCCGCACGTGCAGTACCAGCTCGACGATCCGGGCGAGTACGTGGACGAGCACATCACCGTGATCGGCACTGGCGACGCGGGCATAGAAAATGCGCTCGGCCTCGCCGCCGATCCCGCGCAACGCAACGTCGTCACCATCCTGAACCGCGGTGCCGATTTCGCCCGGTCCAAACCGGCGAACGTCAAGCTGCTGCAGGAAGCGGCGGCGGCCGGGCGGATTACCATCCGGACTGAAACCACTCCGGCTGAAGTTCGCCCGGGGGAACTGTTGCTCGATACTCGCGACGGGCAGGAAACCATCCCTTGCGACCGCATTATCGCCCGCATGGGCTCGGCCGCGCCGCGCGCTTTTGTCGAAGCCTGCGGCATCGAATTCACCAGCGCCGACCGCGAAGCTTTCCCGGTGCTGTCGCCGGTGTTCGAGACGACCAAGCCCGGAATTCACGTGATCGGCGCGCTCGCCGGCTATCCCCTGATCAAGCACTGCATGAACCAGGGCTACGATGTGGTGGAGTTCCTCAACGGCAACACCAACCTCAAGCCGGCCGACGAACCAATCCTCGCGGAGAAATTCGCCCCCCTGCCCGGCAAGCGTTCGGTTGATGAATGGCTGGCCATGTTCGGCAGCCAGATCGAGATCTTCCGCGACCTGTCGTCGCTCCAGATGCGCGAGCTGATGCTGGATTCCAGCGTCCGCTCGTTCCGGAAGGACGAGGTGGTGTTTCAGCGCGGAGAGCCCGGCTCGTCACTGTTCTGCATCGCGCAGGGATCGGTCGCAGTCGAAGTCAACCCGGTCGACGCCTCGATCACCGTCCCGATCGAGCAAGGCTCCATCTTTGGCGAAGTCGGCCTGATTTCCGGGCGACCGCGCGGGTCTACCGTCCGTGCGGCGCAGGATGCCGTGCTGGTTGAGCTGTCGCGCACCGCCGCGCTTAAGCTGATTGCCACCGTCCCCGCGGCAGGCCGGGCAGTCAGCCGCATTTCGATCGAGCGGCAATTGTTGCAGATCTTCGGCTCAGGCCTGACGCGCGAAGACGTCGCTGACCTGGTTGCGGGCGCAGAAATCCAGAACAAGCGCGCGGGCGAAGTCGTGCTGGCCGAAGGCGATGAGGGGCAGGATGTCTACATCATTCGGCGTGGCTCGATGGTGGTGGAAAAGCAGATCGGGGGTCGGCCGGTCTTCCTCAGCTATGTACCTGCCGGCTCATACGTTGGCGAAATGGCACTGATTGACAAGGCACCGCGCTCCGCCACGGTCAAGGCCGCGATCCGGTCCGAAGTGATCCGCCTGCCGGGCGAAGCTTTCGCTGCCCTTCTCGCGCGCAAGCCTGAATTGCTGGCGAAGGCCAAGGGCGAAATGGACCGGCGGCGCGAGATCAATTCCTTCATCGAAGGCCGCAAGGACAGCTTCTCGGGCGCCGTTGACCTCTATTCGCAGACCGCGCAATTCCTGATCGACAACGGTCTTGGCGAAGCAACCGACGTGCTGCTGATCGACGAGGCGCTGTGCGTCGGCTGCGACAATTGCGAGAAAGCTTGCGCAGACAGCCACGATGGCCTTTCTCGGCTTAACCGCGAGGCGGGTAAGACCTATGCCCATCTCCACGTGCCGACCAGTTGCCGGCACTGCGAGCACCCGCACTGCATGGCCGATTGCCCCCCGAACGCGATCCGCCGCGGTCCGGATGGCGAGGTGTTCATTGACGATACCTGCATCGGTTGCGGCAATTGCCAGCGCAACTGTCCCTATGGCGTGATCCGCATGGACAGCGTCCCGCCGCCGCGTCCCTCGCTGCTGCAATGGCTGATGTTCGGGAAGGGTCCCGGTCCCGGAGAACCCAGCAAAAAGTGGCGCAAGAAAGCTGCTGACGGTGTCGAGAGCCCGAAGAAGGCCATCAAGTGCGACATGTGCAAAGGCATCGACGGCGGCCCAAGCTGCGTCCGCGCCTGCCCGACCGGCGCGGCAATCCGCGTTTCGCCCGAGAAATTCCTCTCGGTAGCCAGCCTCGCGCAGTCGGTGGAAGACGCCTGATGGCCACCCGCACCACCCGCCGACTGGAACGCGGCGAACATGACAGCTTCCTGCGTCACGCCGGCTTTCGCTGGCTCAAGGTGGCACTGGTTCTCTGTCTCGCGGCAATCCTCGGCTACGCCCTGATCGACGTACAGCCGCGCCCTAACGGTGGCAGCTGGTATGGCTACACGCTGGGCACCATCGGTGCGGGGCTGATCGTCTGGCTTTCGCTGCTCGGCATCCGTAAGCGCGCGATCACGCCGGGCAACTGGTCGCTCAAGGGCTGGACGTCGGCGCATGTCTATCTCGGCCTTGCGCTGATTGTCGTAGCAACGTTGCACACCGGGTTCCAGCTTGGCTGGAACGTCCACACCCTGGCCTATGTCCTGATGATGTTGGTCATCGCCTCGGGGATCTGGGGCATCACCGCCTACACGCAGCTGCCTGCGGCGCTGAGCAACAACCGCGAAGAACAGACCCAGGGCCAGATGATGGAGGGCCTGCGCGCGGTCGACCGGCAACTGCATGATGCGGCGCAGCCGCTCGATCGGCGCCTGGCCGACCTGGTCCTTGCCGCACTGGAGGAGGATCCGTTTGATCAGGGCGCCTGGAGCCGGCTGACCGGCCGGTACCCGCGCTGCGCGAATGAACGCTCGCTACAAGCTATCGCTCGGGCAGATGGCGGTAATGAGGCCAACGACCGGGTCGAGAAACTGCTTATCCGTCGCAAGGCTCTGCTGGAACGGATGCGCCGGCACCTGCGGCTGAAAGCGCTGCTCGAGGTCTGGCTGTTCGTCCACGTTCCCGCGACCATCGCGTTGCTGGCTGCGCTCTTCGCGCACATCATCAGCGTCTTTTATTACTGGTAGGGCCGGAACCATGACCTTCCGTATCCGGCAGATCGACTTCACCGCGGGCGGGCGCGAGATCGTGCGCGACCGGATGCTGGACAAGACGCGGTTGACGGTTGGCCGCGCCGCCGAAAACGACCTGCACTTGCCGGATCTCGCCGTAGAGGCCTACCACGCGCAAATGGTCACGCCACCGGGCGGCTTCCTGGAAGTCGCCTCTACCGGCACGCTCGGCTTCACTCGCGACGGGTCGACCACCAACGCCACCAGCATCGAGATCGCAACGGGAGGCGAACTCGGGTTCGGCGGCTACCGCATCACCGTCTCCAAGGACAGCGACGGCGCAACGTTGCTGGTCGTGCGGCAAGTCGCCAGCACTGCCGATGCGACTTCGGATTTCGACGAAAAGCGCAGCTTCACCCTCGCCTCGGTGCTGCCCGGGAAGCGGGGGCTTTCTTGGGCGCTGGCCAGCATTATCCTGTTGGCGTTCCTGCTGGTGCCGGTAATCGGCCACCAGATCTACGGCTCCAACCCGAAGGCCAAGATCACCGGCGACGCTAGCTGGGACCCCGGCGCGCTGAGCCTGGGCCATGCGAAGCTGCAGGACAATTGCCAGGCGTGTCACGTCAAGGCCTTCGTCTCGGTGCGCGATGAAACTTGCACCTCGTGCCACAAGGATACGCACGATCACGGGCAACCAGGCCGGATAGCGACTGCGCGGGACATGCCTGGGCTAGGCGGGAACATCTTGTGGGGAGTCGCCCATGCTTTCGGCAAGACCGGACCTGGCGCCTGCGTCGATTGCCACGTCGAGCACCAGGGTGCGCGGCACATGGATCCGCCGGCGCAGAAATTCTGTGCTGATTGCCATGGCTCGCTCAAGGAGCGGCTAGCCGATACCAAACTCGGCGACGCCAGCGACTTCGGCACCGCCCACCCCGAACTCAAGGTGCAAGTTTCTGCAAACCCCTGGACCAAGGCGGTGCAGCGCCTGCCGTTGAGCGATCACCCGCGCGAGAACAGCGGGCTCGCCTTCCCGCACAAAGCGCACCTCGATCCGCTTGGCGGGGTCGCGCGGATGGCGATGCGGCTGGGTCAGGGCGCGGGCTATGGCCAGGCGTTGACCTGCACCAATTGCCATCACGAAACCGAGGACCGTGTCCGGTTCAAGCCGGTCAACATGGAGAAGGACTGCGCCGCCTGCCACAGCCTCGGCTATGACCGGCTGGGAACCACCGTGCGCACCCTGCATCACGGGGATGTCGCGCAAGTGATCGCCGATTTGCGCACCGCCGGTCCCGCAGCGACGCCGCTGGGCAACCGCCGCCGTCCGGGGAATTATGATGAGGGCCGCGTCTACTATTCCAACTTCGCGCCGCCCGTTCCGGTCGATCCGGTGCAGCGGGCTTTCTCGAAGGAAGGAGTCTGCGGCGAATGCCATGCCCCCGTGGTGTCGGGCGGGCGGATCGCGATCACTCCGGTGCGGCTGACCCAGCGGTACATGCTGCACGGATGGTTCGATCACAAATCGCACGACAAGGAGAAGTGCTCCTCCTGCCATGCCGCCGCGCAGTCAACCACTTCGACCGATGTGCTGCTGCCTGATCTCAAGCAGTGTCGTACCTGCCACCTCGGCGAAAGCGCAAGCCGGCCCAAGGTGGCGTCAAGCTGCGCGATGTGCCATGACTACCACGTCTCGCCCGGTGCGCCGCGCGGAGCGAAGGTCGCCAAGAAGTGACCGGGGGGAACACCTTGCTGATCGCACAGGCAACCGACATCCACATCGGGTTCGAGCCGGACAACCCGGACGAGCACAACATGCTGCGCTTTCGCGCCGTGGTCGACCACATGCTGACCGGGCCGAACCGTCCCGACATGCTGCTGTTGACCGGTGACCTTACCGAGAACGGCGACGACGCGAGCTTCGCCCGGTTGGCAGAAGCGGTTGCGCCCTGCCCCTTCCCGGTCTGGCCAATGGTCGGCAACCACGATGACCGCGAGGCGCTGATCCGCGCCTTTCCGCAAACCCCGCAGCACGACGGCTTCATCCAGTACGCGCTCGACGCCGGCGAGGTTCGGCTGCTGCTGCTGGATACACTTGAACCGAAACGCCATGGCGGCGCTTTCTGCGAAACCCGTGCCGCCTGGCTGGCTGACCAGCTCGCGGCCGACACTTCGCGGCCGACGGTGATCGTGATGCATCACCCGCCATTTCCTTGCGGCATTCCGTGGATGGACACCGATCCCCGCGAACCGTGGGTGGCACGCTTTGCCGAAGCAATTTCGGGCGCGGGCAACCTCTCTGCTATCGTCTGCGGGCATCTTCACCGGCCGATCTCGTCGCGCTTCGGCGGTATTCCGGCGATGGTCTGCCCCTCGACCGCACCGACCGTGGCGCTCGATTTCCGACCGATCTCACCGGATATTCCGGACGGCCGCTGCCTGATTTCGGATGAACCCGCCGGCTACGCACTCCACAGCTGGAGCCAGGGGGAACTCCTGACCCATTACGAGACCGTCGGCATGGGCAGCTTGCGCTGCCTGGCCGAATACTCGCCCAACCTGCAGCCAATGGTCCATTCGATGCTGGACGAGCGACCCAGGTAAGTGCGGATTGGGAGTCTCGATTGCCGCAGCCCGGTGCTGTGCGGCGCCGGCGAACATGTCATGACGCTGGCCGGCATCCAGGCGGCCCTTGCGCAGGGCGTGGGCGGCGTGATCGCCAAATCGGTCAACGAATCGCTCGCGGGCGCCCGGCAGATCGACCACGCCCGCTACACCCGCCTCGCGCCGGATTTCACTGAAGTCGATTGGCGCTCGGAGCGGAACGACACCTCGCTGTTCTGCCGCTCGGGCCTGGGCGGTCATGATCCGGCCGAATGGTTTGCCGCGCTCAGCGAACTCGATGCGAATGCTGCCAAGGATGGGCAGTTCGTTGCCGGGAGCATCATCCTCGGCGAAGTCGATGCAGCGATCGAGCTGTGTGCTCTTGCGCAGTCATCCGGCCTCAGGGTGCTTGAGTTCAACATGGGGGCGCCGCACGCATCGGAAGCAAAGCCAGGGTCGATCACCATCGAGACTGATCCGGGCCGCGCTGCCGCCATCGTCGAACGTGCGCGCGCCGCGTTCCACGGTCAGCTCTGGATCAAACTGACCGGGCTCAGCGGTGGTCTGGTGCCACTGGCGGCGGCGGCGCGTTCCGCTGGGGCAGATGCCGTAGGACTGATGGGGCGTTTTCTCGGCATGGTCCCCGATCTCACGACCCTGCGTCCGGTTCTGAGTACCTCGGCGGCCTATGGCGGTCCGTGGGCCTTGCCGATCACCTGCCGCTGGCTCGCACTCGCCCGCCGCTTCATGGGAGCCAAGGCTCCGCTGATCGGCACCAATGGAGCCCGCTGCGGCGAGGACGTGCTGCGGATGATGCTGGCGGGCGCTTGTTCGGTGCAAATGACATCTGCGGTACTGGAGCACGGGTTCGGAGTGCTTGGAGAGGCAGTCCGAACGGTCGACAGGTGGCTCGCCGACCGGGGCTTTACAGCCGAAGACATCGTCGGACGGGCAGGCGATGCGCTTGAGGCTTACGGCGATCAACCCGCCGAGCCCGAGCACTGGCGCAGCATCGTTCCGCCGGAAACCAACCGCTGATCCGCTTGACCCGGTAATGCGGCCTCCGTATCGTATCGACAAACGCTGTTCCACATTGCGAAACAGGTTCTGAAGAGCCGGTCGCGGCGCGGATCCCGGGGAGAGTCGATCGGTGCAAAAGTCCGCTGCGATATTGGCTGCGTTGTGCCTGACGCTGGTGGCGGCCTGCAAGGATGCTGGCCCAGCCACCGTCGACGGCGAGCGGATTGCCCTCGCTGACAGCGAACCCGGCAACTGGCTGAGCTACGGCCGGGACTACCTCGAGCAGCGCTTCAGCCCGCTCGACCAGATCGACACCGGCAATGTCGGCCGGCTCGGCCTGGCCTGGGTCTATGAGACCCGCGAGGGGCGCGGGGCGGAGGCGACGCCGATCGTGGTCGACGGGGTGATGTACGTCACTTCGGCCTGGAGCGTGGTCCATGCGCTCGACGCAGCCAGCGGCAAGGAACTGTGGGTCTACGATCCCCAGGCTGACCGTTCGGTCGGCGCCTGGGCCTGCTGCGACGTCGTCAACCGCGGCGTGGCGCTGTGACAGGGCCGGGTCTACGTCGCCACCACGGACGGGCGGCTGGTGGCGATCGATGCCAAGACCGGCGCCAAGGTCTGGGACGTGCCGACCTTCGACAAGCGCCACTCCTATGTCAGCACCGGTGCGCCGCGCGTGGCCAAGGGGCTGGTGTTCATCGGCAACGGCGGCGGCGAATACGGCGTGCGGGGCTATATCAGCGCCTATGACGCCGCGAGCGGCAAGCTCAAGTGGCGGTTCTACACGGTGCCGGGCGATCCCAGGAGCGGCCCGGACCACGCCGCATCCGACCCGCAGATGGCCATTGCCGCCAAGACCTGGACCGGCGAGTGGTGGAAGTACGGCGGCGGCGGCACGGTGTGGGATGCAATCGTTTATGACCCGGAGCTCGACCAGCTTTATTTCGGGGTCGGCAACGGCTCGCCCTGGGACCGCAAGGTCCGCTCGCCCGGCGGGGGCGACAACCTGTTCCTGTCCTCGATCGTGGCGGTCAAGCCGGAGACCGGCGAGTACCTCTGGCACTTCCAGGAGACCCCGGGCGAGACCTGGGACTTCACCGCGACGCAGCCGATCGTGCTGGCAACCCTGAAGCTGGGCGGCACGCCCCGCAAGGTCATCATGCATGCGCCCAAGGACGGGTTCTTCTACGTGCTCGACCGGCAGAGCGGCAAGTTCATCTCGGGCCAGGCCATCATCCCGATGGCGAAAGCCGCCGACACCCCCAAGGGCATGCCGATCTCCTGGGCCTACGGCCTCGACCCCAACAGCCGGCCGCTGGAGAATCCGGAAGCACGGTATCTGAACGGACCGGCACTGGTGACGCCGTCGGGGCTGGGTGCGCATAACTGGCAACCGATGAGCTACTCACCCCAGACCGGGCTGGTCTATATTCCGGTGAGGCGCACTTTCGGTCCATACGAAAGCATCGCCCGTTTCGAATACCGCGAGCGGCTGCAGAATACCGGCAATGCCTCCACCCCCAGCTTCGGGCGCGGCAATGCGGTGGCCGAGCCACTGCGCAAGGCCCCGCGCGGAGAACTGCTGGCCTGGGACCCGGTGACGCAGAAGCCGGTATGGAGCGTGCCGTCGCAGTTCGTGAAGAACGGGGGCTCGTTGGCCACGGCCGGTGGGCTGGTCTTCTGGCCCGAGGCGAATGGCACATTCGCCGCCTTCGATGCCCGCAACGGGCACAAGCTGTGGAGCAGCGATGCCGGCATGTCGATGGTCGGACCGCCGATAACCTACCGCGTCAACGGCGTGCAATATCTCGCGGTTATGAGCGGCGCGGCATTCGGTGCACCGGTGCGGATCGCCGGACTGCGCCCGAAAAGCCGGGTTCTGGTCTACCGGCTGGGTGGCAAAGCGG
Organism: Sphingomonadaceae bacterium; assembly: GCA_947472735.1. GTDB lineage: Bacteria > Pseudomonadota > Alphaproteobacteria > Sphingomonadales > Sphingomonadaceae > Novosphingobium. The sequence goes on along the minus strand of CANJBY010000005.1, from coordinate 8,242 downwards.
TGCTTCCGCCGTACCCCAAACCTGACCCGATTCCTGCTCCACCGCACATGGTGGTTGATGCTGGCACCCAAGCGGAAGGCGCGGCGGCTTATGCGGAATACTGCGCTGCTTGCCACGGCGGAGAGGCCGACGGGATGAGCGTCGTGCCCGATCTGCGCCGTTCCCCGGTTATTCAGGAACCGGAGGCTTTCCGGGCGGTCCTGACGGGCTCCCTCGCCGATCGCGGGATGCCGGACTTCGCCAGGTGGATCTCTGCAGAGCGAACCGAGGCGATTCGCGCCCACATCGCCAGCCTGGCCGCGCGTGGCCGCGAGCGGCCCTGATAATCTGCTGCCGGAGCCGTAGCGTCCGGCATTCATTGTTGACCCGGTCCGGGACAAGGGTTGCAGCATGGCAGTATGTCATGCTGAGGCGCAATCGGGTTATTGACCCTTCTCCTGCAGAGGTTATGATCTAACGCTATTCAGCATAAGGTCGGCGAAGATCGACCGGGGAGGAGATGACCTATGGGACAGGTTTCTGCGTTGCACGATACGGCGTCCGGAGTGGCGTCCACGCTCCATACTTCCTATATGCATAATGAATGCACGCGGGTCGAAGTTTTCAGCCGAGCACCGGACAGCGACTTCCGGCGTGTGGAACTCGGGGCTACCGAACTGCTGCGCCTGCGCTGCGGTACAGTCTCGATCCGCCGCGAGTCGGCTGACATAAAAACCCGTCCAAACCGTGTATTGACCTTCATCCACCAGGTTCGCGGTCACAGCGCCTTCAGTCACTACGGCAACCTGATCGAGCTGAAGGAAGGCGACTTCACGCTGTGCAACAACAGCGCGCTCTACGACCTGCGGCTCGACGGGCCGAGCGAAGTGATCATGTTCCGCGTGCCGAGCGAGCTGGTCTACGGCACCCTGCCGTCGCCGGAAATGCTGTGCGGCCGCCGACTCGCAAACCACGAGGGTCTGGCCTCGACCGCATCAGCGATGGCGCGTGACCTTGCCGAAAAGGACATTAGCACGCTGGCGCCGGAAACCTGCGAGCGCGCGGGCAAGCACCTGCTTGAAGTCCTGGTCACCTCCTACATGCCCCTGATCGACGACAAGGACTCCTCGTCAGCGGTGATGTATCGCCGCTATTGCAAGGTGAAGCTCTTCATCGAGGAAAACTTGCGCAATCCGGAGCTGTGTCCTTCGTTCATTGCCCGCCACCTGCATCTGTCAGACCGCTATCTGCGGATGATCTTCGAGGTCAGCAATGAATCTCCCTCGGCCTACATCCTGCGCCGGCGGCTTGAGGAATGTGCAGCTCAGCTGCGCGATGCTCGCTGGCGGCGCCATTCGATCACCTCGATTGCCTTCAGTTGGGGCTTCAATTCCGCGCCGCACTTCGCACGCAGCTTCAAGAGCAAGTTCGGCTGTTCGGCCCGGGATTACCGCAATCACGAGTTGATGGCGGCCTGAGCAACCGCAGCGATCTGAGGCTGCCCGTATCTCCAGCATTGCTTAACGCGTGAAATTCTGCAGGCTTCCGGGAATGGGCTATGCAACTTCCTGAGAAAGCAAGCCGTTGCCGAGGTCTTGTGCGAGCGTGCCGACTTGCGGGATTGATGTCGTGACCGGTCCAAAGAAAAGCCGGCCGAAGCTGGATTGAGCGGAGATGTAATGTCTGAGAGTGCGACTGGCGCAGCGGCGCCGGCAGAAGTTGGAGGCGAAGGTGCAATTGCCTGGCCTCCGCGCAAGGACGCCAACTATTCGCTTTTCGTGATGACCATCGTGGTCCTGTTCACGGTGCTTGATCGCACGGTGCTGTCTTTGCTGATCGTACCGGTAAAAGAAGATTTCGGGATATCCGACACTCAGGCCGCCCTCCTCATGGGAGCGGCCTTTTCCTTGCCCTATGGTATCGCGGGCGTCATTTTGGGCCGCATGGCCGACAACAGCGTTCGCAAGAACCTGATCGCCTGGTCGATCGCCTTCTGGAGTGCGAGCACCGTGGCCTGCGGTGTGGCACAAGGCTATGTCAGCCTGATGTTTGCCCGCATGGGAATTGGCGCGGGTGAATCCGGATATGGCCCCGCAGCATGGTCCATCGCTGCCGATTACTGGCCGCGTGAAAAGATCGCTTTTGCCACCGCCACCATGGGCATGGGTGCAACCATCGGCACCGGCTTGGCCCTGTTTCTGGGCGGCGCGGTACTCCAATTCACATCCGGCATTGCTCCCATGGACGTCCCCGGCCTCGGAGTAATCCGGCCCTGGCAGTGGACTTTCGTCATCGTCGGCGCGCCCGGCCTCCTTTGGGCCTTGGTTGTCTTGACGACCCGCGAGCCGCCTCGCCGCGGCCTGCCGGTAGGGCAGATCGCGCAAAAGGTTCCGGTTCGGGAAACCGCCAAATGGGTGATGGATGACTGGCGCAGCTACCTGGCTGCGGTGGGCGGAATGGCGATCAAGGCCATGCTGCTGGCGGTACCGCTCAGCTGGAACGCGACGCTGATCTACCGCGAATTCCACTGGTCGCTGGCCAAGATCGGGATGGTCACCGGAACGGTTTCCATCATCGTCTCGCCTATTGCCTTGCTGCTTGGCGCCAAGGTTTCAGAAATCTGGACGCGAAACGGGCGTAACGATGCCAATCTGCGGATCGTGTTCTACGGAACCGTTGCGACAGTGCCGCTGCTGGTAGTTTCGCCGTTGATGCCCAGCCCTTACCTGATGATTGGCTGCAACGCGTTGATCGGCTTTGTCGGCATGATCGGATTCGGACCCAGCATTGCGGCTTTCCAGGTCATTACCCCTAACAGGATGCGCGGCCAGATCGGTGCGCTGACCCAGTTCTGCAACCACGTGATCGCCTTTGGCCTCAGCCCGCTGATCGTGGCGCTGTTCACGGACTACCTGTTCCACGATGAAGGCGCCCTGAAATATTCCATGGCGCTCAACGCGGTCATCATGGGTTCGGTGTCGATCTTCGTCATCGGTCAGGGCCTCAAGCCCTACGGCCGTTCCGTCGAGCGCGCCAAGCGCGATTTTCCCAATTAAGATCCACCTGTTCGATAGAGGACACTATGACCAAAACCATCGAATCCATTGAAGTCGTCGACGTCCAGATTCACGAGCCCTGGCCCGGCAAGGCGCTCGACGAAGAGAACATGAAGCAGCTGGCGCTGTGGCAGGTTGAACTTGCCCGCGAGGCGATGGACGCGATTGGCGTCGATATCGCGCTGGCCGTGACAACCGACACTTTCATCGAAGTTGCGCACGAGCGCTTCCCCGGTCGCTTTCCCGGCGTCCACACGTTTATGCCGTTGACCGGTGACCTTGCTGCGGAAGTGCGCCGCGTAAAGGCCCATCCGGCGATGGTCGCGGGCCGTGCGCTGGTCGGCGATTTCATCAACGCAGTGATGCGCCCCGAATTCGCCGCCGGTGTGTTCGACCCGATCTATGCGACTGCGGCGGAAGTCGGCCTGCCGATTTTCAACTCCACGCACGGCGGCTGCGCCAACATGGCCGCGATCGCGGAGCGTCACCCGGACCTCACGCTGATCATCGACCACATCGGTGTAGCCCAGCACCCGGTCTCGCCGCCCGAAGCGATGAGCTGGGCTCCGTTCGAGGATCTGCTCGAACTGGCCAAGTACCCGAACATCCACGTCAAGCTGTGCGGCGGGCCGCTGCTGTCTGAGCAGAACTATCCCTATGAGGACCTGTGGCCGAACTTCAACCGCATGTTCAACGCCTTCGGCTACGAGCGGATCATGTGGGGCAGCGACTATACCCGCCTGCGCAGCGCCAACTTGCCCAAGGGTGAGCGTCCGCGCCGTCGCGGCATTACCTATGGTGAGAACCTCAATTACCTGCTGCACAGCAACCATCTGACTTATGAGCAGAAGGCGCTGGTCATGGGCGGCAATGCCCGCCGGCTGTTCAACCTTGCGGCTCCGCTGGAAGAGTGGGGCCCGCCGCCGATGCGCTGGTAATCAGCCCGAAACGGACAAGGAGTGGCGCGGTGCGAACTGCGCCACTCTTTTTTGTGCAGATCAGTTGCGGCGGCGCGTTCTCGGCCGGGCCGGCGCGGTCGCCGCGGGCTGCACCACCGGCTTCGGCGGCTCGCGCAGGGTAACGAAGCTCGGCAAGTCCTCGACCACGGTCTGGATCGCATCGAGCCGGGTGCCCATCGACGAGTCAAGCCGGGCAATCCGGTCAACCGGCAGCGGATGGGTCTTGTAGACCAGCGAAAAGCGCTTCTCGTCCTGCGACGCAGTCAAAGTCTGCAGCACGCCGGCCATCCCATAGGGTGAAAAGCCCGAGCGGGTGGCGATGATCACCCCCATCCGGTCGGCCTCGAACTCGTCATCCTTGTCGAGCCCGTGCGTGAACATGTCCTTGCCGCTAGCAACCAGCGCCTGCGCGAAAGGACCGGCAGGACCGGCAGCGCCGGAAACGTAGCCGTTGAATTCGCCCAGCGCGACCGTGCCCAGACCTTCCTGCAGCTTCTTGATGTGATGCTTCTTCACCACATGCGCGATTTCGTGGGCAAGCACCGCCGCCAGTTCGGATTCGTTGCGCATCCGGTCAAACAGGCCGCGGGTAATCAGCACATGGCCGCCCGGCATCGAGAAGGCGTTGAAATCGTCGCTTGCGATGATGCCGAATTTCCACGGCAAGTTGGGCCGCTCGCCGTGCATGGCCAGCCACCGGCCGAGCCGGTTCACGTAGCGTTGCTTGTCCGGATCCTGCACCAGCGGTGCTGCACCGAGGATGATCGCGGAGAGGTCGCTCCCGATCTTGATCTCTTCCTGCTCACCGATCCCGCGCAGCGCCTCGGCTGTGTTCTTGAAACGCTGTGCGCGCCCGAGCAGCCCGCTCAGTTCACCAAACTGTGCTTGCACCGGAACCGCGGTCAGCAACAACGCGGCGATCAACGGAAAGGTGGCCAGTCTGCTCATCGGCTGCGGCCTGCCGGTAAGTAGTTCAGCCTGTTTTCCTTGAGATTCGCCTCCGCTGCCATCGCCTGCGCGTCAGCCGGATCGACGCTCAGCAGCGCCAGTTCCTGGACCTGTGCGTAATTCGGCGAGGCATTGTTGATGTCCTCCTCGTCGAGACCTTTCACGCCCGTTGTCACCGTCCGGCCAGAGCTCCCGGAACGCAAAGCCGAAGCTGGATTGCTGAGCGCGTTGAGATTGGCCCGACCGTTGCCGCGGCCCTGCCCGCTGGCACCGCGCTGCTGACTGGGTCCAGCGGCATTGGCGGCAACTTGCGGCGGCGGCGCGCCCGCTCCCTGCAGCCGAAGGTTGAGCGTTCGCACCCAGCCTGTCCGTCCGTCACCGACATCGACCTGCACCCAGGGCCCGCGCCGCGCGAGGACCGTGACGGGCTGGTTTGCGGCAATCGGGCCAGACTTGGCGGCATCAATGAACGGCTGCGACAGCAAGTCTCCAGCGCGCAACAACATCCCGCGCTCGGCGGCGAAGGCCGATGCTCCGGCGACTAGCACCGAAAGCGCTGCAATGAACCAGACTTTGCGCAATACCGGTTCCCCAAGTTCCCCCGAGGTTTACACCTGTTTGCGTCGCGGTTCAAACAGCCTGACTTGCATTTCGCGGCCTTTGACCGAGTGCAACCCCTGGTCGATCCATTCAAAGGCATCGCCGGCCGCCTGCATCGTCGCCTCGGAGACGAGAATGCGGGCGATGCCTTTGGTCAGCCCCTCGACCCGGCTGGCGAGATTCACCGTGTCTCCGATCACCGTGTAGTCGAGCCGGTCCGAAGAGCCGATGAAACCGGATACGGCGCGGCCCGAATTGATACCGATACCGATCTCCAGCTCCGCGCCTAGCGCGCCCAGTTGCCCGCGCAAGTCCTCCAGCGCAGCTGACATGTCCAGCGCTGCGGCGACGGCTCTGGCAGCATGATCCGGCATCGCCGCCGGGGCGCCCCAAAACGCCATGATTGCATCGCCGATAAACTTGTCCAGCGTCCCGGAATGGCGGAAGATCACTTCAACCTGCCGCGAAAAGTAGCCGTTCAGCAGAGCCACCACGTCTTCCGGCCGGGTCGTTTCGGATAGCGCAGTGAACCCGCGGATGTCGGAAAACAGCACCGAGACTTCGCGTGCTTCGGCGGTGTTGCGATAGTCCAGATCGCCGCTTTCGATCAGCTGCGACACGACCCGCGGATCGAGAAAGCGCTTGAACATGCCAGATGTGCGTAGCCGTCCGGCTCGCTCTTGCAGATAAGCAATACCGCCCGCGATCACGTAGAAACCCCAACCGAAAGCGAGCGGGGCATAGACCGGCACGAACCATCCGGCGGCCAACGCGGCATAGGCAGCGGCCAGTACGACCGCGGTCAGCACCAGCATGCCATAGCCAAGCCGCTCTGCTCCGATCCCGCGCTTCAGGCCGAACGAAATCGCGGCGATAATTGCCAGGGCCAGCGGAACCGTTGCGCCGCGCGGAACTTCGCGCAGCCAGTCCCCCCGGTCTAGGTTATCGATCGCCGTCGCAAGGATCTCGACTCCCGGATAAGTGCTGCCCAAGGGCGTGAGCCTGAGGTCCATCAGGCCTGGAGCGGACGTACCGATGACGACGATCTTGCCTTTCAACTCGTCTGCGGGGCGCAACTTCTTCTCGCGCAAGCTATCGAGATAGAGATCGGCGTAAGGCAAGTGAGTCCAACCGCGCCGCCAATTGAGCATGATCGAAGCTGCCGGAGGAAGCTTGCGGCCCTCTGCTGCCAGTATGCGCGCCGGAAGTGACGGGAAGCGCCACCCGGCTTGATCGAGGTGCAGCGCATAGCGCCGCCCGACGGAGTCAGTGTCCTCGGTAAAATTGATCAGCCCGCCGCGCATGGCCTCCGGGCGGCTCAGCAGCGCCAGCGGCAGGAACAACGGCACCCGGGCATCCGGATTGGCTGGCCGGTCCAGTGCAACGGCGCCGACCGACGGCGGCATATCGCCGACCCGTGCGCCGATGCCATCGGAAGCCAGTGCCATCGCCTGCCACACGTTGGGATAGCGCGCGGCTGCGTCGGCAAAAGCAGCGTCATGTTCGGGCCGGTAGCTGTCGAGCTCATTGAACAGCACGTCGAACGCGATGGCGCGCGGCTGCTGCGCAGCGATGGCCTCGATCAGCTCGCCGTGAACGGAGCGCGGCCACGGCCAAGACCCGGCCAGGTCATTCATCGCTTCGAGCGAGCGCTGATCGACATCGACGATCACGACACGGTCTGACACCGGCCGGCGCCGGGCATCGAGCGACAGCAGGATGTCGCCCGCACGCTGATCGACAATCTGCATTACCGCCGGTCCGGCATAGTCTGCCGCCACCAGCGCAACGAAGGCCAGCGCGATCGCTTGCCACTTAAGGCGTGTGATCCAGCGTCCGATCCTGCGGTCCAGCGGTTGCATCAATCGAGGCTAGCAACCGTGGGGGAATGGACAAGTGCTAAGGCAGGCGCAGCCGCAGCCCTGCCCAGACAGTACGCGGCGTGCCCAGGTCCATGGAGCCGGCTTGATTGCGCGTCACCACGGTCTCATTCCACAGGTTCTCGCCGCGCAGCACGAGCGATAATTCCGGTGTAACCGGGACCTCGACGAAGGCATCCAGCGTGGTTGCGGCTGGCAAAATGTCGGTCATCAGGTCGTCTTCGTATTGCAGCCCGGTGTGCTTCAGCGTCAGCGCCAGTGTCCAGTTTTCGCGTGGAAGCCAGGCAACCGTCGCCGAACCCGCAATGCGCGGGGTCTGCGCCGGCCGCATACCGTCAAGCGCGGCGGACGTACCGCTGGCTTCCACTTTTGCATCGGTCCATGCGAGCGAGCCGTCAAAGCGCAATTGGCCCGTTCGCACCGAGGCGGAAAACTCCAGCCCCTTGGCGTGCACCGCATCGACATTGCGGCGCTGGCGCTGATTGGTGCCGATCGTGACGTTCGCAATCGCGCCCTTCACCCGATCATCGAAGCCCGTGATCGAGAACGACACGATCTCACTGAGCGCCAGATCCAGCCCCGCTTCGAAACCGCGCAAACGCTCGTTGCCAAGCGCCGCGTTGGCCTGGGTCGTGACCGGAAACACGCTGAACGGGCGATAGAGCTCGTTAAGAGTCGGCAAGCGCAAGCCGGTATAGGCCGCGCCGCGCAAGGCCAGACCGCCGCCGGCATTGATTCGCGCGCCGGCACGCCAGGTGCCCTGCCAACCTGACCGACCTGCGAAGGTTGTATTGGTGACGGTTACGGTTGAACTCGTCTG
>CANJBY010000004.1 GCA_947472735.1 Sphingomonadaceae bacterium | reverse complement strand
GGTCTGCTGGGTTTCGGCCAGGCCGATTTCCCAGGGCGATCCGGCATGCGTCAGCGATGTTAGGGGCGAAGCGCCGGTCCCGCCTTCATAGCCCGAGATCGTCACATGATCCGCGCGAGCCTTGGAGACACCAGCAGCAACCGTGCCGACACCGACTTCGGACACCAGCTTGACCGAGATCCGCGCGCGGCCATTGACGTTCTTCAGGTCGTGGATCAGCTGGGCCAGATCTTCGATCGAGTAGATGTCATGGTGCGGCGGCGGGCTGATCAGGCCGACCCCGGGGGTCGAGTGGCGGGTCGCACCGATCGTCTTGTCGACCTTGTGGCCGGGCAGCTGGCCGCCTTCGCCAGGCTTCGCGCCCTGCGCCATCTTGATCTGGATGTCGTCCGAATTGACCAGATATTCCGTCGTCACGCCGAAGCGGCCCGAGGCGACCTGCTTGATCGCCGAGCGCAGGTTGCTGCCATCCGGCATCGGCTTGAAGCGGCGCGGATCCTCGCCACCTTCGCCAGTGTTCGACTTGCCGCCGATCCGGTTCATCGCCGCCGCGAGCGTGGTATGCGCTTCCCAGCTGATCGAGCCATAGCTCATCGCGCCGGTGGCAAAGCGCTTGACGATCTCGCTGGCCGGTTCGACCTCTGAGATGTCGAGCGGATGCTCGGCCTTGCGGAACTCCATCAGTCCGCGGATGGTCAGCATCCGGGATGACTGGTCGTTGATGGTCTGCGCGAATTCGCGGTACTTCTCGGGGATATTCCCGCGCACCGCATGCTGAAGTGCGGCGACATTCTGCGCCGTCCAGGCATGTTCCTCGCCGCGCAAGCGCAGGCCGTACATCCCGCCAACGTCCAGCATGTTGCGATAGATCGGGTTGTCCCCGTAAGCGGTCTGGTGGCGGCGGACCGTCTCCTGCGCCACTTCGGTCAGGCCGACGCCTTCGATCGTGGTCGCGGTACCGGTGAAGTACTGCTCGATGAACTGGCTGGACAAGCCGATCGCATCGAAGATCTGCGCCCCGCAGTAGGACTGGTAGGTCGAGATGCCCATCTTGGACATGACCTTGAGGATGCCCTTGCCGATTGCCTTGATGTAGTTCTTCTGAACCTGCTTGGCATCGAGCGGCAGTTCCTTGCGGACGCGGATGTCTTCCAGCGTCTCGAAGGCGACATAGGGGTTGATCGCTTCGGCGCCATAGCCCGCGAGCACGCAGAAGTGGTGCACTTCGCGTGCTTCGCCGGTTTCCACGACCAGCCCGGTCTGCATCCGCAGGCCCTGGCGAACGAGGTGGTGGTGCACCGCCGCAGTGGCAAGCAGCGCCGGCATCGGGATGCGGTACGGACCTTGTGCGCGGTCCGACAGGATCAGGATGTTCTTGTCCTGCAGCACCGCCTCGGTCGCAGCCCAGCACATTTCCTTGAGCGCTTGTTCGAGCCCTTCTGCGCCGGCGGCGGCATCCCACGTGATGTCGATCGTCTCGGTCCGGAACGCACCGTCGAGCGCGGCTTCGACCGAACGGATCTTTGCCACTTCCTCGTTAGTGAGGATCGGCTGATCGACCTCGAGCCGCTTGTGCGTGCCAGCATCGTGCCCCAGCAGGTTCGGGCGCGGGCCGATCATGCTGACCAGGCTCATCACCAATTCCTCGCGGATCGGATCGATCGGCGGGTTGGTGACCTGGGCGAAGTTCTGCTTGAAGTAGTCGTAAAGCAGGCGCGCCCGGCTGGACAGCACCGCGATCGGGGTGTCGGTTCCCATCGAGCCAATCGGATCGTCGCCCTCGCGGCCCATCGGCTCGAGGAACTTGGAGACGTCTTCCTGCGTGTAGCCGAACGCCTGCTGGCGATCGAGCAGGCTGGTCGTCTCGATCGCGACCTGGGCCAGTTCGGTTTCGACCAGTTCAAGATCCTTGAGCTTGTACTGGGCTGATTGCAGCCACTCCTCGTAAGGCTCTTCGGCCGAGAGTTGGGTCTTGAGCTCCTCGTCCTCGATGATCCGGCCCTGTTCGAAGTCGATCAGCAGCATGCGGCCTGGCTGGAGCCGCCACTTGCGCACGATGTTGTCTTCCTTGATCGGCAGCACGCCGCTTTCGGAAGCCATCACCACCAGATCGTCATCGGTCACGAGGAAGCGCGCCGGGCGCAGGCCGTTGCGATCGAGCGTCGCGCCGATCTGGCGTCCATCGGTGAACGCCACGGCGGCCGGGCCGTCCCACGGCTCCATCAGCGCAGCGTGATATTCGTAGAAGGCGCGGCGCTTGGCATCCATCGTCGGGTTGCCGGCCCAGGCTTCCGGGATCAGCATCATCACCGCGTGCGCGAGGCTGTAGCCGCCGGCCAGCAGCAGCTCGAGCGCATTGTCGAGGCAGGCGGTATCCGACTGGCCATGCGGGATCAGCGGCCACATCTTGTCGAGATCGGCGCCGAGCAGTTCCGATTCCATGGTGCGGCGGCGCGCGTTCATCCAGTTGACGTTGCCGCGTACCGTGTTGATCTCGCCGTTGTGGGCGATGAAGCGGTAGGGGTGGGCCAGCTTCCAGCTGGGGAAGGTGTTGGTCGAGAAGCGCTGGTGCACCAGACCGAGCGCCGAGACGCAGTCCGGATCGCGCAAGTCGTCATAGAAGCCGCCCACCTGCGTGGCGAGCAACAGCCCCTTGTAGACCACGGTGCGGCTCGAGAAGCTGGGCATGTAAAGCTCGGTCAGGCCGGGCAGGCCATGCTTCTCCGCCAGAGCCGCCAGAGGGTTCTGGGTTTGCTTGCGGATCGCCAGGATCTTGCGCTCGAACGCATCCTGGTCGGCGCAGTTCTCGCCGCGCGCGATGAAACACTGCCGGATCACCGGCATCTGCGCGATCACGGCCTTGCCGAGTCCGTCCATGGTGGTCGGTACATCGCGCCAACCGATCAGGCGCTGGCCCTCCTTGGCGATGAACTTCTCGAAAGCGCCGACCACAAAGTCCCGGCTGGCTTCGTCCTGCGGCAGGAAGCACATGGCGACCGCATAGTCGCCGGGCTGGGGCAGGGTGATGCCAGCGCCGGTCGCCCAGCGGCGGTACAGCGCATCGGGCAGCTGAATCAGGATACCCGCGCCGTCGCCCAACAGAGGGTCGGCGCCGACTGCGCCACGATGATCGAGGTTTTTGAGGATCTCCAGCGCCTGGCTAATGATCGCGTGGCTCTTCGCACCCTTGATATGGGCGACAAAGCCAACGCCGCACGCGTCGTGTTCGTTACGCGGATCATAAAGGCCCTGGGGCTGGGGAAACATCGATAAATCCATCCTGACGTCGGCCGGTTCAGCGCCACTCAAACCGGCAATGAAGCGCGACTCACCCTGCCGCAAAAAGCAGCGAAAGTTACGCGAACGGTCCCCATGACGACAGGAATGTATTTTTGCAACTGCGAATGCCACCCCCGGTTACCCGGGGACGGCAGATCGCTGGAATGCATACCAATTCAGCGCTTGATCAAGCCGCGCCGCTCATCCGTTGAAGCGAGGCGAGGGCTGCGCGCAGGGCTCTTTCGGTCTCTTCGGGATCGCGTAGCTGGAGCTGCGGTGCGCGCGCTATTGCAGCCGATTCGTTGCCATTGGCAATACTGTCGTTGTCCTGCCCGGGCCAAGGCGTTGCCGCAAGCCGTTCGGCGGGCGACTGGCCTGGAAAGATCACCACGGGCTCGACCGCATCGGCAGCATCTGGCTCATCAGCGATGCGGACGAAGTCCTGCCGCGGCGGCGTTGGCAGCGCGGTCATGTCGATCAGCGAAGAGTAGGCCTCTTCCACAATTTCGGCCGGCTCCTCATCCTCGAGGGCCTTGGTTGCCGCCATCTGGCGGGAAAGGGCCAACGACGCAGCAAGCTCGTCTGCGGCCGTGCCTTGCATTGCTGCGAGCCCGGGCTGCGTGAATGGCAAATGGCGGGCGGGCAGATCTTCAAAATCCGCGTCATCATCCAGCGCGCCGAAGTCGAAAGGCCGCAATGCATTGGGCATCGCGGTCGGTCCGGTGGTGGGCGGCGCTGGGTCTGCCGCCGCACCGGCAGGCGGTTGCGGGCGCAGGCGGGGCAGGGCGCAGGCGAGTTCGGGCGCTGCAATCGGGACAGCCGCGGGAACGACTGGGGCCGATTGCGCGCGGCGGCGTCGCTGCAGGGATGCCGCAAGGCGCTGCATCAATTCCTCGCTGCCAATTTCGGAAAGGGCGGAGCGGGGCTGGGCGTCCTGCGGCCATGGCGTCGGTATGCCGGGCGCAGGCTCATCGGCCGGCTCGGCGGACGTGAAGGCAGCGGCGGGCTCCGGTTCCAGCGCCGGCTGAGTGGTCGGGGGCGAATAATCGGCCAGATCCAGCGGCTCGGCAGGCTGCGCGACAGCGGCGGCGGGCGAATACCAGTCCTCGCCCGGAAGCGGCGCGAATTCCACGAAATCGGTCCGAGGTTCGTCGGGCAGAGTGAGCGGCCGACGCCGAGATCCGAAAAATTCACTTTCCGGGGAGACCGGCGCAGCGATTGCTACTTCGGGCAAGTCTTCGCGAACCGAGATGGGCTTTCGCGCGGGTGCGGCGGAATGGGTACTGTGCCGCTCCATGGCAGCTGACGCCGCATCCGAGGCTGACCGGCGGCGCCCGGACCGGTCCGGGCGAGGACGTGCTATGCGCCGGGCGATCGCCCCACCGATGGCGCCGCCAATCAGACACAGTGCCAGCGCCAGCAGAATTCTCGCGGTCATGCCAAATGGCGGGCTGGCAATGGGGATCAGCAAGTCGAGCCTGCTCGACCGGGCGAGTTCTTCGAGCACCTGCAGCCTGATACAGAGGCTGCCCAGTCCGAAAAGGGCGCCGAACCACAAGGCGGCGACAACCGGAAAGAGCGGATGGCTCGCCACGGACTTGCGCCCGGTCCCTGATTTACCCGTCTTTCTAACCACGCGTCGCTACCCCAGCTGCCACTCGATCGAACCGTTCAAACCTCAGGCCGCGCGGCGGCCAAGCCCGTCCCGACCGGCTAACAAGCGTTGGTAAATATCCTGATAACGTAGAACGTTATGCATCCAGTCGTGCCTTTCGCGGACATGCGTGCGGCCGGCCTCGCGGCGCGCTTCCCAGTTCCCGCGATCACGCAGGAGCTGCGCCAGCGCGGCGGCGCAATCGGCGGGGGCATCTGGCGGGAAGAGCGTGCCGGTGACGCCATCGTCGATCAGTTCACGGTGCCCGCCAACGTCGGATGCGGCAACCAGCTTGCCTTGGGCCATCGCTTCCAGCGGCTTGAGCGGAGTTACGAGATCCGTCAGCCTGCTGCGCTTGCGCGGATAGGCCATTACGTCCGTCAGCGCGTAATAGCGCTCCACCTCGTGATGCGGGACCCGGCCGGTAAAACGAATGGCATGAGCCACGCCCAGCGTATAGGCTTGGGCCTTGAGTACAGCCTCGCAGGGGCCCCCCCTCCAACCAGCAACATGCGCGCGTCCGGGTGGCATTCGAGCAAGGCAGGCATCGCGGAAATCAGGTCATCGAGCCCCTCGTAGGCATAGAAGCTGCCGATGAAGCCGATCACGGGTCCTTCGCCGAGCCCCAATTGCCGCGCCAGCGCGCCGTCGCGCTGCGGTGCATCGCCGAAGAGCGAAAGGTCAACGCCATTGGGCATGATCGAGACACGATCCGGATCTACCCCGCGCCCGATCAGATCGGAGCGCAGGCCGTCGCAGATCGCGACGACATGGTCCGCCTCGGCGATCACATGGTTCTCCAGCAATCGGGTCAGCAGGTACTTTGCCGATCCCTCCCGGCCAGTGCCGTTCTCCACCGCAGCGTCTTCCCAGAAGGCACGGATTTCATAGACCATCGGCAAACTGCGCCACCGCGCCACTTTTAGCGCTGCCAAACCGCACAGGGCCGGGGAGTGGGCATGTAACACGTCCGGCCGAAACTGGTCGCACACCCGCTCGATGCCTTCAGCCAGCACGGTGACCTCGCGCCATTCGCGCAGGACCGGCGGGCCGCAAACCTTGCTCGCGACGCGGTGAAAGGTCAGCTCGTCGACGGTCTCGGGATCAGGGCCGGCGTCAACGTGCCGGACGCCGGTGATACCCTGCGCTTCGATGCCGATAGCGGCCTGCGCGGCCATGATGGCGCGGGTGCGGAACGTGTAGCCGCTGTGCAGCGGCAACGAATGGTCGAGGATGTGCAGCACCCGGGTCATGGCTTGTGCCCTAGCCGAGAGTGCTTAACGCGCCGTCAACCGCGATGCGCTAATCGGCCGTAAATGGTTGACTATTTCTCTCTCGCGCTCACCCACGGGTTGCTGGCCATCGCCGCCTGGCGGCTGCTGTGGCGCGACGACCTCGACCGTGATGCGGCCAAAGAAACGGCAGAAGACACTCCGCTCACCGCGCCCGCGGCCGATCCGCGCTTCGTTCTGAAGCGCGAGGAGCCGGTGCGCCGTGCTTGACCTCGCGCTTACGGGCTTCACCCTGGGCCTGCTTGCGCTGGGACTGCGCCGGCCGTTCCTGTGGGTCCTGGCCTATCTCTACATCGACATCGTGGCGCCGCAGAAGATATCCTACTTCCTGCTCGCTGCCTTGCCGATCTCGCTGATCGCCTTTCTCGCTGCGGCGGGTGGTTGGCTTGTGCTCGACGATAAGCGCGATAGCCGCTTCACGGTGCGACAGGGCCTGCTGCTGGTGCTGCTCGTCTATTGCGGATTGACCACATTGAGCGCGGATTTCCCCGCCAACGCCCTGAGTAAGTGGGCCTGGGTGTGGAAGGCACTGGTTTTTGCGGCTTTCTTGCCGTTGACCCTGCGGACCCGGCTGAGAATCGAGGCGGCGGCGCTGGTCATGGTGCTCTCGGCGGCGTCGATCGTCATCACTGGCGGGATCAAGACGGCGCTGTCCGGCGGGGGCTACGGCTCGCTGCACTTCTTCGTCAACGACAACACCGGGCTGTATGAGGGTTCGATCATATCGTGCGTCGCCATTGCCATCATCCCGCTGGTGTGGTGGCTGGGCCGGCATGGCACGGTGTTCCAGCGCGACTGGAAAGTCACCACTTTCGCCGCGGCGCTGACTTTTGCCTGCCTGCTGATCCCGGTCGGCACCGAGGCTCGCACCGGCCTGTTGTGCATTGGCCTGCTCGCTGTCCTGACGTTGCGGGCAGCGAAGCGCCGCTTCCTCTATGTCGCGCTGATGGGTGTCACCGCACTGGCAGCAATCCCCTTCCTGCCGCAAAGCTACACGGCGCGGATGAGCACTATCGAGAACCATGAGGGCGACGAATCCGCCTCGACCAGGCTCGCAGTCTGGAAATGGACACTCGACTACGTCGGCGATCATCCGTTCGGCGGAGGGTTCGATGCTTACCGCGGCAACCGGATAGCCTACGAAACACGCGAAACCGAAAAGTCCGGCAACACCGCCTCGGTCGAGACTTCCGAAATCGTCGATGCCGGACGGGCCTATCACTCCAGTTATTTCGAGATGCTTGGCGAGCAGGGCTGGCCCGGGCTGATCCTGTGGCTGCTGTTGCAGGGTCTGGGACTGTTCCAGATGGAACTGCTGCGCCGCCATTGGAGGAACCGCACAGGCGCTGGTGAGCAATGGCAAGCCCCGCTGGCGACAGCGCTGCAGCACGCCCAGCTGGTATATCTGCTGGGCTCGGTTTTCGTGGGAATCGCGTTCCTGCCCTTCATGATGATGTTGATCGGCTTGCAGTGCGGACTGTGGAGCTACTTGCGGCGAATCGATAGATCGTCGCGTGCCGGCAAGACCACCGTCGCCCGCCCGCGCGCCGCGCTGGCGATGCCGTAGCGGCAAGCCGATCCGCGTTGCAATCCGCGGGTTTCCGGGCCATTCTTGCCACCGACAGACATTGGTGGAGGAACCCCATGACCCCGCAGGAAATTCAGGCCCAGGTTGGCCAGGTGATCGGAACTTCGCCCTGGGTCGAGGTCACGCAGGAACGGATCAACACCTTCGCCGATGCCACCGGTGACCACCAGTTCATCCACGTCGATCCCGACAAGGCAAAGCTGACGCCATTCGGCGGGACCATTGCTCACGGGTTCCTCACCCTCTCGCTGATCCCGTTGCTGCGCACGAGTTCCGATTGCCCTCGGCTGGACGGGATCAAGATGGCCGTCAACTATGGCGGCAACAAGGTCCGTTTCCTCGCTCCGGTCCGCTCCGGCAAGCGCGTTCGTGCCCATTTCAAGCTGCTTTCGCTGCAGGAAAAGCGCCCCGGGCAATGGCAGGAGGAGATCGAGACCACCATCGAGATCGAGGGCGAGGACAAGCCGGCGCTGGTTGCCGAATGGATATCCCAGTTCTTCATCTGACGCGCCACCTTCCGGGGAAGCCGTCGCGAAGCTCAGTTCAAGGAATTTGCCATGTCACGTGATGCCGTCATCGTTGCCGCCGCGCGCACTCCTATCGGCCGGGCCTACCGGGGCGCCTTCAACGCCACCCCCGGTGCCACGCTTGGCGCTCATTCGATCAAGGAAGCAGTTGCCCGCGCCGGGATCGAGGGCGCGGAGGTTGACGACGTAGTGTGGGGCGCGGCGCTTCAGCAAGGCACGCAAGCCGGTAACATTGCCCGCCAGGCGGCGCTCAGGGCGGGCCTGCCCGCGACCGTTTCTGGCATGAGCATCGACCGGCAGTGCTCATCCGGCCTGTTGACCATTGCCACCGCGTCCAAGCAGATCGTGATCGACCGGATGGACGTGGTCGTTGCCGGTGGACAGGAATCGATCAGCCTGGTGCAGACCAAGCAGATGTGGGTAGTGCCTGATCCCAGTCTGATGGCGATGCACAAGGCGATCTACATGCCGATGCTGCAGACCGCGGAGATCGTCGGCAAGCGTTATGGCATCGGCCGTGACGTCTGCGACGAGTATGCCCTGCAATCCCAGCAGCGCACCGCAGCAGCGCAAGCGGCGGGCAAGTTCGATGCCGAGATCGTCGCCTGCGCGGCCACCATGGGGGTAGCCAACAAGGAGACCGGCGAGGTCACGATGAAGGACGTCACCCTGACCAAGGACGAAGGCAATCGCCCTGAAACCACACTGGAAGGGCTGAAGTCGCTCCAGCCGGTGCTGCCCGAAGGCATCGTCACCGCCGGCAATGCCAGCCAGCTGTCGGACGGCTCGGCCGCGGTCGTGGTGATGGAGGCTGCACTGGCGGCCCAGAAGGGGCTGACCCCGCTTGGCCGCTATCTCGGCATGGCCGTTGCCGGCACGGAACCCGACGAGATGGGAATCGGCCCTGTTTTCGCCATTCCCAAGCTGCTCAACCGGTTTGGGCTCAAGATGGACGATATCGGGCTGTGGGAATTGAACGAGGCCTTCGCGGTGCAAGTGCTTTACTGCCGCGACAAGCTGGGAATTCCAAACGAGCTGCTGAACGTCAACGGTGGCTCGATTTCGATCGGGCATCCCTATGGCATGACCGGCGCCCGTTGCTCGATGCATGCGCTGATCGAAGGCAAGCGGCGCGGCGCCAGGTATGTGGTCGTGACGATGTGCGTCGGCGGCGGCATGGGTGCGGCCGGTCTGTTCGAGGTGCTTTGACCTGAACTAGCGCGCTGCGGCGCGGGCGATTTCGGCCAGCCCCTGCGCGAGCAGCAGCTCGGCATCCTGGCTGTGCGCCATCAAGGCTCGGTGCAATTCGGCGAGACGGGCAATAAGCCGCTCCAGCTTGCGGCCCCGCCAACGTTTCAGTTGCGCGCCGAGGTCTCGTTCGTCTTTCCAGAAGATCCGCCGGGCGGTGCTTTCCGCCTTGAGTAGCGCCGCCACGTCGCCGCGCGGCCCAAGCTTGGCCGCGAGCTGAGCGAGCTGTGCGGTGCGCCGCTCGAAGGCCAGAAGGACGCCGACCGGATTGAGCCCGAGTTCGCGCATCCGCCTGAGTTCGCCGGGGACTCGCGTCGTTTCGCCAGCGAGCACGGCGTTTACCAGTGGGTTGAACCCGTCTTCCTCGGTCGAAGCCCCGATCGCATCGAGAGCTTCGGCACTGGCGGTGCGGGGACTTTCCGGTGCGGCATCAAGGTACAGTGCAAGTTTGGTCACTTCGGACTGGGCGAGCCGCGTATCCAGCCCCGCACCGCGCGCGATCCGTTCGGCGATGTCTCCCCCGATCCGCAGTCCTGCCGCATCACCCATGGCGCGGACCGTGGTGGCCACACTGCGCAGATCGGGGGGATAGAACATCGCTACCAGTGCATCGGGACGATCGGCCAGCAACTTGGCGGTGCGTGACTTGTCGGTCGCGCCGCTGGCCACGACCAGAACCGGGCAAGGCTCAACCTCTCCGGCGAGCAGGATCTCCAGCGCCTCGAAGGCCTCTTCATTGCTGGCACGGACCATGATGTGCCGGGTTCCGCCGAACAGCGAGGAGGAGCGCGCCTCATCCCCGAGTTTGACCGGATCGCGTTTCAGATCGGCGCCGGACAGTTCGATTCGCTCGCCCGGATCGGGCAACAGGGAAAGGATTTTCTGCGCGGCATCATGTGCGCCGGCTTCGTCGGGGCCGCAGAAAAAGAAGACTTTGGCCGCCTGCGCAGCGCGGGGCGCGACAGTTGCAAAATCGCGCTGCGAAGCTTTCACTGCGGCTGTTCGGCGCCCGCGCGCAGTTGCAGCGAGAGGCGGGTGACAATCCGGTCGGCGACCTGGCGAGCTAGGTTCTCCAGCGCCGTCTGCTCCGCAGCGATGGTGGCATATTCGGAGGAAAC
The DNA here is from genome assembly GCA_947472735.1 of Sphingomonadaceae bacterium. Lineage (GTDB taxonomy): Bacteria > Pseudomonadota > Alphaproteobacteria > Sphingomonadales > Sphingomonadaceae > Novosphingobium. The sequence goes on along the minus strand of CANJBY010000004.1, from coordinate 77,604 downwards.
CACGTCGATACCGGCGTCCGAACCGGCTGTGGCATCCAGCACGATCTCGCCGCTGGCCAGGTCGACCAGCTGGTAGCGCGCACGCAAGGTGCGGCGTTCGCGCGCTATGGTATCATCCGAAAGCAGGCCAAGGCCTTCAAGCTTGTCGTCCAGCCGCACGTCGAGACGGTACCGGGGGCCATCTGCGGACGAACCTGCGGCACTCAGTCGGTCGGTCAGCGCATTGCGTACCAGCCAGCCGGCCTTGCCTTCGATTGCCGGAACGTCGATCGCCGCCAGTCCCTGCGCGACTGCGCCGCTGCTGCCACCAGCGTACATCGGCTGGAGGCCGCACCCGGCCAGCAGCAGCGCCAGCGGCAAGGCGGCGCGCCGGATCATGCGACGATATTCACCAGCCGGTCGGGCACTACGATCATTTTCCTTACCGGAGCTCCGTCGATGGCACGCTGCACCTTGTCGGAGGCGAGAGCAAGCTTCTCCAGCTCGGCGTTCGGCAACCCCTTGGCGACGGTGATGGTATCGCGCAGCTTGCCCTTGACCTGGATCGCCACGGTCACCTCGTCGTCGACCAGCAGCGCCGGATCGACCGTCGGCCAGGCCGCGTCCGCAACAAGCCCTTCGCCCATCTCCGCCCAGGCCTCTTCGGCAAGATGCGGCATCATCGGCGCGACCAGCAGCAGCAGCGTCTTGATCGCAGCAGAGCGGCTCGCGGAAGGTGCGGCTTTCTCGGTGGCGCTGGTCAGCTCGTAGATCCGCGCCACGGCCTTGTTGAAGCCCAGCGACTCGATGTCCTGCGCGGCGGCATGGACAATCTGATCGCGCTTGCGATCGAGCGCCTTGTCCTCCCCAGTGGCGGCGGCGTCGTATTGCCCGAACAGCCGCCACAGCCGCTGCACGAAACGGGCGCAGCCTTCGATCCCGGCTTCGGACCATGGCAAGTCACGCTCGGGCGGGCTGTCGGAAAGCATGAACCAGCGCACTGCGTCGGCGCCGTACTGGGCAATGATGTCGTCGGGATCGACGACATTCTTCTTGCTCTTCGACATCTTGATGACGCGGCCGATCTCGACTGGGGCGTCGTCGGCCACGAGCACTGCGCTCTCGCCACGCTTGGCGACTTCGGCTGGTGCGAAATAGATCGGCTGGCCGTTCGACGGATCGATCCTGGAGTAAGTCTCGTGGGTCACCATCCCCTGTGTGAACAGGCTGGCGAAGGGTTCCTTCACGTCGATCAGGCCAATCCGCTGCAGCGCGCGGGTCCAGAAGCGGGCGTAGAGCAAGTGGAGGATCGCATGTTCGATCCCGCCGATATACTGCTCGACCGGCAGCCACTTCGCGATCGCTTCGCGATCGAACGGCTTGTCGCCCGGCTGGCTGGCAAAGCGCAGAAAATACCAAGAGCTGTCAACGAAGGTGTCGAGCGTATCGGTCTCGCGGGTGGACGGCTTGCCGCAGGTCGGGCAATCGACGTGCATCCAGGTCGGATGGCGCAGCAGCGGGTTGCCTGGTGTCTGGAAATCGACGTCCTCGGGCAGCACCACGGGCAACTGCGCCTTGGGCACCGGAACGATGCCGCAGTGCTCGCAGTGGATGAAGGGAATCGGGGTGCCCCAGTAGCGCTGGCGGCTGACGCCCCAGTCACGCAGGCGGTACTGCGTCTCGCCTTGGCCCCAGCCTTCTTGCTGCGCCTTGGCGATCACCGCGGCTTTGGCCTCGGCCACGGACATGCCGTCCATCCACTCGGAATTCACGATCCGGCCGGGACCGGTATAGGCCTCGTCGCTCGGGAAATCCGCCGCGGTATGCTCAGCATCGGAGACCACGCGGGTAACCGGCAGCTCGTACTTCCGGGCGAAGTCGAGGTCGCGCTGGTCATGTGCCGGGCAACCGAACACCGCTCCGGTGCCGTAGTCCATCAGTACGAAGTTGGCGACGTAGACCGGCAAGTGCCAGGCCTTCTTGAGCGGGTGCTCCACTGACAGCCCGGTGTTGAAGCCCTTCTTTTCCGCCGTTTCCAGCTCCGCCGCAGTGGTGCCGCCTTGCTTGCATTCGGCAATGAACGCGGCCAGTTCCGGCACGGTCTCGGCCATGGCCTGCGCGACCGGATGATCGGCTGCGATCGCCACGAAGCTCGCACCGAACATGGTATCGGGCCGGGTCGTGAATACGTCGATGCCCTCGGCACTGTCGACGAAGCGGAAGGTGCAGCGCAGGCCCTGGCTCTTGCCGATCCAGTTCTCCTGCATGACCCGGACCTTCTCGGGCCAACCTTCCAGGGTGGAGAGGCCTTCGAGCAACTCCTCGGCAAAATCGGTGATCTTGAGGAACCACTGGCTGAGCTTGCGCTTCTCGACCAGAGCGCCAGAGCGCCAGCCGCGTCCGTCGATCACCTGCTCGTTGGCCAGCACGGTCATGTCGACCGGGTCCCAGTTGACCGCGCTTTCCTTGCGATAGACCAGGCCCGCCGCATAGAGATCCAGGAACAGAGCCTGTTCGTGGCCGTAGTATTCAGGCTCGCAGGTTGCGAGCTCACGGCTCCAGTCAAGCGCGAAGCCGAGGCGTTTCAATTGCGCCTTCATGTTGGCGATGTTGTCGCGGGTCCAGCCGCCGGGATGGACGCCCTTTTCCATCGCGGCGTTTTCGGCCGGCATCCCGAAGGCGTCCCAGCCCATCGGGTGCAAAACCTCGTGGCCCTGCATCCGCTTGTAGCGGGCCAGCACGTCGCCCATCGTATAGTTGCGGACGTGGCCGATGTGGATGCGCCCCGAGGGATAGGGGAACATCTCAAGCACGAAGCTGCGCGGCTTGTCGGAAGCGTCGTCGGCGCGGAAGCACTGGCGCTCTTCCCAGATGCGTTGCCACTTGCCGTCGGCACCGGACGGTTCGAAACGCTCAGTCATCGCATTCATCCCGCTGGCGGCGTCAACCGCCGATGGTGGAACGGCGCAGGTCGCGGGCCTTGGTCAGGATCACGTCTTCGAGCCGCTGCACGGTTGCAGCCTGCACCGGCGCATCCACCCAGCCGCCGTTCTGCTGGATCTGACGGCTGGCGGCGACGCGCAAGGCATCGGCGCGCAGATCCTGGTCAAGGATCGTAACCGTCACCTTCATCCGCTCGTTCGGATTGGAGGGATTGGTGTACCAATCGCTGACGATGACACCGCCGGCGCTATCGGCCTGGAGCAGCGGCATGAACGAAAGGGCATCGAGGCTGGCGCGCCACAAGTAGGAATTTATTCCGATCGTGGTGACCTGCGAGGCGGCAAGATCGGCCTTAGGGCGATTCTTTTTGCCGCAGCCGGCGAGAGCCAGCGCCATCATCGCTGCGATGCCGGCATGGGTGAGCAGCCGCTTGGGGGTAAGGCCGGTAGAGAGGCTGCCAGTCATCGTCGTTCCAGATCCCGTTACTGTGGCCGGACTTCCGAACGGAGCCGGGGTGCTGCCGCCTCTATAGCCTTAGCGGCGGGCGCGGCAAGGGCGCTTGCAGGCAAGCAAAGCCGGAATCTGGCTCCAAGCGGTGAACCCGTGCTGAATACCGGATTGCCCTTTCCGGTCCCCGCACTTCGGCTCGTCGATTCCCGGGTTGGAATTCGTCGCGAAACAAGCGAAAATCAAGGTGCGGTTCAGCTAGGGTGAGTCTAAATAGAACCGGCCCGGGAAAACCGGCGGAAGGAGCATGAGGCAGGATGCGCGCAGGCGCCAGAATCGGCAGGTTCGCGGTAAGACGGCAGGCGGCCACGCCCGCGGTGTTGATTGCGGCTGCGGTGGGCGCGCTGGCTCTGCCTAGTGCCGTGCTTGCTTTTTCCAGCCGTCTCGAAATGTCCGTTCCCGAAGAGCAGATCGGCAACGAACTGGATCGCTACAAACCCGGCGCAGTGGATCCGCAACTGGCCCGCGCGCTGGTTGCTCGTTCGGGCGAGGCCGGGGGCCTGTTCCGTTTCACACCGGCAGGAACGTCAAGCCGGCCGGATCGCTCGGTGACGGTGGCGGTGCGCGTCGATGCTGAAACCGCCCGGGCAATCACGGTGCGCGCCGGTATTCGTCCCGCACAAGTGCAACCTGGGTTGGGGACCGTCCGCCTGGCCCCGACCGCCTACAGTCTTGGCCCGACCCGCGCGATGCGTGGACAGACCGCCCTCGGTCCCGATGTACGGCGGATCGAAATGCCCGATCTTTCCACTTTCCACCCGGCCACCGGGCCCGACGGTGATCCGTCGCGGTTCGCGCCGCGCGTCGCGCTGGATGGGCGCGAGAAGCCTGGCCGGGCGCCGCGGACCTTCGAAGGCAGCAACCAGACGGTCGACGTCGGCGGAGCCTATCGCATCACCCGCAATCTCGATGTCACGGCGGGCGTCCGTTATTCCACCGAGCGCGATCGGCTGGCACCGCTGGTCGATGGCAAGCAGAATAGCCAGGCCGTCTACGTCGGCACGCAATTCCGCTTCTGATCCACCCCGCATTCGTTTGCAGGTTGCCGCACGGGTGCGCGGTGCCTAGCATGGACTACGGGGAGGACAGGAAAGGATAATCATGGCGCGAGTTGCAATTGTTACCGGTGGAACGAGGGGTATCGGCGAGGCTATCTGCCTTGCTCTCAAACAGGCGGGCGTAACCGTCGTCGCCAACTATGGCGGCAATGCAGCCAGAGCTGCCCAGTTCACCGCCGACACCGGCATTCCCGCCTACCAATGGGATGTGGGCGACCACGAGGCCTGCCTGGCCGGTTGCGCGCAGGTTGCCGTGGACCATGGCCCGGTGGACATCGTCGTCAACAATGCCGGCATCACCCGCGACGGCGTGCTCCACAAAATGAGCTTCGAAGACTGGAACGAGGTGATGCGCATCAACCTCGGCGGTTGCTTCAACATGGCCAAGGCGACATTCCCCGGTATGCGCGAGCGCGGCTGGGGGCGGATCGTCAACATTGGCTCGATCAATGGACAGGCCGGCCAATACGGCCAGGTCAATTATGCTGCCGCGAAAAGCGGCATTCACGGCTTCACCAAGGCGCTGGCCCAGGAAGGTGCCAGGTACGGGGTTACCGTCAACGCGATCGCGCCGGGCTATATCGACACTGACATGGTTGCCGCAGTGCCCGCCCCGGTGCTGGAAAAGATCGTTGCCAAGATTCCGGTCGGCCGTCTTGGCCATGCCGACGAGATTGCGCGCGGCGTGGCCTTCCTCTGTTCGGAGGACGCCGGTTTCGTCACCGGATCGACCATGAGCATCAATGGTGGTCAGCACATGTATTGAGCGAGAGATGCATGGCATCCTTCGACAGGCTCAGGATGAACGGAGTTTGTATTTTCGCCAACCCGCTCAGGCTGAGCCTGTCGAAGCCCGCGCGCAACACCGGTCGGAACCATGACCAGTCCCTATCACCCCCCCGTCAAACGCTCAGTCGAGATCGCCGGGCACAAGACCTCGATCAGCCTCGAGCCGCTTTACTGGGCCCTGCTCAAGCAGGCGGCCGAGAGCGAAGGCTTGCCGCTGAATGCGCTGGTGGCGCGGATCGACGCCGAAAGGATTGCCTCGCCGACCCCGCCCGGCTTGGCCACGGCGGTGCGGTTGTGGCTGGTGGCGTGGCTGGCGCGGCGGCTGGCATGACTGCTCCTTCCACAACCGCCGCGCCGCCTTACTGTCCGCTCATATCCCCGCGAGCAGCAGCCCGCCGGCCGCTGCGGTGCCGAGCACGGCGATCATGTTCCAGCGCAAGCGGAAGACCAGCACCATGGCCATTGCGGCCAGGAGTCCGCCGCGCCAGTCAAAGCTGGTCAGCTCCGGCACGTAGAACCGCAGCCCTGCGCTGCGCACTTCGCCGACCCGCGCAAACAACACATGCAGCGCGAACCACAAGGTGAGGTTGGCGATCACGCCGACCACCGCTGCGGTCACCGCCGCGAGTCCGCCCTTCAGCTTCTTCGCGTGCTCCAGCCGTTCGATCCACGGCGCCAGCGCGAAGATCCACATGAAGCAGGGCGCGAAAGTGACCCAGGTGGTCAGCACCGCCCCGAGCATCCCGGCGACCAGCGGCGAGAAAGGGTCGGGCGTGCGGAACGCGGCAAGATAGCCGACGAATTGCGTGACCATGATCAATGGTCCGGGGGTGGTTTCGGCGAGACCAAGCCCGTCAGCCATCTCGCCTGCGCTCAGCCAGTGGTAATGTTGCACCGCTTGCTGGGCCATGTAGGCCAGCACCGCATATGCACCGCCGAACGTTACCACGGCCAATTGCGAAAAGAACGCGCCGATCTGCCACAACACATGGCCGCGCCCCAGCGTCACTGCCACCAGCACCATCGGTGCCGCCCAGATCGTTCCCCATAGCATCACCGCTCGCAGGCTCTGGCCCCAAGGGCGCGGGCTGGTAGGAGCCGGTCCGGAATCCGCTTTCAGGGCGAGCCAGCCCGGTCGCACGGCGGCAACCGCAATCCCGATCGCGCCGGCGCCGAGCACCACCAGCGGAAACGGCAGGTCGAGCAGGAACAGGCAGAGGAACGCCACAACGGCCAGCGCGCGTTTGAACGTGGTGTTTAGTGCGCGGCCCGCGATCCGCAGCAGCGCTTGCACCACCACCGCCAGCACGGCTGCCTTGATCCCCAGAAACAAGGCAGCGAACCAGCCGAGGTTGGCCGCCACCGCATATAACATCGACAGTGCCAGCATCACCGCGGCGCCAGGAATGACGAACAACAGGCCGCCGGCCAGACCGCCACGCCAGCCGTGCAGGCGCCAGCCGACCCAGGTGGCAAGCTGCTGCGCTTCAGGCCCGGGCAGAAGGTGGCAGAAGTTGAGCGCGTGCAGGTATTGCTCTTCGCTCACCCACCGCCGCTCGTCGACGAGCTCGCGATGCATCAGCGCGATCTGTCCGGCGGGGCCGCCGAAACTGAGAAAACCGATGCGCGTGAACACCCGCAGGAGTTCGCGGAAACTTGGAGTTGTATCGGTCACGTCGATCCCATGCCTCTTCGTCCGCGAAGCAGCGGACGATCAAGGCAACGCTTGGGCGCAGGCGCCTGACCGGGAGGTTGCTTTGCCCCGAGAAGGGGTACTTAGCGCGCCTGACTCGTAACGCAAGAGACGCCGGATCAGGTGCGCCAGGGATCAGTAGGTCGATGGGGGGTCGCTGGCGGGGAAGCTCTCATCCACCGCCTCGTCGACCTTGTCCCAATCGTCCACGTCGCTGCGCATCGCGTCGGGACCGGCGTTGCGCACTTGCGCGAAACTCGTGTCACCACCTTCCCCGACGGCAAATGCAGCAGGTGTCAGCTCCGAGCGTGCCCGGCTCGCGTAACGATAAAGGGCATAACCGGCGATGCTTGCGGCAGCGAGTTTGAACAACATGGCAGTGGCCTTATGTGAGGAACAATACTGGCACAGCAACCAGCGGCCCACCCAGTTGTTCCAGCTTTGAGTTCAGTCTCCGCCCACCCGTTCGATCTGTGCTCCCGCCAGCGCCAGCTTCTCTTCCAGCCGTTCGTACCCACGGTCCAGATGATAGAGCCGGTGCACCTGGGTTTCGCCCTCTGCGGCCAGACCGGCGATCACCAGACTCATTGACGCACGCAGGTCCGTGGCCATGACTTCGGCGCCGGTCAGCTTGCCGACCCCGTGAACCACGGCGGTGCGGCCCTTGGTTTCAATGTGTGCGCCCATGCGGTTCAGTTCGGGGACGTGCATGTAGCGGTTTTCGAAGATCGTCTCGGTCAGCACGCTGGAGCCCTGCGCCAGACAGAGCATCGCCATGAGCTGCGCTTGCATGTCAGTGGCGAAGCCGGGGTAAGGGGCGGTCGACAGGGTGACCGCCTTCAGCGGACCATCGGCCGCGACGTAGATGCCGTCGGCCCGCGGCTCGACCAGCACGCCGGCATCGCGCAGCGCCTGGACCGTAGCGTCCATTTCCTCGATCACCGCGTGCTTCAGGAACACGTCTCCGCCGGTGATCGCGGCGGCACAGGCGTAGGAGCCGGCTTCAATCCGGTCGCTCATCACCCGATACGTCGCACCATGAAGCCGGGGCACACCGTGGATCGTGAGGTCGGACGTGCCGATCCCCTCGATCTGCGCACCCATCGCGACCAGCAGGTTGCATAAGTCAACGATCTCGGGCTCGCGCGCGGCGTTGTGCAGGCTGGATTTGCCGGTGCACAGCACCGCCGCCATCAGCGCGTTCTCGGTTGCGCCCACGGAGACAACCGGGAAGGAATAGCGCCCGCCCGGCAGACCGCCATCGGGCGCGATCGCGCGCACGTAGCCAGCCGCCATTTCGATCTGCGCGCCGAGCGCCTCCAGAGCCTTGAGGTGGAGGTCGATCGGACGATTGCCGATCGCGCACCCGCCGGGAAGCGAAACTGTCGCCTCGCCCATCCGCGCGAGCATCGGTCCCAGTACGAGAATCGAGGCCCGCATCTTGCGCACCAGCTCGTAAGGCGCGACGGAAGAAGTGATCCGCGTCGCAGCCAGGGTCATCACCCGGCCGAAGTCCTCGGGTCGCGATCCGGCGATCGTAGTGGAGATGCCGAACTGATTCAGCAGGTGCTGAAATCCGTCGATGTCCGCAAGGCGCGGCAGATTGCGCAGCGTCAGCGGTTCGTCGGTAAGCAGGGCACACGGCAGCAGGGTCAGTGCCGCATTCTTTGCGCCGGAAATAGGGATGGTGCCGGAGAGGCGCTTGCCGCCTTCAATGATGATTTTGTCCATATCCAGCCGATTTAGCCGGTTTTGTCGGCGCGACAAGCATGGGACATCGCTTTGAACAAAAGGCGTGATATCGAGTTTGTCCATTGCAGGGCGAAAAAGCCTCGCCTTAATGGTCCTGCAAGAGCAAACTCTTTAATGGTAGGGCATGACACAGTCACAAAATCGCAAACCCATTCGCAAAGCCGTCTTTCCCGTCGCGGGGCTCGGCACGCGCTTTCTGCCCGCCACCAAGGCTATCCCGAAGGAGATGCTCCCGGTTATCGACCGGCCGCTGATCCAGTACGCGGTCGATGAGGCGCGCGAGGCCGGGATCGAGCAGCTGATCTTCGTTACCGGACGCGGCAAGACTGCCATCGTCGAACATTTCGACATGGCATTCGAACTTGAAACCACCATGGCAGGCCGCGACAAGTCGCTCGAAGTGCTGGAGCCGACCCGGATTCAGCCGGGCAACCTGGTCACGGTGCGCCAGCAGGTGCCGCTTGGGCTGGGCCATGCCATCTGGTGCGCGCGGGCGATCGTCGGGGATGAACCCTTCGCGATCTTCCTCCCTGACGAACTAATGATCGGTTCGCCCGGGTGCATGAAGCAGATGGTCGAGGCCTACAACGAGGTGGGTGGAAACCTGATTTCGGTGCTGGAAGTGCCGGAGGACGAGGTTTCCAGCTATGGTGTGATCGCGCCGGGCAAGGCGAATGGCGCGCTGACCGAAGTCAAAGGCCTGGTCGAGAAGCCGAAGCGGGAAGAGGCTCCCTCGAACCTCATCATTTCCGGCCGCTACATCCTGCAACCCGAAGTGATGCGCGTGCTGGAGAGCCAGGAAAAAGGCGCCGGCGGCGAAATCCAGTTGACCGACGCGATGGCCCGGATGATCGGTGAGCAACCGTTCCACGCGGTCACTTTCGCCGGCAAGCGTTATGATTGCGGGTCGAAGATCGGCTTTGTCGAGGCGACGCTGGCCATAGCGCTGGAGCGCGAGGACATGGCGGACGAGGTTCGCGCCATGGCGCAGCGTTTGTTGGGTTGAGCCGCAGGCGGCGATTGACTGGTGGCGGGTATTCGTTAACGTCGTTAAATAAAGGGTGCCGAGCGGCTGCGCCGGACACGGCATCGCGTCTTTGGGAGAAGTGATCCATGTCGGCTGCCGAGGAAACGATTGCCGCCGACGCCCCATCCGATGACGGTACTGCGCCAAGGGGCTGGTACACGGTAATCCTGCTCGGCGTAGTATCGATGCTCTCGTTCATCGACCGGGGCGTCATGGCGCTGTTCGTCCAGCCAATGAAGCGCGATTTCAACTTGTCGGATACCCAGGTCAGCCTGCTGCTGGGACTCGCCTTTACGCTTCCCTATTTCGTCGTCGGACTGCCGATGGCGCGGCTGATCGATCGCGGCAATCGCCGCAGTCTGATCGCCGGATGCCTTGCATTGTGGAGCTTTGCCACGGCGCTGTGCGGAATCGCCCAGAACTACTGGACGCTGGCGGTCTGCCGCTTCGTGACTGGCGGGGCGGAGTCGGTCAACACCACCGGCTCGCTGTCGATCATCGCTGACGCAGTCCCGCGCGAGCGGTTGCCGCGGGCCTTCGCGGTGCAATCGCTTGGGGTGGCCGGCGGATCAGCGCTCTCATTGCTGATCGGCGGGGTGCTGTACGGCGCCTTGGCCCATATCGAGCCTATCCAGATTGCCGGGCTGGGCACGATCCATAACTGGCAACTGGTGCTGATGATTGTGGGCCTGCCCGGGATCATGGTCGCCTTGCTGATGCTGCTGACGGTGCCCGAGCCGCGCCGCAAGGGTGCGTCGCGTCCCGGTGGCTATCCGCTGCGCGAGGTCTTTGCTTTCGTGCGCGGGCAAGCTTCGCTTCACGTCCCGCTGCTGCTGGGGATGCTGCTGCTGGCCGTGATGACGCACGGCTATACCGCCTGGATGCCGGCATTCTATGACCGGACTTATGGGTGGGGGCCTGCCAAGATCGGTCCCTTGCTCGGCATTGTTTCGTTGTTCACTTCGCTCGGCGGGCTGTTTCTGGGCGCCATGCTGGCCGAACGGTATGCCAAGACCCGCGACGACGCCAATCTCCCCGTGATGTTCCTGTCGCATCTGCTGGCCCAGCCGCTGCTGGTGATCATGCCGCTCATGCCGAATCCCTGGGCCGCGCTGGCTTGCGGCGCAGTTGCCGGCATCGCGCAAGTGATGGGCGGTCCCGCCTTCAGCGCGGCGATCCAGGTGACCACTCCGAACGAAATGCGGGCGCAGGTGACGGTCCTATATGCGGCCAGCATCACCGCCATCGGGGGGTCGATCGGACCGACGCTGATCGGCTTCATGTCCGATCATCTCGCCCGCTCGGAAGGCGACCTGCGCTATGTTCTGGTTGCGGTGAAGGTGATTTTCGGTCCGCTCGCCGTGTTCTGCATCTGGCGGGCGATCCGTCCTTACGCGCGGTTCTATCGCCAGAAGCTGGATGCGGATGCCGGAGTGGCCGGCTGACTACTCAAGCCGCGCTGGTGCCGCCGAACCGGCCGTGATGGCGATATCGCGTCATCCAGCGATCAAGGAACAGGTCGAGCGGCCGCGGGGCGATGCCCAGCGCCTTGAAGCCCGGCAGTTTTCCTGAAGCAATGCTGCCCGCCTTGAGCAGTTGCCACTGATCGGACGTGAGCGGCGCCAGCGGCAACCAACCGGTGAGCGTGGCGATCACCCCCGATACCGCATCCGGCAGTTCGGCAAACCAGCGCTTGCGCCCCTGCGCGGCGGCAATCCGGCGGTTCAGGTCACCCATGGTGATGGTCTCGGGGCCGACCAGTTCGAAAGTCTTGCCCCCGTGGGCGGCGGAATCGACCAGCGCTGCCGCTACCGCTTCGGCGGCATCATCGACGAAGCAGGGCTGGAACTGCGCCGCCGGGCCGAATACCGGCACGGCCGGCAAGGTGGCGATCAGTCCGGCGGACAGGTTCACGAAACTGTCGTCTCCGCCGAACAGGACCGACGGCCGCAGGATCGTCGCGGTCGGGAATGCGCCCAGCACTGCGGTCTCACCCTCCGCCTTGGTCCGGGCATAGTCGATAGGGCTTTCGGCGTCGGCGCCCAGTGCGGAAACATGGACGAAGGCCGTCGCTCCGGCAGCCTTTGCGACCGCTGCGATCCGGCCCGCACCTTTGCCCTGCAATGCGTCGAGATTGCCCTTGAACGCGCCGGCCAGGTTCACGACGGCGTGCGCGCCCTCGAGCAGAAGGCCGAGGTGCTTGCTCTTGGTCACGTCGATCCCGGTAAACTGCACCTGTCCCAGGTTGCCCAGCGGCTTGATGGCGAAAGCGCGCCGCGGATTACGGCTGGCGATCCGCAACCGCGCGCCTCGCGCCAGGAGCTCCTGCGCCACGTGCCGACCGAAAAAGCCACTGCCGCCGATCAGCACCACCAGCTTGCCGCGCAATGCCTCGCTGTCCGTCCTGACCGTCATCTCGTCCTCGCCGCAGCTGTGAATGCCTGCCTCTAAGCGGCCCCTTGGCACAGTCTCGGCCTTCAGTGCAACGGCCTATGCCGGGCCCGCCTGGCCGGTCTGGAAGAATCTCCCACCCTTGCCGTTGACAAGCGCCCCCGCCGCCCGCTATCGGCCCGCTCCTACCTCGCACCGTGCGTTCCGGCACGGCGCACCGTGCCCAGATGGCGGAATTGGTAGACGCACCAGCTTCAGGTGCTGGCGCTCGCAAGGGCGTGGAGGTTCGAGTCCTCTTCTGGGCACCATTTCACTAATTTTATAGCTTAATTTCAACCCCTTAGGGGCCACTCTGAAATTTGGCCCACCCTTTGGTCCACCCTGAACTCTGCGAAGCAATGAGACGCGATGCGCACCTATGCTCAGTCCATTGGCGACACTTCACGATCCTGATAACGTCAGCCCGCCTGGGTATTGTCGTAACCGGGGCATCGCGATGCTCTCTTCATGGGAACATCGTGATGAGGATTCTATCAAAGCGTCAGCTCAAGGAATTGGTTCTGTACTCACCGCAGCACATCGCACGATTGGAAAAGGCCGGGCAATTCCCCAAGCGGGTACACCTTGGCCCTAGCCGAGTGGGATGGGTTGAGGCTGAAGTGCTCGACTGGCTCCAAAAACGGTTGGATTGCAGAGAAGCGCCTAGCCGACACTCCTTCTGAAGGAGCGGGTGGCCGGGATTGCAAGCCCGGTCACCCATTTCCCGAGCAGACCGGACATGGGGATACAAGCCCTTATTCCTGTATCCCCATCTCGCCCCAAATTCGTTCCCTATCCAAAGAGGAACATGGCACCACACAGTGGCGCTGAACAGCAAGCTGCCGCTTCGTGACTTCATAAATTATGTTCCGCATAATTTATGAACCCCACCATCACCCCCATCATCCGCCTATTGTAAATTTGGTCTTGACCCTTCTGCATCCTTTGTTTCCATCGCAGCGCCAAGCGCACACGCGAGCGGCTTACCGACCTCTTCCACGAGGATAATACGCCTGGCAACGGCGCATACCTGATCCGTCCGCCGCAACAGTTCCGCACCCTCAACAGCCGGTACAATCAGCTTGTCTATGACCTTGCCCCGGCGGGACGGCGTGCCTTGGAACGCAGAGGCATTGATAGGCTGAAGAACAACTCACCATCCGGGCCGTGGCTGCACCGCTTCATGACGAGCTGCATCACGGCGTCGGTCGAGCTGGCCACGCTTGACCGCAAGGACATTACCTTCATTCCGCAGTCGCAGATTCTGGCGCGAGCCGAGGTCGAACTGCGCTTTCCCGTCACCATTGCCGATCCCGCAACTGGATGGATCGGGCCGAAAGACCTGATACCGGATGCGGTTTTCGGCTTGCGCTACCGTACTGCGAATGGCGACCGCTTCCGCTTCTTTGCGGTCGAGGCGGATCGCGCTACCGAGCCGACAACTTCGAGCAACTGGAACCGGAAGAGTTTCGAGCGGAACCTGTTGCAGTATGACGCCTATGTCGCGGGTGGTGCCTATCGCGAGCACCTGGGCCTCACCGCGCCGCTGCTGGTGCTGCATGTCCTGTCCGATGCGAAGAGGATGGAGCGCATGGTCGCAAGGCACGGAAATCTCCAGACAATGCAGAAAAGAAGGAAATGACTGCAAACCAAGCAAAAAAGGGGGTATGAAAATCGCCTAGATGACGCTAATGGGCGCGTCATTGCCGCCTTAGCTCAGTTGGTAGAGCATCGCATTCGTAATGCGGGGGTCGTAGGTTCGAATCCTATAGGCGGCACCATTTTTCTCTTAAATTCTGTGATTTGAAAGCCCAGCACATGTGGGGCTTTGTTGTATATTTTACCCTCCAAGCACGCTCGAAATCTGTCTACTCTTCGCATCGTAGGCATAGATGTTGCTGCCACGCGGAACGTTCACCGACGACGATGCTGGAACGCCACCTCCAATCACCCGAGGCAAACGTCTACCGCGCGCGTTCCGGTGCGGCGGAACCAGCGTCGTATCCTCTCGAAACGGAACTTGTTGCCGCCTGACAAGCGCACTTGCAGCCTAAAGGCATCTCAACCGAAAGGGCCAGGCGAAGCAACTCTAGCGGAGAAACGCTATTCTCCTGGCCAGTCATGGTGGGCGCGACAGGGATTGAACCTGTGACCCCACCCGTGTGAAGGGTGTGCTCTACCGCTGAGCTACGCGCCCGCAATGCCATGCGGAAGGCGCGCCATTAGAGGGGCCCGGGCAAATTGACAAGCGGGCAAAGTGGCCTATGGCGCTGGCGCATGAGCGAAGACATCACACCTAGCCCCGACCTGCCGCCCGACCGGCTCGCGATCAGCGCGAAAAGCCCCCATTTCAATATGGAACTGCTGAGCCGTGGCATTGGCATCCGCTTCAAGGGCGTGGTGCGCAACAATATCGAGGAATACTGCATTTCCGAAGGATGGGTGCGGGTCCAGGCCGGCAAGTCGATGGATCGCAACGGGCAGCCGCTGACGATCAAGCTTAACGGCCCGGTCGAAGCCTGGTTCGAAGATCTTGGCGAGAATCCGCCAATCGCGAAGGCTTGAGAGCGGCCGGCGCCTGACGCGCCGCAATGATTGCCCCGATCGGATCGTCGGTGCCTGATAGGCCGCGCTCCAGGGTGGTTTCGGCTGGTTTGGCCTTCTGGTTGTAGATGAAGCCGGTCACCGGCCAGTGCGTGCCGCCAAGATCCTGAATCGGCGCGTACCACACCCGGACCTCGCTCCAGTCGTTATCCGGCGAAACGTCGACGGCGCGCACGTCGTCCTCGATCGATCCGCCGCCGGAAACATCTTCGACGTCGATGGTTGAACGCGCCGCGAGCGGGGTTGCAAGCCCGAGGCAAAGGCCGACCAGACAAGTGAAATATCGCAGCGACATTTGGCGTCTTTGCGAAACTCGTGGTTAACCTTGGGCTGAGGGGTGTGGTTAATTCCGCATTACCTTTGATAATCGCGACGAACCGAAGCTTGCCTTTCGGCCCGCAAGCGACCACTTGGGGCGCGAAATGCTCCCCCAGGTGATCATCATCGGCCGGCCCAATGTCGGAAAGTCGACGCTGTTCAACCGGCTGGTCGGCAAGAAGCTTGCGCTGGTCGACGACCAGCCGGGGGTGACGCGTGACCGGCGTTTTGGCGAAGCGCACTTGCTCGGCCTGGAGTTCACCATCGTCGATACGGCGGGCTGGGAGGATGAGGACGCGGCCAGTTTGCCGGGGCGCATGCGCCAGCAAACGGAAGTATCGTTGCACGGCGCCGATGTGGCTCTGTTCGTGATCGACGCGCGCGCCGGGCTGACTCCGCTTGATGAAGAGATCGGCCGGTGGCTGCGCGCCTCCACCGTTCCGGTGATCGTCATTGCCAACAAGGCTGAAGGCAGGGCGGGCGACGGCGGGTTGTTCGAGGCCTTCAGCCTCGGCCTGGGTGAGCCGGTGGCGCTTTCAGCGGAGCATGGCGAGGGTCTGGCGGACTTGTTCGAAGCCTTGCAACCGCTGATCGAGCGCGACGAGGATGAGCGGTTTGAGCCCGAGGTGGATGAGGATGACCTCTCCGGCCCGCTCAAGCTCGCCATCGTTGGTCGCCCGAATGCCGGCAAGTCGACCCTCATCAATGCCATGCTGGGCGAAGACCGCTTGCTGACCGGGCCCGAGGCCGGGATCACCCGGGATTCGATTGCAGTCGATTGGCAATGGACCGATCCGAAAGGCGGCGATCCACGCCCGGTGCGGCTGATCGACACGGCAGGTATGCGCAAGAAGGCGCAAGTCGTCGAGAAGCTCGAGAAGATGGCGGTGGCCGATGCCCGCCACGCCGTCGATTTCGCCGAAGTGGTGGTGCTGCTGCTCGATGCGACTCGCGGGCTCGAGCATCAGGACCTCAAGATCGCCTCGATGGTGATCGAGGAAGGCCGCGCGTTGATCGTTGCGATCAACAAGTGGGACGTCGCCGAGGGTGCCTCGGGCCTGTTCAACGGCATCCGCGGCGCGCTGGACGAAGGCTTGGCGCAGGTTCGCGGGTTGCCGCTGCTTGCTGTTTCGGCACGCACGGGCAAAGGGCTCGACGATCTGCTGCGCGCAGCTTTCGAATTGCGCGAAGCCTGGAGCAAGCGCGTCTCGACCGGGCTACTCAACCGCTGGTTCGACGAGGCGCTGGAAAAGAACCCGCCTCCCGCCCCCGGAGGCAAGCGGATCAAGCTGCGCTACATCACTCAGGCGAAGACTCGCCCGCCGGGCTTCGTGTTGTTTGGCACGCGGCTGGACGAGCTTCCGGAGAGCTACCGGCGCTATCTGGTCAACGGTATCCGGCGTGACCTGGGCTTTGAAGCGGTGCCGGTGCGGCTGACCCTGCGCAGCGCCAAGAATCCTTACAAGCGGGATTGATCCGCCCGCCGCAAGGGTAGCCGGCGCCACTCGGTCAAACAGCGCCAGGCCCACTCGAGGGGCCCCTGGCGGAAACGGCGCAACCAGGGCTGGCTCCAACCAAGCATCAGCGTCCATCCGAGCAGCACGAACCAGCCCATGCGTGATTCCGGTACCGTCCCGGCAAGGTTCAGGCCCCAGCCGCTGAACATCGCCGTCATCACCACGGTGGTGCCCAGATAGTTGCTGAACGCCATCCGCCCGGTCGCCTCGATCCGTCGCCCCAGCCGCGTGTGCAGCAGCCGGGGTGCCAGCAGGACAAGCGCCGCGGCGTAGCCCGTTGCCATCAGCAGATGCGGCGCGGCCGACCAGACTGCGACCACCTCCCCGACATGCACCGGGTCGAAATGGCGCCACCAGGCCCAGCCGATCACCGCGAGCGAAAGCAGGCCGCCGCCCAGAATGCCGGATCGGACCATCCGCAGCACCAGCGGGCGGGGCCACTCGCCCGCGAAGAATCCGCTGCGCTGGAAGATCACGCCGATCAGCATCAACGGCAGCAGTTCCCAAAGATTGTTAAGCGCCATGTTGGGCAACCACAGCGGGTGTTCGACGAGCCGGTGGGCGAACTGCTGGCTGTAGCTGGCATGCATCATCCCGAGATCGGCAGCCGCGTTTTTGAGTGAGTCAGCCAGTGCCGCCGCGTGATCGCTCATCTGAGCGGCGGTCGCCGTCCCGCGGTGGAGCTGTTCAGCGGCGGCGGCATCACCGACGGTGGCGGCCAGAGCGGTCAGGGTCCAGACCGAAAAAACCATCAGCGCCAGCACTCCGAGATGAAGGAGCGGGCGGCGGTGCAGGGCCAGGACCACCAGCCCGATGGCGGCGTAGGCAAACAGGATGTCGCCCCACCACAGCAGCAGGTAATGGGCCATTCCGAACAGCGCGAGCCACCCTAGACGGCGCAATTGCAGCGCGTCACCGCCGCGTCCCTGCGCGTCGGTTCGGTCCACGAACAGCACCAGGCTGGCCCCGAACAACATGCAGAACAGCATCCGCATCTTGCCTTCGAACACCAGCAGCATCAATGCGAACGCCGCTTCGTCAACGGCGCTGCCGGGAGCAGGTATGTGCGGGGACCGGGTTGCCCCGATCGGCCCTGCGAAACCGGTGATGTTGACGGCGAGGATGCCGAGGACGGCGACGCCGCGGATCAGATCGAGGGTGCGGATCCGTCCGGGTGCACCCTCCACTGCCGGTTCAACCCTTTACCGCAAGGCAGCCGATGCCTGCCGCATTGAGGGAGCCGCAAGCTGTCTGGGCCGCTTGCTGCGTGGCGAACCCTCCCGCCTGCAGCTTGACCACCGCGCCGGCGAGTACGTTGATCCTGGGATGACCGGCCAGCTCCGGGCGGGCCTTGATCCGGTTCCACAATGCATCGGCGTTGGCCGCCACTCCGAACGCGCCGAGCTGGACCCGCCAGATGCCTGTGGAAGGAACCGCGGTTGGAGCAGGTGTCCGTACCGGCGCAGTTTGCGGGCGGGGTGGGGACGGATGCGGGGCGGGGCGCGCGAAGTCCGCCCCGGCGCTGGCCGGAGTGGCGCCGGCCGCAGCTTGCCGGGCAGTGGCCACGGGTTCAACGTGAGCCTGACGCGGAGCGGTGCGCAGCGGTTGAGTCACGACATCGGCCGGTGCTGGCGCGCTGGTCCCGAGGTCCTGAGCGGCGAACTGGCGCGCGCGGGTGGCATCGGCCTGGCTGCGCAGCTCCTGCGCTAGGGCCACGGCTTGCTGGCGCTGCTCGATGGCAACGAATTGATCCATCTGCGTCAGCGCTACTTTGGCCTGCGTAAGTCCGGACTGGTGTGCCAGGCTGACCAATGCATAGGCCCGCACCCAGTCTTTGGGCACGTTCTCGCCATTGAAGTGCGAAATGCCGAGCAAGTACTGCGCACGCGGCTCGCCCCGGTCGGCAGCAGCTCGGATGAAGGGCAGGGCCTTCGCGCGCTCGCCCCGCTGGAACAGCAGCAGGCCATAGTTGTCAGCGGCTTGCAGGTGCCCCTTGTCCGAGGCGCGGGCGAACAGATCCTCGGCGCGAGCGAGGTCCTGCGGCACACCGCGGCCGAGCTTGTAAGCCTGCGCGAGGTTGAACTGGGCGTCGGGATCGCCCGCATCAGCCAGCGGCCGCCATTCCCGAACCGCTGCCGCGAAATCTCCGTTGGTCCAGGAATCAACGCCTTTGCGCACGTCGGCATGCGCGGGATTCGCGATCGATATTGCCGCAGCCGCGAGAATTGCTGCCAGAGCGGACAAGGATTTCATCGAAAGGTTCCTGAAGCCCATTTCCTGCCCGGCACTAGGGGTTTTTCACTCCCGGGCGGCGATCCAGTGCGGTCCGCGATGCCTAATTGACACAGTAAATAGCCGGTTAGCAAAAGTTTTTTGGCAGCCCCAATCGGCGACCAAGTTGTGCCGGGAGCTCCATCGTTAACTCTAAATTAGGAACGATCTGCGATCCCCCGGACAGATTGGCATCATTTGTCTCTGGGGGGACCAGACTTTGCGCGTATTGGCATTGGCATCACAGAAGGGCGGATCGGGCAAGACAACCCTGTCCGGACACCTCGCTGTGCAGGCTCAACGGGCGGGCGCCGGCCCGGTCGTACTTATCGATATCGACCCGCAAGGTTCGCTGTCCGATTGGTGGAACGAACGCGAGGCTGAATTTCCTGCCTTTGCGCAAACCACCGTCGCCCGATTGGCCAGCGATCTCGCCGTGTTGCGCCAGCAGGGCTTCCGCCTGGCGGTGATCGACACGCCGCCCGCGATCACCATGGCGATCCAGAGTGTCATCTCTGTTGCCGAGTTGATCGTTGTTCCCACCCGCCCCAGTCCACATGATCTGCGCGCCGTCGGCGCTACCGTCGACTTGTGCGAACGTGCCGGCAAACCCCTCATCTTCGTTGTGAACGCCGCCACCCCCAAGGCCAAGATCACCAGCGAGGCGGCGGTCGCGCTATCGCAGCACGGCACCGTCGCCCCGATCACACTGCACCACCGCACCGATTACGCTGCCTCGATGATCGATGGCCGCACGGTGATGGAAGTCGATCCCAACGGCCGGAGCGCGGCTGAAGTGGTCGCGCTGTGGAACTACATTTCGGACCGGCTGGAAAAGAACTTCCGCCGCACCGTGTTCGCCGCTCCCAACAGCCCCGCAGCAGTGATGCCGGGTGCGCATCGATCGGCCGGAGGCTTCGGCCGCCGGGTCGCGGGCTCGTGAGGGGGATGGTCACCATGTCTGAAGCCAAGCCTTTCGCATCGCTCTCCTCCGGCTTGCAGGCCCGCAAGGGCGGCGCCAAGCCCGCCATGCGCCCGCAACTCCAGGCGCTGATCGACATCGACTACGGCCAGGTGCCGAATCACTCCGGTCACGATGATCTCGGGTGGAACGACATGGGGTACGAGGCCGACGAAAATCCCGTCGGCGAGGTCGTGTCTCTCAACGATTCCCCGACCCCCGTGTCGGCCGAGGTGCCCGAAATCGTCCGCCAGCAGGAAGCAATCGCCGAGCGCGTCGAAACCCAGGCCCGGGTTACGATCATGCCGGTCCGCAAGGCCGCTCCTACCCGGCGCAACGCGCTGAGTGAAGGTCGCCGCGCCGCTTTCACGTTGCGGGTTGATGCCGAACGTCATCTCAAGCTTCGCCTCGCTTGCACCATTCGCAATCGCAGCGCGCAGCAGCTGGTGACCGAAGCGCTCGATCGCCTGATCGACGAGTTGCCGGAAGTCGAGACTCTGGCCGCCCAAGTCGCGGTCAAGCGCTGAAACTGAATGACTGACAGGAGAATGCCCATGATCGCCCCCAAGATCGCACCGCGCATCGCCCCCCGGTCGCTTCGCTTCGCCGTAACCGGCGTGCTTGCGGCGGTTTCGCTCGCCGGCTGCGCTTCGACCGGCAAGATCGGCAAAGTCGATGGCTCGGCCGCGCAAGCCCAGGCCGCACTGGCGCAGGGCAAGACCGGTCGGGCGGTCAATCTGGCCGAAGCATCGGTTGAGGCCGATCCCCGCGCCGCCGATAAGCGCGCGCTGTTGGGCCATGCCTATCTCAAGTCGGGTCGGTTCGATTCGGCTGCGACTGCTTTTGACGATGCCATGAGCCTTGGGGACAACAGCACTCGCACGGCTCTGGCCCTGGCGCTGGCAAAGATCGGCGCAGGCCGGAATGCCGAAGCAGTGGCGCTGCTGGATGACTGGCGCGATTCCATCCCGGCGAGCGATCTCGGCCTGGCTCTTGCCCTCGCGGGCGAATCCTCGCGCGGCGTGGCGATCCTTTCCGATGCTATCCGCTCTGGCGATGGCGAAGCCAAGACCCGCCAGAACCTTGCTTATGCCTATGCGCTCGCCTGGCGCTGGCCAACTCGCCTTCGGCGGAACAACTCGCCGCAGAATCGTCTGCGGTCCGTCCGGACCAGCAGCCACTTTCCGAACTGCCGGCAACCGCAGCCGTCGCCGAACCGGCCGTTGCGATCGCCGCGCCGACGCCGGGACCGGTTACCAGCTGGAGCGCTCCTGCACCTGTCGCGGTTCAGGCGGCATTGGCGCAACCGGCGGTCCGGCCGGTCGCCGCTCCGGTGGCCCGTCCCGCAGTCGCAGTCCATTCCGCGGCACGTCCTGTCACGGTGCCAGCCGCCCCGAAAGTGAACGGCACGCATCTCGTCCAGCTCGGCTCGTTCTCAAGCGAGCAGGGCGCGCGCCGCGCCTGGGGCATTTTTGCCGCGCGTAATCCCGAACTCAAGAACACCCGCATGACCATCGCCTCGGCGGTCGTCCGCGGCAAGACCTACTGGCGCGTGGCTGCGGCCGGCCTCAATGCCGGCGGTGCGAGCGGTCTGTGCTCGTCAGTCAAGAACCGCGGCGGTGCCTGCTTCGATTACGCGGCGACTTCTTCGGTGCGCGGACAGGCGCCGGCGGCTCCGGCCGGTCGCGCCAGCGGGCCGATCCGCGTCCGTCGCTAGAATCCAAAGCTCCCTCCTGAAAGGCCCCGGTTCCAAAGACCGGGGCTTTTTTTATCCGACAGGCGCGCCGCCCTTGAACAACGACAGGACCCGGCCCTGCACGGGCTGCCGGTCGAATGGCGTGTTTCCGGCTGCCGCAGCCATCTTGCCGGAATCTACGATCCATGGCTTGTCCGGGTCGATTATCGCGACGTCCGCCTGCATGCCCACTGCCAGCGCGCCCGCGTCGACTCCCAGAAGTTGCGCCGGATTGGCAGCCAGCAGTGCAAAGGCTCGGGCGAAGTCGATCACTTCGTCGCGTACCAGTGACAGGGTCATCGGGAGCAGTGTCTCCGCGCCGGCCATGCCGGGCTCGGCGTCGGCGAAAGGCAGGCGCTTGTCCTCCGGGCCGCGCGGATCGTGTCCCGATGCGATTACGTCGATGGTCCCGTCGGCCAGAGCGGCGCGTACCGCATGCCGGTCCGCCTCGCAGCGCAGCGGCGGGGAGAGCCGGGCGAAAGTGCGGAACTCGGCCGCGGCGAGGTCTGAAAGCATGAAATGCGCCGGAGTCACCCCCGCAGTAACGGCCACGCCTCGCAGCTTTGCGGCGCGCACCAAAGCTATGGCCGAAGCCGTGGTGAGCTGGCGAATATGGAGCCGGGCCCCGGTCATTTCGGCAAGCGCAATGTCGCGGGCAACTGCCAAAGCCTCGGCCTCGGCCGGCGCAGAGGGCAGGCCCAGCCGTGTCGCCATCTCACCGGCTGTGGCTACGGCGCTGCCTGTCAATCCGCCGTCCTCGGCATGGGTGACCACCACCAGCCCCAGCATCGCACAGTAGGACAGCAGGCGGGCCATGGTGCCCGAGTCGCCGATCCAGTGCCGCCCGGTTGCTACCGCGCGGGCCCCGGCGTCGCGCATCAACGCAATCTCGGCGAGTTCCTGTCCCTTGAGACCGACCGTTGCAGCGGCGAGCGGGTGGACCCACAAACCCGGCTTGCCTGATTGCGCGGCGTACCGCACCGCCGAAGGGCGATCCAGAACGGTGCTTTGATCGGGCATTAGCGCCGCGCGGGTAATACCGCCGAAGTGAAAGGCCGGCTTGTCGATCGCGAAAACACCCAGATCGACCAACCCGGGCGCGATCAGTGCGCCCTTGGCGTCGATCACCGCGTCGCCCGGCTGTGCGGTGACGTTGCCGAGCGCGACGATCCGGCCGTCCTCAGCGCGCAAGCCACCGCGTTGCGGTGCGCCCACAGCCGGAAGGAGCAGCCCGTTGGTGATGGTGAGGGGCGCCGCTTTGCTCATGCCCAGCCCTCCACGCCGCGGGTCTTGCGGGTCAGCACATCGAGGCAGGCCATGCGGATCGCCACCCCCATCTCGACTTGCCGCGTAATGACTGATCGTTCGGGCAGATCGGCCACGTTGCTGTCAATTTCGATCCCCCGGTTCATTGGTCCGGGGTGCATCACCAGCGCGTCGGGCTTCGCCATGGCGAGGCGGTCTGACGTCAGGCCATAGAGATGGCGGAACTCGCGCGGCGAGGGAATGAACTGGCCCTGCATCCGCTCCTGCTGGAGCCGCAGCATCATCACCACGTCCGCGCCGACCAGCGCTGCGTCAAAATCATGGAAAGGCGTAACCTTCATCCTTTCAATGCCGGCCGGCATCAGCGCCGGCGGGGCACAGACCTGCACTTCTGCGCCCAGCGTTGTCAGGCAATGGATGTTGGAACGCGCGACCCGGCTATGCAGGATGTCGCCGCAGATTGTCACCGTCAGGCCGTTGATGTCACCCTTGGCGTGGCGAATGGTCAGGGCATCAAGCAGGCCCTGGGTAGGATGCTCGTGCTGCCCGTCTCCGGCGTTGAGCACCGGGCAATCGACCTTGTCCGCGATCAACTGCACGGCGCCCGAACTGGCATGGCGGATCACGATCGCGTCGGCGCGCATCGCGTTGAGGGTCATCGCCGTGTCGATCAGCGTCTCGCCCTTTTTCACCGATGACTGCGCGGCGTGCATGTTCACCACGTCTGCGCCCAACCTTTTTCCTGCGATTTCAAATGACAGCAGGGTGCGGGTGGAGTTCTCGAAGAAGGCGTTGATGATGGTCAGCCCGGCCAGCCGCTCATCACGCTTCTTGGTCGAGCGGTTGAGTTCGACCCATTGCTCGGCCTCGTCGAGCAGGAACAGCAGTTCGTGCGGAGCGATGCCGGCGAGGCCCACGAGACCACGGTGCGGGAAGGCAGCGGAGCCTGCTGGATAGCGGCCCGCTTGCGTGTTTTTCGGCGATGTCATTGAAGACAGCGGCATAAGCTGCGTAGGGCCGATGCGCAAGGCGCTTTGCCATTCCATCCCCAGCGCATAGAGTGCCATGAGTTCAAAGAGGTATTTCATGGATTTCGCGCGCAAGGTCTGGAAGCTGCTGGTGGCAATCAAGGATGGCCTGGCGCTGGCTTTCCTGTTGCTGTTCTTCATCGGGCTGTTCGGAATCCTCTCCGCCCGGCCGCATGTCGCGCCGGTCGCGGAGGGCGCATTGCTCCTCAAGCTGGATGGCCACGTGGTCGAGGAGCCGGCCGCGATCGATCCATTGCAGACCCTGCTTTCCAGCGAGCTGCCGACCCACGAGTATCGCGCCCGCGACCTGGCCCGCGCCTTGCGCCGGGCGGCAACAGATGCGCGCATCAAAGCGGTAGTGCTCGATCTCTCGCGCTTCACCGGGGGTGGGCAGGTCCACATGCAGGAGATTGCCGCCGCGCTGGATACGGTCAGGGCTGCGAAGAAGCCGGTGCTGTCTTATGCCCTGGCCTATTCCGACGACGCATATCTGCTCGCGGCGCATTCCAGCGAAGTCTGGGTGGATCCGATGGGCGGCGCCTACATCACCGGCCCTGGCGGCTATACCGTCTACTATCGCCAGTTGCTCGACCGGTTGAAGATCAACTACCACGTCTACCGGGTCGGCACGTACAAGGACTATGTCGAACCCTATCTGCGCAACAACCAGTCGGACGAGGCGCGGACTGCGCGCAAGGCCTTGCTTGATGCGTTGTGGCAGGATTGGCAGGACGACGTAGCCAAGGCCCGGCCCAAGGCGAACATCAAGTTGGTAACGGGCGATCCGGTTGGCTGGCTCAAGGCTGCGGGCGGTGATTCTGCCGCAGCCGCAAAAGCCGCCGGGCTGGTCGACAGCATCGGCACTCGCGCCGAGTTCGGCGACCGGGTGGCGGCGCTGGCCGGGAAGGATACCACGAGCACCTTGCCGGGTGTTTTTGCCCACACCGGCCTTGCCACCTGGCTGGCTGCCAATCCGGAGCCGCAAACCGGCAAGCCGATCGGCGTCGTGACGATTGCCGGTGCGATCGTTGATGGCAAAGCGGGGCCAGGCAGCGCCGGAGGCGACCGGATTGCCCGGCTGCTTGACGAGGCCCTGTCCGAGGATTTGGCCGGGTTGGTCATCCGCATCGATTCTCCCGGCGGCTCGGTGCTCGCCAGCGAGATGATCCGCACCGCCATCCTGCGACACAAGGCGAAGGGCATCCCGATCGCGGTCTCGATGGCCAACCTCGCGGCCAGTGGCGGCTATTGGGTTTCGACTCCCGGACAGCGGATCTTTGCCGAACCGGGCACGATCACCGGTTCGATCGGCATCCTGGCGGCGATTCCCAGTTTCGAGAAGGTTTTGGCCAATTATGGCGTGACCGGAGACGGAGTGCGAACCACGCCGCTTTCGGGGCAACCAGACGTCATCACCGGGTTCACGCCGGAAGTGGACGCGATGATCCAGGCGGGGATCGAGAACGGCTACGCCCGCTTTATTGGTCTGGTCGGAAAGGCGCGCGGCAAGACGCCGGAACAGGTGGACGCGATTGCCCAAGGCCGGGTCTGGGATGGCGGCACCGCGCGGCAGCTCGGGCTAGTCGATCAGTTCGGCGGACTGGAAGATGCAGTGGCGTGGGTTGCGCGGCAGGCCAAGCTCGAAGACGGGGCATGGCATGCGGTCTATCTCGGCGGCGATGCCAATCCCTATGCCTCGCTGCTGGAGCGCTTGCGCGGATCGGACGACGAGGATGCTCCGGAGGCCGTTGCCGATTTCGCCGGCATCGTCGCCGCGCGCCAGCAGGACGACCTGGCCCGCGCATTCTCCCAGTTCGAGCGCATGTTTGGAGCGCGCGGGGCACAAGCGCTGTGTATCGATTGCCCGGTCAGTGCGGCGCCGCAGCGGCGCGACTCTGCCGGCCAGGGCTGGGTAGCGCTAGCCGGACGGATTTTCGCCCCGTTGCGGGACTGAGGGCTAACAGCACTTGTCACACTTCTAACAGTCTTGTTGTGTGTGTCGCGGTCGGCCGGGGTCTTAAGGCTCAAGTCACGCGCAACAGGGAGTGACGTGATGATCCGCAGGCTTGCAATTTCGACGATGATCCTTTCCGCTGTGCTGGTTTCGGCACCGACACTGGCCAAGGATCCGCCGCCGCCGCCCGTCACGCTGGACAAGTGCACCGCCAGCCTGGGCACGATCGCGATGGTCGATGGCGATACGCAAGGCTGGCTCAAATTCGGACTCGGCTCCCCGCGCGATCTGATCGCGGCGCTGGCGCTCGAATCCGGCTGCTTCGCTCCCTACGATCCTGCCGCTGGAAGGCCCGCCACGTTCCTGATGAACGTCTCGGCCGGCGACAAGGAAGAAATCGACCGCACCGTTGCGATGGCCAGCAACGTGGGCAAGACGGCGGCGAACAAGTTGGTCGGCGGGATAGGCGGGCGCGCCCTGGGCGGCCTTATGGGTGGGCTTGGAGGCAAGAAGAAGACCCTCGCCGCCGCGCTGCGCCTGATCAGCCCGGCGTCCGGGCAGACGCTGGTCACCGGGCAGGGCGAGTCCAGCAAGACCACGATCTCGATTTCCGGGCTCGGCACGGTGAGCTCGAATTCCACCGCCGCGGCCTACGGCTCC
The DNA here is from genome assembly GCA_947472735.1 of Sphingomonadaceae bacterium. Lineage (GTDB taxonomy): Bacteria > Pseudomonadota > Alphaproteobacteria > Sphingomonadales > Sphingomonadaceae > Novosphingobium. The sequence continues at coordinate 51,112 of CANJBY010000004.1, read as the reverse complement.
AACAAGGACGGACAGCTGCTGGTCGAGGCTTTCATCAAGGCCTTCAACGCGGTCACGCAGCAGGGTCCGGCGATTTCCGCGATGACCATGCCAGCCGCTCCGATCCCGGCTGCATCCGCGCCGCAGCCGGCGCCAGCTGCTGCTTCGCAGCGCTGACCGGGCATGGAGGGGGCTCCGAACCAGGCGGGAACCGGGCTGTCGATCCTCTATGTCGAGGACGACGCCCGCGTTGCGGCCGAAGTGCAGGAGCTCGCCTCGCGCAATGGTGACCGACTTGTTTGGGAAGCGACTGGCGGTGGCGGCCTGCTGCGCGCCGGTCGTGACGCGTTCGACGTGATCATTCTAGACCGGATGCTGCCTGATCTCGACGGCATGACGATCCTGGCCCGGCTGCGCGAAAGCGGGGTGGGCACGCCGGTGCTGATGCTCTCCGCGCTCGGCCGCACGATCGACCGCGCCGAGGGCCTCGATGCCGGAGCGGATGACTATCTGGCCAAGCCGTTCGAGTCGGAAGAACTGCTGGCGCGGCTGCGCGCGCTGCATCGCCGCTCTTCCGGCCGGTCGCACAGCGCGGTGATCATATTCGGCGCCTTCGAATGCCACGTGAAGGCCCGCACCGCCTTTCGGGACAACCGGCACCTGGCGTTAAGTCCCAAGGAATTCGAGCTGTTCCGCTATTTCATGGAAAATGCCGGCGAAGTGGTGACGCGCGAGATGTTGCTGCGCGACGTCTGGCACATGAGCTTCGACCCGCAGACCAACGTGGTTGACGTCAACATCGGCCGCCTTCGCCGCAAGCTAGAGGATGGTTTCACCTCGCCCGCGCTCGAGACCATCTGGGGTACGGGCTACCGTCTGCTGGAGGGCCGGTGAGCGAAGTTCCGTTTCACCGGTCGATCTTCGCCCGGCTTGCGCTGATCGCGATTGCGGTATCGGCGGGCGTGACGCTGCTGTTGTGGGCGGTGACCGCGACGACGATCGACCGGACCGGGCGGGCGACCCTGTCGCGTGCGGTAGACGTCGATCTGGCCGGGCTGGCCGATATCTACGCCTCGGGCGGGCAAGTCGAGCTCGAGCGGCGGATCGCCGATCGCCTCGCGCTCGCCAGTAGTGATGGCAACGCGCCGCATTACATGCTGGCTGACGATGCCGGCGCGCGCATCGCGGGTGACATCATGCGCTGGCCGGCGCTCACCGCCAACCGCTCCGAAGCTGGCGAAGTGCGGTTGATGGACGATCAGCGGGCACAAGCGCGGGCGACGCAGCTCGGGCCGGGGCTCAAGCTGCTGGTGGCGCGTGAATATGGCCATGATACCGAACTGCAATCGCAGTTGCGCATGGCCTTCATCCTGGCCGGGACTTTCGCGGTGCTGGCCGTGGGTTTGCTCGGCCGCTGGATGGCGCGGCGGCTTGCGGGGCGGATTGACCGGATCAATCACGCCTTTCGGGAACAGGATGACCGGTCGCTCGAAGCCTTGGCCGAGGGCCGCGATGCACAGGACGAAATTGGCGAACTGACGCGCCATTCGGCCGAGGCGCTGGCCCGGCTCAAGCGGCTGGTCACTACGCACCGCGGGACTTCGGACCAGATCGCGCACGAGTTGCGCACGCCGCTGATGCATCTCGATAACCGGCTGGTGCGGGCGCTCAAGGCAGCTCCCGATGATGCGGTGCGGGCTGGCATTGCCGACGCCCGGACCGAGATCCGCCACATCATCGCCATGCTTGAGAGCCTGCTAGATATCGCTTCAAGCGAGGCGCGCAAAGGGGATCCGCATGGCCTGACCCCCGTCGATTTCTCGGCCCTGGTTACCCGAATCGCGGATCTTTATGCCGATAGTGCCGAAGAAAGCGGGCACCGGTTCGAGGTCGCGGTCGCACCGGGCGTGACCATCGACGGCGAGGAGATGCAACTCACACGTCTGGTCACCAACCTGCTCGACAATGCCTTCAAATACGTCCCGCCCGGCTGCACGGTCCGGGTGCGGCTGGATCCCGGCCCGCGCCTGACTATCGCCGACGACGGTCCTGGCATTGCCCCTCATGACCGCGAGCGGATCTTCGTCCGCTTCCAGCGCGGTGCCGACAGTCCGCCCGGCGATGGCGCCGCGGTCCAGCAAGGTGCCGGATTGGGACTGGCGCTCGCCCGCGCCATTGCCGAGCGGCATGGTCTTGGGATAGTGCTTTCCCCTACGGAGCAGGGGGCCTGTTTCGTCATCGCGCCCGAGGAGCGGTAATCAATGCGGATTGCGGTGATGGTTGCGGCGGGCCTGATGGTGCTGGCCGGATGCGCTGGCCGCGCGCGGGCGGAGATGGATCCCGCTGCCGTGGCCGCACCGACCCGCGCCGAACAGCTGGCTCTGGCCCTCGCCGCAGCTGCATCAGCCGAGGCGGCGGGTGACCGGCAGGCGCTGGGGCAGGCCGTGGCTCTGATCGACCGGCTTGGCGCCCATCCGCTGGCCGGCGCGGCGGATGATCCGCTGGGTGCCTGGCGCAGCAACGCCGCCTTTACCGATCCACCCTTGCGTGGTCGCACGCTTGGTCCCGGCTATCGCTCGGGGCGCATCGCGGCCGGCTCGAAGGAGAGCTTCGCGCAGCTGTTCCTTTCCGGCACCGGCGCGCAGATTGCCGTCTCCGCGCCGAACGGCGGACGCGTGGCAATGCGGGTGATCGATCCGCAGGCCCGGACCATCTGCCAGGGCGAAGCCAATCACGGCGGCACCTGCCGCTGGGTCCCGCTATTCACGCAGCGCTATACGATCGAAGTGGCGAACCTCAGCAATGAGGACGTGCGCTATTTTCTGGTGGTGGACTGAGCCTAGAACTCAAGCTGCACGTCCACCGCATCGCCCTCGGCCAGCCCCTCGGCCTTGCGCACGCTGGCCTTGACCGGCAGCAGCCAGCCTTCGCTCTTGCTCGGGAAGACTGACGTAGTGAAGCGGCTGTCCCCGATCCGGGCGGTGACCTTGATCGAGCCGAAGCCGCCAATCGTCCCCTCCGTTCGCCGCATCACCGCCGTCCCCGAAAGCGCCTCGCCCGCTTCGCCGTCGATGGTCAGGAAGTGCCACGAGCCGCCATTACCCGAGCCGGACCAGCGCCATATCTGGCCGGTGTGGGTGAGGGTTTCGGTCCCAAAGCCGCTCACGGTTTAACCTGCCGTGACGATGGTAGGCGAAGGGCAACCGCGCGGGCTGCGGCAGGCAGAAATGTCAAAGCTCTCATCCCGCACATCCTGCCAGCGCACCACGCCTTGCGAAACCCCCCACCGCACGCTAGGGCGCGCCTTCCAGTGCATGCGGAGCGGTGGCCGAGTGGTCGAAGGCGCTCGCCTGGAAAGTGAGTATACGTCAAAAGCGTATCGAGGGTTCGAATCCCTCCCGCTCCGCCAACATCTTAATGCGAATCAATGAGATAGTCCTTACGGGGCCAAGAATTCCCCAGCTTCCGCGCGGTTTTGCCGATCGCGCCTAAACCTCAGAGACTGCCAGAAACGGCGAAATTGGTCTCTGATCGGCTTTTGTCTCTTTTCACCTAAACCTTGGCGAGGAAGGTATAGTCTCGGAAATGACGCATTTCGGGGCTTTTCTGCCTCGCGCACGTCTATACCTTTTCAGGGCAAACCCGGCACCCAAAGCGATGTGAGAATCCGAGGTAAATTGCTCGTGTAGTTGGCTACTCTAGTCATACCTGTTGGATATTCTGTGGTCCGCCGTACGCTAAACGTCGGTGATTGGTTGATCTTGTTGAGTCAGGCATCAAAGGCTGTAGAAGTGCCCGGAACGCGATTTCCGGGTGCCGCTGTTCTAAAACCGCGAGCAGCAGTTCGGCTGGTTCAATTTCGAGTACCCGCGCCAAGTCCAGAACTCGCCTTACCGGGATGGAAATTCGACCTGTCGCCATGTGGCTGAGACACACAGATCCTCGATATCCGAGTTTTGCGGCCACCTGCCGCTGTGACACGCCGCGTGTTTTCCAGAGGGTATCGAAGGCATCTGCCAGCATCTTCGTCGCGGCAGTGTTCGCGAAGGGATAAGAGAAAAGATCAAGGTCTGTGTCAGCGATGATTGTCATGGTCGTAGCTCCTGTGCTGGGGACGGCCTGGTCAATTGCGAGAATTCAAACGGCGAGCTGAGCGCGGACGGCAGCGGCCACCTCCGGCTCAAGATTGACCCATGTGACGGCGCCGGGCTTGTGCCGATAGGGCACGGGTTGAAGGAGCTTTAGTATGGTGGATAGAAACCACGGGCAGTTCCACTTCGCGACTTGGCCACTACGGATCATCTGCTCGGGAATCCGGTGCTTGTCGAAGGCGCGGATCATGGCATCCGGGGGCAAAGGCTCGCCGCAACCGACAAGTGTGGCCACGCCGGAAATGGCGCCGCTGCCCTTCTTGATCAGGCCGAACTGCCCACGGATTTTTGTCGGCCTTGAGCGCATTTCCCATGTCTTCGAGCCATCAAGGATATGGCTGATCCAGGGGTCGTCGATGATGAGAGCTTTCATAGGGGTGTAGGTCATCAGATTCTTCTTTACTCGGATTGGGGTGCCGTCTCTCCGGGCTGTCACGCGTGTCCCCGCGTTCAGGGAGCAAGGTCGACCGAAAGGTTAAATCGATCCTGCTCATCCGGAGCGGCGCTTGCCTCCGGCTGCAAGGCGAAGGGCGGGCCCTATCGCACGAAGCAGTCGCGTTACCTGGCCCCCGCAACCGAGGTCGCGGGCGGTGTTGGGCGTCAGGCAGGACACGCGACGTCGCTTTCAATCTCGCTCAGACGAAGAGCGTCGAACGGGTTTCAAAAGTCGTCAGATGGCAAACAGCTCTTCGCGGGTTAGCCGGCGCCAGCGTTCAGCGCTGACGATGCCAAAGTTTCCGTTTTCGTTCGGCCGGCGCCAGCGGGGCGTCGACATCTTCGACAACGCGGCAAGAGCCTCATCGTAATCTTCGTAGTCGACCTCGGCGTCCTTTGTCCCGACTGTGTAATATGCTGTGCCGTTCTTGCCGCCTCTTTTACACGAAATCGGGCTGAACACTGTGCCGTCGCGGGCTTCGGGAACGAACAGGAAGTCTCCGACCTCGTTTTCTGTTGCGGCAGGGGTGATGGCGTTGCCATCTTCTTCCCAACCTTTGCACGCGATGAACTCGCGCCAGATTGAAGCCTTGTAGTCGCGTGCGTCGAGCCAACGTTGGGCAGCGGCAGCAGGAATTGTCCCGTCCTTGGCCACGATCGGAGCATCTGCGGACTTCGCGTAGATGGCATTTTGCAGGCGCTTGGTGGTGACCTGGGTCACTGCCGCCAACTCGTGCACGATGAGCGGCTCATTAGCGTCGATCTTCAATCGCCCAATCGCAGCGAGGCAGGTCCGCTCGATGTTTTCGATGCCGTACAAGTCCAACGATTTCGGGAGCAACTGGATGAACCTGTTGAGCTGGTTGACCGCGCCGCGGACATAGGCCGGGACATCATGGAACTGCTCGGAACTCCTGTCGGCAAAGGACAGGGCCCAAGTGGGCAGAATGCCAAAATTGGCGAATGCATTCAGGTTATGGGCAGCCTCCATGAGTGACGACCAGCTCGAGTCATTGAAGGCGTCAAGGTCGCCCCAGGTTTCAGCCCAGTCGGCGGGGGCTTCTCCCCCAAGCTTTGACCAATCGATTGGATCTGCGGGCTTCGTGTTAGTTATTAGGCGCATGGCCTGCATACCGCGCGCGGCCGTTACGGGGTCGAAGGCGGCGTCGAGGAGTTCACCGACAACGGTGAACGATCGCAAGATTCCATCGGATTCGGACCACTCGTACCCCTCCTGAAACTCGTTGAGGCGCGCCTCGAATTCACTGACTACGGAAGCGCGGTCTGGCATAGCTCACTCCAAATGGGCAACTGGGAATTCTGATGCGCCCTAAATACACCGCGTCGCGAAGGTGTCAATGCATGGGCAAATATTATTTCCTGCATGCCCGAACTATGAAGGACTGCCCACTCATCTGCCAGGGTGCCAAACGAGGGATGTCGAATGGTCGGCGCTGGGCGCGTGTGCCGAGACTAGCCGGAGGAACGGCTAGGTTGGAGTTTGTCGGACCGCCGCCCTGATGGCGGAAGATGAGGCGCGAAGCGGACTTCTCGCTCAGCCAAATACCGACGCCTCCTGATCTGCCCACGGCAACTCGGCTGCTACTGCCAGTTCCTTCACCGACACCGCTGGCGGGACGCGCGCGATCAGTAGTTTCTCCAGCACGGGCGGCGCCAAATAGGTCAATTTCAGCATCCGGCCGGCATAGGCGGGTGTCACACCCTCAGCCGTGGCGACGTCCGCGAGGGTTGCCGCTTCCCCGATCTCCAGCTTCCGCCGCCAGCTCCACGCCTTGGCGATCGCCTTCAGCACATGCGGATCTACCCCGCCGGTTTCCGGCACCACGTCGGCCGGCGGCACGATCTTCGGCCGCCCGTTGCGCTTGCGGATGGTCAGCGGGATGAACACCCGCATGGTGGTCGGCGCGCTCATGCTGCCAGCTCCTGTTTAGGCGTGACCATTTCCCGGATGACCGATCCGAGGCCTTCAGTGCGCAGGTCGACCGCAAGGCCATCGGCGCTGACCGTGACCCGCTCGATCAGCAGCCGGGCGATCCGGGCCTGCTCGGCCGGGAACAGCGATTCCCAGAGACCGTCAAAGCCCGACAAGGCGGTGACCACATCCTGCTCGTCGATGTCCGGTGCCGTTCGGCGGGTCGCTTCCATCGCCCGTGCAGCGATTTCTGGCGTGCGCAGCAGTGACCGGATGTGCTGTACCACTGCGCCCTCGACCATGCCGGCATTGAGCCGGACAAAGCTGTCGCGGCCCTCACACGCCCGGTTCCGGATGGCGTCCATCGAGGTGTAGTAGCGGTAGTGGCGGCTGCCCTTCTTGGTGACCGTCGGCGTCATGGCGATACCCCGATCGGTGAAGATGAGCCCCTTGAGCAACGCTGGCGTCTGGGTGCGGGTGTTGGCAGCGCGCTGGCGCGGGCTCTCCTGCAGGATGGCATGGACCTGATCCCACAGCGGCTCGTCAATGATGGCCTGATGCTCGCCGGGATAGCTGGTGCCCTTGTGCACCGCTTCGCCGATATAGAGCCGGTTGCGCAGCAGCTTGTACAGGAACCCCTTGTCGATCGGTTTGCCGCGCTTGTTGAGGGTGCCGCTTGCCACCAGTTCCCGGGTCAGCAGCGTCGCCGATCCCAGCTCGACAAACCTCTGGAACATATGGCGGACCGCAGCGGCCTCGGCTTCGTTGATCACCAGCTTCCGGTCGACGACGTCGTACCCCATCGGTACGAACCCGCCCATCCACATGCCCTTGGCGCGGCTGGCCGCGAACTTGTCACGGATCCGTTCGCCGGTGACCTCGCGTTCGAACTGGGCGAAGGACAGCAGGATGTTGAGCGTCAGCCGGCCCATGCTGGTCGTGGTATTGAACGCCTGCGTCACCGACACGAACGTCACGTTGTTGCGGTCGAAGGCCTCGACCAGCTTGGCGAAGTCCATCAGCGAGCGTGACAGGCGGTCGATCTTGTAGACGACGATGACGTCGACCAGGCCGGCCTCGACATCTTCCAGCAGGGCCTTGAGACCGGGGCGTTCGAGCGAGCCGCCAGAATACCCGCCGTCGTCGTAGCGTTCGCGCATGCAGACCCAGCCTTCGGCGCGCTGGCTGGCAACATAGGCCTCGCAGGACTCGCGCTGGGCGTCGAGGCTGTTGAACTCCATGTCCAACCCTTCCTCGCTGGATTTGCGGGTGTAGACGGCGCAGCGCAGGCGCCGCCGGGGTGTCGTATCGGTCATGCTGCGTCCTTCCGTTCCCGCAGGCCAAAGAAACGATAGCCGTTCCACTGCGTGCCGGTGATGTCCCGTGCGATGGCCGACAGCGATTTGTAGCGGCGCCCCTGCCAGTCGAACCCGTCCTTCAATACGGTGATGACGTGCTCCGCCCCGTTCCATTCGCGCACGAGGCGCGTGCCGATCACCGGATTGCGCGGGTCGGAAATCACCGATTTCCTGACCTTCTTGCCCTCAACCTCGTCCGCCAGCGCGTCGAGCAGCTGGCGCGCCGGCTTCGACAGGCCGCCAAACGTCAGCTCCTGGATCCGGTAGGCCAGCCGCTGCTCGAGGAACGACCGGCTGTTGTTGGGCGCCTCTGTCTCGAACAGCTTTGCCCATTCGGCCTTCAGCTGTTTGACCGACATGTCTTTCAGCGCCGCCAGCCTGGCCAGCACCAGCGCATTGTCATCCTGTTTGTGCATTATCGTCCTCCATTCCGGGCTTTTGCCCGGGGACGACTGACGCTCCTGGTGGGCGAGATAGCGAGAGAACTATCTCCACCGTGGGCAGATATAGAACTGGACTGTTCGCGCAGCCGCAGCACGCCGGCGGCGACGATGCGCCCCAACTCGGCGATCCGGGCATCGGGCGTCATCTGGTCGGGCGCGAGGGCGTTGGGGTGGCTCTGGGCGATCATCGGGCATTCCTGGCTTAAGGGCCGGGAGCCGCTGAACCGCTGGTTCGCTCCCGGGTATTCGCTCAGGAATAATGATGGACATATCCCATGTCAAAACGGTCTGGTGTCACAAACCCTCTTGACAAGGGGTCCTGTCACCGCCGGCGGGTGTAGAGACTCTGGTGTGCGCGCAGGACAATGGCGACGATCGTGATGCCGTCGTCGCTGATGCTGTTTTCATCGGGACGGCCGATCACTATCGGCTCCTGGAACTCCGCCCGGGTCGACTCGCCACGCAGGATGAAGTTCTGCCCATCGTGGTCGAGCCGCTTGCAGGTGAGCTCGTGGAGGTCATGCTTGTCGCGCTGGACGATGACGATATCGCCAGGCTGCGGCTCGACGTAGCCATAGGTCACCCGCAGGCATTCGAGATCCGATCCCGGCGGGATGATCTTGTCCATCGAATAGCCTTCCATGCGCAGAGCAAAGCGCTCACTGCCCGGGAAGGGATTGGGGCCCACCTCGATGGAATAACGGTCTTCTGCGCCCCAGGTGGTCTCCTCGCGCCAGACGCCGGCGGCAACCGCGCCCACGACCTCGAGCGTCTCGAAGGGCTGCGAGCCACCGACCCGGTGCATGATCGTGGTGGCGGCCGGGATCATCTGCGAGATATCCATCTCCAGCGCCCTCGCTAGGCCCACCAGCGTATCGAGCGTCGGGTTGGTGCTTTTGCCCTTGATGATGTCGCGCACGAGGTAGGGGTTCTTCCCGGCTGTGGCCGCCATCGAGAGCGAGCGCGAGTTCCACTTCGCGTCTGGCGCGGTCGCATCCTCGAGGAGCTTGCGCAGGAACGCGATGTTGAAGGCGGGGGTCTGGGTCATCGGCTGTGGGTAACACTGTGGGATGCCTCCCGCAATCTTATTTGTGGGACACAGCCCTACTTGTGCAGTTGGATTCATCCCGGAATAAAGGGTGTATGACGCATCCCATCGTTCAAGAGATCGATTCCTTCCTCAAGGCCCACAAGATGGCCGAGAGCTATTTCGGCCGCCGCGCCACCAACGACTGGAAGCTCGTGGCCCAGCTGCGCGCCGGTCGCCGGCTGTGGCCCGCCACCGAAGCACGCATCCGGGCCTTCATGGAAGACTACCAGCCGGCCCCGCGCGGCCGCGCCTCCCACCGCTCCACCACCGAATCTTGCAGAGGGGTATAATGCAGAACATATCACGAACAAATGCGCGCCGACAGATCGGGCACGAACTGCTGTTTTGTGCCTGGCTGGCCGATGCCGCAGGCGGTGACCGCTACGAATATCACCGCGGGTTCCTCGCCAAGGATCTCGATCGCGGTCCGAAGCGCCGCCTGGACGAAAAGCAGCGTGCTGCCCTCGAGCGCCTGGCGGCCCGTGCGCGGTGGGCGGCGGACAAGGGCTGTGTCCACCTGATCCAGGAACGGCTCGGTCCCGACACCTACAGCTATGTCGCGATCGCCCGGCCACGGGCACCGGGTGCGCGCAATCCGCTGGCTGACATCGAACTGGCGGAGGCGGCGTGATGGCGAACGCTTTTGAGCGTCATGGGCTCGACCACCTCTCGGCCTCGTCGATCAACCTGTTCGTGGCGCAGCCTGCGATGTGGGCGATGCAGAAGCTGATGGGGCGCAGGTCGATGGTCGGCCCTGCTGCCCACCGCGGCACCGCCATCGAGGCCGGCGTCGAGATGGGCCTGTTCGATCCAGCCGCACCGGTCGAGGCCTGCCAGGAAGCTGCGCTTGCCCGGTTCAACCAGCTGACGGCCCTGTCCGCTGATCCGGCGGTTCAGAAGGAACGCGCCAACATCGCGCCGGCTGTCGCCATCGCGCTTGCCGAACTGCGGCAATACGGCGTGCCCGAGGCGGCCGGCGAGAACCGCCAGCACCGGATCGAGGTCCATCTGGCCGGCGTGCCGGTGCCGTTCATCGGCTGGCTCGACTTCTGGTATCCCGCGCATGGGATCATCGTCGACCTCAAAACCCAGGCACGCCTGTCCTCGAAGATCTCTGATCCGCATGCCCGCCAGGGCGTGATCTACCATGCCGCCCACGGCAACGCCGAGATCCGCTTCGCCTATGTCACGCCCCAGAAGATGGGCGTCTACCGGCTGGAGGATCCGCGCCGCCACCTCGATCGGGTGGTCAGCATTGCCCGGTCGATCGAGCGGTTCCTGTCGCTGTCGGACGACGGCGCGGAACTGACCCGGTCGCTCTCGCCCGATCTCGACAGCTTCTACTGGAACGACCCGGCTGCCCGCGCGGCGGCCGAAGAGATCTGGGGCCAACCCCTCGAGGCCGCGCCGCAGGCCTGACACGCGGCACCTCCAAGCAACAAGGAAACAGGACAATGGGTTTCATGAACGTCACCTCTGACGAGGTGTTCAAGGTCTACGTCGGCTTCAATGCCAAGGCCGGCCGCTGGTATACCAAGCGCGATGGCAAGGACGAGCCGATGTTCGAGGTTACCGACATGACGGCGGTGTTCGACATGACCAGTCTCAAGACCGGCTGGTTCAAGTTCACCACGAATGTGGCGCCGGAAAAGGTCATCGATCCGTCGTTCACCGAGTCCGCGCCCAATCCCGGGCAGGACTTCAAGCGCGGCTTCCAGCTCGACCTCTATTCCGAGAAGAACCTGCTGGGGCTGCGCGAGTTCACCTCGACCGCCAGCATCGTGATCAAGTCGATGAACGCGCTCTACGATGCCTGGATGGCGGCGCCCGAGACCGCCACCGGCCAGCTTCCCGTGGTGCGCTGTGTGGGTGTGACCGCGATCGGCAACAAGCACGGCACCAACTACCAGCCGCAGTTCGAGATCATCGGCTGGACCGACCGGCCTGAAGCGCTCGGCGGTGGTGCGGCGGCGGCTGCGCCGACGGCAGCGGCACCGGCTCCTGCGCCAATTCCTGCAGCGCCGGCCGCACACATGCCGCCCCCTGCGCCAGCCTCGGCACCCGCGCCGGCAGGGGCGCCGCTGTTCTGATCGGTCAGATGCCGGGCTGCTGCGGTGGCCCGGCATCCACCGCTTATCCCAGACTTATCCCGCATCTTATCCACATTCAGGAAAGCGAGCCTGGCCGCCATGGCGCGTCGCATTGAAACCGGCAGCATCGATATCGAGGCGATCAAGGACCAGTATCCGCTGGCCGAGACCGTCAGCCAGCACGTTGCCCTCAAGCGCCGTGGCCACCAGCTCGTCGGCCTGTGCCCCTTCCACATGGAACGCACGCCTTCGTTCACCGTCTACCCGCAGGACCAGCGGTATCATTGCTTTGGCTGCGGCGCGCATGGCGACCTCTTCGATTTTCTGCAGCACCAGGAAGGCCTTGATATCCGGGCTGCGGCCGAGCGCCTGACAGGCGGAACGTTCCCCGTCATGTCGGCCGATCGCGTCGCCGAACTCCAGGCCCGTCAGGCGCGCTTTGAGGCCGAGCAGGCGGAGCGGCGCAAGTCAGCTGCCGAGCAGATGCAGCTGCGCTGGGAAGCGGCCAATCCCGGCTATTCTTCCCATCCATATTTGACTGCCAAGGGCATCGGGCCGAACGGCACCAGGCTCGACCGCGAGCATGTCCTGGTACCGCTGTTCGACACCGACGGCGCGCTGGGCTCGCTGCAGTCGATCGATCGAACCGGGCACAAGCTGTTCGAGGCCGACCTTCCGGTTGCCGGCGCGATGTTCGTCATCGGGCCGCCGATTGCTGAGACCCGCGCTCCAGTGCTGGTCTGCGAAGGGTTCGCCACTGGCGCGTCGCTGCATGAAGCCACCGGCCGCACCGTCGTCGTGGCGTTCAATTCCGGCAATCTCACCAAAGTCGCCGAGCGCCTTGCTGCCGCTTATCCCGGCGCGTCCTGGATCGTGGCCGGCGACGATGACCGGGGCAAGGCGAAGAATGTCGGCCGCGACGCCGCGATGGCCGCTGCCCGCATCCTGCGTTGTCCGGCGGTATTCCCCACGTTTCCGGTTGCCAGCCTCGGCACCGATTTCAACGACATGGCCGCGATCTCCGGCCTGGAGGCGGTCCGGGCCATCTTCGAGGTCGACGCCGCTGCCGGTCCCGAAGTTTTCGAGACTCTCAGTCTGGACGAGATCGTCAACATGCCGCCGCCGCAGTGGCGGATCGATGGCCTGATCCCGGAGCATGGGCTGGCGCTGCTCTATGGCAAGCCCGGCGAGCACAAGACCTTCCTCGCCCTCGATATGGTGCTGCGGACTGCCTACGGCCTCGACTGGCACGGACGGGCCGTTCGTCAGACAGGCGTCCTCTACATCGCCGGTGAAGGACGGTTCGGTATCGGCCAGCGCATCAAGGGCTGGCGCAAGAAGCATGGCCTCGAGGCCGTGGATGCGCCGTTCAAGCTGCTGCCGGTCGCGGTGCACATGCTCGATCCCGCCAGCGTCGAGAAGCTGAAGCGGACGATCGACCAGGTCCGCGCCGAGGTCGACTTCGAGATCGGCATGGTCGTCATCGATACCGTGTCGCGTTCGATCCCCGGGCAGGACGAGAACAGCCAGGAAGCGATGTCGCTGTTCATCGATGCCTGCACGCAGATCCAGAACCACTGCGGCGGCACCGTCGTTGGCATCCACCACTCGGGCAAGGATGTGGATCGCGGCATGCGCGGTTCGACCGTGCTGCTCGGTGGTTGCGACACCGCCATCCGGGTGGCCAAGGACGAGGACCGCACGGTCCTGTCGGTCGAGAAGCAGAAAGACGGCGAGGAAATCGACGACGTCCATTTCACCATGGAGGTTGTCGACCTGACCACCGGCTTTGGCCCTGAACAGAGCACGCTGGTGCCGGTCGTAGGACCAGCCGCCATCCCCATCCAGCAGAAGGGCCTCAGCTGGCACCAGATCCACGAGATCTTCAAGTCTGTCGACGAGCAGTGGCACGCTGGCACGCCCTGGTCCGCGTTCCCCCAGGCCAAGCGTCGTGGCCGCTACATCATCGACATGATCACCGACACCTACGGGGTGTCAGCCCGTGAAGCCCTGTCCTGCATCAGCCAGTGGCAGCAGCGCGGATACATGGCCACCGAAGGCGGAAAATCCATGAACCGGGCCTCTGGTCTCAGGGTCCTCAAGTACCTGGAGAGCGGCCGATGAGGGCTTTGCGGAAGCCTGCGGAAGCAAGGTTTTTCGTCTGCGGAAGCACCTGCGGAAGGGTGCGGAAGCACGGGCGGAAGCATGCGGAAGGCTGCACTTATGTTCCCCCATACCCCCTAGGGCTTCCGCAGCCGCTTTTTGCTCTGCGTCAGCCTCAAATTTCCAGCAAAGAAAGGAGGGGCGCATGAAAGGCGCGCCACCGACCCGGCATGGTCAGATCAGCGACATGCAGGTCATCATCAACTGCGTCGACCAGCGCGGTCGTGAGATGGACGAACGCTGGGGCATCGGGCGCTTGCCCATGCTGGTGCCGATCGATTGGGCCGAGAGGTTCCAGGCCCAGCACAAGCTGTTCAACGCCGCGGTGTGGGAGTTCAACCTCAAGCTCGTGCGCCAGCACGGTGAGGCGATGCTGCGGGCATACGACAAACTCGATCAGCTGGCCCGCGAAGCCAAGGGCGAACCGCTGCCGGTCGACCAGTGGGAGTTCGAGACCGAGCAAGGTCTCGTCATCCTTGTGCGGGACCTGCGCGATACCGGCCGGGCCCAGCGGCACGGACGCGAAGCCCAGGTCTGGGCCCTCGACGAGATCGCCAACGTCATCCGCTGTCACCCGATTCTCGCTGCTGCCAAGGACGCGTTCCCCGGCGCGCAGGTGATCAGTGTCCGGCCCAACAAGACAACCCTCCAGGAGCTAGACGACGAGCTCTCGGACATCCCGTTCTGATGGAGGCGCCGGTGTCCTGAAACCCATCACCCCAGACCGGACGACGGTGGTCCGTACCGCCAAGCACAAAACCACCGCCGTCCGCACCACGATCCATCCCCATTGGAGAATCATCATGGATGTTCTGACTCTGCCTGCGCCGGTGCGCAGTGCAACCCCGCCGGCTGTTGTGCGGCCCACAATCATGCGCGGCGCCATGCTCGCCCTCGACCTCGGTACCAGCACCGGCTGGGCGCTGAAGACCGGAGACGACTTCATCTCGAGCGGCACCGCATCGTTCAAGCACACCCGCTTCGATGGCGGTGGGATGCGGTTCCTGCGCTTCCGCCGCTGGCTCGAACAGCTCGACATCGATGCCGGGCCGATCGAGGCGGTCTACTTCGAGGAGGTGCGCCGCCACGTCGGCACCGACGCCGCGCATGTATATGGCGGGCTGCTGGCCGTGCTGACCGCCTGGTGCGAGGAACACCTGGTCGCCTACCAGGGCGTGCCGGTGGGCACGATCAAACGGTTCATCACCGGCAAGGGCAATGCCGACAAGGCGGCCGTCATCGATGCTGTCCGCAAGGTTGGGTTCTCCCCGGTCGATGACAACGAGGCCGATGCCATCGCCATCCTGTGCTGGGCCATCGCGACCCGTGGAGGTGTTCGATGACCAGCTGGTCCATTCTCGGCCACACCGCCAAGGTGCTGGAAGAACGCCGCGACGATTACGGCGATCCGGCCGAACAGTTCCGGGCGATTGCCGCTCGCTGGTCGATCACGCTCGGGACACCGGTGACACCGGCCCAGGTCGCGCTGTGCATGATCGACCTCAAGCTCACCCGGCTGACCTACGATCCGCGCCATGCTGACAGCGTGGTCGATGTCATCGGCTATGCCGCCCTGCTGCGGGAGATCGGCTGATGACCATGATCTCGAAAATCTACGGCCATGCCGGGCAGCGCGACGGCGAACAGCTGCGCCGGGATGGTTGGCGCACCGGCATATTCGCGGTGTCGGTCAGCGACCAGCGGCTCACCACCATGGAGCGGGAAGCCATCCGGGCGATCGGCGAACGGCTCTACGGAGGCGCTCATGGCACGAGGTCGTAAACGGAAAGCAGGCCGACGGCTGCCCTGCGGAAAGCGCCCGCGCGACGAAAGCCAGCGCGATGCCATGGCCACTGTGCTGGAGGCCCGGCAGCGACACTACGGCGTCTCACCCACCCAGGCGAAGGACGATCGCCTGGGCACGGCGCTGGGAAGGTTGGCATTCGCCGGGGTGATTGACGCCGAGCAATATGCGGCCGGTCAGATCTACGGCGAGGTCATGGCCCGCAACCGCGCGGTCATGGGCCTGCCGATGGACCAGCCGCGCTCGGTGACGGCCCTGTTGATCAACGAGGGGATCTTCGGGGGCAGCACGCCGGATCATGATCCGGAGCTGGTCGCGAAGGTCCGCAGGCAGGCTGCCAGTGCAATCCTGATGTTGTGCACGGCCGACAGCGACGCCCCCGGTACTGTCGGGCGCAAACCCAGCGTCCTGGTACATGCCGTGGTGCGCCATGATGCCGAGGCCTTGCAGTGGTCGCCAGCAGATCTGCGCAACCTTGGCCATGGCCTGGATGCGTTGTGCCGGCTGTTCCGGGTCCGGAGGGACAGTTCGTGACCAGATTACCTTGCCTGCCAATTGAAGTAACAAACTGAATCTATTGGAGTATCGTTCGATTTATTGTTGACGGGACTAGGCATCCGGCATAGTGTTCCGAAATTCGAGAATTAAGAACTGCGCCCGGAGCCCACCAGCTTCCGGGCGTTGTTCGTTTCAGGCGTTGCGCATGGCTGAACGGCAACGGGGACGTCGGGCAGTAGCGCAGCGTCTGCGACGATTACAGACCGAGCCGCTCTGCCGGGACTGCGCTGCCAGGGGCATCGTTCGGGAAGCCACAGTACCGGACCACATCGTGCCGCTCACCCAGGGTGGCAGCGACGATGACAGCAACATCCGCTGTCTCTGTGCTGACTGTCACCGGACGCGCACGGCCGAGCAGTTCGGGCTGCGCCGGACTATCGGCACCGGCCCGGATGGCTGGCCGATCGGCTGAGCCCCCCGGGGGCGGGTCGAAAGTCTGGGGCCTTGGGAGGGGAAACCGCGCCTGGCCCAAAATTCACGCACCCGCGAGTTAGCAACCGGGGGTCAGAAAGCAGAAAGTCCCAGAATTCCGTATATTTGAGTTGCTATCGTTTCTGAACAGAGCGGTAGTCGCTGCACGAACACGGGAGCGACGCAGATGACCAACTCGACCCTGCCAACCGCCAATGAAGCCTGGGGCTTCTACGGCACCAGCGACGCCTTCGCAGATGCCGATGCGGCTTGGGCGATTGCCTTCCCGGCGGTGCTCGCAGCGACCGAAGGCACTGCCGAAGGGGTTCGGGATTTTCTCGACAGTCGCCACGGCCGTCACTTCGCCGACGACGTCCACAACGGGATCCATGCGGGGCTCGACCTGACCGCAGCCATCGAGGCGGGGATCACCCGCTGGATGGGATGGACCATCAACCGGGAAACCGCCCGCGAGATCACGATGCCCAAGGGGCTGCCCTACCTGAAGGGCTTCGTCCTCTACTTCAGCCTGAAGGCGCAGGCCGCATGAGCGCGGCTAGCACGATCCGCCTCGCGATCCGCACGCTGCCTGAGACTTTTGATCGCAGCCGGATTGTGACGGTGATCGAGACGTTGGAGCAGGAGCTTTACGAGGGCGGCGTCTACGCCAGCGCGACTGCTGATAGCGTCACAATCGAGATTTCGGTGCGGACCGAACAGCTGCTGGACGCAGCGACCATTTTGAATGAGCTGGGGCTGCTCTAAGCCCGCGCAATTGGAACGAGAGGAGGGGCGGCGATGACGTTACCAGCCTCCGGTCCAATAGCTCTCTCGGCAGTGAACGTTGAGCTCGGCCGCGCCAGCACCGCTGCAATCTCGCTGGGCGAAACAGCCGTGCGCAACCTCGCCGGCAAAGCCACTGGCGCAATCTCGCTCGGCAACCTCTATGGCAAGAGCGCAGGCACGACGATTACGGTCACCGAGGGCAGTTACAACGACGGCAACCTTAAGGTCCCGTTTGTCTACGCGGGCTACGCAGGAACCGGTACAACGGCGCCGGTGCTGTTCGGCAGCATTTCGCCCACGACCTACAAGGGCGTTTTCATCAAAGCGCTCTACAATGTGATCGGGGGCACCCAGGTTCAATTCCTCGGTAATCAAACCACCAACCCGAGCTTTCTCACGACGCTGATTGTCAACGGAACCAACCTGGGGGCGCCAACAATCACCTACGATACAACCACCAACACCAGTACCTACCAGTTCAGCGGCTCACCGTTTGACGGAGTGGGAACTTCAACGGCGGTGCTTCAATGAACGCGCAAGAAAACCCTGCCCCGACTGTACCGTCCGAACAACCTAAAGAGCCGCAGGTCCATGAGGGCGTTCATGAAGGCTCGGTCTATCGGATCGAGATTTACCGCGAGCCGGAAGAACTGTGATGCTCAACAAATCGCTGCGCTACAGTGCGCTTTCAGTTGACCTGGTTGAGCTGGAGACCGGCGAGAACTTCACTTTCCAGCAGAAGCCCGCGAGTTCGAGCTATGGCATTTTCGCGCTTGGCGGGACCCGCAGCGCTGATGATGCCATCGAAGTAACTGACCCGGCCGAACACCAGGTCACCCAGCTTACTGCCGGCGCCGTCCCGGGCCGCGCGTTCAACTACGTCGGGCATTGGCTGCCCAATGGAAGTGATCATGGTTGGTCCAACGACGAAGTCGGGCACGAGCCCATGACCATTACGGCCGGTGAGCAGGGCGCGCGCTGGATCTGTCTGTCGCGCAACGACAGCGGCGAGCGCGAGATTGAACATCTGCGCGTCGCTGGACAGACCACGCTTCCGGCTGGCTGGGGGTTCGTGGTCGCACGGGGGACCTTCGAATGCGGCGGCAAGGTGGCCCAGCAGATGGCCTACTTCCGGCCGCGCGATGTTGACCTGTCCATTACGGGAACCGGGGACTTGCTGCTGATCCGATAGACCGTTTGCCTGGCTTCAGGGGAGTTGGTGGGCCCGGCAGGACTCGAACCCGCGACCTAGCCGTTATGAGCGGCCAGCTCTAACCAACTGAGCTACAGGCCCCACCTCCGCTGCTCTCATAGCGGCTTACTGACATTGCAAACAAGTGCCGCAAGCTCTCCGGGCTCCTGCGGCCGAACCCATTTCAAGGACATCTATGGATCAGGACTGGCCGGCCCAGAGCAGTGAGCTCTGGCCGATAGAGAAGATCACGCCCTACGCGCGTAACTCCCGCACGCACTCGGACGAGCAGGTCGCACAGATAGCGGCGCGACGGCCGGGACTTATCTCAAGGTCACGGTTGACGCCAAAGGGCGGGTCACGACCGGCTCCTCAATGACCTCAGGCGATGTGACGGGTGCACTCGGATTTACGCCTGCCAACAAGGCGGGTGATAGCTTCACCGGCAGCATTTCCGTCTCGGGTTCAATCACAGCGACAGGCGACATTACTGCCTATTCCGACGCCCGCCTGAAGACTGACATCGAGACGATCACTGGCGCGCTGGACCGGGTCCGGAAACTCCGTGGGGTTACCTTTAGTCGGCGCGACACAGGCAATCGCGGCGTTGGTCTTATCGCCCAGGAGTTGGCGCTCATTGTGCCCGAAGCGGTGCAGACCAATAAGGATGGGCTTATGTCCGTTGCCTACGGCAACTTGGTGGGTCTGTTAATCGAAGCGGTCAAAGAGCTTTACAGTAAGGTCGATCAAGGTGTTTCATGACCCTCCCGGTTAAATTCATTTGCACGCGGCATGCAGTTGTAATTCATTAAATCAATTGGAGAATTCAGGCTAGGCTCAGGACCCATTAAATTGCTTTGCGCGAGAGGCGATCGGCTGATTCAATGGCGGCGCTGAGGAGGCGCTGCGATTGTCTGATCTGTGGTTGTTGAGCGAGGCGCAGATGCGTCGGATTGAGCCGTATTTTCCATTGTCGCACTGAGTAGCCCCTAGTTTTCTAGACGCCTTCCGCTTTCAAAATCTGCTGCCGTTCGAACTCGGCGGGTGACAGCATCCCGTTCCTGACCTGCTTGCGCACCGGGTTGTAGAACATCTCGACGTAATCGAACACGTCCTGTCGGGCTTCTTCGCGGGTTTTGTATGTCTGGCGCCGGATGCGCTCGCGCTTGAGCGACGAGAAGAAGCTCTCGGCGACGGCATTATCATGGCAGTTGCCGCGTCGGCTCATCGAGTGCTCAAGATTGTGAGCCCGGATGAACGCGGCCCAGTCCATGCTGGTGAACTGCGAGCCCTGATCCGAGTGGATCAATACTCGCTGCTTCGGTTTGCGCCGCCATACAGCCATGTGCAGCGCCTGCAGCACCACATCGGTGGTTTGCCGGCTTTGCATCGACCAGCCCACCACGCGGCGGGAGTACAGATCGATCACAACAGCCAGATAGGCAAAGCCTTCCAGGGGGCGAATGTAGGTGATGTCGGTCACCCAGGCCCGATCTGGCGCAGCTACGTCGAACTGACGATCCAGAGTGTTGTCGACCGCCAAAGACGGCTTGCCACCATAGCTGCCCGGCCGACGCCTGTAGCCGATCTGTGCCCTGATGCCGGCCAGCCTGGTGAGCCGGGCAACGCGGTTCGGACTGCAGGTCTCGCCATGATCCAGCAGGTCATCGTGCAGCTTGCGGTAGCCATAAACCTTGCCGCTGTCGTTCCAGGCTTGCCGGATCAACTTCGTCTGCCGAGCATCTTCCTGAGCCCGCTGACTCAGCGGCCTCTTCTGCCAAGCATAGAAACCGCTGGGCTGGATGCGGAGACACCGACACATCGACCGAACCCTGAACTGGTCACGATGCTCGGCAACAAACGCGTATCTCACTTTGCATCCCTGGCGAAATACGCGGTGGCTTTTTTTAGGATGTCGCGCTCCTCGGTCACCCGGGCCAGCTCGCGCTTCAACTGGCGGATCTCAGCATCCTTGCCGGAATCACCAGACACTTGCCTGCCCAGCTGCCGCTTCCAGGCATACAGCGAGTGCGCGCTGACCCCGAGCCGCTGCGAGACCTCCGCTACCCGATACCCACGTTCGGTGATCTGGGCCACCGCATCGCGCTTGAACTCATCACTGAAATTGGGCTTCCCCATCGTCGCCTCCTGTCCTCAAAATTAGGATAGAAGGCGTCCAGAAATCTGGTGGTTACTCATTATTTCAGAATTTCGCGGAGGCTTTTACCGCTGCTCAGGGCCAGTTGTACCAGTATCCGAACTTGGCTGGGGCGCCAGCGCCCGCCGTTCAGCACGCCCCTTTTCTGAAGGTCGATGTCGCCGCCGGAATACGCGTAGCTGTTTTGCAGCGTCGGGCCCATGCCAACCCTACTAGTAATCACGACTGGTTTTTCACGGGCCAAAGCCTCGAGTGCAGGTGTGGCCCTGGCTGACACGTGCCCACCGCCCACGCCGGCAATAATCAACGCAGCGATTTCGGTGCCTTTGAAGGCGCGAATTGTCTCTGGTTCAAGATCCATACCTGCTTGGAGTATCGGAACTACCGGGATGGGCCCGCCTAACGTCAGGCGAGGCAAGACCACGCACGAGGTCATTTCGAAGTGGACGACACTTTCGACGACGTGACCAATTGGCCCGTAAGGTTCCGACGAGAACGCATGAGGCCGGGCACTGTGCACCTTGCGGACCATGTGTGCCGCGTGAATTTCATCACCGAACAAAACCATTACGCCATAATCGCGGGCCTTGGGATCTGCCGCTATGTTGATGGCCGCGGCCAAATTGGCCGGCCCATCCGCACCTATGCTGTCTGCGCTTCGCATGGCACCGGTGACGACGACAGGGATCGCGTTGCCAAGCATCAGTTCCAGTGCGAAAGCAGTTTCTTCAAGCGTATCCGTACCGTGGGTGACGACAGCGCCATTCATTCCATAGGCTGCGGCCCGTTGGATCGCATCAGCCAGCGCCGCTACGTCAGAGAGATCAACGCTGGCGCTGGGTTTCAGCGCGAGATCATGCCGCTCTACCGTTATGTCGGAGGCCAAGTGGGCGCTTGACCAAATGGCGTCTGCCCCATCTTCAGGCGCAACGCCCCCGCCAGGCTGACTGCGCATGGCGATGGTGCCGCCCATCGCAAACACGCCGATTTTCATCCGTCATGCTTTCGCGAGCTTCTTGAAATCATTGGCTTGCGCTTGTGGAGGGCTTGGGGGTCAACCCGTCAGGACGATAGGTTTCCGGCAGGCGCAACCAGATCAACGCAGCGATCGAAAAGACTACACTGGCAACCGTCATGGTTGCGGGCAGCCCGAAGAGTTCAGCCATCTGGCCAGTGATGAGAGGCGCAACAAAGCTCACTATGCGACCCCAATTGAAAATTGATGCCGCAGTGGACTTAAGGTGCTGAGGATACAATTCCGCAAGCCATGGACCCCAGACCACACTGCAGGCCAGGCAGGCGCCATAGCCGAACGCGACTAAGTTGAGCACCACCGGTGAAATCGGCGCATAAAGATAGATCAGGATCAGCAATGCGGTCACGAAAAACCCACTTGCCGCCGCCCTGCGGCCAAAACGGTCGCCAATCCAGCCCCAGAAAAATCCCCCGAGCAAACTGCCTGCAAACATCCAGGATACCGATACGCCAATGGCACTGTCATTGAAGCCGCGCACGCTGCGTAGATAGGTGGTCGCCCAGCCGCTGAAGGCCTGATAGGCAAAGAAGTTCAGACCTGATACCAAAGTCAGCATGATTGTTTGCCGGCGAAGTCCAGGCGCGAACAGCTGTTTGATGGGCAGGCCTTTCGTCAGGCCGAGGCTTCCCTCAACGCTACCGAAGGCGATCAACTTGCGATCGTCAGGCACTACAAATGGCGCCAGGAAAGCCAGTGCAATGGGCGCCATCCCTACCCAAAGAAGGACATGCCAATCGCCATTGCGCGAAAAAACGGCAGCAGAAGCAATGCCGAGTAGCGAAACCGCCAGATAGGACGATCCCATAATGACCGATGCCACCCGGCCCCGCACCGCGGGACCAAACAGGCCTGCGTAGATGCCCACTGTAATCGGATACATAGAGCCGGTGAAATAACCGAGCATGAAGCGTTGCCCAAGCACCTGAAGATAGCTGGTGACTAGCGTTCCAGCGATTAGCATCGTGCCAAAACCGATCATCACTGCCATAAGGGCGTTACGACGCCCAAGGCGGTCGGCAATCTGCCCATTGATGATCGCACCGCAAAGCGCACCCAATGCCTGAGCGCTGTAAAGCGAGCCGGCTTCAGTCAGTGACAGGCCAAGATCGGCAGCGATGTATGGTCGCAGCACGTCTACGGTGTTCCATGACCAACTGTAAAAAATGTAGGCGATCGCAAGGAAGGCCAATGCTCGCAGCCTGCTGGGCAATCCCAAATCTTCTGCACGCTGCTGCATCATAATTCACCCCTTTTAGCACCTAATGGCTGCAAGCTATGTTTCAAATGCAACCGTGTGCAGCGGGATGCAATCAATTATTGCACAAAAGGGATGTCTGCAGTTTGGGGAAATTGGGCATTTCGCTTATAACATTGATTTAGATCAAAATAATTTCGCTTGCGTCAAAATGCATCCGGAGTACATTGTTTGGGAAGAGCCGCAATGACGCGTCTCGCGTAAAACAATCAGGGGGGTATTCATGACGATGACTCGGATAATTTTGAGGACGAGCGCGGCGGGTGCCGTACTTGCAATGGCTGCGCTGCCTGTTTCGGCGATGGCCGAGACGGCTTCCGCGCCCGAAGCTGCGGCGCAAGATTCCAACGAAGGACTGGCCGATATCGTTGTCACCGCCAATAAGCGGGAGCAAAATCTGCTGGACGTCAGCGCCTCGGTTCAAGCTTTGACGAGTGAAGATTTGGCGCGCTCTGGCATCAAGGACGTGTCTCGTCTCGAGCAGCTTGCACCGGGTCTTGTTTTTGCCAAGGGAGGCAATGACGCCAAGATCGCTCTGCGCGGCGCAAACTCCAACGCTACCTATGGTGATACCGCATCGATTGTCGGCGTTTTTGTCGACGGCGTTTACAAGCCGCGGGCTTCGCAACAGACGCGCGCCTTTTTTGACGTGAGCCGCGTTGAAGTATTGCGTGGCCCGCAAGGTACGCTTTACGGTCGAAATACGCTGGGCGGCGCGATCAATCTCTATTCCAACGGTCCGGACATCAAGGCTCAGGGCATTACAGCTGGGATCGATAGCCGATACAGCCGGTTTAATGAATTCCGCAACGAAATGTATGTAAATGCGGGGATTACTGACAATTTCGCGGTGCGCTTTGCGGCACTGAGCGACAAGAGCGATGGCTGGGTCAAAAATCTTGTTGGCGGCAATCTTGGCGTCGCTGACACGCTCTCGTTGCGAGGGTCGGCACGGTACAATCCCAGCAGCGATCTTGACATTACCCTTCGCGTGTCCAGCATTTCCGAAAAGGGTAACCCTGCGGGGATGTTCGCGATCAACGGCGCTTGCCGCACCGTTCAGGCAAATGGCCTAACCGACCCTTATGGTCCGGTGTTTGATTGTCAGAACCCTCGTCGCGGTTCAGGTGGCACCGTAGCGTTTGACATGCTCGATGGCACGCCTGGTATGTCCAACCTCGATAAGCGCACGGTTTCGCGCGATTTCGTGAACAAGGATCGTCTGCGCGAGACCAACGCGACGCTGGATGCCAATGTGGGTCTGGGCAGCATGCTGCTGCGGTCGATCACTTCGTTCACCAATTACACTTCGCTGCTGGGCAACGATGCGGACTACAGCTCTAACCCGAATGCGCGTGAATGGGTTGAGGAAAATAACAAGTCGTACACTCAGGAAGTTCAGCTGATTTCCCAGTGGGATGGACCGCTTCAGCTTACTCTTGGCGGTTACGCGTCCTATGACGAACTGTTCTTCTCGTATTCATCGCTGCGTCATACGGTGGATGACCTGAACGCTCGGCCCACTGCGGTTTCAACCAACGGCACGGTTCTGCGCGTGCAAACCGGCACGCCGCTGGTTTCGCTTGCGAACTTGATCAACTCCACCTCGAACACCACGCAATTCATCGACAGCCGTTATCTTGGCGCGTTTGGTGAAGCGACCTATTCGCTCTCGCCCCAGTGGCGCGTGATCGGTGGCGTGCGTTATAACAATGAGCGCAAGCATGCGATCAACGGTAACGCGGCTTATGTTGGCAGCTTGACGCCAACGACCCCGCCCAACGATCCTCGTGTCGTGTTTCCCTATGTTAGCGCGACTGCGACGGCAAAGAGTGACGTCACGGCGACGTTTAAGAACGTTACGTGGCGCGCTGGTACGGAATATGACCTGGCTGACGATGTCATGGCCTATTTTACTGCATCGACAGGGTTCCTTTCCGGGGCAATGAACCAGAACGGGACTGTTACCCAGCCTCAGAAATCGCGGTCGTTTGAACTTGGCCTCAAGTCGCGTTTCTGGGATCGTCGGGCAGAACTCAATATCGCCCTTTATCAGGTGCGTTATTCGGATCTGGCTACTACCTTCCAGATCCCGAACCCCGCCAATCCCGGCTCGTTCCTTACCCTGTCGTCAAACGGCGGCGTGTTGAATGCCAAGGGTATCGAAGTGTCTGGCGCTGTTCTGCCAGTTGAAAACTGGCGGATTTCTTTTGGTGCAGCCTACCAGGACCCGGAATACGCCTCGTTCGGCATAAACCTGCCGGGTGGTTTCCAGGTACTGAACGGTGCCGTTCCCGCCAGCCGCTTTATCAACCTGGCCGGGTATCGCCCGCCATATACGCCTGAGTTCAGCTTCACCATTGGTACCAGCTATGACATCGACGTAGGTTTTGGTTATCTGACGCCGCAGGCACAGATGCGCTATAGCAGTAGCTACTTTGCCCATGGGGGGTTGCCGTTCGACTTGTCGGGCTTCCAGCCGAGCTTTACGCAGAGCGACCTGCGCTTGGCGGTTTCCGATTATGATCGCCGCTACAGCGTCGAAGTCTTCGTTGAAAACATCGAAGACAACATGCTGAACCAGCGTACGCAGACCGGCGGTGACGGGCTGCAGCAGGCGAACTGGGGCATGCCACGCAACTTTGGCATTCGTACCCGACTGACTTTCTAAGTCTTTCGGCTCTTATCTACCCTTCCGGAAAGGGGGCAGCCCTAAAGCTGCCCCCTTTTTCGTTGGTGACGTTCATCCTCTTCCAACAATCTGCAACAGACAGATCGAAGCAAGGCGAGGCCTGTCAGGCTGTCGCAAGCTGAGGTCAAAGTTCCGCCGTAGCGCTTGGCAGGGACGGAGGGGCAGGCGGACCCAAGTGCCTACGGGCTTTGAAAAAAAGGGGCAGCGCCTGCGCGCCACCCCTTTCCTGTTTCATAGTATCGCGGCCTATCAGGCAAGCGTCTGGCGCGCTCCGATGATCTGGGCCATTACTGCGATTTCATCGAACAGGCGCCATTCGCGCAGGATCTTGCCGTCCTTCATTTCGAAGTGGGATGCCCCCATGATCTTCACCGGGGTGCGGGTAGGCGGGCCGTAAAGCGGAACGCCGCTGTAAGTCGCGTGCATCGTCCAGATCGCCGCGATGCGCATGCCCAGTTCGTTCGATTGGCACACCACAACGTCGCGTAATTCGATACGGCCGTCAGGGAAGGCGGCCAGCAGGTCGATGATTTGTTGCTGATAACCATCGATGCCCTGTGCCCGGTGCATGCGCACGGTGTGGCACACAACCTTCGGATCGCAATAGGCAGAGGCACGGTCGAAACGCTTGCGGTTCCATACCTCGTCATACATGGCCGCGATCGCCTGGCATTCCTCGTTGAAGCGATCGGGGCGCTTCCCAGAAATGCCTTCTCGGGCGGGATCGGGATAAGTCCCCGAAAAGGCGGGCGTATCCTCCGTAATCGTCAGGAGTTCTCCGGTCACGGGTGATGCGCGTAGCATGTCGGCCGCCACCTGTTCGGGGTCAATCCCCAGCGACTGAAGAACCGCGTATTCATCGCGTACCAGCCACTCTTCGACCACTTTGCCATCCTGCACGAGGCAATGTGCGATCGTGCGCGAAACCCAGTTGCGACCAGTGGGGGGGCCATAGTTCCAATAGCCCAGATTGGTACCCGTCTTGAGCACGCGATGCGAACTGATGAAGCCCATGGGGCCGCGCTGTTCCCACACGACGTCTTCGCCCGAACCGCCGCCGCCGTTGGGGAAAGCGCTCATTTTCTGGACGCTGTTGGTCAGGACATGATCGAAATCATAGGTCTCGCCATAGGCAGTGTGAACCTTGATATCGTCTGCATAGTGTTCGCCCAGCCGGCCAAGACCCTTGTCGATCCAGATCTGGTCGGTCCAGCTCAGGATGTAGTCACGTGGATCACGAAAGGGGGCATAAGCCTCGGGGTTGAGGTCCGCGAGGGGATCAAAATCTTGCATGGGGAGATTCCAGTTTGTTTTGCATCCCGATGCTAATTCGATGCAGCGGCGGGTCAAGCGCTATTTCAACCGCGCGCTGTGTCCTTCAACCAATTCACCTGAAAAAACCCGTCTTTCGGTGGCCAGGGCTGGATCGGCGATTCGGGCGACCAGCATGTCGACCGCGGCCTTGACCATCGACTGCATTGGCTGCCGTACTGTCGTCAGGCTAAAGGCACTCCACTGGCCGGGTGAAAGGCCATCGAAGCCCACGACTGATACTTGATCTGGTATCCCCAGCGACAAGACTTCTCGAGCTTCGTCAATGCAGCCGATGGCCATCAGGTCGTTGGCGCAAACCACCGCGTCAGGTCGCTTTTTGCCTTCGAACAGGGTTCGCATCGCTTGCCGCCCGCCTTCGTAGGTGAAGTCGCCATAGATGATCGCTGGCTTGTCGATCCCAAGAACTTGCAGTCGGTCGAGCGCGGCATGCGTGCGCAGCCGGCTGACTGCGGAAAGCTTGGGGCCGGCGACGATGCCGAAGTTCTTGTGCCCAGCCTGAACCAGGCGATCGATCAGCCAGCGTTCGCCTTCAGCATGATCGCAGCCCACGCTGTTGGCTCCAGTAATTTCATACAACCTATTGATAAATACCAGTGGTATGCCTCGTTCGCGCAAGAGACTGATATGGGCTTCGGACAGTTCCGATGCTGAAATTACGCCATCGACACGGTACTGCCAGAGCTGTTCAATCGCGCGCTCGGCGTCGGCTTCCTGATCGAGTGTGAAGAACAGGAGGTTTAGGCCTCGCTCGATCAAATGCTTGCTGAGGATGGATGTGAAATCGGGGTTTACGCCCAGATTTGCCACGATGACTGCAATCAGATTGGACCGCTTGGTAAACAGCATCCGGGCGATCGCATTAGGCTGATAGCCCAATTCGTCGGCAGCCTGCTTGATGCGTGCCCGCATCTTGTCGGAAACACTGCCGCCGGGAGTAAAGCAGCGTGACACTGCAGATTGCGATACGCCCGCATGGCGCGCCACGTCATAGGACGTCACGGCGTGCCCAGAACCGATTTGGTCATCCGCCGGCAATGTCGATTTCGGCTTAGGTGAAGTCGATTTGGGACGACTGAGCGACGAATTCAATTTGGCCATGATGCAAGCCTATAGCAAATCAGATGCATTGATGCTGCGGAAAAATGAGGATCAAATCGCCGCTTGATTGCATCCGCATGCATTGGTATCCAATGCCCGTGCTCTAAGGCATGCAGGAAGCTGGAACCATGACAAATAAACAAATCAATGCTGCCGACCGCTTGATCCGCTACGAGGACCTTGTGCCTTGCTCGCTTGCTTTTATTGACTGCAAAATCCCCGGTTCTGATCGCAAGGTCAACTATTCTGTCATTGGTGCTGGGGTAACCCAGTCACACGATCAGGTTGTAAATTTGGCTGAGCCTCATGGTTTCGCCCTGGGTGTCGCGGCCATGCCGCATGGCGTTACGAACAATTTGCATATGCATTACACTGCTGAAGTGTTCATGATCTACCGCGGTGAATGGATGTTCCGCTGGGGTCCCGAAGGCACAGATGGCGAAGTAATTGGCCGTGCCGGAGACGTTGTATCGATGCCGACGTGGATGTTCCGAGGTTTCACCAATATTGGCCCTGACAACAGCTGGATATTTACCCTGCTTGGCCGTGACGATAGCGGCGGGGTGGTATGGCACCCTTCCATTCTCGAAACTGCAGCCAGGCACGGGCTTTACCTCACTCGTGACAACATGATGGTCGATACTGCCGCTGGTGCGCCCAAGCCTGCGGACGAAGACCTGATCTGCCCGATGACCGCGGACGACATCGCATCGATGCGGCATTTCACAGTGGAAGAGATGCTAGGCCGCATCGTGCGCTTCGAAGATTTGAAGTGGTCCTCGACAGCGCTGATGGATAGCAAGCTGCCCGGGCATGGTGCGCTTTTGGCCCCGGTGATCGGCGCGGGCATGACGGAAGATCGCAATGCGGTGCCCCCGCTGACCGATCCGCACAGTTTCATGCTGGAATACGTGCGCATTCCGGTTGGAGGCCAGCTGGGCTCCTATCGGGTTGCTCCCAAGCAGGTCCTGATCGTTCGCGAGGGCGCGTTGGAAATCGAGATGGGCGAGGGTGCAGAGGCAACCCGGGTCATCGCCGAACCGTGGTCGACGTTCTCCGTGCCTGAAAATACTTGGCGTAGCTTCCGCTCGGTCGGGGATACCGAGGCCCTGTTCACACTTACGACCGCGGGCGACGCCCGGCCGACGATCGAGTGGTCGCAAGATGTCGTTGCAGCGGCGCTGGCTGGCGGCATAGGCCGCGATCCCAATGGCTATCTGGCTCCGGCCCATTTGCTGCCGGCTTCCTGACGTGCGTCCCAACACCATTCTAGCGAAGAAACAGGCGGGCGAACCGATCGTCAACGCCTGGCTTTCGATCGGCGCGCCCTATGCCGCTGAAGCCATAGCGCATCAGGGCTTCGATTCCGCTACCGTCGATTGCCAGCACGGCATGATCGGTTTCGATATGGCGATCACGATGCTGCAAGCCGTGTCGGCTACGCCGGCTATTCCCATGGTGCGTCCTTCCGGCCTAAATCCCGCAGAAATCATGCGTTACCTTGATGCGGGCAGTTACGGCATCATTTGCCCCATGATCTCTACGGCCGACGATGCGGCGGCGCTGGTCCGGGCCTGCCGTTATCCGCCGCATGGCGAACGATCCTTTGGTCCCGCCAGGGGAATGCTGTACGGCGGGGTGGATTATCTGGACCATGCCGACAGAGAGATCGTTGTGCTGGCCATGATCGAAACGGCTGCCGGTCTTGATAATATAGATGCCATCCTGGCGGTCGAAGGGCTGGATGGGATCTATGTTGGACCGAACGATTTGAGCATGGCGCTGGGACGCCGGCCGGCGAACGAGCCAGAAGACGAGCTGGTTGTCGGCGCGATCGAAAACATTCGGGCACGGACTGCGGCACATGGTCTGATCAGTGGGATATTCTGTAGCCACGGCCAGGCTGCAGCCATGCGCGTGCGGCAAGGGTTCGATCTGGTCACGCCCGGCAACGACGCAGCTTTGTTGCGTGGCGCGATGGCGCAGGCCGTTGCCGCGACGCGTGGGAGATGAAGACAACGGTCCTATTGCCGGGAACGCTCTGCGACGAGCGTGTTTTCGGCGCATTGCCGCAGCATCTGGCCCAGCCGCTTGCTCTGGACTATTCGGCGTGGGCGGATACCCGCACCGCTGCAGCAGCGTTGCTCTCCAAGGTTCCGGCCGGCAGTATCGGCATCGCCTTTTCCTTGGGCAGCTGGGTCTTGCTGGAAATGCTTCGCCTGGCTCCGAAACGCTTTGCTGGTATTATTCTGGTGAGCGGTAATGCCTATCCTGATGCACCTGAAAACGCGAAGATGCGCCGGGATCGCGTCGCCCTCGCGCGAGCGGAAGGGTTTAGCGCCCTATTTGCAGACGATTGGCCGAAGATGTTGGGGCACAAGCATCGCGACGACCCGGCGCTCAGGCGCCTGATTGTTGCCATGGCCGAGCATGCCGGACACGAAAGCCATGCCCGCCAGGCAGAAGCCAACATTTCGCGCCCGGACCATCGCCAGTATGCCAGTGCTTCACCGATCCCCGTGCATGTCATCGCTGGGACCGAAGATGGGCTGTGCCCCCGCGAACGCTATGAAGCAGCGGCGAATGGGCCGGGGTCCAGCTTGACCATGGTCGCGGACACCGGACATTATCTGCCGCTTGAAGCACCGGTTGCCCTCCGTTCTCTTATCAATGCCCGTTTTCCAGAGTATTTTATATGATCCTGGGTTGTATCGCCGATGATTTCACTGGTGCTGGCGATATCGCCGGGCTGATTGCCGCCGAAGGCATGCGAACCAGTCTATTCACCAGCATCGATGGCTTGCAAGATAGTGGTTGCGAAGCCGGAGTGATCGCGCTCAAGACCCGCTCCTTGCCGGTCAAGGAGGCGGTGACGCAATCGCTGGAAGCGCTTGATCGCCTGCTGGAAGCCGGCTGCCAGCAGATCGTTTTCAAATATTGTTCGACTTTCGATTCCACGCCGCAGGGCAACATCGGACCGGTTGCTGCGGCGCTGGCAGAGCGGCTAGGGGTTCGGCAAGCGATTGTCTGCCCCGCCTTTCCCGCGAATGGCCGGACCGTCTATCAGGGCAACCTGTTCGTTGGCGATGTGCCGCTGGCGGAAAGCGGCATGCGCAACCATCCTCTGACGCCGATGACCGACAGCGATATCCGCCGCTGGCTGGCCCTGCAAACGGCCATGCCGGTCCGGCATATTCCGTTGCAGCAAGTAAACGAGCCTGATCTGGCAAGGCGGATTTCGTCGCTTGACGGCCTGATTGTCACCGATGCTGTGTGCGATGCAGATTTACGCGCCATTGCCCGCGCCGTGGCGGGGGAGCGGCTGATTACGGGCGGATCGGCAATTGCTGCGGGACTACCTGATAATTTCCGCGCGGCAGGGCTGATCGGCAGCAATCCGTTACCCACCATTGCCAGTCCGGGACCGACGGTCTTGTTGTCCGGCAGCTGTTCGGTTGCAACCAACGCCCAGGTAGAAGCGTATCGCGCAGTACGGCCGGCAATCGCGATCGATGTCGCACGCCTGATTGACGGCGCGCCAGTTCTGGAAGAGGTCGATGCCTTTTTGGAGCGCCATGCCGATGAAGCGCCGCTGGCCTATTCGACCGCCGCGCCCGATCAATCGAAGCGCTTCATTGCCGCCAATGGTGAAAACCGTGCGGCCGAAGCGATCGAAGCGCTGATGGCACGTCTGGCTCAGCGCGCCGTTGCCCGCGGAGTGACCAAAATCGTGGTTGCGGGCGGGGAAACTTCGGGCGGCGTGGTAAGCGCCCTGCGACCCGGCCCTTTGCGAGTTGGACGGATGATTGCACCCGGCGTACCGCTACTAGCCAACGATAAGCTGGCATTTGCGCTCAAATCTGGCAACTTCGGCACTGAGCAGTTCCTGCTCGAAGCAGTAGCAGCAATGGAGCCCGTGTCATGAATCTCAGCGCGGTCAGGGAAGCCATCTGTCATCTTGGGCAATCCTTGTTCGAGCGGGGCTACACCCATGGCGCATCGGGCAACATCAGCGTGCGGTTGGAAGACGGCGGTTTCCTGGTCACTCCGACGAACGTTGCGATGGGCAACCTCGATCCGAATTCGCTCTCGCGGCTTGATGCCCAAGGGCGTCTGATCGATGGGCCGCCGCCCACCAAGGAAGTACCGTTGCACGAGGCGCTATATCGCAGCAGGCAGCGCAGCGGTGCCGTGGTGCATCTCCACTCAACGCACAGCGTTGCGGTTTCAATGCTGCCCGATATCGATCCGCTGGATGTTTTGCCTCCGCTGACGCCCTATTACTTGATGAAAATAGGGCGCACGGCATTGCTGCCTTATTTCAGGCCAGGCGATCCAGCTATGGGCACGGCGGTAGAATCGTTGGACGGCGTCTATTCGTCGATCCTGCTAGCCAACCATGGCCCGGTGGTTGCCGGCGATACTCTGGTCGAGGCCGGCTATGCCATCGAAGAGCTGGAACAGACCGCGAAGCTGCATCTTTTGCTGCGCCATGAACGACCGCGCTTGGTGCCGCTGGCGGAAGTCGATCAACTTCGCGCCAAGGACTAACGTCAGTTAAACATGGCGCTAGAGCGCCCGCGACGCTCGACTGCTGCATGTACCGTATTGAGCAACAAGCAGGCAATCGTCATTGGGCCTACCCCGCCTGGAACGGGCGTGATGGCGCCGGCGATGTTCACCGCTTCATCAAAATCTACATCGCCCACCAGTTTACTCTTGCCGCATTGCGACATAATACGATTTATACCGACATCGATGACAATTGCACCCGGCTTGATCCAGTCGGCCTTGACCAGTCCCGGTTTGCCTGCGGCCACCACCAGGATATCAGCGCGCCGGCACTTGGTCGGCAATCCTAGAGTCTTGATATGCGCAGTCGTTACCGTGCACCCCGCTTGAAGCAAGAGGTCTGCCATCGGCTTCCCGACAATGTTCGAAGCGCCAATTACCAGTGCATCCAGTCCTTCGATGTTGGGTTTTACCGTCTCGATCAGCAGCATCGCGCCCTGCGGTGTACAGGGTATCATACCACCCGAGCCCGTCACGCGCAGGCCGACATTGGTGGGATGGAAGCCGTCCACATCCTTGGCCGGTTCGATAGCCTTGATGACTGTCGTAACGTCAATATGCGCAGGAAGTGGTAGCTGGATGAGGATACCGTCCGTGGCGGGGGAGAGGTTCAGCGTGTCGATCAATGCCAGCAGTTCGGCCTGGCTGGTTTCAGCAGCCAGACGATGTTCGGTTGACGCAATCCCAATCGAGCGGGCCGTACGGCTTTTGCTGCGCACGTAAGTGTCGCTTGCAGGATCATTGCCTACCAAAATAACCGCAAGGCGTGGTACTATGCCCTCATGAGCGAGCGCACCAACGCGCAGTCTGAGATCATTGGTAAGTCGCTGCGCGACGGCGGCCCCATCGATCAGCTTGGTCGCCATGGTCAGTCCCTGAACACTACGGTGGTAGTGCCGTTCAGAAGGGCGCGACCCGCAAGGTGAAAGCCCAGTGCGCGGGCCAGCACGCGACGTTCGATGTCGCGCCCCTTGCGCACCAGGTCTTCGGGACTGTCGGCATGGCTGACGCGTTCAACATCTTGTTCGATGATCGGTCCTTCATCGAGGTCAGCTGTAACGTAATGCGCCGTCGCACCGATCAATTTAACCCCTCGGCTGTGTGCTTGATGATATGGCTTGGCCCCCTTGAAGCCCGGCAGGAAGCTATGGTGGATATTGATGCAACGGCCATTCAGGAATGCGGCCATTTCATCGGACAGAATTTGCATGTAGCGAGCTAAAACCACCAAATCGACAGCGGATTCCACAACGATTTCACGGATTTGTGCCTCTTGCTGCGCCTTGGTCTCCTTCGTGACGGGCAGATAGTGGAAAGGGATTGCGCCAAACTCTGCCTCAAAGCTTTCGCGGGGGTGGTTGGAGACAATTCCAACGATGTCCATCGCCAGTTCACCGATACGCTGGCGATAAAGAATATCGACCAGGCAATGATCGAACTTGGAAACCAGCAGCAGTACGCGTTTGCGCTGGCTTGTCCGATGCAACTGCCAGGTCATTCCGAGATCGCCGGCAATGATCCCAAGATCGCTATCCAGCGCGTTGCCCATGGCCGCTGGTAGCGAAAATACGACGCGCATGAAGAACAGGCCGGTCAGCTCATCATCAAACTGATCGGCCTCCATAATGTCGCCGTCCCGGTGAAAGATTGCGGCTGAAATGCGCGATACGATTCCCCGGCGATTTTGACACGACAGGGTAAGGACATATTTCTCGGTCATTGGAGGTCTTTTCGTAATTCGAGCTGGTTTAGCGGCGGGCGGTAGGCTTGATCGCTTCGGCGGTGGCCGCAGCTTCGAGCCAGTGCCAAAAGCTGCCCACATAGCTGCGGGGAACCGCGACAAGGAACGCATCAGGTGCGGTTCGGCAGGCAATGACGGGAACATGCGCGATCATGCTGGCAAGGTTGGCCCCGTCGACGGCCAAGGCCACATCGAGGTCGACGAACAGCCCTTTCTGCAGCACAGTCCCGGCCTTGCTTCCGCTCAGGGCAAGAAGGCCAAAGCCAGCCGACTGATCGAAATGGGTCGCGCTGCCGCCAAGTGCGCAATCCAACGCGTCATGCCACGCCGGGCCGCCTTGTGGTGCGATCAGCAACCATTGCGCTGGGCCAATGTTTAAAACCATCGCGCCGTGGGTGGTGGCGAAATCGGCCAGGCACTGGGTGGCTGCATCCTGCCCGTCGGGCCGGGCCATAACGGCGGCAATGCCGGCCACAGTCCATTCCTTGACTTCAAGCCCATGACCTGCGGCGGTTTCAAGGCCCTGCAGATACGGTGCGAACGCGCTTTTGGAGATGTTATCCACGCAGCTTATCCCCTTCCGGATCAACGAAGACCGGGCTTGATACGACCACGTCGATACTGGTGCCACGAACCGGCGAAACGGCGGTCACGATTTCTCCTTCGCGGGTCGTTCCCTGCGCCAGCAGACCAAGGCCGATCCACTGGTTAAGTTCTGGCGAGAACGCGACGGAGGTAACATGCCCCTGGTCTTGCGATGCGATTGCAGGGGCACCGCGCGGTAGTAGATGCGAACCGCCGGTCAATTGCTGCGCCGGATTAACCGGTCGCAAGCCGACCAGCGTTGGGCGTCCGCTATCCAGCAAGGCTGGGCGCTCGGCCATGGCACGGCCAATGAAGTCCTTTTTCTTCGAAAGCATGCGGCCAAGGCCAAGATCACCAGCTGTTACCTGACCATTCAGTTCGCCACCGGCGGCGTGCCCCTTTTCAATCCGGAGGATGCCCAGCGCTTCAAGGCCATAAGGCGTACAACCGTAGGCGTGGCCCAGTTCGGCCAACTTTCCGATCAGCGCGTCGCCCAAATGTGTCTGGACGGCAATTTCATAAGCGAGCTCGCCCGAAAACGAGATGCGGAACAGGCGCATCGGTGCTCCGGCCCAGTAGCTTTGCAACGCCCCCATAAACGGAAAGGCTGCGTTCGACAGGTCGATTTCAGGTAACAATTTCTGAAGCAGAGCGCGTGATTGAGGACCGGCAACTGCAATCTGCGCCCAGTTTTCAGTCACAGAACAGGCCTGAACATCCAGCTCGGGCCAAATGACCTGAGTGGCAAAATCTATATGTCGCATGACCGCAATGGCATTGGCCGTGGTGGTGGAGATGACATACCGATTTTCCGCCAGCCGGGCCACGGTGCCATCATCAAAGACGAAGCCGTCTTCGCGCAGCATCAACCCATAGCGCACTTTGCCAACCGGCAGCGTCGACATCACATTGGCATACAGCCGATCGAGCAATTGTGCCGCATCAGGACCCGCGAGTTCGATCTTGCCGAGCGTCGAAACATCGCAGATGCCAACGCCAGACCGGACTGCAACGGCTTCGCGAACGGCGCTGGCGAGCCAGTCCTTGTCACCCGGCTGGGTGTACCATTGCGCGCGTTTCCACAAACCCGCGTTTACAAACGATGCTCCATGCGCTGCCGCCCAATCGTGGGTGGGGGTCAAGCGGGTTGGCTTCAGATGCAGGCCCCGATGGATGCCCGCCAGGGCTCCGATCGCAACGGGTGTATGGGGTGGTCGCGCCGCAATGGTGCCAACCGCGGCCATCGATGTGCCGCGCTGCTGCGCCAACAGACGATGCCCCAGTACCTGCCCGATCTTGCCCTGGTCAGTCGCCATGCCAAGCGTGGTGTAACGCTTTAAGTGTTCGACCGAAGAATAGCCCTCCTGTTCTGCCAGCAGTACATCGGCCACGGTCACATCATGCTGGAAATCGACGAACGCTTTTTGGCCGGTATCGGCGACTACCAAGGGCGGTGCAGCGGGCGTGTCGGCGGATAGGGGCCGCGCCCCGCCGTCGCCGAACAGTTGTTGAACGCAATCTGCGCCGCTTGCTGCTGCGGCTTCAGCAGAATTTAGGCCCGCTGCGGCACCGACGAAGTGCATGCCAGCAGGGGGCGTATCCTGATGGAAGGCCTGCAATTCTTCGGACCAAGTTGGACGGCTGCCAAGATGGCTGGCAAACCCTATGTTGGGGTTCCAGCCGCCGGCGACCGCCAGCAGGTCCACCTTGATCCGCTCGATGCGGCCGTCGTGATGGCGGACATCAATGGACTTCAGGCACTTGCCGTGGGTCCGCACGACTTCACCGCGGAGTACGCGGAGGTCGGTGGTTGGTTGGTTGGTACCAGCGCGGGCGTCGATGATTGCTGCCACCTCGATGCCTGCCGCCGCCAGATCGGCCGCCACGGCATAGCCGCTGTCGCATTGGGTGAAGATCGCGGCACAGCGCCCCGGCGCTGCGGCATAGCGATTGACATAGCTTTGCACGGCCGATGCCATCATGATGCCGGGGCGGTCATTGCCGCCGAATGCAATCGGACGCTCGGTCGCGCCCGTGGCAAAGATTGTCTGTTCCGCCACGATCTTCCAGTAGCGCTGACGGGGCTGTCCCTTGGCGGGGTGTGCCAAATGGTCAGCCACGCGTTCAATCGCGCCCAGCGTCCGTCCATCGTACACCCCAAACAGCGCAGTGCGGGTCAGGATCGTCACATTGTCATGGGTTGCCAGTTCGGTGGTAACTGATTCCACCCAATTCAGGTGCGACTGTCCGGAAATCTGGCCGTTTTCAGAGAGCAGCCTGCCGCCCAGTCGATGATCGTTTTCGATCAGGATCACCCGCTTGCCCTGCCGCGCCGCAGCTAGCGCAGCCGAAAGGCCCGCCGGGCCAGCGCCCACAACCAGCAAATCGGCAAATGCATGGCTGCGGTCATAGGTGTCGGGATCTTCCGCGCCGCTTAGGCGTCCAAGGCCGGCTGCTCTGCGGATCAATGGTTCGTAGAGGCGTTCCCAAAACGCGGCTGGCCACATGAAGGTCTTGTAATAGAAACCGGCAACGAAAATCGGCGATAACAGCCCATTGACCGCCATCAGATCGAAGCGCGGGCTGGGCCAGCAATTCTGGCTATGCGCCTCCAGCCCATCAAACAATTCGACCATCGGCGCTTTGCTGTTCGGTTCGGCGCGGGCACCGCCATGCAGCGTGACGAGCGCATTCGGTTCGTCCGGTCCGTCGGTCAAAATCCCACGGGGGCGGTGATACTTGAACGATCGGCCGACGATCCGAACGCCATTGGCGATCAGGGCAGAGGCCAGCGTGTCCCCTGCGTATCCGGTCATGGTCCGGCCATCAAAGCGGAATGAAATCGGGCGGGTGCGATCAATCAGGGCGGGGCCGGCAATACGCGTCATGGCCGGGCCTCCCGAGCGAAGGCAACCGAGATGATCGCGTGAGTGCGTGTGTCGCGTTCGACGGTCAACCAGTTGCGGCACCCTGCGACGTGATACCAGTGCTCGTGCTGGATGCCCGCAATGTTGGTGCGGCCATAGACGTACTCGGCAAACGCGTCCTGGCCTTCGCTATAATCGGGGCGGCGCTGAGCAGCTTCGCCCCGCACGTGGAATTCGCCACTGTCGCGGTTGCCGCAATGCGGACAATTAATCATCATCGGACTGCCCTCACTGCAGATTTGGCTGGGCTCCGGCGCCCTTTTCATCGATCAGGTGCCCGGCCGCAAAGCGATCAAGTCGGTGGGCGGCGGCAACGGGGTGCGGTTCATCCCGTGCGAGCAGGTGGGCAAAGCACCAGCCTGAAGCAGGCGTTGCCTTGAACCCGCCGTAACACCAGCCGCCGTTGAAATAGAGCCCCGGAACCGGTGTCCGGTCAATGATTGGTGAGCCGTCCATGGTCATGTCCATGATTCCGCCCCAGGAACGCAGCAATCGGGCGCGCCCGACCATCGGCATCAGAGCCATGGCTTCTTCGCAGACATCCTCGACGATGGGCAGGTTGCCGCGCTGGGCATAGCTCTTGTAACCGTCAAGGTCGCCGCCAAAAACCAGTCCGCCCTTGTCCGACTGGCTGATGTAGAAATGTCCTGCGCCAAAGGTGATCACGCCGGGTACAACCGGTTTCAGGCCTTCACTGACAAAAGCCTGCAGAACATGGCTTTCAATTGGCAGGCGCAAGTCCGCAAGCGCCGCAACGCGCGAACTGTTGCCGGCAACCGCCATACCAACCTTGCTCGCGCCGATCTGGCCCCGGCTGGTTTCAACCGCCGTGATCTGTCCCTGCGCATCCCGGACAAATCCGGTTACTTCGCAATTCTGGATGATGTCGACGCCTAGCGCCGCTGCGGCCCTGGCAAAGCCCCAAACCACGGCATCATGGCGCGCGGTGCCCCCACGCTTTTGGAGCAAGCCGCCGTAGATCGGGAATCGGGCATTTTCGAAATCGAGAAACGACGCCATTTTCCGGACTGCGGCGGTGTCTAGCAGTTCAGCGTCGACGCCGTGCAGGCGCATCGCATTGCCGCGTCGTTCATGCGCGTCACGCTGTTCGTCGGAATGGAAAAGGTTCAGAACCCCACGCTGGCTGACCATCGCATTGTAGTTCAGGTCCTGCTCAAGGCCTTCCCACAGCTTCAGCGACATTTCGTAGAAAGGGATATTTGCTGGCGTCAGATAGTTGGAGCGGATGATCGTGGTGTTGCGCCCGGCGTTGCCGCCTCCGATCCAGCCCTTTTCCAGCACCGCAACGCTTTTTTGGCCAAATACCTTCGCCAGGTAGTAGGCCGTGGCCAAGCCATGCCCGCCGCCGCCAATGACGATGATGTCATAGCGTTCGCGCGGGGCGGCATTGTGCCAGGCCGGGGTCCAGCCGCGGTGCTTGGCCAATGCCTGCCGGGCGAGGGCGAAAATGGAATAATGTTGTGCGCTCATGGTTGAGCTCGAAACTAGGCCCTGCTAATCGCTTGCGCATGCCTGAGAGCGTCAATTATTTGCCCGATTGCGACAAGGGGGACGATTTTGTCCGTCCCATGCGATTGGCATATTTGCTGATCGATGGTTTCGCGCTGATGTCATACGCGCCGGTTGTCGAACCATTTCGTGCCGCCAATCGGCTTTCGGGAAGCGAGCTTTACACGTGGCGCCACTATTCCGTTACCGGCGCGCCTGCAAAGGCATCGAATGGTTTGGTCATCAGCGTTGACGAGACCATCACGGCAATGGAGCCAGCCGATATTTTGTTCGTATGTGCCGGCGGCAACCCAGCGCTGTTCAACGATTCGCGCACGTTTGATGCGCTGCGCCGGGCCGCCCGGTTCGGGACGATCATCGGTGGCGTTTCGGGCGGGCCGTATGTCCTTGCTCGGGCCGGACTACTGGATGGCTTTCGCTGCACGATCCATTGGGAACATATCGAATCCTTTGAAGAGACGTTTGCAGAGGCGCGGCTTGAGTCCGGCCTTTTTGTCATCGATCGTGCCCGCGTGACATGTGCCGGAGGACTGGCTGGACTTGACCTTTCCGTAGCCTTGATTGCGCGAGATCATGGCGTATCGCTCGCCAACAAGGTTAGTGACTGGTATATTCACGGCGAGCAGCGCCAGGCCAGCTGGCCACAACGCCAGTCCGCGGCACAGCGATATGGCGTTTCGCACAGCGGCTTGCTGAAAGTGCTAAAAGCGATGGAAGAGCACATTGCACCGCCCCTGACCCGAGAGGATCTGGCGGAAATCGCGAACCTGTCGGTCCGCCAGCTTGAGAGGCTATTTAAAAGCCAAATGGGGTCGACAATAAGTGAATATTACCTTTTCCTTCGGCTTGAAAAGGCTCGCAAACTTCTCTCCGAAACGGCCATCCCTGTTATCGAAGCGAGTATTGCTTGTGGGTTTTCCAGCGTCAGTCATTTTTCGCGCTCCTTCAAACGGCAAATGGGCGCTTCACCATCGGAATTTGGTCTAGGACCTATTTCCCATGCCGGGCGGATCAAAATTCCAAGACCCAGATAGATTTGCGTGAATGTGATCGGACACTCGTATTTCAACACGTCCTAGTCCGGCAACTTGCGCAGTGACTGCGCTACGGTCAGATAGTAGTTTCGAGCGATGGCATTCATCTGCTGCTCCGCCAAGGCTGTGAGGGCGTCAGCTTTCAAGATCCGGGCCTCTTGATCAGCAGGCTTCAGTGCAAGAATCAGATCTGCCAGTTCCGCTGCCCAGCGATAGTCGCCAACAGCCAAGGCTTGCTGTGCTTTGGCAATCACCCCGCTGCGTTCACCAAGTAATGGCAACAAGCGCGCCGCCCGGTCGCGCGATGAAAGCGGGAAAAGGCCCGCGGCGTTGCCATCGAACCAGCCAAGTCGGTCCGCGTAAATCCCGCGCACCAGCCATTCCACGCTACCGTAGAATTCAGCGAGCCATGGATTGCTTTCCAGTTCAGCGGGCAGTCTTACGTGTGTGACCAATTCGTCAGGGCGTTCTCCGTTTCGTATGCCTGCCAATGTCTGCTGAAGGATGGATTGGATGCCGTCCCGATAAGCGGTAGTCACTGCGGAAACCGCAACGCTTCCCAGGATTGGCCGGGTATGGCCGGGTACAAGTGCTTCCGCATGGAGCGAAAGAATCCGGTTCAAACTTGTGATCCAGTCCTCCGGAGAGCGGAAGCGTGCCCCTCTTATAGGAGCAACATTGGGGAAGCTTCGCAGTAAGTTGTCACCAGCGATGACAACGCGGCGATCGGGTAGCCAGACGGCGATGGTATCTTGAGATTCGCCAGGCGTATGGAACAGGGTGACCGGTATGCCCGCCAATTTCAGGTTACGCCGATCAGCGGTGAAGGTATGGTTTGGAGGAATGTATCCCTCCCGGGTGGGCGGGGTAAGTCTTCCGAATTGCTGTTGCACCCCGGCATTGATGAACTGGTCGGCTGGAAGAGCGATCCCGAACTGGTCGCCGCCGTCGCGATTGGCCCTGCCGAGGTCCGGGGCGGCCGCTAGAAGGCTGGCGTGGCTCCAAATCTGTGGCGCATCCCGGTTCGCAAAGACCCGAGAACCACCGGTGTGGTCTGGATGCGAATGAGTATAAATGATCGCGCGGACGGGTCCGTTAAGCAAAGGGCCAAAAGCAGCTCGAATAGCTTGAGCGTCGATCGGGTCGGTGCCGGTATCAACGATAATGACCCCGTCTTGCCCTTGGATCAGTGTTACATTGCTGGCGGAATAGCCCACTGCAACGTGGACGCCTTTGGAAACCTGGATCACTTCTCTCCGAAATTCCGCGGATTGCATACGCAATTGCTCAGCGCCAAGTGGTGGGCTTGCCTGGACAAGGCTGGCGACGGAAGCGGTCGCGGCAGCGAACAAGACGAAGCGGGAAATCAGTGCTGCACCACGGTGATCCATTAACGGCCCCTGTCTTTAATCGACACCAGATAGCCTGCGGAGGTTTCGCTTGGCTAGGTGCTGTTGGTCCGTCCCTTTGCGAACGGACCCAGCATTGCTTGTGCTACCTGTTGCGGGAAAGCGCAGGCGACGTGCTGGATATAAGGCAAGCCGAGCTTGCCGCGATGCTCGATCCCTCGCGGCAAACGGGTCAGTCGGCCAGTGCGGTGAAACGGAAGTCGCGGAACTTCGCTTCTCCGGGCCCGGCAACATAGAGCCCCGGGCGCAGCATCAGGAACCCGCCGCGGACATTGTGGTGGTAGCCCGAGACCTCCATGCCGCGATCGAACCGCTGCCAGGTTTCCCCTCCATCACCGCTGGTGTGGTAAGAGACGATATGGCGGCGGTTGGTGACCCGCATCCGCATCCTGGGGCCATGCGGATTGGCGGGCCGGCCGCGTTCGATCCCGTACTGGTGGGTAACAAAGCGCTGGGCATCGAAGCCCAGCCCGCAATAGAGCTTGTCATCGTAGAATAGCACCAGTCCGGCCGTACCTCCGGGGGCCAGCTCCACGTCGCACTCGAACTGGTACGAGGTATCCCCGGCGATCAGCAGCAGGGGGGAGCCGGACGAGGGCGCCAGACCCTTGCCAGCGAGCAGCAGGGTGCCGTTTTCCACCCGCACCCGGTCGGCCTCGTCGGGTGCCGGGCGGAAGAAGTTCCACTTGCGACCCAGCGCCAGCGGTGTCGAAAAATCGTCTGACAGAGCCATGCCGTGGGGCAGGGCCTGGCCGCCGCGCGGCTTGGGCAAAGGGCGCGACAGGTCACCTCCGGTCATTCTGAACCAGCCATCGGCGGTCCATTCGACCGGATCGAGCAGGCATTGCCGCCCCAGCGTCCAGAACCCGTTCTCAAACCCGTGGTACAGCGACCACCACGATCCGTCGGGCGCTTCGACCAAGCTGGCATGGCCGCGTGACCACCACGCTTCGTCGCTCCGTACGGTGCGGACCAGCGGATTGCGCGGATGGTGCTCCCACGGGCCATGGAGCGAGCGCGAGCGGGCGGCGATGACCATGTGCCCGGTCGGTGGCCCAGCCGTGCCGCCCACCGCGGTAATCATGTAGAACCACCCGCCGTGGCGGTGGATCTTGGGCCCTTCAGGGCTGAAACCCTCTACATCCCAGCTAT
Source organism: Sphingomonadaceae bacterium (assembly GCA_947472735.1). Taxonomy (GTDB): domain Bacteria; phylum Pseudomonadota; class Alphaproteobacteria; order Sphingomonadales; family Sphingomonadaceae; genus Novosphingobium. The sequence continues at coordinate 8,195 of CANJBY010000004.1, read as the reverse complement.
CAGGATAGCGCCACGGATCATAGACGTGCTCGACCGGTCCTGAGAGGCTCAGCCCGTCGTCGCTCAGCCGCACGCGGTCGCCGCCCGACAGGAACAGCCAGCGCGAGCCATCCTCCGCTACCGCATGGCAGGGGTCGATATGCTGATGGAGGCCAAGCGGTCGCGGATCGCTCCACGGTCCATCGATCGCATCGGCCCAGCTGACATAGATCTCGTTGGGTTCGGCCTTCACCGGGATGTAGAGGAAATAGCGCCCCTCGTGCTTATCAAGGCTGGGAGCCCAGACCGAACCGATGTTACGGTGAAGCGCGGCTTCGCGCGGCTGCCAGTTGATCAGGTCGCGCGAGTGCCAGATTGTCAGCCCGGGGTAGCTCTCGAAGCTGGAGAAGGTCAGGTAATAGTCTTTTCCGTCCTTGAGGATCGCCGGGTCGGGGCGGTCACCGGAAATCAGCGGATTGCGGAACATGCCGTTGCCAAGATCGGCGATGCGCTGTTGGTCGAACCCGCGTCCCCAGTGCGGCGGCGCTGCTGCTGGAACAGAGGTGGCTGTGGCGGCAGCGCAGGCAAGGGGTGGGGCACCGAACCCCAGGGCAGTCAGTCCGACGGTCTTGAGCGCATCGCGGCGGTCCATCAACCCAGTCCGGTGGTGCGCGCCCAGGCGCGCCACAGGTCAGGCCAGACTTCGACCGGCTTGCCCATGGCCTTGCGCAGGCCGAAGCCATGGCCACCATGGGCAAACAGGTGGGTTTCGACCGACACGCCTCGGGCCTTTAGGGCGGCGCGCAGGCGCAGGGTCGCCGCATTTCAGCCGAAGCTGCATACCAGCGTCTGGTCGGTTCGCCTGCAGGTGAACTAACCCCCTTGCCAGGCCTGCCGATTGTTCCCCCGTCGCTCGATCATGCGCTGGACATGGCGCGTGCTTCCAATCCCGCAATGCAGCAGGCACGAGCCGGGGTTGATGCGGCGCGCGCCGGGGTTCGGGCTGCGAAGGCGGAAGGCCTACCCTCGGTTGGCGCCTTCGCCGAGGCGGCCCATGTCCGCGACCAGTTCTTCCCAGGTTACAGGGCGGATTCCGTCGCGGTCGGCGTTCGTGGGCGCTGGACGCTCTGGGCCGGTGGCCGCGTGGCGGCGCAGACTCGGGCAGCTGACGCGGATCTTGATGCCAGCGAGGCGAGGCTGCGCCAGGCCGGTCAGGCACTGGAAGGCATGGTGATCGATGCCTGGCAAGGCCTTGCCACCGCGCGCCGGATGACCGAGGCTTCGCGCCTGCGGCGTGATGCGGCGGAAGAAGCGCTGCGCGGCACCAGGCTGGAGGCGCGGGTCGGAGCCCGGCCAACGCTGGCTGTTCTTGATGCTGAGCGTGAGGCAATCGAAGCTGAAGCTGCGCTGCTACAAGCTGAGGGTATGCAGACTGTTGCGGCTTGGCAGCTCAATGCACTCAGCGGGAATTTGCAGCCTTAGGCGATTGCACTTGACCAGTCGAAGCCAGCTTCGGCGACCCAGGCCTTTTCAGCTTTTAGCGATGGTGATCCGACATAGATGTTGCCGTCTGCGAGGCCTCCGCTTGCCTCGGTAGGAAGCCATGAAAATCGTTCGATCAGGCTTGGCGCTCGGGTCTTTCGTGCGAGTGTAAGGCGAGGAGTGATCGCACCAAAATCTGCCCAGAGCCGAAGAGAAGTATCGAATGTAGTGCCAGACCAGTCTCGATCGGCGTTAGCGAAGGCCAGGGCAAGATTGGCAGGTCCGAGTGGTACGCCAGGACCAAAGCGGGGCGCACCAGTTTCCGCCCCGTGCCGGTCGAGCCGCGCGCCCAGTTCTACCTCGACTGGGCCGAGGCCGCCGCGCCATTCTGCAAATGCACCCAATCGATCACTTTCTGCGTGATCCAGAGGATGAATAAAGAAGTTTGTGGAAAGCGGGTTGTAGAGCATATAGCCCTTGTCGATGAGCTCGACATCGGCACCTAGCCGAACATACCGTGATGCTGAGCCAAATCGAAGCGAGATGTCAGCGCCACCTGACCTGAAAGAGCACCGTTGTCTACGAGTGCAGCGCCTGGCTGACGGGCAATAAAAGCGGCGCCATCCGGGCTGGTAGCGTGTTCATCTTCAGCTGCCGCAGTTTTCTGTAAGGCGGTGATCCTGGCGGCTGTAACTACGATGGTTTCGGCAGAAGGTGTTTCACCTTCGGCAGCAAGCACTTGGGTTGGCGCTGTCAGAGCCACCGCGATTGCCAGCAAGGAAGCTTTCATTGTGTTTCTTTCTTCAATCTAATTTCCATGCAGACACCGCTGCGGCGCGCTCCACGGCGGCCAAATTTGCCCATGTATCTACAGAGATGATGAAACCTGTTCACTGAAAAGCCTGACCAACCGAAGCGGATGTCAGACACGCGCACAGGCAAAGCCTGAGCGCAGGTCAGCAGCGAACGAGGTGTCTATTGTCCGCTGCGCGAGCTTAGCTCAGCGCAGGCGGGCCTTGGGAGGGCGGCGGCGGTGCCGCAAGACGACTGATCGTCAGGTCTGCAATTGCCGTGCCGACAAAGATTGTCAGACCGTAAACAAACGGCTGGATGGTGGGCAGCTCAGCACTTGTGAGCAGGCCATGGCCCAAACCCGCCGCGAAAACGCACGGACTATCAGCAGCGTGCTTCTGCGTCTCGCTAGGAAGCTTTTTGCCAAGGTCAATCGTAACTGTCTTACCGGAGACGCCGGAGCAGAGTTCTACAACCAGACCTTGGGCACTGACCGTTGGCATAAAGCCAGTCGGGATCAGAATCCGCAGGGAGAGTGCGAGCAGAACGGTAATCGCGAACAGCGATTTTCCTGCTTTCGATTCTCGGACCCATGCGTTCATGGCCGGGCGCGGTAGCGAAAGATTATTACTTTGTCACCCTCTCAGCCGAACTTTGGGTGCGGACTGCATCCCCTGTTCTGAGAGGATATGTAAATGAGCCCCAAATGCTCGATAATGAGATTCGAAATGTTATGACAGTTAATAAAATTCAATGACTTATGGCCCAGAGAAGGTTGGATCCGGGTCGACTACGCTCCGCCAACATCTCAATGCGAATCAATGAGATGGGCCTTCTGGGGCCAGAAAATCCCCAGCGTCCGCGCCGTTTTGCTGATTGCGACCGAACTTCAGAGACTGCTGAAAACGCCAAAATCAGTCTCTGACCGGCTTTCGTCTCTTTTCACCCGAACCTCTGCGCCCGAGGTGCGGTCTCGAGAAACGCCAAAAATTCAACGTTTTCGGATTTCCCTCTACCGAACCGTTTGTGTCGGATTGCGGTTAGAGACGATCACGAGAACCAGTGCTTCGGGTTCCACTTGAGGTATCAGACGGTTGCGTGAGATCGCCTCAATGACCAAGCGTCCTGTCGCTGATCTGCCGTAGAGGTGATTGTGGTCAGGTCCCGCACCGGGTTTGGAACTTTGACCATCATACTTATCCTCTATTCTGCTGTGGGTGGGGTCACACAGGTGCCCCACCCGCTGCCGATCTCTCAGAGCAGCCCTGCAGTCCAGCCTGCGGTCTGGGCCAGTACCCAAACACCGATCAGAAGGAACAGCCCAGCTGCGATCATCCGGACGATGTTGAGCGGCACGTACTTCAGTAGCTCGTGACCTACAAACACGGCTGGCACGTTGGCGATCATCATGCCCAAAGTCGTTCCCATGGTAACAGACAATACGTCGTGGAACCGCGCGCCCAGTGCCACGGTCGCGATCTGCGTCTTGTCTCCCATCTCAACCAGGAAGAAGGCAATCAGCGTCGTTATGAAAGCTCCGAAGCGGGCTGGCTTGTGCTCATCTTCATCGAGCTTGTCAGGGATCAGTGTCCAGGCCGCCATTGCGATGAACGACACTGCAATGGCGTATCGAAACCATTGACCATCGAGGATGGAGGCGACCTGCGATCCGACGAGCGCGGCCAGGAAGTGATTGGCAACTGTAGCGGCAAAAATGCCTGCGACGATCGGAATGGGTTTCTGGAACCGCGTAGCGAGTACAATAGCAAGCAGTTGGGTCTTGTCGCCGATCTCAGCGAGCGCAACCACGGCGGTAGATGTAAATAGGGCTTCCATGGGCAGTCTCCGGGTCGGGCGGCGTTAAAGATCCAACGGACACCGATCTCGCCGCCCAACCCTGAGCGGAGATTCGGTGCCATTGGTCTCGCCCAAGCGGTGTCCCGCTTCCCTCGCGCCACGGCCTCTCGACCGAGTATGTTGACGCGGGGGCTCGTCCCATAGGACGACTGGCTACTCCCCAGATGACATATGCGCCTTAGCCGTCGCCCAGCTTCAACGCAACCTGCTCGGGCAGCGCCGTCAAATCCTGTGCTCGACGGTAAGGTGGGCGATCTCATGGACCTCATGGAGGCGGGACCGTACCGTGTCGCCATCAATGCCTTTGACCGCGACGATGGCGGCGTGCGCACCAGGCCCTACGCGCCACACGTGCAGGTCCGTAATGCGCGCATCGCCAGGTCCTTCGACAAACTCACGGATTTCCTGCTCGAGATGGCTTTCGTGGGCGTCGAGCAGAACGCTCGCCGTGTCACGCATCAGCGACCACGACCAGACTGCGATGACAGTCGCACCGACCAGGCCCATGACCGGGTCGAGCCAGACCCAGCCGAGATAGCTCCCCCCTAGCAGGGCGACGATGGCCAGGACCGATGTCAGTGCGTCAGCCAAAACATGGACATAGGCCGACCGCAAATTGTTATCGTGGTGATGGTTGTCATGCCCTTGTGCATGGTCGTCGTGGTCGTGATGATGTCCGTGATCGTGGCCATGTCCGTGCCCGTGGTGGTGGTCTGCGCCTAGCAGCCATGCGCTCGCGAGATTTACCAGCAGCCCGACAACGGCAATGATGGTTGCCTCACCGAATGCTACCGACTGCGGACTGAGAAGGCGCTGCGCCGACTCGACAGCGATCCCCAGTGCAACCAGACCAAGCGCCATGGCCGAGGCAAAGCCGGCAAGATCGCCCACTTTGCCCGTACCAAAGCTGTAACGCCCACTCTTGGCATGCTTTTTGGCATAGGCGTAGGCGATAGCCGCCACCCCAAGCGCACCGGCATGCGTGGCCATGTGAAAACCATCCGCGAGAAGCGCCATAGAGTTGAACAGAACCCCAGCAGCGATCTCGACCACCATCATCCCAGCGGTCAGCAGGACAACCCAGAGCGTGCGACGAGCGTTCCGGTCATGGGCATTGCCCAAAAAGACGTGATCGTGGGTGAGCTGTTCCAGCTCTTTGTCGAGTGACATGGAAAGGTTCCTATTTCGCGTAGCGGCGGATGGCCGCAATGATGTCGTCAGCCGCCTCGGCACGCTCAGCATCGCTGAGGCCAGGTTGCGCAAGATGCTGCTGGATGTGGTCGCCGATGAGTTCGTCCATCAGCCCGCCGACGGCGCCGCGCACGCCTGCGACCTGATGCAGGACCGTGTTGCAGGCAGCATCATCTGAGATCGCTTTTTCGATCGCCGCCATCTGACCTGCGATCCTGCGGACGCGCGCGAGCAATGCTTCTTTGTTGGTTTTCAGATGAGCCATAGGATACCCCCCTAGGCTATATATCCCGAACACACAACGCCTCCGCGAGGGCGCGCACGACAACTGCCAAAGATCAGCCGTTCATCGCATGGGGAAATTGATCCAACGTAGCTCGTTCGGCGAATTGAAACACTATAGCCGCCTGAACAGCCCACGGCGCATCCGCTGCTGCTGACATATCCTTAAGCGATACCGCCGGTGACATCCGAGCTATCAGGACCTGCTCCAGCACCGCCGGGGCAAGATAGGCCAACTTCAGCGTCCGCCGGATGAATGACGGGGTAACGTCTTCAGATCGCGCGATGTCCTCGATGGTGGCGGACTGGCCGCTTTCGAGCCTGCGCCGCCAGCTCCATGCCTTAGCTATCGCCTTCAGCACATGTGGATCGACGCTGCCAGTGTCTGGCACCACGTCGACCGGCGGGACGATCTTCGGCCGCCCGTTGCGCTTGCGTATGGTGAGCGGGATGAAGACCGTGATGGAAGCCGGAGCTTGGCTCATGCGGCCTTCTCCATTTGGCGCGGTGCCAGCATGTCACGGATCACCGAGCTGAGCCCTGCAGTGTGAAGATCAACCGTCAGCCCATGCTGACTCACGGTGACACGCTGAACGAGCAGCCGGGCAATGCGAGCCTGTTCGGCAGGGAACAGTGTCTCCCAAAGGGTGTCAAAGTTCGCCAACGCGGCGACGACATCATTGCCGTCGGTTTCGGCATTGTCCGCCTTGAGCGCTGCCGCTGCTTGCGCCGCGACTTCGGGGGTCCGCATGAGAGCCCGGATCTGCTGCATGACGGCAGCTTCCACCATGCCCGCGTTGAGCCGGACATAGCTGTCACGGCCTTCACCGGCACGGTTCCGGATAGCATCCATTGACGTGTAGTAGCGGTAAAGGCGGCTGCCCTTCTTGGTCATGGTCGGCGTCATGGCGACGCCGCTTGTCGTGAAGATTAGCCCCTTCAGCATCACTGGGGTCTTGGCCCGGGTGTTGGCTGCGCGCTGGCGCGGGCTCTCTTGCAATATGGCATGCACCGCATCCCAGAGCTGCTGGTCGATGATACCTTGATGTTCGCCGGGATAGCTCGTGCCCTTGTGGACCGCCTCGCCGAGATAAAGCCGGTTGCGGAACAGCTTGTAGAGGAACCCTTTGTCGATCGGCTTGCCGCGCTTGCTACGCACATCCTTGGCGACCAGTTCACGGGTCAGCAGCGTGGCCGAGCCCAGCTCGGTGAACCGCTGAAACACGGCCCGAACCTGAGCGGCTTCAGCCTCGTTGACGACTAGCTTGCGATCGATGACGTCGTAACCCCACGGCACGAACCCGCCCATCCACATGCCCTTGGCGCGGCTGGCAGCGAACTTGTCGCGGATGCGCTCGCCGGTGACCTCGCGTTCGAACTGGGCGAACGACAGCAGGATGTTCAGCGTCAGCCGACCCATCGAGGTCGTGGTGTTGAACGCCTGCGTCACCGACACGAAGGTCACGTTGTTGCGGTCGAAGGCCTCGACCAGCTTGGCAAAGTCCATCAGCGAGCGCGACAGGCGATCAATCTTGTAGACGACGATGACGTCGACGAGCCCCGCCTCCACGTCTTCCAGCAGGGCCTTGAGGCCGGGCCGTTCGAGCGACCCGCCTGAATATCCGCCGTCGTCGTAGCGTTCGCGCATGCAGACCCAGCCCTCGGCGCGCTGGCTGGCGACATAGGCCTCGCAGGATTCCCGCTGGGCATCGAGGCTGTTGAACTCCATGTCCAACCCTTCCTCGCTGGATTTGCGAGTGTAGACGGCGCAGCGCAGACGACGTTGTGTTGGTATCTCCTTCATGCTGCAGCCCTCTTGTTCTCGCGCAGGCCAAAGAAGCGGTAGCCGTTCCACTGCGTGCCGGTGATGTCACGGGCGATGGCTGACAGGGACTTGTAGCGGCGACCCTGCCAGTCAAACCCGCCCTGCAGGACCGTGATGACATGCTCCACGCCGTCCCATTCGCGCACCAGCCGGGTGCCAATGACCGGGTTGCGCGGATCGCTGATAACAGCGCTCCGGACCTTCTTGCCCTCGACCTCGTCGGCCAGCGCGTCCAGCAGACGACTGACCGGTTTCGGCAGTCCGCCATAGGTCAGTTCCTGGATCCGATAGGCCACTCGCTGCTCGAGAAATGTGCGGCTGTTATTGGGCGGCGTAGATCCCATCAGCGTTTGCCATTCGGCTTTCAGTTCATTGACTGTCATGGCCTTAAGGCCTGCCAGCCTTGCCAGCACCGACACGTCGTCTTGGTGTTGCATTATCGTCCTCCTTTGCGGGCCTTGCGCCCAGGACGACTGACGCTCTTGCTGGCCGGGATAGCGAGCGAACTATCTCCGCTGTCAGCAGATATAGAACTGGACTGTTCGCGCATGCGTTGAATGCCGGTTGCCAGGATACGGCCCAACTCGGCGAGCCGAGCTTCGGCGCTCATCTGGTCCGGATGGAACGGGTTCGGGGTCTTCACTTGTGGGTCTCCGTCTCTCGCCCGGATGTGCCGAACGATGGTGCTGAGACGGAAAAGCCAGACGCCCGAAGGCAACGGGACACCGATGGAAACCGAGAGAACAGTAATCGGACAAAAAGTTCGGGCGTGACCCTAGGTCATTTT
>CANJBY010000003.1 GCA_947472735.1 Sphingomonadaceae bacterium | reverse complement strand
GATCGTGCTCGCCACCGGCATGACGTTTTTCGACCAGCTGGTCTTCGGCATGCTGGGCGAGCGGGTGAAACACGATTTCGGCCTGACCGATTCGCAGCTCGGCTTTCTCGCCGGTCCCGCCGGGATCATCATCTACATCTTCGTCGGTATCCCGATCGCCCGGCTGGCCGATATCTACCCAAGGAAACTGGTGCTGGGCTGCAGCGCGGTAGTGGTTGGCTCGATCATCTCGCTGGGTGGCTTCGCGCAGAATTTCTACCAGTTCATCGCCACTCGCGTGTTCCTCTCGGCCGGTGGATCGGCGCATGCGCCTTCGTCCTATTCGCTGCTGGCTGATGCCTTTCCTCCCAAGAAGCTGACCCGCGCGTTCGCGCTGCTGCAGTTCGGCTTCATCGGGGGAACCACGCTGGGCCCGCTGCTCGGCGGCTATCTGGTGATGAAGATGGGGCATTGGGAGCCGACGCACCTCGGCCCGCTGGTGATTCGCGGCTGGCAGTGGATCCTGATCTTTGCCGGCATCCCGTCGATCCTGATCGGCCTGCTGTTCCTTACCGTGAAAGAGCCTCCGCGGCTGGTTCCAGCGGCCGATGCGGTCAAGCTGCCCGACAACGCCACGCTCGGGCGCCGGATCCTGACTTTCATGGGCCTGGATGCCTTCAAGGCGATCATGAGCCGCCCGAAGGTCTATCTGCCGCTGTTCGGCGCGCTTGCGCTGAGTGCGGTCGACAGCTTCGGACTGCAATTCTGGCGCACGCCTTTCATGATCCGCACCTTCGGCTGGAACGAGGCGCAGATTGGCGCGGCGATCGGCGCCATCACGCTGACCGCCTCATTGTCGGGGCTGGTGCTGGGTGCGGTGCTGGTCGAATGGCTGGCCAAGAAGCACAAGGATGCCAACGTCCGCGCCGCGACGATCTGTTTCTCGGTGGTCACCATTTGCGCCATTGCCGGGCCGCTGATGCCGACTGGTTGGTCGGCGCTTATCACCTTCGGGGTCGGCGCGATGTTCGGGCTGGCCGGCGCGGTGCCGCAGAATGCCGCGATCCAGCGTATCGCCCCCAATGCGATGCGCGGCCAGGTCACGGCCTTCTACTTGTTCATGTTCACCTTTTTCGGCGCGATCGGCTCCTACGTGGTCGGCCTCGTGCAGGACCTGGTGGTGGGCAAGCCTGAGGAATTGTGGAAGGCGCTGGTGATCACGGCCGTTGCGCTGCTGCCATTGGCAACTTTCCTGATGTTCAAAGCGATCCGCCCTTACCGCGAGGAAGTCGAGCGGCTCGAAGCGCTGGGCGGTTGACTCGCACCGCCAGCATCCGCACTACACTAACAGATGTTACAAACACCGGAGGAATGCCTGATGTCTGATGATCGCGTCGCCGCCCTGGAAACCAGGTTGGCCGACATGGAACGCCGCCTGCAGGTCCGTGAGAACGAGCTTGACGTACGCAAGCTGCAGTTCACTTACGGCTACCTGATCGACAAGTGCCTTTACAACGAGGTGATCGACCTGTTCACCGATGACGGCAAGGTCAGCTTCTTCGGCGGCACCTGGCACGGCAAGGACGGCATCCGCCGCCTCTATGTCGAACGATTCCAGAAGCGCTTCACGCACGGGATCAATGGTCCGATCGACGGCTTCCTGCTGGATCACCCGCAGTTGCAGGACATCGTCACGATTCTGCCCGACAGCGTGACCGCGAAAGTCCGCGCCCGCTCGACCATGCAGGCCGGCCGCCACAAGGACTATACCGATCCCGCGAACCCCGCGCTTGGCGTGCGGCAGTGGTGGGAAGGCGGCATTTACGAGAACACCTACAAGAAGGTGGACGGCAAGTGGCGCATCCAGCACCTGAATTACTGGCCGCATTGGCACGCCGATTTCGAGACCGGCTGGGCCTATACCCCGCACGAGTACGTGCCGTTCGTGCGCGAAACCTTCCCAACCGATCCGACCGGGCCTGACGAGTTGATTCCCGACCACTGGCTGTGGCCGACTCACAAGCTCTTCCCGTTCCACTTCCCGCACCCGATCACGGGTGAGGAAATCGTCGCCCAGCGCTGGCAGGGCGATATCGATCGCGAAAACGCCGCGAAAAAGAGCTGAGTCAGGTTCCTGTCCCGCACCGGGGTTGCATTTGCGGCTCCGGTGCGGAATTGCCGCCGACGCAACAGCGTTTCGCGTCATACTCAAGGAACGAACATGACCTACCCCCAGCTCTACATGATCATCAACGGCGAGAAGGTATCCGGCGGAGGCCGCAAGACCTTCACTGTCGTCAATCCCGCTACCGGCGAGCCGCTGGGGGAGTTGCCGCTGGCCGATCCGGCCGATCTCGATCGCGCGCTCGAAGTAGCCGAGCAAGGCTTTGCGATCTGGCGCAAGGCTCCGGCCGCCCAGCGTGCTGCCGTGCTGCAAGGCGCTGCGCGCCTGCTGCTTGAACGCGCCGACGACATCGCCCGCAATGCCACTATGGAAGAAGGCAAGACCTTCACCGAAGCCAAGGGCGAAGTCGGCATGGTTGCCGGCCTGTTCAATTTCTACGCGGGTGAATGCCAGCGGCTTTACGGCCGCGTGCTCGTCCGCCCCGAAGGCCAGCGCGCTACCGTCACGCACGAGCCGGTGGGTGTGATCGCCGCCTTCGCACCGTGGAATTTCCCGATTGCCAACCCCGGCCGCAAGCTGGGCGCGCCGATCGCGGCGGGCTGCTCGGTGATCCTCAAGTGCGCCGAGGAAACGCCGGCCTCTGCACTCGCCGTGCTGCAGGCATTGCTCGATGCCGGGCTGCCGCCGCAGGTCGCGCAGGCGGTTTACGGCGTGCCGGACGAAGTCAGCCGCCACCTGCTGGCCAGCCCGATTGTCCGCAAGCTCTCGTTCACCGGTTCGACCGTGGTCGGCAAGCATCTCGTCAAGCTGGCGGCGGACAACATGCTGCGCACGACGATGGAACTGGGCGGACACGGCCCGGTGCTGGTGTTCGGCGATTCGGATCTCGACCGCGCGCTTGATACGCTGGTCGCTTCGAAGACCCGCAATTGCGGCCAGGTCTGCGTTTCGCCGACCCGCTACATTGTCGAGGAAAACGTGTTCGAGCGCTTCCGCGACGGCTTCACCGAGCGGATGAAGGCGGTCAAGGTTGGCAATGGTCTGGAAGATGGCGTGCAGATGGGCCCGATGGCCAATCCGCGCCGGCCCGATGCAATGGAGCGGTTGGTTGCCGATGCCGTGCAGCGCGGAGCCCGGCTCCACACCGGCGGTGAACGCCTGGGCAATCAGGGCTTCTTCTATGCGCCCACCGTGCTTTCCGAGATCCCGCTTGATGCGCAGGCCATGAATGAAGAGCCATTCGGCCCGATCGCGCTGATCACCCCCTACAAGGGCGAGGACGCCATGATCGCCGAGGCGAACCGCCTGCCCTATGGCTTGGCAGCTTATGCCTGGACCGGCAGCGAACAGCGCAAGCAGCGCCTCTCGCACGATCTCGAATCCGGGATGATTGCACTCAACACCGGCATGGTCGCCGCAGCCGACGCCCCCTTCGGCGGTGTGCGCTGGTCGGGCCACGGAGCCGAGGACGGGCCGGAAGGTGTCCTCGCCTGCATGGTTACCCGTGCGATCCACGAAGGCATCTGACAGTTTCTGAGAGAGGTTTTATGACACACGAACTCAAGACCGGCGGCGATCGCGGCTATTTGCGCATCGCCTCTGAAGAAGCCTTCGCCACCCGTGAGCAGATCGACGTTTATCTGCGCATGGTGAAGGACGGCACCGCCGACAAGGCGACCACCTCCCTCTGGGGCTTCTATGCCACCAGCACGTCGGAACGGGCGCAGCTGATCATGGACCGGCTGATGGATCTCGGTGAACGCCGGATTGCCGATATGGATGCGACCGGTATCGACAAGGCGATCCTCTCGCTGACCTCGCCGGGCGTCCAGCCGATGCTCGATGTGGCGGAAGCCAAGGGGATCCTCACTCGCGCCAACGATACGCTCAAGGACGCGTGTGAGCGCTATCCCACGCGGTTCTACGGGATGACCAGCATCGCTCCGCAGGACGCGGAGTGGTCGGCGCAGGAAATCCGTCGCGGCGCCGAGGAGCTGGGCTTCAAGGGTGTGATGGTCAACAGCCATACGCAGGGCATGTACCTTGATGAACCGCAATTCGATCCCATCCTCAAGGCGATCGCCGATGCCGGACAGGTGCTCTACATCCACCCGCAATCGCCCCCCGATGTGATGATCGGCCGGATGATCGACGCCGGGCTTGATGGCGCGGTCTTCGGCTTCGGGGTGGAAACCGCCTTCCACCTGCTGCGCATGCTGACAGCTGGCGTGTTTGATCGTTATCCGACGCTGCAGGTCATGGCCGGCCACGGCTGCGAGGCGCTGCCCTACTGGCTCTATCGCACCAATTACATGCACCTCGCGGGCGTGCGTTCGCAGCGCTATCCGGCGATCCAGCCGCTGCAGCACGATCTGTTCCACTACATGCGCAACAACATTCTGGGCACCACCAGTGGCCTGCCGTTCGAGCCTGCGATCAAGCTGATGATCGACGTCATGGGCGAAGACCGGGTGCTCTACGCGATGGACTATCCCTACGAATATGTCGCCGACGAGGTCAGGACGCATGACAATCTCGACATCACGGCCGAACAGAAGAAGAAGCTGATGCAGACCAACGCGGAGCGCTGGTTCAAGCTCTGAGGCAGGGCGGCGCAAGCCGACGAGGGAAAGACCAGGACATGCAGATACCGGCGCAGCCGCGGCAGATCGTTACCCCGACCGCGCGCTATGCGTTGGCGCTCTGTGCGCTGGTCCAGGCCGTCAGTCTGCTCGACCGGCAGATCCTCGCGATCCTTGCCCCGGCGATCAAGCTTGATCTCGGGGTGGGCGACGCCGAGATGGGCCTGCTATACGGCACGGTTTTCGGCCTGTTCTATGCCCTCTTCTCGCTTCCGCTTGGCCGTCTGGCCGATGGCTGGAGCCGGGTGAAGCTGCTCTCTATCTCGCTGGCGTTCTGGTCGGGCGCCACGGCGTTCGGCGCTGCGGCTTCGGGGTTCGGGATGCTCGCTGCTTCGCGGCTCGGCGTTGGAGTCGGGGAGGCGAGCTCGCAGCCCGCCGGCACCTCGCTACTCTACGATTACTGGCCCAAGCACCGACGTGGTTTCGTCATGGCAGCGCTGTCGTCTGCGATCTCGCTCGGGATCGGCGGCTCGCTGGTGATTGGCGGCGTGGCGGCGGCCTGGTGGAGCGCGGCATACCCCGGCGGGACCGCGCCGCTCGGCCTGAAAGGCTGGCAATTCGCGTTTCTCGTCGCTTCCGCGCCGGGTTTTGTCCTGTCGCTGTTCATGTGGCGGCTCCCCGAGCCGGAGCGCGGCGCAATGGACGGGATCGCCTCACCGCCCGACCCCGCCCCGTTCCGCGCCAGCTGGAATGTCTTTGCCGCAGTCCTGCCCGGCGTAAGCTGGCTGACCATGCTGCGCGACAAGGCCAGTGGCGGGGCCTGGCGGGCCAATCTGGTGATCATTGCGGCAATCGTCGGTACGATGTGGGCGCTGTATCGCATTTGCAGCGATTTCGCGCCGCGTCCACCGCTCGCTTTCGGACCGGTCAGCATAAGCCCGCATGCTCTGCAATGGGGGGTGATCGGCTTCGGGCTGATTGCCCTGGTCAACATGGTGCAGAACATGGCTCGCAACGATCCGCAAGCTTACCGGGTGATGGCGAAATCACCCACGCTGATCATGTGCATGGCGGTCGGCTCGCTCCAGTCGGTGATCAACTACGGCATGATGGGGTTCAATCCCAGTTTTCTGATGCGGACCTACGATCTCTCGGCACAGGATACCGCGCTGCAATTCGGCCTGTTGTCCGCCGCCAGCGGCATCGTCGGGCACCTGGTCTGGGGCATTCTGGCAGACTGGCTGCAAGTCCGCCTGCCCGGGCGCGGGCGGGCCTGGGTATCGCTGTTCGCCATGGGGGTTTCGCCGGTGATGGCGATCTGGGTCTATCACGCGGCCGATCCCACCAGCTTCTACTTGCGCTTCATCCCGTACAGCCTGATCCTCACGGGCTGGCTGCCGCCGCTCTACGCCATCATGTTCGAGCAAGTGCTTCCCCGGATGCGCGCCGTGATGGGCAGCGTTTACTTGCTCTCGGCCACGATCACCGGGCTGGGGATCGGGCCTTACCTTGTTGGGCTGATTTCCGACGGTACTGGCGACCTTCGCTTTGCCATGCTCAGCATCAACCTGGTCGGCCTGCCGATCGTGCTGATGATGGTAGCGATCGCGGGACGCGCTCAGCGCGATGAATTGGCGCTGATGGAACGCGCCGCCTAGCGCGCTCGCAGAGCGGTCACGCAGGCGATCCGGTCAACCTCCTTGCCATCGCTTTGGCGGCGGGCTTCGACATACGTTGCCTTTGGATCGGCTCCGGGAGATGGCGGATAGAGATAGATGTCCAGCACGCAGGCGGTGCCCGTGAATTGCAGCTTGCGGGCATCGCCTTCCCACACGTCAAGCCGCGCCGGGCCGAACTGACGCACGAGATCGGCGGGACTCGCCCCGATGACGCCTTCAAGACCCGGAACCAGCAGGACCTGCGCGGGCGGCGGCGGCCGGATCGCTGGCGGGCGGACCACCGTGCGGGGCGGCGGGGTGCGCGGTACAGCCCGCGGCGGGGGTGTGCTTTTCACCGGCACGGGACCGTATGCGGAATCGCCGCAGCCTGCGAGCAAGGCGAACGGCAGGCAGGCGAGGACGGAGCGGTTGATCATTGTGCCCTTGCGAATCGCTTGCCGAACCTGTGCTGTCAACGCCCCTGCCCTTGCCCTGGGCCAGACGGATGATTAGTCGCGACGGTCAGGATGCCTGGGGGAGCCGACTTCATGACTGAGCCCGTGATCGAGGTTATCGCCATCGGCAATGCCATCGTCGATGTCATGGCGCCATGCCACGACGATCTGATCGAGCGATTGGGCCTGACACGCGGCGGAATGACTCTGATCGACACCGACCAGGCGCGGGCGCTTTACGCGGAGATGGGTCCGGCGCGCGAGGTGTCCGGCGGTTCGGCCGCGAACACACTGGCGGGTCTTGCTGCGCTGGGCGTTCGCTGTGCCTTCATCGGACAAGTGGCGGATGACCAGCTGGGTAAGGTCTTCGCGCACGATATCCGAGCCGGCGGGGTCGCATTTGCGACGCCGCAGCGGGCCGGAGAACCCCCCACGGGGTGTTGCTTGATCCTGGTATCGCCGGACGGACAGCGCACGATGAACACGTACCTCGGCGCCTCACAGTACCTGCCGCCAGCGGCGCTGGACGAGCGGCAGATCGCAGCCGCAAAAGTGCTTTATCTCGAAGGTTACTTGTGGGACCCGGAAGAACCGCGCGCGGCCATGCGCCGGGCCATCGCCGCGGCCCGCGAAGCGAGCCGCGAGGTGGCGTTCACGCTTTCCGACGCGTTCGTGATCGCCCGCCATGGCGATGATTTCCGCGCGCTGATCGACGCCGGGCAAATCGACATCCTGTTCGCCAATCACGTCGAACTCGCCGCGCTGACCGGGTGCAAGGATTTTGACGACGGGATCGCGGCACTGCGCGACCGCGTGTCGACGCTTGTTGTCACCCGCAGTGCTCGAGGAGCCGTTGCGGTGCGCGGCGGAGAGCAGGCCTTTGTCGCTGCCGAACCCGTCGAGCGGGTTGTCGACACTACCGGCGCGGGCGACCTGTTTGCCGCAGGGTTCTTGTTCGGCCACGTAAACCGGCGGCCACTGGGCGACTGCTTGAAGCTCGGTGCGGTCTGCGCGGCCGAGATCATCTCGCACTACGGGGCACGGCCCGAAGCGGATCTCAGGGCCTTGACGCAGCCCTTCGCCTGAACCGCAACCAGGCGGTGGCCCATCAAGACTGTAGCTGGTTTGCTACAACACTAAGCCTGCTCCCGCGCCACCTCTCGCCAACCGATGTCGCGGCGGCAGAAGCCTTCCGGGAATTCTATCGCATCAACCGCAGCATAGGCACGAGCCTGGGCCTCGCTCACGCTGGCGCCGCGCGCCGTCACGTTGAGGACGCGGCCGCCACTTGCCACCAGCTGGTCCGCGGCCCAAGCAGTGCCGGCATGGAACACCATCGCCCCGTCAGCTTCGGCGGCGGCAATTCCCTTGATGCTGCCGCCTTTACTGGGGGCGTCGGGGTAGCCGTTCGCAGCCATGACCACTGTCAGCGCGACATCCGCTGAAAAACGGGGCGGCGGCAGGGCGCCCAGCCGATTATCGGCGCAAGCGAACAGCAGTTCGCCAAGGTCGGATTCGAGCCGCATCAGCATCACCTGGCATTCGGGGTCGCCGAAGCGGCAGTTGTATTCAATCAACTGGGGCCCTTCGCGGGTCAGCATCAGGCCCAGGAACAGCACGCCAGAATAAGGCATGCCTTCATCGGCCAGGGTCTTGACCGTGGGCGCGATGATTCGGGTCATGACCTCGGCTTCCAGCGCTGGCGTGAGCACTTTGGCCGGGCTGTAAGCGCCCATGCCGCCGGTGTTGGGTCCCGTGTCACCGTCACCGACGCGCTTGTGATCCTGCGCCGAGGCGAAGGGCACGATTGTGTGCCCGTCGGTAAGCGCGAAGAAGCTCGCCTCTTCGCCGTCGAGAAATTCCTCGATCACCGCCTCGGCTCCGGCTTGGCCGAAGCGCCCGGCGAAGATCTCGCGGATCGCGTCCTCGGCTTCGGCCATGGTCATGGCCACGGTAACGCCCTTTCCGGCGGCGAGCCCATCGGCCTTGACCACCACTGGCGCGCCGAAGCGGGCCAGCGCTGCCAGGCCGTCAGCCTCGTTGGTTACGCGCTCGTAACCGCCGGTCGGTATCCCGGCGCGGGCGCAGAGATCCTTGGTGAAGCCTTTCGACCCCTCCAGCTGCGCGGCCGCCCGCGATGGCCCGAACACGGGCAAGCCGGCGGCGCGCAGGCTGTCGGCAAGGCCGTCGACCAGAGGTGCTTCCGGGCCGATCACGACCAGACCGATCCGGTTTTCCTCGCAGAACCGGCACACGGCCGCATGATCGGTCACATCGAGTTCGATCAGTTCGGCGTGCGCGGCAATCCCCGGGTTTCCGGGCGCGGCGTATAGCTTGTCGCACAGGCGGGATTGCGCCAGCTTCCACGCCAGCGCATGTTCCCGCCCGCCCGATCCCAGAAGCAGGATATTCATGCCGCCGCCGTCCTTTGAAGAAGATGATCCGTCCGCCGGGCTCGTAGCGAAGGAGTCAGGCGGGGACAACGCCGCGGCGCTCTCCGTCAGCGAGATTTCCGCATTGCTGAAGCGCACGGTGGAAGACCGCTTCGGTTTCGTGCGGGTACGGGGCGAACTGTCGGGGGTGAAGCGCGCCACTTCGGGACACCTCTACCTCGCGCTCAAGGACGAGAATGCGCGGCTTGATGCGGTGATGTGGCGCGGGACGGTCTCGCGGTTGGCGTTCCGGCCGGAAGACGGGCTCGAGGTGGTGGCCACCGGCAAGCTCACCACTTATCCCGGCCGCTCGAACTACCAGATGGTGGTCGAGCGGATGGAAATCGCCGGGGAGGGCGCGCTGCTGGCGCTGCTCGCGAAGAACAAGGCCCGGTTCGAAGCCGAGGGCCTGTTCGCGATGGAGCGCAAGCGGGCACTCCCATTCGTCCCACGCGTGATCGGCGTGGTGACCTCGCCCACCGGGGCAGTGATCCGCGACATCCTGCACCGCTTGGCCGATCGCTTCCCCAGCCATGTCGTTGTCTGGCCGGTACTGGTGCAGGGCCAGGGTGCGGCCGAGCAGGTAGCCGCGGCAGTGCGCGGATTTTCGGACCTGGAGCCCGGCGGCCCGGTGCCACGGCCCGATGTGGTGATCGTCGCGCGCGGCGGGGGTTCGATCGAGGATCTGTGGGCCTTCAACGAGGAAGTGGTGGTCCGGGCCATCGCCGAATGTTCGATCCCGGTAATCTCCGCGGTTGGGCACGAGACCGACACGACCCTGGCAGATTTTGCCGCTGATCGCCGCGCGCCAACGCCCACGGCCGCCGCCGAGATGGCGGTCCCGGTGCGTGAGGAACTGCACGCACAACTGGCCGAGCTGGGGCTGCGCAAGCGGCGGGCGGTGGTCCGTCCGCTCCAGCTTGGGCGCGAGCGACTCGAGACGCGCAGCCAGCGACTCCCGGCTCCGGGGGACTTGCTTGCCCGGCAGGTGCAGCGCCTTGACGAATGCGGCGAGCGGCTGCGGCGGGGGCTGCTCGATCGTACCGCCCATGCGCGCACCACGCTGCTGCAACAGGCTGGACGCCTCTCGGCCCCGCTGCTTCGCGCCAAGGTGGCGCACGCAGCAGATCGGCTGGGGGCGAGTCGCTTATCGCCAGCGCTGGTCACGGCAAGGATTGTTCAGCTGGGTCATCGCCTCGATGGGCTGGCGCGGATCATGGCTTCGCTGAATCCGGACAAGGTCCTGGAGCGCGGTTACGTACGGGTACAATCGGCCGATGGCCGTACGTTGACCGGCAAAGTTGCCGCTGCGGGAGAGCCAGCGCTGACGCTGCGCTTTCACGATGGCGAACTGGGCGTCGTGCCGGCCGGCAAGGGCCCGGTTCCGGCGCGAAGGGCGCCCGCTTCGCCGCCGCCTGAACAGGGCAAATTGCTTTGAGCCGCGCTCGGCGCTAGGCAATCGCTCATGCTGATGAATTCCTCTGATCGTGCCGCAGTATTGCGCTATGAACCCAACGGCTTTCGCGTGCTCGCCGCGGGGAGCCACGTTGCCTGCGCGGTGACCGGCGAACGCGTGGAGCTGGCGGCGCTGAGGTATTGGAGCGTCGAGCTCCAGGAGCCTTACGCCAGCGCTGAAGCGGCGCTGAAGCGGTTGCAAGACGGGGCATGACGCGGCCCGGACAGGGCCGCATCCTGGCAATCCTGGCGCTGGGGCTTTTGCCCGCCAACGCAGCGCCTAGTCCTGGAGCCACAGCCCCGCGAGTCGCGGCCACTTCGGTTTTCTCGCTTGCCGGACAGCCGGTTCAAGGCGGGTGGCTGCGCGGTGTCGCGCCGCCTCGAACTGTAGTGCTGCGACTAGATGGAGCGTCGGTAAGCTTCGCCCCCGATGGCGCATTTTTCCTCGCTTTCGATCGCGATGCCAAACCCGGTGCCACGCTCGAGGCGGTGCTGGCCGATGGGCGCAAGGTTACGGAGGTTCTGGCAGTGGCTCCGCGGGCGTGGCGGATCGAACGGGTCAACGTCCCGCTGCGACCGCCTGCCACACCCGATGCCGACTATCAGCGGATCAGGACAGCTGAGCTTGCCCGGATCGCGGCTGCACGGACGGCGAATTCGGCCAGCGAGGGATGGCGACAGCGCTTCATCTGGCCGGTCCGGGGACGGATCTCAGGGCTATTTGGTTCGCAGCGGATCTACCAGGGGGTGCCGGCCAGCTACCACTCGGGTACAGATGTCAGCACCGGTCACAGCGGGACACCGTTCGTTGCTCCCGCCGACGGAATCGTGATCCTCGCGGCCGAGAGCCCCTTCTCGCTCGAGGGCAACCTGTTGATGATCGACCACGGGATGGGCCTCAACAGCGCCTTTCTGCACGGCTCGAAATTGCTCGTGAAGGCCGGAGATTCCGTGCGCCAGGGGCAGGTGATCGGCCTGATCGGGATGAGCGGACGCGCCAGCGGCCCGCATTTGCACTGGAGCGTCAAGTGGCACGAAGCGCGGCTCGATCCGATGTTGCTGTCGGGACCGATGGGCTGACTTTGTAACCCCGGCTTTGCAATTGCATAGTTCGCGAAGCGCACGCCCGTTTTGCTGAAACGATTCTACAAACACACCGGTATCATTTGCAACAATGTTTCAAAAACGGCGGAAATCGGGGTATCCCTTAGGTGCAACAAGGTGTGGCAGTTTGGTTACAGCCCTCGGAGTTTGTGCTTACAAGACTGTCAATTGCCTTGGCTGACGTCAGGCTTTGGGTCAGTTTGCGTCATCTTATTCCGGCTGTGGGCAATGTGCGAAAGGTCCGTGGGGGCATTGCACAAGGTCCAATTTGTACAGTTCGGAAAAGCGCATGGGGTTGCTCCATTCCAGGTGGCTCCATAGGAAAAAGGGACTGGGACGTGAAAAAAACCACTTATACCGCACTGCGGGCGGGTGTCGCTGTTCAAGCACTTTCTGCAATTGGAGCAGGTCTGGCCGGTGCGTTACTGGCCACGCCGGCTCTGGCCCAGGACTTCACCTACGTGACAGCGTCTGGCCGTGTCGTCGATGCCAATGACAAGCCTATTCCGAACGCCAACGTCGAAATCACGTCAAACGATCAGGGTTTCGTTCGCACCGTAACAACCGACGGAAACGGCAGCTACCGGGTTCCGACTTTGCCGCAGGGCTCTTACACCTTCACCGTGAGCGCCGATGGTTTTGCCACCTTCAGCGATGCCAATGTCACGCTGACCCAGTCATCAGGCGGCAACAGCTTCCGTCTCGTTCCCGAATCGGCCTCCCAGGCCGCCAACGACCAAGGTATCGTTGTGGTCGGCGCACGCATCAAGGTCTCGGACTTCGATCGCGCAACCACAGGCGCAGTCATCCCGGTCGCCGAACTCGCTAGCCGCGTTCCCGTCGCCCGCGATCTGACCTCGATCGTCATGCTTACACCGGGTGCGACCCAAGGCGACTCGGCCTTCGGTAACCTGGCGGGCGTGTCAGGCTCATCGGTTTCCGAAAATGCATTCTTCGTCAACGGGCTGAACATCACCGATTTCCGTGAGGGTCTTGGCGCGGTGGAAGTGCCATTCGAGTTTTACAGGACGATCGAAGTCAAGAGCGGTGGTATTCCAGCCGAGTTCGGTCGTTTCACCGGTGGTTTCGTCAACGCGGTTACCAAGTCGGGTTCGAACCAGTTCCATGGTGGCATGCTGTTCAACTGGATCCCGGATTCGCTGAAAGAGGACGCCCCCAACACGCTGATTGAGCAAAATGATCAGGACACCGGCGAGACAATCCAAGCGATTGTCAATCTGTCGGGTCCGATCATCAAGGATCGTGTGTTCTTCTACGGGTTCTACCAGATGAACTCGATCAAGACCGGCGATACCCTGCTGACCACTAACCCGAACACCCTGGTGAGCGGCGTGGCAGTTCCGCCTTACAGCACCGGGCTGCGCCGGGAAGTGCGCAAGAACCAGTCACCGTACTACGGGGGCAAGATCGACATCATTCCCTTCGATGGTCATCGCCTTGAAGGTACCTACTTCAACTCGAGTTTCGATCGTACCCTGCAGTCCTTCGGCATCGTTGATACCACTGGCGGCGGCTACGACAGTCGGGTTGACGTGGGCGGTCCGCGCGTCGGCAAGTATCAGAGCACGGCGCTCATTCAGGGCGGCGGCGAGAACTTTGTCGGTCGTTATACCGGCGAATTGACCAGCTACCTGACCGTCTCGGCGGCATATGGTCAGAACAAGCGACGCTCGATCATCGGCTCGACCACTCCGGACGATCCGTTCGTTTCCGACATTTCGGGTAACTTTTCTCCTGCCCTATCGGGTAACGCGATCAACCTGATCCAAACCAACCTGGACAAGCGCGAATTCTATCGCGGCGACGTCGAGCTCTACGTCAATGCCTTCGGCGAGCATCACTTCAAAGCGGGTTACGACCGCGAAAACCTGACAACCGTGTCCAACGATGCCTATACCGGCAACGTTGCCTGGACCTACAACAACTCTGGTCCGTCGGGCGACGTTTATGTGACCACTCCCAACACTCTATACGTCACTGGCCGGACGCGCACGGTTGGTGGAACCTTTACGTCGCGCAACGAGGCGTTCTACCTCCAGGATGCGTGGTCGCTCCTTAACGACCGCCTGACCCTTAATCTCGGCGTCCGTAACGACCGCTTCACAAATAATACTGCGAGCGGCGCGAACTACTACAAGTCGGGCGACCAGTGGGCTCCGCGCCTGTCGTTCACCTTCGATCCGTTCGGTGACAAGCGGACCAAGGTTTACGGTTCGTTCGGCCGGTATTTCCTGCCAATCGTCGCCAATACCAACATCCGTCTGGCTGGCGCCGAGCTGGACTATACCACCTACAACCTAGTAACCGGCGTCAACCCGAACGGCAGCCCAATTCTCGGTGCACCTGTTCTCGGTTTTGCCGACGCGGTGAAGTGTCCAAACAGCAGTACTGCGAACTGCGACGTGGTTTCCGACGGCACCGCCGCAGATCCCTCTGCGCTGGTTTCGCAAAGCCTGAAGCCGCAGTCGGTCGACGAGTTCGTGTTTGGTGTCGAACAGCAGCTGGGCGAGCGTATCCGGGTCGGCCTGTTTGGCCAGTATCGCAAGCTCAACGAGTCGCTGGAAGACATCGCGATCGACAAGGCGGTTAATGACTACTGCACGGCCAACCATCTGGTGGGCTGCTCGAGCATTTGGACGGGCTTCCACCAGTACGTGCTCGCTAATCCGGGCAGCGACGCGAGGATCCAGCTCCAAGAGCTGATTCCCGGCGAAACCAAGTACCGCACAGTGGACTTCACTGCTGCCCAGCTTGGCTATCCGAAGGCGCGTCGCACCTACAAGGCGATCACCGCCACGTTCGATCGTGAATTCGATGGAACCTGGGGCTTGAACGCTTCGTATACTTGGTCGCGTTCACGCGGTAACATCGAAGGCGGTATCCGTTCGGACAATAGCCAGACCGACTCCGGCCTGACTACTGCGTTCGACCAGCCGGGCCTGACCAACGGAACCTACGGTCCTCTCCCGGGCGATGCCACGCATCAGATCAAGGTGTTCGGCTCCTATGCGCCGACTAGCTGGCTGACGCTGGGTATCCAGAGCCAGGCAGTTTCGCCGCGTAAGTTCGGCTGTATCGGTCGCGTGCCGCTTATGATCGACGCCTTTGCGGGCGCCTACGGTGCAGCAGGCTTCTACTGCAACGTCGACGCATCTGGGAAGGTCATTACCGATCCAGCGTTTGCCTTCACCAACACGGCGACCGCGACAACATTGAAGCTGACACCGCGCGGCAGCGTCCTGAAGTCGGACTGGACCATCTTCACCAACGTCTCTGCTATCGTGAAGGTCCCGACCGATCTGGTGAAGGCCACGTTCCGTGTCGACGTGTTCAACGTCTTCAACCGCCATGGCGTGACCGACCTGCGTGAACTTGGAACGCAGACCAACGGTCGTCCGCGCGGCGACTATGGCACGCCGCTGGGTTACCAGACGCCGCGCTACTTCCGCTTCCAGTTCGGCGTCGAGTTCTAAGTTCGAACTGGCCGGAAACGGCGTAAAAAATAAGGGGGGGTGGCATTGCGCCGCCCCCCTTCGTTTATGTACGGATGGACCATGGAAACTGAGGAGGCCCGCAGCCTGCTGCTTCGCTTGCGCGATGCACTGAGTAGGAACGATCGAGCGCAAAGCAACGCCATCGCCTTGGCGCTGGTAGCGGGTAACCCGCCGCTTGGGCGACAATGGAAGGCGATTTCAACGCTACTGCAGCACAACGGCGAAGTCGCCGGGGCGCGCGCTGCCATGGACTTCTATGTTGCCGCGACCGGCAATGATCCGGCTTCGCTCTATGACAAGGCCGCACTGTTGGCGCAGACTGCTTCGGTCGCGCAGGCCTATGACCTTTTGCAGCAATTACCGCCTGATGCTCCTGATCCGCATGCCAATGCATACAGCCGCGGCACAATGGCGATCAATCTGGGGCGTTTCGATGAAGCGCGTGCCGCTTTGCGCCAAGCATTGGCAGTGCAGCCCAATTCCGGCCAATCTCGCCTTGCTCTTGCCATGCTGGGCCGCGTGGAACCTGAAGACGCAGAGCGGATCAGAAATGGTACCGCTCGTCTCAATCAGCAGACCCCGCTGGAGCAGGCGGCCTGGCACTATGCCCTCGGGCGGCTGGGTGAGCGCGAAGGTGATATCGACGGAGCCGCTTCAGCTTACGCAGCCGGCGCCGCGATCATGGCGCGCCTGCGCCCGGCCGACCTCAAGCGCGACCGCGACGATGCCCAGCAGGCGACCGAAGGCTGGCACGCACACGTCATCGCCCGTCTGGCATCCGAGCTCGATGGTGCAGGCGTCTCGCGGCCCATCTTCGTAACGGGGTTGCCACGATCAGGCACTACGCTGGTGGAACAGATTCTGGTCAGCCATTCGGAAGTTGAGAATGGCGAAGAGCTTGGCCTAATGCGGTTCGTGCATCAGGATGTGGGTGATTTCGGTTATCCATCGCTGGAGCGTTACCTTGTTGGTGGCGGGTCCGTAGCCGCGCTCCGTGCACTTTACGACCGACTACTGGCGCAGCGCTTTCCGGGACCTGGACGGGTCGTCGACAAAACGCTGAACTCCAGCCGCTCGATGGGTTTGATCGGCAGCCTCTTTCCGGACGCGCCGGTCATTTGGGTGCGACGCGATCCGGTCGACTGCGCGTGGTCAGCTTATCGCAACTGGTTCAACCAGGGACTGGATTGGTCTTGGTCGCTTGAAGCGATGGCTTTTCACTTTAAGCTCGAAGATGCGCTGTTCTTCCATTGGCGACAAGTGCTGCCTAGCAGGATCCATGTGGTTGCTTACGAAGAGTTGGTCACCGAGCCCGAACAAGTCATCGCCGAGATGCTCGAGTTCTGCGGCTTGGATTTCCAACCGGCCGTACTACAACCGGAACTGACCGCACGCACGGTGACGACAGCGAGCGTGGCTCAGGTCCGCGAGAAGATCACTCCCGCTTCGATCGGCTCTGCAAAGCCGTATCACAGGTTCATGGCTCCGTTCATGCAGGCGTACTACTCCTGACCATGCGGTTGCTCGCCGCCCGTCGCTTGTTCGCCTTAGCCCTCCTGCTCGCGATCGTGCCGGGACTGCTTTGGCGCGACAGTCCCACAGCGGCGCAGCGGTCCGATGACTTGCGAGTCCGTCCGCTGGGGTGGCCGAAGGCGGCGGCTGCTTCCCTGCTCGGGCCTTTCCGGCTTGCGGGGGTCTGGCAGCTGGACAGCCGGCACCCAGGTTTCGGCGGCTATTCCTCAATGCTGCTGCCGGGCGACAGGATGCTCACCTTCAGTGACCGGGCCGACACGCTGGAGTTCGCCTTGCCCCGCGGCACAGGCATTGCCGGCTATCGCTTCGGCAAGGTGCCGGTGAACCCGTATGATCGCCGGTTCGGCCGTGACATCGAATCTGCCACGCGCGATCCGGCGAGCGGCACGATCTGGCTCGGCTGGGAATGGAGCAACACGATCTCGCGGCACGGTGCCGATCTGGTCCGGACCGGGATGGCCGGCCCGGGCGCGATGCGGCACTGGTCGCAGAACACCGGGCCCGAAGCCGTGGTGCGGCTGGCGGACGGGCGCTTCATCGTGCTGTCAGAGGCGTTCACGCACTGGCTCCACTGGAAGGAGCACCGGGCGTTGTTGTTCGTGCGTGATCCGGCCAAGGGCGGAAAGCCGCAAGGCTTCAGCTTTGAAGGCTCCGATGGTTTCCGCCCGACCGACATGGCGCAGCTGCCCGATGGCCGGGTCCTGGTGCTGATGCGGCAGATGACCTGGCCGCTACCGATCCGCTTTTCCGGGCGAATTGTTATCGCTGATCCGGCCGAAATCAGGCCGGGAGGGATCTGGCGCGGGCGGGAGCTGGCGAAACTGGAGCCACCGCTGCCGATCGACAATTTTGAGGGTATGGCGATTCGGCCGCTCAGCGATGGTCAGGTCGAAGTCTAGCTGATTTCCGACAACAACGATGCGCATTTTCAGCGCACGCTGGTCTGGCGCCTGCAGCTCGATCCGAGCGCTGTTTCACCTGCGCGCAAAAAAGCGCGCAAGGGCCTGCCCCCGCGCGCCTCTTGACTTGCCTGGTGCAACCGCGCCGTCGGGCGCAGCCCGGTCAGGCGGCCTGCTTCTTCACCAGTTCGCGCTTCACCTTGAGCGCGCGGTCCGACAGGTCGGTGTCGCTGGTCTTGAGCAGCCAGTTGTCGAGCCCGCCGACGTGTTCGACCGAGCGCAGCCCGTTGGTCGAGACGCGGAAGCGGAAGCTGCGGTCCAGCCCGTCCGAGAGCAGTGTGACGTTCTGCAGGTTGGGCAGGAACACGCGCTTGGTCTTGTTATTGGCGTGGCTGACGTTGTGGCCAACCTGGCGGCCCTTGCCAGTCAGTTCGCAGATACGGGACATAGCTAAACTCGCTTCAAAATTGCTGCCGTTTCCGGGAGAAGGCGCGCGCATACCGATTCACCCTTGAAAGGTCAAGGATTGAAGGCCACGCCGGGACTATGTTGCGATGGCCGCTTCCCGAACCGATGGCGCAGGCACTTGCCGAAGCCCGTGCCGGCGCCGTTGTCGGCGAAGTGCCGATCGGCGCGGTCATCATCAAGGATCGCCAGGTTATCGCCGCCGCACATAATGCGCCGCGCGGGCTGCACGATCCAACTGCCCATGCCGAAGTCCTGGCGATTCGCGCCGCCGCGCAGGCGCTGGGGAATGAACGGCTTGATGGCTGCGAGCTGTGGGTCACCCTCGAACCCTGCGCGATGTGCGCCGGCGCGATCAGTCACGCCCGAATTGCGCGGCTCTATTATGCTGCAGCGGATCAAAAGGGCGGCGCGGTGGATCACGGGGCGCGGGTGTTCGAGCATGAGCAGTGCCTGCACCGGCCCGAGGTCTATTCCGGCATGGGTGAGCTGGAGGCAAGCGAGTTGCTGCGCAGCTTTTTCCGCGAACGGCGTTAAAGCCCGCGCCAGATCCTGAGGGGCTCGGAGTCGGGCGCACCGCGACTGGCGCGCGCGCAGTTCCCGGGCATGAAGTCGCGCCGGTAGCAGAGCCGCACTTCGGTGAGCCAGCCAGTGCGGCTGGTATTGATGACCAGTTGTTCGCCCCGCCATTCCGGATTTATGACCAGGAACGCGGCGCGCAATTCCCCCACCGTCAGCCCATCGCGCCGGGACAGCGAATCCGCATCGGGCCAGCGGATGGAGCGCCAGAGGACCGCAGCGGAGCGGAAGTAGGCCCGCGGTGTCCTCGCCATGCAACTGCCGCGCTTGGCCCATTCATGGGCCAGTAGCCCGGGGTTGGGGGTCATGCAGAGATGCTCGCGCAGCGTCCGGGCATCCGGGGCGGGACGCACTGCACACCATTGCGGCGAAGCTCCCGGCCGTCCCTCTGGCCAGAACCCGTGCAGGATGAAGCCGAACCGACCGTTGGCGGCATTGCACTGCATTGATCTGTCTTCAGGATGGCTGCGGCACCACTCAGGCGACCAGCTCGCGACGAGTGAGTACGCGCTGATTGGCAATGCCCGCCGTGGCTCGCGGGCGGTGAAGGCGCCCGGTACCTCGAACCGCTCTGGCGCGCGGCACTGGTAAGCCTGGGCGAGGGCGGTCCCCGGCACGAGCGCAAGCGCGATGAGCGACAGGCGCAGCATCAAAGCGGGGTGAAATCCAGCCCGATGTCGGCGGCTTGGGCGCTCTGTGTCAGGCGGCCCACCGAGACGTAGGTGACGCCGGTCGCGGCGATGGCGGCGATGGTATCCAGTCGCACCCCGCCCGAAGCTTCGCACGGCACGCGGCCGGCGATCATGGCGACGCTTTCGCGCAGTTCTTCGAGCGACATGTTATCGAGCAGGAGGTGGCTGGCCCCGGCGGCCAGAGCTAGCTCGATCTGGGAGGCGCTGTCGACCTCGCAGATGATATCTTTCACGCCGGCTGCGCGGGCGCGCCGTACTGCTTCGGCCACGCCGCCGGCCACTAGGACGTGATTGTCCTTGATCATCGCGGCGTCCCACAGGCCCATGCGGTGATTCTGCGCACCGCCCATTCGGGTGGCGTATTTCTCGAGGTGGCGAAGGCCGGGAATGGTCTTGCGCGTATCCAGCAGCGTCGCGTGGCCCTGCATCGCGTCGACGTAGGCGCGGGTCATGGTAGCGATGCCGGAGAGGTGCTGCACGGTGTTGAGCGCGCTGCGCTCCGCCGTGAGCATGGCGCGGGCATTGCCGGTGAGCCGCATCAGGTCGGTTCCGGCGGGCACCCGCTCACCTTCCCCGATCAGGATTTCGATTTCCATCGCCGGATCGAGCGCGATGAAGAAGGCCTCGGCGATGGGCAAGCCCGCCACGATAATCGGGTCGCGGGTGTCCATCGCGCCGGAAAAGCGCGCCTCGGCCGGGATCACGCTCTCGCTGGTTACATCATGCCCGCCGCCGGGCAGGCCGCGGCCGAGGTCCTCGTCAAGCGTGGCGCGGATGAAGGCTGGCAGGTCGAAGCCGGGGAGTGTGAAAGCGGTCATGCCGCTGTCTCGCCAAGTTCGGCCCCGAACGCAAGGTCAGTGCACGAAGCGCGCCACCACGTCGCGGTAAGACCGGCTGACCTTCAACTGCGCGCTGGATTCGAGCACGAGGAAGCATTCGCCATTGGTATGGGGTTTGACCTGGCGGACCTTGTCAAGGTTGACGATGGTCGAGCGGTGGACGCGCTGGAAGGCCCGTGGGTCAAGTCGACGTTCGAGATCCTTCATGGTCTCGCGGAGGATGTAGCTGTTGTCACCGGTGTAGATGCACATGTAGTCGCCGGCAGCCTCGACGTATTCGATCGAATCGACATCGACCCGGAAGATCTGTCCGCGATCCTTGATGTTGATAAGCTTCTCGAACCGCCCAGCGGCAGCGGCGTCTCCGTCTTCCGGGAGCGAGTCCATGGCATCCGGGGCGACTTCAGCCAGAACCGTCTTGAGCTTCTCCGCCTCCTCGGCCGATCGCTTTTCCACGAGCCTGGTACGGACCCGGTCAAGCGTATCAGCCAGGCGGTCCTCGTCGACCGGCTTCATCAGGTAGTTCACCGCGTTGGCTTCGAAAGCCCGCACCGCGTGCTCCTGGTATGCGGTAACGAAAACGAACAGCGGCGGCTCGATTTCCATCACGCCCTTGACCACCGAAAAACCGTCGAAGCCCGGCATCTGGATGTCGAGGAAGACGAGGTCCGGCTTCTCGGTCTTGATCTTGCGGATTGCCTCACGCCCGTTCGAGCAAGTGTCGATGATCTCGACGTCGGGGAATTTGGCGAGGCGCAATTGCAGCCCCTGGATTGCCAGCTTCTCGTCGTCGACAAGGATGGTGCGGATGGTCATATTTCAGGGAATCCTGTCAGCCGGCCGCGACGAGGGAGCGGGTCGGGGAGGGAAGGCTGCCGCCCGATTGCTCGCGGCGCTCGAAAGGAATTTCGATGTTCACGGCAAAACCGCCCTCGGGCGCGTCCACCGTTTCGAAACGGTGTTCGTCGCCGTAGGCCTGAGCCAACCGGTCGCGTATGTTGGCCAGGCCAACGCCGGTGGAAACGGGTTCGCCGCCGTCGAATGTCACGCCCGATAATCTGTTGTCGCTGTCACCGGTTTGCAATCCCGGACCGGTGTCGGAGACGGTGATGCGAAGGTTTGGCCCGACGAGTTGCGTGGTAATGGTGATTTCCGCCCCGCTCTCCTGAGGGCTGACGGCATACTTGATCGCGTTTTCGACCAGCGGCTGGAGCAGCAGCGAGGGCAGCAGGCCTTCAACCGTTGCCGGATCGATCCGGAAGGTCGTGCGCAGTCGCTCTTCGAAGCGCATGCGTTCGATATCGAGATAGAGCTTCAGCGTCTCCACTTCCTGCGAAACGGTAACGCGCCCGGTCGGCTCGTTGATCAGCGTATAGCGCAGGAACGAAGAGAGGCGGCTGAGCATGGCATTGGCCGGCTCGGTCTGCTTGAGCAAAACCAGGGTGGAGATCGAATTCAGCGTATTGAACAGGAAGTGCGGGTTCAGCTGGTAGCGCAGCATGGCCAATTGGGCACTGGTTGCCTGGTTCTCCAGCCGGATCAGCTGATCGTTCTGCTCTTCGATCTGCAGGTAGAAATTAATCGCGTAATAGAGCGCGGACCAGGCCCCCAGCAGCGTAAGGTCGAGATAGAACACGCCGATCAGCAACTGCGCAAAGCTTGTCGCACTGTCGGGCCGGTAGAGACTGATCACCCAGGCGTCGATGAAGGCGTAAAGCCCGACCGCCGCGGGCAGGACCAGAACCGTCACCAGCCACGTTACCAGCGCCCGCCGCGCGATCAACTGACGGAACACCACCGACAGGATCAGTGAGATCGAAAAGCCGGTGATGGTGGAGATCAGCGCCAGGACGAGAATCGAGACCGGCTGCGCGTTGGCCAGATTTGACAGGAGACGCAGCAGGAGCGCTCCGCCCCAGCCAACCGCCTGCAGCCGCCAAAAGGCCTTGTTCTTGTTCGCGAAGAAAGGAGTGGGGCGGAAGGGCAGCACGGCCATGACGACATAATACGGCGTGTCCCGTTTGGGGGAAAGCGAAATGCTTGCGCAAGATCATCGCAGGCGTAGGCTGGGCAGCGGAAGGATGCGGAGGAGCCGGGCTATGGAGCATGACGAACCGCGCGCGCAGTTCCGCGCGATAACCGAGAGCGATGCCCCGGACTGGACGCTGATCGGCGACCAGTTCCTCGGTTATGCACGCGGCTTGCCGGAACGGGTCCTCACCCATCTGCGCTTGCTTGAGGGTGATTACGGAGGCTTCCCGGTCGACCGGCTTGAGCATTGCCTGCAATGTGCCACCCGCGCGCACCAGGACGGGCGCGATGAGGCCTACGTGGTGATGGCCTTGCTGCATGACATTGGCGATACGCTCGGCAGTTACAACCATGCGGACATCGCAGCCGCCATCGTCCAGCCATTCGTCTCCGAGGAGCTCCACTGGATCACCGCGCAGCACGCTGTTTTTCAGGGTTACTTCTATTTCCACCACCTGGGGTTCGACCGCGACTTGCGCGAAAACTTTCGCGGCCACGAACATTTCGTTGCCTGTGCCGAATTCTGTGAAAAGTATGACCAGAACGCGTTTGATGCCGGCTATGAAAGTGCGCCGCTGGCCTTTTTCGAACCGATGCTGCGAAGGGTCATGTCACGGCCGCAGAACGGCATGTTCGCGCGCTTCATCGAATAAGGGGCGCCAATCGAGCGGGCCCGTTTGCCCCGCCTGATGGTGCGCGGCGATGGCCACCAGCTCGGCAGCGATCAGGGCCTTTCGTGCCTTTGGGCCATCATGGGTGCCATCGCCAAGCCAGCCCCAGTCGCGCCGCCTGACCCAGCCGTCGACCCAGCCTAGCGCTGCAGCTGGATTATAGCCGGCATTGGCCATCAGCCAGGGCGTCAGCCGGTCGGCCTCGCGCTCGGCGCGGCGGACCTCCGCGCGGCGATGCCCCAGGGCTTTCAGGCTTGCGGCATGACCGAGCAGCTGGTGCGCCAACTCATGCGCCAGCAGTGCCGCGAGCACGGCATCGTCGGGAATCTCGTCGAGCGCCTTGACCGAGACCTGTACACGTCGGCCGTCGGATTGCGCGACATCCCCCTGGGTGACCAGTTCGAACCGGGCCGCGCAGGTCGTCTCGCCCCGCACCGTCAGTTGTCGGCCCGGCAGACCCAGCGTGATTTCGCCCTGCTTTGCGAGAGCAAGATCGATGCGATCATGAAGCGCGTCGATGCGCGGGGAGGGGTGCGCTGCCGGCGGTAACTCGGCCATCGCCTGTCCATCGAGCACCACCAGTTCCTCGCCGCCACGAAGTCCTGCCGCAAAGGCGGGCGACTCCTGCGCGACCGCGCCGATTGCGATATCGCCGGTAATGCCCAGTGCGCGGCGGACATCCGCAGAGCCGGCGAAATTGCGTACGTCATATAGCAGCAGACCGGCAGCGGGCCTGACGCCGGCGCACAAGGCAGCGTTGCCGCGCACCAGGCGCCACGCGATGGACTGGAAGCGGGCATCCTGCGCCTCCAGCGTTGCCATCGCTGTCCGCATGTCGGCAGCCGCGGTCGGCAGCGGGCTGATAGCCAGGGCGAAAGCCGCGCCGAGCCGCACCCGGCGTCGAATCACCCCTCGACCTTTTCCAGCGCCCGGGCGAGTTGCGCCTGTCCGACGGCCCCGGACAACAGCGCCTCACCGGCGACCCAGGCCGGCGTGCCGTTGAAGCCCAACTGCCGTGCCAGCTCGAGATTGCGGGCAATCTCCGCCTCGACTTTGGGATCGGCTATGAACCGGTTGGCCCTCGCCATGTCGAGCCCTGCCTGACGGGCGGCGGCGGCGATGGTCTGCGCATCGGGACGGCCGATCGCATACATGGCGCGGTGGAACGCCGGGTACAGGCCCTGCTCAGCCGCGGCGAGCGCCATGCGGGCTGCATCGGTGCTCTGCGGCGAAAGGATCGGCAGCTCGCGGATCACGACCTTGAGCTCGGGATTGGCGGCGATCAACGCTTCCACGTCGGCGACGCTCTGGCGGCAGTAGGTGCAGGCGAAGTCGGTAAACTCGACGAGGGTGACCTTGCCGGAGGGATTGCCCAGCACGGCCCCCGGGAACGGGGCCTTGACCTGATCGGCGACCGCGGAAAGGTTCTTCGCGTCCTCCCGCTCGCGCAGGCGCTCCATCGCTTCGGGAAGGATTTCAGGATGCTGAAGGATATAGTCACGGACCACCTGCTCGATCGCGACCTTGTCCCCGCTCGCGACCACCGGCGAAGACGACCGGTGTCCGACGAGCCATCCGGCCAGCGCGCCAGCCAGCGCGAGCGCCAGCAGTGCTGCACCTTGGCGAAGCGACAGGCGCTTGGCTGGGGGCTGTTCGACCATGGCCGAGGGCTTACTTGCGATCGCGCGAACGTTCAATCGCGGCGCGTGCCTCCATTGCGATATCCTGGGAACGCAGCCAGTCAGGCGTGCCCTTTGGCAGTTCCGTCTCTGCGGCCTGGGCACTGGCGAGCGCCGCCGGCAACTGTCCGCTCAGCACTTGCTGTTCGGCGCTGGCGAGCTTCGCGCGGGCCATGTCGCCATTGGCTGCATAGACCATGCCAAGCTGGTACCATGCGAATGGATTTTCCCGGTCCCGCGCCACCGCCGCCTTGAGTACACGCATTGCCTCCGGAAAATTGGCGTGATCTTCGGTGGCGATCAGCGCGTGGCCGAATGTGGTCGCGATCAAAGGCTGGTTTGCCGTCAATTCGGTCGCTCGTCGCAACGGGGCAAGCGCCTCACGCGGATGGCCGGCTTCGAGCAGGACCTGGCCTTTCAGCTCAAGGAAGTAAGGATCCAACGGCGCCTGGGCGAGCAGGGCATCGGTTTCAGTCGTGGCCTTTTCCAGGAAGCCATCCTTGTGCCAGGCATAGGCCCGGGCATAACGGGCCGGGATGCTGGTGTCGGTGGGCGGATAGGTTCGGAACGTATCGGCCGGGTCCGCGAGGTAGCCGAAGAGCTTGGCCTTGGCGCGCTGGAACCGGGCCTCAATTGCGGGGTCCAGCGGCTTGTCCCAAGCCGGATCCTTCTCATACACCTCCTGCAACGTCGCGATGCGATCGGCAGTCATCGGGTGCGTCGAATAGAACTCGCTATCGGCATCGCGCTTGTAACCATAACGATATTCGAGGTTCTGAAGCTTCCGAAAGAAGCCGATGGAGCCCTTGCCAGTCACCCCGGCGGAGGCAAGGAACTGCGCCCCGGCAGCGTCAGCGGCTTCCTCCTGGCCGCGGGTAAAGGCGAGGAACTTGCCCAGCGCGGCTTGTTGCCCGGCCATCATGACGCCCAGAGCGGCCTCTCCGCCGCCTGCTGCAGCGGCGGCCCCGGCGAGCAGCAACGAAAGAATAGAGATGTTCTGCGCGGCCTTGCCACCGCCGTCGCTGATCGCGTGGCCGCCGGTGATGTGGCCCAGTTCGTGCGCGATCACGCCCTGCACCTCGTTCGCGTTGGCCGCCTCGTTGATCAGGCCCGAATGGATGTAGACCGCTTGACCGCCAGCTACGAAGGCATTGACCGATGAATCATTGATCAGCACGATATCGACATTGCGCGGATCGAGCCCGGCGGCCGCGATCAGCGGATCGGCCATGTCGTGAAGCAGCGCTTCGGTCTCCGCATCGCGCAGGACCGATTGCGCCGCCACAGGCTGAATAGCCAAAGCTCCCGCCGCAAGCAGTGCCAGGCCCTTGGCCGCGAGACGCAATTGATGGATCATCGTCAGGACTAGTCCCCTGCGCCCTGAACCGGCGCTGAAGCACCGCCGTGCGCAGCAAGAAAGCTCAGCGCACTATCGATCACGCGCCGGTCCCGCGCGAACGGTTGGGCCAGCTTCATCACCGTGCCGGCGTGGTCGACCCCGGCCAGCAGAACGGCCTTGCTCGGCATTCCCGCAGCCGTCAGCGCCTTGGCCAGCGCCAGCGAATTGCGCGGCTTGACCGTCGTGTCATCCTCGCCTGAAAGCAGCAGCATCGGCGGGGCGCCCGGCTTGACGAAGAGCAGGGGCTGGGTCGCGGCGGGATCCTTCGCATGGCCGAATGCGGCGCGGGTATCGGGTGAGGTAAAGGGATAGAAATCGTAGGGTCCGGACAGCCCGACCAGGCCTTTGATCGCTGCGGGCGAAAGTTGCTGGCGCGCCAGCCACTGCGGATCCAGCGCCAGCATCGCTGCGTTGTAGGCTCCGGCCGAATGACCCATCAGGTAAAGTCGGGCGGGGTCGCCCCCGAAGCGCGCGGCGTTGTCGATTGTCCAGCGTGCAGCCGCTGCGCCATCTTCCAACATCGCGGGGAAGACGCCGTCCGGCACCAGTCGATACCCGGCGATCACCACCACGTAGCCCGCCCGGGCGAAGGTGCGGCCGACGAAACGATAATCCTCTGGCCGTCCGCTTTTCCAGGCGCCGCCGAAGATGAACAGCAGCACCGGACGCCGGGTGGCCGATTGTGCGGCTGGAACGATTACCTCAACCCGTTGATCGGCAAGCGGGCCGTAACGCTCCCCCGAAGCCGCCACCTGGATACCCGAGGTGCCGCCGACAAAGCGGTCGGCAAGGTCCAGCAGCCCAACTGCTCCGGCCGAGACAGCGAACCGCCAGACAGCAAGCAGCACCACCAGTGTCGTCACCAGCACTATTGCCGCAATTTTCATTCGGCCCGTTCGCCTGCCCTGCACCGCCATGTTGCCGCGAGACTAGCCGCAATAGGAAACGGGCGCCATGCCTTGCAGCACAGCGCCCGTTCGCGAATTCGGGTTTGGTTCAGCCGAGCAGGCGGCGGGCGGCGCGTTCCAGCAGGGCCACGTCGTCGGCCACTTCGCCAAGCAGCACCACTTCGCCGTCAGGCAGGCGGCGAGCGACCAGCAAGGTGAACTCGCTGCCCTCCGTGCTGACCGCGCTGAGCGGGGCGTGATCCAGCTTGCGCAACTTGCGGGCCAGCGCTTCGCGCGGACCCTCTTGCGGATCGACGGTCTTGCCGCTTTCCTCGCGCTTGAGACGGCGCTCGGCATTGACTACGCCCTTGAGGCCGCCGGCAGCAGTGGAGAGGAAGCCCGATAGTTCCCCGCGGTTCAGACCGATGCGATGGGCATGGCTGAGGGCCGAGGCATATTCGGTCAGGCGGGTTTTTCATAATCAGCGCCGAACACCAGCTTGACCACCGGGGTCATCGGCGCACGGTCCTGCACGGTCAGGCCGGAGTCGACCAGCAGTTCGTCGAATTCCTCGGGCGCTTCAGTCGCGGCGAGCGAGAAGTCATAAGCCCGGCCGATCGCGTCGTAGAGCGCGTTGCGCGTCCGGTCCTCTGCCCCTTGGGCGGCTTGGGCAAGTTCGCGGGCCGAGGCCAGCCAGTCGGCAAGTCCCATGTCTTCGGGATCGAGCTCGGGAACCGCGAAGGCTTCGAGTTCGAGCTCCGCGGTGCCATCGGCCCCGGCGAATTCAGATTCGATCTGATCGACCGCTTCCGGTTCGACAGCTTGATCGCTGGGTTCGGCATAGACCGAAAGATCCAGCTCTTCGTCCAAGACTTCGGCCGCAGGATCGAGCGCCAACGTCTCATCGTCCACGGCCAGGTCGCCAAATGCAGCGCCGGGCAGTTCTTCCGTGGGATCGGCCGACGTTACATCGCCGCCGAAGGCCGGCTCGGGCCAGTCAAAATCGGCCGCTTCGCCGTCGAGCGGTGCGGTGAGGTCCAGCACGTTGGGCCGGTCGGCGGGGCCATCGGCCCATTGGGGCATCGGCTGTTCGGTGCGGACCGGCTCGGCAGCCGCCTCGAGCGCCTGTTCGACTTCGAGCAACAGGCTCTCGGTCGCGCGCTGGTCGGCCAGTTCCTTCCAGTTGATCACACCATAGATGAAGTCGATCGTCTCATCGTCGCTGGAAAATGGAAGCAGGATGCCGCGGTAGAGAATCGTCGATTCACGCTGGTTCACGAATTCGGCCTCGAAGCCGATCGGGGCCTGGTTGGCGAGGATCTGCATGTAATGGTCGGTAATGCGCGAAAGCAGCGAGCGTGCCGGAACGTCGGCGAGGTGACGGATGATCTGGCCGTCGCCACATTCCTCGGCCAGCTTGTCGCCAAGGAACTGGACCGCCGGGTTATCAATGCCATTGGTGAAATCGAGCAGCACGCTGAAAGGCCCGAAATCCGGAAGATTCTGGGGATCAAGGTCCTCGATCGAAGGAAAGTTGCGCCCGTCGAGCATCGCCGCCCAGAAATTGTAGGCCCGCACTTGCATGCGGCGCTCGTCCTGTCCGACAGGACTGGGCGGAGCTTCCCGGCTCACCTCGTCCTCGTCCGAATCGAGCTGCGAAGAGCTGAACTCTCCCTCGAGACGATCTGAAATATGTCCGCGGTACGTATCCATGTGGGCGCCCTACCTGTCCCTGTTCGGGATGCTTGTGGCGCGACATGGTAAACATACCGTTAAGTCGCGCCGGGGCGGTGCGCGTTCGGGCAGACCTCAGTGTTCGATGCGGCCTTCCGAAGGCGTCGGCATCGGCGCGAAAATGCGCAGCAGGATCAGTGTCCCGACCAACCAGGCGCCGGCGGCATGAAGGGCGAAGGTGGTGCCTCGCCAATCGGCGATCATACCCCAGCTCCAGGCTCCGAGCGCCATGCCGCCAAACGTCACGGCCTGGTAGATCGAGAGGCAGCGACCAAGAATGTCCTCGGGTGAACGCATCTGCATGGCGACGTTGGTGCTGGTCAGTGCCGTCACCCAGCCGAGCCCGGCGACCAGCGCGGCAAACAGTCCGAAGGCCAGCGTATGGCTTTCCGCGAGCAGCGACTGGCCGATCGCGAAGGTCAGCATGGCAGCGCCAGTCACCGCCTCCGCACCCCAGCGCCGCCGGGCCATGCTGACGAACAGGGCAGAGGCCACCGAACCGATCCCGAACATGCCCAGCATCAGGCCATAGTCGATTTCCGTGCCGTGCATCTGCCCGCGCACCAGCGAGGGGACCAATGCCTGATAGGCCGAGAAGCCGAAGCCGACCGCCAATCCCCGCAACAGTACCTTGCGGATCGGCACCGACCCCGCGCAGAAGCGCAGGCCAACAGCAATCGCGGGGAGGATCGGCCGGCGCGCCGGGGGCGGCAATTCCGGTCGCCAGCGCCACAGCACCGAGATCATGAAGAGATAGCTCATGGCGTTGATCGCGAACGCGAAAGACACGTCCCAGAGCGAGATCAGCAGCCCGCCGAAGGCCGGGCCGACGCTGCGCGCAAGGTTGAACGAGATGGTGTTCAACGAGATTGCCTGAGGCAAGTCCCGCATCCCCACCTGCAGCCGTACGGAAGCCTGCCAGGCTGGGCCATTCAGCGCGGTGCCGATGCCGATGGCGAGGGTGAACAGCAGCAATACTGCCGGGCTGACCAGCTTCATCCAGCTCGTCACCGCAAGCAGGGCGGCGACTACAAGCATCCCGATCTGTGCCGAAAGCATCACCGTGCGGCGGTCATAGTTGTCCGCAATCGCTCCAGCGAAAACTGCGAACAGCATGATCGGCAGGGTATTCGAGGCCGGCACCAGGGCGATCAGCAGATGCGACCGGGTGAGGTCGGTCATCAGCCAGGCCGCGCCGACCGATTGCACCATGCTGCCAAGGTTCGAAGCCAGATTGGCCGACCAGATCGCCCGGAAAGCAGGATAACGGAACGGGGCGAGCACGCCGCCGGGTTGAAGGTACCGGGGCGACGTGGGTTCAGGGCTGTCCGGCGCGTCGCTCATGCTATCCCGGTTAAGGTCCCGTCGGCCTCATCGCAAGACCTCGAGCGGCTAAAACATATAGCGCATCCGGATGGCCATGTGCGCGGGCGGTTCGGCGCCCAGCGGGAATGCTGCCTGCGAGAAGCTTGGCGGACCGAACCGCACAGGCGCGTCGCGTGAAAAACCGAAGCCTTCCTTCGGCATCATCAGCGCCTTGTCCATGCGGCCGTTGCCGTTCTCGTCATGGATCACCGCGATCGCCCAGGTTCCGGCCGGAACGTGCCCGAAATCGAGCCGCACGCTGGTGCCCGCGACCGGCACCACCAGCTTGTGCGCGGCGGCATCGCGGCTGCAATCGGGGAAGGCCTTGGGATTTGCCACCAGGCACGCCAGGATCTGCCCCCGGGCGCTCCGCAGATTTGTCACCGTGACGACGAAATCGGCCGCGGCAGGCTCGGCCGCCAGCGGCGCGGGTGCCAGTGCGATCAGAGCTGCGAGATACCGCGATCGGTGCCGCATAGCTTGTCCCAGTGACGGAAATAGAGGCCGTAGTTGCATAGATAATTCTCGTGATGGCGCTGGTGGTGGCTGGCGGTGATCAGCCAGCCTCCCAGCCGCGATTGGACAAGTGCGCGCGGAAAAAGTTCCCAGCCCATGTGGTTGGTAACTCCCATCAAGGTCATCACTGCCAGGACCAGCCCCAGCATGCCGACGTGGATCGGGATCAGAAAGACCAGCGCGGGAATGACCACGGCACCCGTCACGGCTTCGATCGGGTGGAAGCTCATGGCCGCCCAGGCGGTGGGCGGGCGGCTGGCGTGATGCACCGCATGGGCCAGCCTGAACAGGCGCGGCTGGTGCATCCAGCGGTGGGTCCAATAGAACCAGGTGTCGTGCGCAAGGAGGTAAAGGAAAACCGAAATCGGCAGCCACCACAGCGGCATGGCCTCCATATCGGTGTAGATTTGCGTCCATCCCCGCGCCTGCCAGCCCCAGGCAACGATCCCTGCCGGCAGTCCATAGACTGCAGAGGAGAGGAGCGACCAGCCAACTTCCTTGCGGATTTGCGGCCGGAGACCTGCGTAAAGGCCGGGGCGGACCCGCGCGGTCGCCCAGGCGAAGCCGCCGCTCGTGGCAAGGTAACGGAGCGCGACAATGCCCGTCATCGCGAGGGCCGAGAGCAGTGCCGCCGTGTAAGCTGCATCCATTTTGCCGCTATGGCGCAGTCGCGCTGCAATTGACAGGGGCGCTAGCCGATGCCCGGATCGACCAGTCCGAGGTGCCGACGCAGCGAGGCGCGGGCCAGGCGTTCCACTTCCACCTTGCGGCGCGCGGCAGCCAGCGGGACGAGCGAGGCCGGCCGGAGAATTTCCGCATCGTAGCCATCGGCGACGATCAGCCCGCAGCGTTCGGGCAGGAATGCCTCGGTCTCCATGCACGCCCGGTTGAGGCCAGGGGCAAGGCCCCAGAAAAAGCGGTCGCAGTATTCGAGATAGTCCGTCCACTTGGCATCGCCGAGCAGGTCGGCGCGGCTGACCTTGATCTCGACAATGATCACATGCCCGCGCGCGTCGATCCCCATCAGGTCAGCCCGGCGGCCCGAGCGCAGCGGCATTTCGGACAGGCAGAAGATGTCATTGCGGGCGAACAGACGACAGATCCCGCGAGACACTTCGCGCGCCGCACGATCGTCGCGAATCGGGGATGCAGGGGTGGAGGCCATGCCTCATCATAGAACATAGAGGGAACTTTGAAAGCCCCCTCCGCCGCTCAGGTCATCCGCATGGCCGGATTGGCTGGAGACGGGGGAGCCAGCGCCAGAAGTGCCGACTGCGCGGCGAGGAACTCTTCCCACAGCGACAAGGCCGGATCGGCGGTTGCAGCGCCGCGGGCATGGGCTGCAAGCAGGGCGGCCAGCCCCGGCTCGAGAACTGCCGCGAGATCGTCGATCCCCTGCTGCGCCGTAGCAAGGCGCCAGCCCCCTGCATCGCGCATGGTTACAGGAAAATTTCGCTGCTCCTCGGTCATGCCATCGGGCACGAACCCGGCTAACGTGGCCACCACGGTCGCCGCGTCATGCAGAGCCGACCATTTCATGCCAAGCGTACCCGCCGAGGCCTGGCCGAAAGCTGGCCGGCCTGATCCGGGCAGGGGTGCGGCTTGCGAGCGCGGCGGAGTGGCAGGACCAGTGAGGTTGTTCATGGCCGGACGGCTAGCGCAAACGTCCCTACCAAATCGCTAACCATCAGGCATTTGGGGCTCCGAGCGATTATCCTCTGGCCACCCGCCACGGCGTTTGCTAACCGGCGCGGCGCATTTGGCACCCGTAGCTCAGCTGGATAGAGTGCTGCCCTCCGAAGGCAGAGGCCACAGGTTCGAATCCTGTCGGGTGCGCCAGATGCTCCGCCGGACGCGGGTATAGCATAGTGGTAATGCACCAGCCTTCCAAGCTGGCTAGAGGGGTTCGATTCCCCTTACCCGCTCCAGGCCCTACTCCAGCCCCTGGGCCAGGAACCGCTGCGCTAGGCCCGCCAGGAAGGCCGAACCGCGGGGCATCACGCTCTCGTCCAGCACCATGCGCGGCGAATGGATGCCGCAGCATTGCGTCCAGTCCTCACCTTCGTGCGCCATGCCGAGAAAGAACATCGCTCCCGGCACTTTCTCGAGCACATAGGCGAAGTCTTCTGCCCCCATGATCGGAGCATCGAGCCGGTGAAACGCGTCGGGGCCGAATTGCGCCCGGGCCGTAGCCTCGCCAAAGGCGACGGCGCGGGCATCGCACATGGTGACCGGGAAGCCTTCGCGGATCGTCAGCACCGCTTCCATCCGGTGCGCGGCTGCAATGCCCTGCGCGAGATGGCGTACTTCGGCATGCAGCCTGGCGCGATTTCCGGGCGAAAGGCTGCGCATCGTCCCGCGCAGCACCGCGCGATCGGCGATGACGTTGTGGGCGGAGCCGGCATCAAGCTTGGCGATGGTGACCACCACCGGATCGTGGGCATTGAACTTGCGGGTAACCAGCGCTTGCAGGGCCAGCACGATCTCGCAGGCCACCGGCACAGGATCGAGCGTCTCGTGCGGGAGCGAGGCGTGGCCGCCGCGCCCTTCGACCCGGATTTCGATTTCGTCAGCGGCGGCGAGCAACGCCCCGCTGCGCCCGGCGATCAGCCCGTGAGGGGCATTGGGCATGACGTGGAGGGCGAAGGCGGCATCGGGCAGGGGATCAAGCAACCCGTCGTCGATCATGTAGCGGGCGCCGTGGTGGCCTTCCTCACCCGGCTGGAACATGAAGCGGACTTCGCCGGCAAGGATCTCACGCCGCGCGCAGAGCAGACGCGCCGCCCCCACCAGCATCGCCACGTGCGAATCGTGGCCGCATGCATGCATCGTGTTCGGAATGGTCGAAGCATAGGGGAGATTGGTCTCCTCCGGCATCGGCAAGGCGTCAGTGTCACCGCGCAAGAGCACGCTGCGACCCGGCCCGGCTTCGCCCTTTAGCGTCGCGATCTGCCCGGTGGTCGATGGGCCTTCGCGCCAGTCGAGCGGCAGGCCGTCCAGTGCCGCGCGGATCTTGTTGCGGGTCAGCGGGGTGTGCAGGCCCAGTTCCGGCTCGGCGTGGATCGCGCGCCGCAGCGCGATGATATCGGGACCAATCGCGGCCGCTTGCGTCAGGAGATCATCAAGCGACATGCGGCGCTCCTTCCATTGCATCAGCCATCCGGCGGTTCGCGGCGTTATGCGCAGCGAGCGACAATGCCAGGACGAGGTTGAGCACGACGGCCTGGTAGATGAAATAATAGAGCGGCCCCATCCCGCTGCGTCCGGCGGCCAGCATTGACAGCCCCAGCACCACCGCCCGCGGGTTGGGTCCCAGGACCTTGCAGATGAAGAGCAGCTTGGGAGCCTCGCTCCGAACGATTCCGCGATAACGTTCCAGCGCCGCTGGATCGCCTTTCGCGCCATCGACTGCCGCGTCGATCCGGGCAGCGTGCGGGGTCATCGCGGCGGCGGCGCCGAGGTAGGCCGAAACCAGCGCTCCGAATACACTTTTGCGGGTCGCGGCGTCGGTTGAGCCGTGCGAATGGCGGATCCAGGGCGTTCCGTGCACCCACCACTGGTAAGAACGGCGCTGCACCTCGACGTGGTTGGACTGGACGGCATGGCTTAGCCCGGCCGCCAGCATCCACCACCAGGCTGCGCTGCCCATGAGCCCATGGAGCAACCAGCCTAGCACAAGGTAGAGCACCACGTGGCTCGAATAGTCGCAGAGGCCGTCGACCATCTCCCCGATCGGACTGGCCCGGCCAGTGATCCGGGCGAGGTCCCCATCGGCGCCATCGACCACATGCCAGCCCATATGCAGCGCCATGCCAAGCAGTGCCGGACCGGGCCAGCCTGGCTGGGCATAGGCGATTGCCGCTGCGACCACCATCAGGCCGCCGATAACCGATACCACGTTGGGTGTGATCGGTGTCCGCGCGAGCTGCCGGGCGAGCTGCCAGGCTAGCGGGTGGTAGAGATAATGGTTGAGGCTGTCCTGCATTTCGCGCGGCCGCATGGGCCGTACGATCTGATTGCGGGTATTTCCGGATTTCTGGTTCACCTGGCCTCCGCTGGCAGGGCTGAATGCCTGATCTTCCTAGCGGGACTAATCCGATTGCGGAACCGGGCATTTTGGGCGAGTTGCAGCGATCAACAGTCCAGACATGACGGAAGCTTGCCGGGGGGCGCATTCTTGTTGTAATCGCCCCGCACGGACGGCAAGCGGCTTGACCTTGGGCAAACTTCTTGCTTTTGGCGCTGGATTGTACCGGACGGGAGCCGTCCGCCTGAAGGGATCAGATAGATGAAGCCAATAAAGGTCGCCGTGATTGGCGTGGGCAACTGCGCCAGCTCGCTGGTCCAGGGCGTTGCCTATTACCGTTCGAACAACTCGTCGCAGGGCCTGATCCATGACCGCATCGGCGGTTATGGTGCCGGCGACGTCGATTTCGTGATGGGCGTCGACGTCGATGCCCGCAAGGTTGGCAAGGACATCGCAGAGGCAATCTTCTCCGCACCCAACAACACCGCGGTATTTCACCAGGACGTGCCGGCCACCGGCACCAAGGTGATGATGGGCCGGGTGTCGGACGGCGTTGCCCCTCACATGACCACGATTGGGGACAAGGGCTTCATCGTTTCCAACGAACCAGAAGCGACCAGGGAAACGATCGTTCAGGCGCTGAAGGATTCGGGCGCCGAGATCCTGATCAACTTCCTGCCGGTGGGTTCGCAGGACGCCACTGAATTCTACATGGAATGCGCGCTCGAAGCGGGTGTGGCCGTGGTCAACTGCATGCCGGTGTTCATCGCCAGCCGCCCCGAGTGGGAACGCCGCTTCGCCGAGAAGCGCATCCCGATCGTGGGGGACGACATCAAGGCCCAGGTCGGTGCGACCATCGTGCACCGCGTGCTTTCGAGCCTCTTCGCCGCTCGCGGCGTTACCGTGGAGCGGACCTACCAGCTCAACACTGGCGGCAACACCGACTTCATGAACATGCTCGACCGTGAACGGCTGGGCAGCAAGAAGGAATCCAAGACCGAGGCAGTCCAGGCCATGCTTGCCGAGCGCCTTGCGGACGAGAACATCCACGTCGGCCCGTCCGACTATGTTCCCTGGCAGAAGGACAACAAGCTGTGCTTCCTGCGCCTGGAAGGGCTGCAGTGGGGCAACGTGCCGATGAATCTCGAGCTGCGTCTCTCGGTTGAAGACAGCCCGAACTCGGCCGCTTGCGTGATGGATGCGATCCGTTGCTGCAAGGTTGCGCTTGATCGCGGCGAAGGTGGTGCACTGGTTGGCCCGTCGGCCTACTTCTGCAAGCATCCGCCGCAGCAGTTCAATGACGATACGGCCGCGCAGATGGTCGAAGAGTACATTGCCGCTCCGGCGATTGCCGCGGAGTAATCGGCAAAGGCCCTGGCGCACGGCGTCGGGTTTGAAATTCGGCGCCGGTCGGTCTCGCAT
Organism: Sphingomonadaceae bacterium; assembly: GCA_947472735.1. Taxonomy (GTDB): domain Bacteria; phylum Pseudomonadota; class Alphaproteobacteria; order Sphingomonadales; family Sphingomonadaceae; genus Novosphingobium. Next base: position 67,979 of record CANJBY010000003.1, on the reverse strand, counting down.
CGACCGGCGCCGTTGCATTCGGGGGTGAGCGAATGGATGCGCTGATCATCGCGGCAGGCTTTGGCAGCCGCTTGTCTGAACTCTCGCCGTCCAAGCCGCTCACGCCGATTGCCGGCATCCCGCTGCTAGAACTTGGCGCGCGTCAGGCGAAAGCGGCGGGAGCACGGCGCGTGGTGGTGGTGACGGGCCACGAGGCCGACCGGATCGAGGCATTTCTGCCGGACCTGAGCGCGCGCGCGGGAATCCCGGTCGTGCCGGAGCGGATTTCTGACTGGTCCAAACCCAACGGCTATTCGGTCATGGCCGGAGCGGCTGCGATCGATGGCGATTTCCTGCTGATGATGGCCGACCACATCTTCGCTGCGCCGATCCTTCAGGGGCTGGCGGGCCAAGGGGGTGCAGACCGGGGCGTCACGCTGGCAGTCGATCGGCGGATTATGAGCCCCCTGATCGATCCCGATGATGCAACGTGGGTGCGGGTCGATCAGGCTGGTCGTATTCTCGCCATCGGAAAGACCATCCCGGAATACGATGTGGTCGATTGCGGAGCATTCCTTGCCACACCGGAACTTCCCGCTGCTATCGGCGCAGCTATCGCGGCCGGAAAGTCCGGTAGTCTTTCCGACGGGATGCAATGGCTCGCGGATCGCGGACGGGCCGCCACCTGGGACATCGGCGACCATGAGATCGATTCATGGTGGATCGACGTCGATGACCCGCGTGCCCATGCCCTGGCCGAGGTCGAAACCCCGCTGCGGCTCAAGGCGATCTACAGTTAGGGGTACTTCATCCGGATCGTTGTCGCCAAGCCCGCGCGCGGCACGTTAAGGCGGACCGAACGGAATGAGGGCAGGCCCGCCAGCGTCGCGGGGTTGTTGGTGAAGCCGAAACCCTCTTCGGGAAATCCGATGCCGGATCGATCAAACTTCATGTTGCCATTTTCATCGTGATAGATCGCGATGACATAGACCCCGGGATTGGGCACGAAGATGCAGCCGTGCGTTACGCCCTGCCGCGCGTCGACCCGTCCGACATACAGCGAACCGTGCCGGACCAGGAACTTACGGGGATTGTCTGCGTATAGGGTGATCGCGATCAGGCCATTGCTGCTGCGCACCCCTTCGACATTGACGTTGAGCCAATGCGCGCTCGCCGGACCGGTGCATCCGGCTGGCGGACTGGCACTCGCGGCGGGTGCTGTCACCGGAGGCGATAACAGCGAAAACGCAGCAAGTACGGACGCGAAACGGGCCGCGGCTTTGAAACCTACGGGCAAGTTCATGGGCGGTCGGATCCTGTCAATGGGCGGAAAAAACGCCGTCTCCCCGTCGGCAGCTGGCTGAATAATGCGATTCGCGGCGTGAATACACCGTGAATTTCACAGCTATCACCGGGATACGTCGGAAACGATGCTGCCGGCCTCGAGAGTTACGATGCGATCGGCCTCTTCGGACAGCGCCCCGCGATGGCAGATGGCGACGATTGTAAGCTTGCCCTTGAGGCCGCGCGATGCCCCGGCGATCGCGGCTTCGTTCTCGGCGTCGAGGGCGCTGGTGGCTTCGTCCAGGATCAGCAACTGAGGCTTTGTCAGCAAGGCCCGGGCAAGCGAGAGACGCTGACGCTCCCCTCCAGAGAGCCTCTGGCCGCGGTCACCGACGATCGTATCGAGCCGGTCCGGAAGCCTTTCGGCGAAATCGGCCGAGGCAGCCGCCAGTGCGGCGCGCATGTCCGCCGCGCTCGCATCCGGCCGGGCAAAGGCCAGGTTTTCAGCAATGCTGGCGTGGAACATCACCGGGTCCTGCTGGACGTAGGCTACCCGCGCCCGCCAGGCTCGCCGGGCGGGACCCGCAAGCGCCGCTCCATCAACTAGCAGCGACCCCCCGTCGGGCTCGATCAACCCGCAGAGCACGTCAGCCAGGGTGCTCTTGCCCGCGCCGGATGGTCCGGTGATTACCAGAAACTGTCCGGCGGTTTTCAGCCCTTCCATAGTGCTGGCAATTGCCGGTCCGGGGACGGCGCGTCAATCGTCTTGCCGCCGGATTTGCTCATTGTGCGGCATTCGCGAGATACGGTGTGGAAAACGCGGCAGGCGGTGCTTGTCCCCCCAAGATGTGGTGGGTAAGCGCCGGAAAAGGAGCAATTCATCGCCATGGCTGCGCCGCTCATTTCCCCCTCGATCCTCTCCGCCGATTTCGCCCGGCTTGGCGAGGAAGTGCGCGCGGTCGACGCCGCCGGAGCGGACTGGATCCATGTCGATGTCATGGATGGGCATTTTGTGCCCAACATCACGATCGGACCGATGGTGGTGAAGGCGCTGCGCCCGCACACGTCCAAGCCGCTTGACGTTCACCTGATGATTTCCCCGGTCGATTCCTACATCGACGCCTTTGCCGCCGCCGGCGCGGATATCATCACCGTTCATCCTGAAGCGGGTGCGCATACGCACCGCACCGTCCAGGCGATCAAGGCCGCGGGCAAGCTGGCAGGCATCTCGCTTAATCCCGCGACGCCGGCCAAGATGCTGGATTACCTGATCGACGAGATCGACCTGGTGCTGGTGATGAGCGTAAACCCCGGCTTCGGCGGGCAGAGCTTCATCGCCAGCCAGCTCCGCAAGATCGAAGCGGTGCGCAAGATGATCGACAAGGCTGGCCGCAAGATCTGGCTGGAGGTCGATGGCGGCGTCGATACGGGCACCGCGCAAAGCTGCGTGTCCGCCGGGGCCGACGTGCTGGTGGCGGGAACGGCCACTTTCCGCGGAGGGCCGGACTGTTATGCGGCCAACATCGCCGCACTCAAGGGAAAGGGCTGAGCCATGGTCGACGTCATGAGCGACAGGACCATGGCGGACGATCGGAGTGGTGATGCCCGCATGACGACGGACGGCGACATGGCCATTCCGCTTGATCCTGGAAGTACCGCTGAAGAGCGGTTGGTCAGGCCGCAGACTGCGGGAGAAGTGATCGAACCGGGACGGGCGCTGGCGCTCGCCGATTTCGCTCCGCCAGCGCTGGGTGCCGGTGAACGGTTGATCCGGTTCGCCTACCGGCTAGGTATTCCCTCGTCGGCGCTGTCCTCGCCCTTCCGCAAGCCCGCGCGTCCCCGCTTGCTGGCGACCGTGACCAGCGGCCTTCCCGGCCACAAGATGGCCGGAACCGCCCTGCGTGCGGGGCACTTCCTCGTCTATGGCACGAAGTCCCCGATCGGCCAGGTCGACTTTGGCGGCGCGGCCCGGCTAACTCCGCTGGTGGAGCGCTACGTACATTCGTTCGCATGGCTGGCCGATCTCGAAGCTGCTGGTGCGCGGGAGCAGGTCGCGCCGGTGGCGGAGCGGATCATTGGTGCCTGGCTGGATGCCAATCCTAAGGCCCCATCACGCCCCGGCAAAGGTGCCGCCTGGAGTATCGCCAACGCCGGCACGAGAGAGCTGAACTGGCTGGTCTTCGCCCCGCTGATCCTCTCTGGCCAGGACAAGGCGCTGCGCAGCCGGATCCTGACGGCGATGAACGAGACCGCGCGCTGGTTGGACAAGAACGTATCGCGTGCCGAGGACCTGCTGGCCGAAGTCGCCGGGTGGTGCGGGATCACTGCCGCCGGGCTTTTGCTTCCCGATGGCAAGCCGCGCCGTCTGTTTGGCGAGGCGGGGCTGATCAAGGCACTGGGCGAGCTGGTCGGCGACGATGGCGGCGTGCTTTCGCGCAGCCCGCTTGGGCAGATGGAAGCAATCGCGCTGATCGTCCAGCTGCGCGCCTGCTACCGGGCGGTGCGCCGCGATCCGCCCGAGGCACTGGATGCAATCCTTTCGCTGCTGGTTCCGCCGCTGCTGGCTCTGACCCATGGCGACGGGTCGCTCGGCAGCTGGCAAGGTGGCTGGGCGATCGGAGCGGACGAGGTTTCGGCGCTGGTTGCGGCCAGCGGCGTTCGCACCCGCCCGCTGCGCGAAGTGCGGCAGTGGGGCTATCAGCGAGTGGTCGCGCAGAAGTCGATCCTCCAGTTTGATGCCGCACCGCCGCCGCTGGCGAAACACGCGCGGACCGGATGTGCCTCCACGCTTGCCTTCGAGCTGAGCTGCGCCGGGCAACGGATCGTGGTCAACTGCGGCGGATCGGGCTGTGCCGGCGGGATCATGCCGGTGCGGCTCGAGCAGGGGCTGCGCGCTACTGCGGCGCATTCCACGCTGACACTGGATGACGTCAATTCCACCGCGGTGCTGATCAACGGCAAGATCGGCAGCGGGGTTTCCGAGGTTGAAGTTGACCGGCGTTCAATGGCCGCTGACCGCGGCAACAGCGGCGCCACCCGGCTCGAAGCCAGCCACGATGGTTATGCCGCGCGCTATGGCCTGATCCACCGCCGCATCCTTATCCTGCGCGACGACGGCTCGGAACTGCGCGGCGAGGACATGCTGGTGCCGACCGGGCGCAAGGGCCAGCGCGGCAAGGTCGGCTATGCGCTGCGCTTCCACCTCGGGCCGGGGATTGAGGCCGGGCTCTCGGAAGACCGGCAAGGCGCGGGTCTTGCGCTGCCCGATGGCAGTTACTGGCAATTCCGCGCCGGCGCCGAGGTCTCGATCGAGGAAAGTATCTGGGCCGATGCGCAAGGTCGCCCGCAGCCGATCCAGCAAATGCTGGTCCAGGGGCTGGTTTCGCGCGGGGGCGGTAATTTCGCCTGGCTGCTGAAGAAGATGGGATAGCATCGCAATGACTGACGTAACCATCCGCCGGGCGCTGCTTTCGGTGTCCGACAAGGGCGGGCTTGTCGATCTCGGCAAGGCGCTGGCGGCGCGCGGGGTAGAGCTGGTCTCGACCGGGGGCACCGCCAAGACGCTGCGCGAAGCTGGCCTTGCGGTCATGGACATTTCCGAGTTGACCGGCTTTCCCGAGATGATGGACGGACGGGTCAAGACCCTCCACCCCAAGGTGCACGGTGGGCTGCTGGCGGTGCGCGACGATCCCGAGCATGCCCGGGCCATGGCCGAGCATCAGATCGGCGCGATCGACCTCGTGGTGGTGAACCTCTACCCGTTCGAAGCCACCGTGGCCAAAGGCGCGGAGCGGGACGAGATCATCGAAAACATCGATATCGGCGGACCCTCGATGGTCCGATCCTCGGCGAAGAACCACGCCTATGTGACCATCGTCACCGACCCGGCGGACTATCCTGCACTGCTCGCCGAACTTGAGGAAACCGCCGGAGCAACGCGCATGCCGTTCCGCAAGCTGATGGCCGCGCGCGCTTTCGCCGCGACCGCCGCTTACGACGCAATGATCAGCCAGTGGTTTGCTTTCGCCGACCAGCAGCGCCAGTTTCCCGAGATGCTGGCAGTTAACGGCCGGCTGGCGACCGAACTGCGCTATGGCGAGAACCCGCACCAGCAGGCAGCGCTTTACACACCGGTGGGCCCGCACGTTCGCGGACTGGCGCAAGTGCGACAAGTGCAGGGCAAGGAGCTGTCCTACAACAATTACAACGACGCCGATGCCGCCTTCGAACTCGCCGCCGAGTTCCGCGGGCAGGACCCCGCCGTGGTGATCGTCAAGCACGCCAACCCGTGCGGCGTGGCACAAAGCTCAAGTCTGCTTGAGGCTTGGCATGGCGCGCTGCAATGCGACGACGTTTCGGCTTTCGGCGGGATCGTCGCTGTCAATACCAAGCTCGACGGCGCGACTGCCGAGGCGATCTGCGAAATCTTCACCGAAGTGGTGGTTGCTCCCGATGCTGACGAGGCCGCCATCGCGGCTTTCGCGCGCAAGAAGAACCTGCGCCTGCTCCTCACCGGCGAGTTGCCCGATCCGCGTCGGGGCGGCCTGCAGGTCAAGCAGATCACCGGCGGTCTGCTGGTTCAGAGCCGTGACAACGGGGTGATATCCCCCGCCGACCTCAAGGTGGTCACCAAGCGCGCGCCCAGCGAGCAGGAACTCAAGGACTGCCTCTTCGCCTGGACCGTGGCCCGCCACGTCAAGTCGAACGCCATCGTCTATGCCAGGGACGGGATCACTACCGGGATCGGCGCGGGCCAGATGAACCGCCGCGATTCCTCGCGCATTGCCGCCATGAAGGCAGCCGAAGGGGCGGAGAAGTTCGGCTGGCCCTCGGCCCGCACGGTCGGCAGCGCGGTCGCCTCCGACGCCTTCTTCCCCTTTGCCGATGGCCTGCTCGCCGCCGCCGAAGCCGGCGCGACCGCGGTGATCCAGCCGGGCGGCTCCATGCGCGATGATGAAGTAATCGCGGCGGCGGACGCGGCTGGCCTGGCCATGGTGTTTACCGGCATGCGGCACTTCCGGCACTGACGATGCCTGCCACCTTTCTCCTTCTGTTGAGCCTCCCGATCGCGTTGATCGGACTGATAGTCGGCTTGGCAATTTGGGTGGGTGGCGATCGGAGTGCCCGGCGACGGGGCATGCGGATCACAGGCTGTATGGCCTTGCCGTTCTTTTTGTTGCTGGCTGTTTCAGTCGGTGTCCCGACCTTGGCGATATTGCGGCCCGCAACTTCGGATTTCACTGAGGCCTTCGGTTGGCCGCCTGGACCTGAATTCACCAATCTGCGCGGGGAAACCCAGGCCGAATCCGATTTTCGGAGCATTTACCTGGCATTCGACGGATCGCCCCAAGCCCGAGCCGCGCTAGAATCGAAGATGGCTGGTGCCAAGGAAAAGCATACGACCGATTTCGTCGATTCGCTGGTTGACGACGAAGGTACTGCGCCAGACTGGTTCAAGGCGGGTTCGGAATTGGTCAGTCGAAGAAGATGCGTAAATCGAAAGGTCCGAGAGTTCGATGGCTGGAAGGACTGGGACGACTTCATTGTCGTCGATTGCCTGAGCGATCGGCACATCTATGTGCTGGCTGCGAGCATCGATTAAGCTCGCATTGCCCCTAATATTTGGTGATGTTTCTCATTCGGTCGAGTGCGTTCCCTCAACTCGTCGCAACGGCAGAGCAACTCGCCGTGTTGCAGCGCACAATTGGCGGCCATTCACTCGACGGAAAGTGATTTCCTGCGAGGGAAGCCGCGTAGCGAATCAACCAAGGCGATTCACCTTTCATGGGCCTGTTCAAGCCTGACCTTTACCGTTCCTTTGCCATCGGCTTTGCGCTTGGGGCGGTCGTGGTATTTTCCACGCTGGGCGGCTGGGCGGGCAAGTCGGTGGGCGACAGCGTGATGCCCACGGCGGTTGCCGCGCCGGTCGAATGAGGGCCATTCGGGCCGCGTTCGTTTCGCTTCTGGCGCTCTGCGCCGCCTGCCAGCAACCTGCTATTGCCAGCGAAGAGGCCGTCAAAGCACCGGTCCCCGCGCGCGTCGCGCATGAGCCCGCCGGCCTGAAGGTCGCGGTCTTCGCCGGGGGTTGCTATTGGGGCATCGAAGGGGTGTTCAGCCACATTAACGGCGTGACCAGCGCCGTCTCAGGGTTCCATGGCGGGTCCGGGGGTACGGCGCATTATGAGCGGGTCTCCCAGGGCGATACCGGCCACGCCGAAGCCGTGCGAGTCACTTACGACCCGGCGCGGGTGCGCTATGACCAGTTGTTGCAGGTGTTCTTCTCCGTCGGCGCCGATCCCACCACGCTCAACCGTCAGGGTCCCGACGCCGGCACGCAGTACCGTTCGGCACTGGTGCCGCTGAGCGAGGAGCAGCGCCAGGTCGCCAGCGCCTATCTTGCCCAGATGGCGGCATCGCGGGTGTGGAAGCGGCCGATTGTCACGCGGATCGAGGCCTATCGGCGCTTTTCCCGGGCTGAGGAATACCACCAGGACTTCATGGCGAAGAACCCACGCCACCCCTATATCCTGGCGTGGGACGTGCAAAAGATCGCGGCGCTGCAGCGGCTCTACCCGGGTCTTTACCGGCAAAGCTTCACCCGCGGCTGACCCTGCCCTATATGGGGCGGATGAGCGGGCATAACCATCATGAGCATTCGGGTCACGGACTGATCGATGCGGCACGCGGCGCGCTGACTGCCGCGGGCGAACAGTGGACCGACATGCGCGGCGACGTGTTCGAAGCGCTTGCCGCGCTGGAGCGCCCCGCCTCGGCCTACGACATCGCTGAAAGCGTCTCGCGCCGGCGGGGAAAGCGGGTCGCGGCGAACAGCGTTTACCGCATTCTCGATCTGTTCGTTGTTACCAACCTCGCCCGCCGGGTCGAGAGCGCCAATGCCTACGTAGCCAATCCCCACCCAGGCTGCCGCCACGATTGCATCTTCCTGATCTGCGATAGCTGCGGCCGGGCGCAGCACATCGACGATGACAGCCTGACCGGGGCGCTGATCGGCGCCGCGAGGCAGGCCGGCTTTGCCGATGTGCGACCGGTGGTGGAACTGCGGGGCATTTGCGGGGATTGCTCGTGATCGACAGCATATTCAAAGGCGTGTAAGGCCACACTATGAGTGCCAACCCGGCGACACCGCTGCTCGACACCGTCGATCTTCCCGAAGACCTGCGAAAGCTTGTGCCCGCGCAGTTGCGCCAGCTGGCGGACGAATTGCGCGCCGAGATGATCAGCGCGGTCGGGCAGACCGGCGGGCACCTTGGTTCGGGCCTCGGCGTGGTCGAGCTGACCGTGGCGATCCACTACGTTTTCAACACGCCGGCTGATCGGTTGGTCTGGGACGTCGGTCACCAGGCCTATCCCCACAAGATTCTCACCGGCCGACGCGACCGGATTCGTACCTTGCGCCAGGGCGGGGGCCTGTCGGGCTTCACCAAGCGCAGCGAAAGCGAATACGATCCCTTCGGCGCGGCGCATTCGTCCACGTCGATATCAGCGGCACTGGGTTTTGCGGTGGCCAACAAGCTGGCCGGCACTCCGGGCAAAGGCATCGCGGTGATCGGCGACGGCGCGATGAGCGCCGGCATGGCCTATGAGGCTATGAACAATGCCAAGCAGGCCGGCAACCGGCTGGTGGTGATCCTCAACGACAACGACATGTCGATTGCGCCGCCGGTGGGCGGGCTTTCCGCCTACCTCGCGCGGCTGGTTTCATCGGGTCCGTTCCTCTCGCTGCGCGACATAGCGCGGCGCCTGTCACGCAAGCTGCCCGAGGCGCTGCACCGCGCCGCCAAGAAGACCGACGAGTTCGCTCGCGGCCTGGCCATGGGCGGGACGCTGTTCGAGGAACTCGGTTTTTATTACGTCGGTCCGGTCGACGGGCATAATCTCGACCAGCTGATCCCGATCCTCGAGAACGTGCGCGACGCAGCCGAGGGGCCGTGCCTGATTCACGTGGTGACACAGAAGGGCAAGGGCTACGGCCCGGCCGAGGCCAGCGCAGACAAGTACCACGGCGTCCAGAAGTTCGACGTGATCACCGGCGAACAGGCCAAGAGCGCGGCGGGACCGCCGGCCTATCAGAACGTGTTCGGCGCGCAGCTGGTCAAGGAAGCGGAGGCCGACCCCCGGATCTGCGCCATCACTGCGGCCATGCCCTCGGGCACCGGGCTCGACAAGTTTGCGGCGACCCATCCGGAGCGGTTCTTCGATGTCGGCATTGCCGAACAGCATGCGGTGACTTTTGCTGCCGCACTCGCGGCACAGGGGATGCGGCCGTTCTGCGCCATCTATTCGACCTTCCTGCAGCGCGCCTTCGACCAGGTGGTGCATGATGTTGCGATCCAGAACCTGCCGGTGCGCTTCGCGATCGACCGCGCCGGGCTGGTCGGTGCCGACGGGGCGACTCACGCCGGTTCGTTTGACGTGACCTACCTCGCCACTTTGCCCAACCTGGTGGTGATGGCCGCGGCGGACGAGGCCGAGCTGGTACACATGACGCACACCGCGGCGCTGCATGACTCCGGGCCGATTGCATTCCGGTACCCGCGCGGCAACGGGACAGGGGTGGCCCTGCCGGAAGTTCCGCTCCAGCTGGAGATCGGCAAGGGCCGGATCGTGCGGCAAGGGAGCAAGATTGCGCTGCTCTCGCTGGGCACCCGCCTGGCCGAGGCACTCAAGGCGGCCGACCACCTGGAGGCCAAGGGCTTGTCCACCACGGTGGCCGACCTGCGTTTTGCCAAGCCGCTTGACGAAGAGCTGATCCGCAAGCTCATCACCACGCACGAAGTGGTCGTCACCATCGAGGAAGGCAGTATCGGCGGGCTGGGCGCGCATGTTCTGACCATGGCCAGCGACGAAGGTCTGACCGACGCCGGCCTGCGCATCCGCACCATGCGCTTGCCGGATCTGTTCCAGGACCATGACAGCCCTGACAAGCAGTACGATCAGGCCGGGCTGAACGCCCCGCAAATCATCGAGACCGTGCTCAAGGCGCTGCGCTGGAATGACGCCGGAGTGAGTGAAGTTCGGGCCTGAATTTAGCCGTCGACTTGCGCGTAATGGCTGGGCGGCTGGATCACTTCCATGCGTTCAGTCAGCAGCGGGCGGAAACTCGGCCGGCTTTTGATCACCGCGTACCAGCTGCGCGACTGTTCATGGCCAGACCAGTCGAGCCCGCCGAGATAGTCCGCGACCGAGATCTGCGCCGCTGCGGCGAGGTCCGCCAGACTCATCGTCGCGCCGGCGAGCCAGCGCTGGTTGTCGATCAGCCAGTCGATGTACTCAAGATGCTCGTGCGCCAGCCGCATGGCTTCCCGCAGCGCTTTCGAATCGGGGGACTGGCGCAGGAACAGGCGCTTCTTCATCCGCTCGATCAGCAGCGGGCCGGTTACGTCGGAAAAGAAATTCTCGTCGAACAGCGCGACCAACCGGCGGATTTCGGCACGATTGGCCGCCGTTCCGTTGATCATCGCGTTGTTCTCGACGGTCTCCTCAAAATATTCGCAGATCGCCCGGCTGTCAGCCAGCGTGATGCCGCGCTCGGAATTGCGGAGCACCGGGGTACGGCCGGCCGGATTCATGTTGAGGAATTCGTCGCGCCCTTCCCAGGGATTTTCACGCCACAATTCATATGCGACGCCCTTCTCGCCCAGCAGGAGACGGACCTTGCGGCTGAAGGGGCAGAGAGGAAACTGATAAAGCTGCCACATGCGTATTGCGTTGCCCAAGGCGCCGGGGTGAGTCCACCCGAAAGCATACCGGCCGGGCAAGGAATCAGGTGGAAAACCGCTCAGCCACCGCGTGCGGCGTCGTTGGCGAGAATTACGCTGTCTTCGCGGGCGAGAACCCAGAGCGAAAGGCCGGCGGCTTTCGCGCGCGAGACGGCCAGCGAGGTCGGCAGTGAGACGGTGACAAGGCTGGTTGCTCCGGCGCGAACCGCCTTTTCGACGATCTCATAGCTGCAACGCGCGGTCGAAAGGAAGAAGCCAGGGGTCGGCGCCGTGCCGGAGCGGGCCAGCGCCCCGACCAGCTTGTCCATAGCGTTGTGCCGCCCAACGTCTTCGCGCAGGGCAATGATCTGCCCGTCGGGTGCGACGAAAGCGGCAGCATGGGCTGCGCCGGTGCGGCGGCCCAGCTCCTGCAAGTCGCGCAGGGTGCCGAGCGCGGTGAAGATCGCCTCGGCGGTGATCGGCGCATGCGCAGCGACCGGCGGGAGCGGACGGGCAACTTCGGCAAGGTTCTCGATCCCGCACAGCCCGCAGCTAGACTCCGCAACCCGTGCCCGGACCCTGTCGGTCAGCTTCTCGATCCCCAGGCCGGAGAGCGTGGCGCGCACTATCCAGCCAAGTTCGACTTCGGCGACGGCCAGATCCGTAACGTCGCCGGGTGTAGACGCGAGGCCTTCGGTCAGCGCGAAGCCGGTGGCGAAATCCTCCAGCGCATCGGGGGTGGCCATCATTACCGCATAGGCAAGCCCATTGAACTCAAGCGCAACTGGCGCCTCGGGCACCCATTCGCGCTCGGTCGGCCTGCGGCTGCCGTCGCGCCCGATGGCGACCGGGCTGGACATCACATTCGGTACAAGGCGCAGAGCTTGTTGCCGTCCGGATCGCGCAAGTAGGCAAGGTATAGCTTCATCATCGGGTTCTCACGGACGCCCGGAGGATCCTCGATCGCGGTGCCCCCCGCTGCAGCCCCGGCGGCGTGCCAGGCATCGGCTTGTTCAGGACTGTCCACGGTGAATCCGATGGTGACGCCATTGGCGTGAGTGGCCGGCTCTCCATCGATCGGCCGGGTCACCAGGAACAGACCGTCCCGGTGCATGTAGATCAGCCGGCCCTTGGGATCGACGATCGCTTCCTTGCCGCCGATCGCCTTGAAGCAGGCATCGTAGAAGGCCTTCGAGCGGTCGAGGTCATTGCTGCCGACCATCATGTGCGAGAACATCACGATATCTCCCGATTAAGTTGCGGCCGCCCACGTCTAAGAGTTCGCCCGCCGTGGTCAATCTTCGGCTAGGCTCGCTCGGCCATGACGGCATCTCCATCGCGCATCGGCAGCAGCAGGAACAGCCCCAGGCCGACCAGCGAGCCGAGCGCCATGCAGAACGAGACAAGCAGCAGTTCATCGCTGCCGAACAGCTTGAACAGATAGCCGGCCAGAATCGGCGAGCCTGCCGCACCGAACCGCCCGACGCCAAGGACGAAGCCGGTCCCGGTCCCGCGGGCGAAGGCAGGGAAGCCGAGCGAGAAAGCGGAATAATAGCCGACGACGGCACCGTTGCCGAAGAACATCGCCGCGAATGCCGCCGCGCGCCATGCGCCGATGCTGCCATAGCCGAGCCCGAACACGGTGACCGCCACGACGGCGAGCAGAAGCATCGCCACGGTCGGACCCTTGATGTGCCAGCGCTTCATCAGGAAGCCGAGCAGCAAACCGCCCAGGGCCCCGCCGATGTTGGCGTAAGTCAGCACGCTCGCCGCTTCGGGCTGGGCATAGCCGGGCGGATAGTCGGCCACGATCTTCACCGCCCACTTCAGGATGTAGTAGAAGGTGATCGTGTGGAACATGTATCCGAAGGCCAGCAGCAGCGTGACCGGACGCAGCCGCGGGTTTGAGAGGATCTCCATGACCTTTGGCTGGGCCGCGCCGGGATCGCGCTGCGGCAGCGCACCGATTACCGGCTTGCCGAAGGCGCTCAGCGAGCGGTTGATCCGCTCGACCGCGTCGGCCGGCCGGGTCGCGGCGAAGAAGGCCGGAGTTTCCGGCACGAAGATCATCACGAGGGGGATCATCGCCGCGGTCACGACCGCGCCGAACAGGAATACGGCGCGCCAGTCATAGACCTGGAGCAGCCAGGTTTGCGCGACAAAACCGCCGATCACGCCGCCCAATGGATAGCCGATCACATAGATTGCCATCGACAGGCTGCGACCAGCCTTGCTGGTGCTTTCGGCGGTTACCGCGTTCGTCGCGGCCAGCATCCCGCCGATCCCGAGGCCGGTGACGAAGCGCCAGATCGAGAGTTCGCTGATGCCGCTGGCGGCGTGGGCCATGTACATGCCCACCGCCATGATGGCGAGGCACACAAGCATGGTCGGCTTGCGACCCTTTTTGTCCGCCATGCCGCCCAGTAGCACCGAACCGAAGCCCATGCCGACCAGTTCGGCCGAAAGCATGATGCCCAACGCTTCGCGCGGGACGCCCCACTCCTTGGCTACGCCAGGCGAGGCGAAGGCGCTGGACAGAACATCGAACCCATCGAGCGCGTTGAGCGCGACCATCAGCCCGACGACGACCAGCTGACGCCAGTTCATCGGGTTATCGTCGACGATCCGCTGCGGATCGATGCCTTGGGTTGCGCTCATCGTGTGAAAATCCCTTGTCCCGGTTGGGTCTGTTCTATTCGTGGATGCGCGCCAAAAGGTCTAGCAGCGTCTTCACTTCCCGGTCCGTAAAGCGCGATTTGACCCAGGCCTCGTGCTCCTGGATCGCACGCTTTGCCTCGACCAGCGCCGCCGCACCCTCAGGTTCCAGATAAAGCGCCTGCTTGCGCCCATCGGTGACCGATTTTTCACGGCGCAGGTAATTGCGCGCCTGCAGCCGGTTGACAATGGTCATGGTCGTGGCGCGGTCCATCCGCAGGCGCTGGCCCAGGTCGATCTGCGAGATGCCGGGGTGATCGTCGACCAGCCACAGCACCGAAACCTGCTTCTGGGTCAGGTCCAGTTCGGCAAAAGTCTCTGTGAAATGGCGGTAGCAGGCGCCGTGCGCCAGCCGGATGTGAAAGCCGACGATATCCTTGATCGCGCCAATATCACCGCCGCCGGAATCATCGGTGGTCACGATCTCCAGCTTCTCCCCCTTCACGCGCATCCGCCTTGCCTATTCGTTTGTATCGCATACAATCCTATTCAAGGAGAGTATGCAATGGCCGAATTCCCGAATACCCCCAATTACACCGGATTCAACACGCCTTCGCGTATCGAGGCGGACATCGCCGATCTTGCTCATACCGGCACGATTCCGGCGCAGCTCAACGGCGCGTTTTATCGCGTGCAGCCAGACCCGCAATTCCCCCCCCGCCTGAGCGTCGACATCTCGTTCAACGGCGACGGGATGATCACCCGCTTCCACATCCACGACGGCCAGTGCGATTTCCGCCAGCGCTGGGCAAAGACCGACAAGTGGAAGCTGGAGAACGAGGCCGGCCATGCTCTGTTCGGCAGCTACCGCAATCCGCTTACCGACGATGAGAGCGTGAAGGGCCGTATCCGTTCGACAGCGAATACCAACGCCTTCGTCTTTGCGGGCAAGCTCTGGGCGATGAAGGAAGACAGCCCCAGCCTGCTGATGGACCCGGTGACGATGGAGACGTTCGGATTCGAAAAGTTCGGCGGCAAGATGACCGGCGAAACCTTCACCGCCCACCCGAAGATCGATCCCAAGACCGGCAACATGGTCGCCATCGGCTATGCCGCCTCGGGGCTGTGCACCGATGACGTCACCTACATGGAGATCGCTCCGTCCGGTGAATTGGTCCGCGAAGTGTGGTTCAAGGCGCCCTACTACTGCATGATGCACGATTTCGGCGTAACCGAGGACTATCTCGTGCTGCACATCGTCCCCTCGATCGGCAGCTGGGAGCGGCTCGAGCAGGGCAAGCCGCATTTCGGCTTTGACACCACCATGCCGGTTTACCTCGGCATCATCCCGCGCCGCGACGGGGTGACGCAGGAGGACATCCGCTGGTTCAAGCGCGACAACTGCTTCGCCAGCCACGTGATGAATGCATTCCAGGAAGGCACCAAGGTGCACATTGACGTGCCCGAAGCCGAGAACAACATGTTCCCGTTCTTCCCGGACGTCCACGGCGCCCCGTTCAACCCGCAGCAGGCGATGAGCAAGTTGACCCGCTGGACGGTCGACATGGCGTCCAATTCGGACGAGTTCGATGCCGTCACCCGCCTGACCGACACGCCCGGCGAATTCCCCCGGATCGACGATCGTTTCACCGGCCTGCCTTATCGTTACGGCTGGATGCTGGAGATGGACTACAAGCGCCCGGTCGAGCTCAAAGGCGGCAGCGCCGGCGGCTTGCTGATGAACTGCCTGTGCCTGATCGATCACCAGACCAAGGCCGAGCAGCACTGGTGGGCCGGCCCGGTCAGCACCCTGCAGGAGCCCTGCTTCATACCGCGAAGCAAGGATGCGCCGGAAGGCGATGGCTGGATCGTGATGGTCTGCAACCGGCTCGAGGAAAAGCGCAGCGACCTGCTGCTATTTGACGCGCTCGACATCGAAAAGGGTCCGATCGCGACGATCAACATTCCAATCCGCCTGCGCTTCGGCCTCCACGGCAACTGGGCTAACGCGGATCAGATCGGGCTGGCGGCCTGAGCTTGGAAAGCCAGCGGGAGGGACAGATGAAAAGATCATTGGTGGCGCTCGTGTGCGTTGCTGCAATCGCGGCCGCACCCACGTCGCTGGCGGGGGAGGAAAGCGGGCCTTCTCCGGCCGTGGTGGCCATGCGCGAGCAGTGGCTTTCGCCGGCCGTCAATTCGTTCACCTTCCGCGATACCAACAGGGTGTTCGAATACCGCATGGTGCACCGGGCCGGACCAGTCAGGCCCTTGCCGCGCGGGCCAGCGCTGGCCACGCCGGCGGCCAAAATCGCCGGTGAGGAGCGTGACTATCAGGCCTGGGCGGAACGGACTTTTACCAATGCCCTACTGGTTATCCGGGACGGCAAGATCGTGTTCGAGGACTATCGCAACCGTTCGGCCCCCGAGACGCATTTCATCTCCTTCTCGATGGCCAAGTCGATCACCTCGCTGCTGATCGGGAAGGCACTCGAACAGGGGCATATCGCCTCGCTGGATGATCCGGCGGGCAAGTATGTGCCTGAACTCAAGGGCGGAGCCTATGGCGACGTGCCGATCCGGAACATCCTCCAGATGCGCTCCGGGGCGGACATCGAGGAGCGGTATGACTTCGGCCAGAACCCCAGCCTCGCCGCGCAGATCCACCAGAATGCGATCGTGCTCAACAAGTGGCGCTTTGCCGATCCGGCCAAAACGATCGGACGCCGCACGCCGCCGGGAAGCACATTCAATTACGCTACGCTCGACACCGCTGTGCTCGGCTGGATCCTCGAGAAAGCGACCGGCAAGAGCTTGACCGCCTATACCGAGGAAGTCCTGTGGCGCCCTGCCGGGATGGAAGCCGACGCTTGGTGGATGGCAGACGGTCCACCCGGTTCCGGCCGTGAGCTGGCCGGCATGGGCTTCAACGCCACGCTGCGGGACTTCGGCCGACTTGGCCAGCTCATGCTCGACGACGGGGTGCGCGGCAAGCCGCGGGTTCTGGCGAAGGGCTGGCTTTCCCAGGCCACGCGCATGGTGCCCCTGCGTTACCCTGAAGAAACCAGGAGTCCGGTCAGGAAGGGATACGGCTTCCAGTTCTGGCAGCTCGATGACGAGCCAGGTGCCTATGCTGCGGTGGGGCTGGCCGGCCAGTTCATCTACGTTCACCCTGCAACGCGGACGGTGATCGTCAAGTTAAGCTATTATCCACCGGCCGAGCCGGCCTATGTCCTTCCCGAGACCGTTGATTACTTTCACCGCATCGTGAACGCGAAATGATTACCGGTCGGCGGGAAGCAATGGGAGCCATGGTTGCGGCGGGCGCCCTCGGCGCAATGCCAGCGTTGGGTGGTGGCAAAACCAATACGGGTCAAGAGGAGCATAGAATGATCAAGCCGGATCTAGAATTCGTCTACGAAGCGACCGGCAATCTCGGCGCACCGGTTCCGATCGGCGCAACGCCGGACGGTACGCGCCGGATCATCCCGATCTACGAAGGCGGCTCTGTGGTTGGCCCGTTGATCCGCGGTAAACTCCTCGGCAACGCGGCAGACTGGCAGTTGACCCGGCATGACGGAGTTACGGTCGCCGACGCGACCTATGCGCTGCAGACCGACGATGGCGCGGTGATCCAGATCCGCAACCGCGGACTGCGTCACGGTCCGCCCGAGGTGATCGCGCGGCTGGCGGCAGGGGACGTGGTCGATCCGGCGGAATACTACTTCCGCACCATCCCCGAATTCATAGCCCCCACCGGCAAATACGACTGGCTCAACCGCTCGGTCTTCGTCTGCGCCGGCGCGCGCTATGCGGCGAGCATCAAGCTGTGGGTCTGGCGGGTCGTCTGAAGGGTAACTTTCACTAGGCGGAAAAACAAATATCCCCCGCCGTGCGCGGCCGCGTTGATACTTGCCTGCACGGTGTGGGGGCCATAGGCGCCCGTCCAACGGCAGGGAGACGCGCCATGACCAATACCCGCAGCTATTCGATCGGGGTGATCGCCGGAGACGGCATCGGCAAGGAAGTGGTCCCGGAAGGACTGCGCGCGCTTGAAGCGGTGGCCGGCAAGCACGGTTTCACGCTCGACCTGCAATGGCACGATTTCGCCAACTGCGAATACTACGCCAAGCACGGCCGGATGATGCCCGAAGACTGGAAGGCCCAGATCGGCGAGGTTGACGCGATCTTCTTCGGTGCGGTCGGCTGGCCCGAGATCGTGCCCGACCACGTCTCGCTGTGGGGTTCGCTGCTGCAGTTCCGCCGCGAGTACGATCAGTACGTCAACCTGCGTCCCGTCCGCCTGATGCCTGGCGTCCCTTGCCCGCTGGCCGGGCGCGAGCCTGGCGACATCGACTTCTGGGTAGTGCGCGAAAACACCGAGGGCGAATACAGCTCGATCGGCGGGCACATCTTCGCCGGGACCGACCGCGAAGTGGTGATCCAGGAAACCGTGATGACCCGCCACGGGGTCGACCGGGTCTTGAAGTTCGCCTTCGAGATGGCGCAGAAGCGCCCGCGCCGGAAGCTCACTTCCGCGACCAAGTCGAACGGCATCTCGATCACCATGCCGTTCTGGGATACCCGGGTCGAGGCGATGGCTCCGCAGTATCCGGACGTGGCGGTCGACAAGTTTCACATCGATATCCTCACCGCGCAGTTCGTGATGAACCCGCAGTGGTTCGACGTGGTGGTAGCCTCCAACCTGTTCGGGGACATCCTGTCCGATCTCGGCCCGGCCTGCACCGGCACGATCGGCGTCGCGCCTTCGGGCAACATCAACCCGGATGGCACCGGGCCATCGCTGTTCGAGCCGGTCCATGGCTCTGCGCCGGACATCGCCGGCAAGGGCGTGGCCAATCCGGTCGGGCAGATCTGGTCCGCAGCCATGATGCTGGAGCATCTCGGCGAAGCGGAAGCAGCGGCCGACGTGATGAGGGCGATCGAAACGGTGCTGTCGTCCGATTCCGGTCGCACCCGTGATCTCAAGGGTCAGGCCGACACCGTTACCTGCGGCAAGGCGATCGCTTCCGAGATTTGAGGCAACCCGTCTAGTCAACCGACCGCGCCTGCGCATACAGCGCGGCTGCGACTACCGCCGGCAACGCCAGCACTACGCAGATGGCCAGCTTGGTCGCGCCCATTGCCAGCAGATAGCCGGCGGCGAGCGGCCCGAAGATTGAGCCGATCCGGCCCGCGGTGGTGGCGAGGCCCAACCCGGTTGCGCGCAGTTGCGGCGGGAAGGCGTAAGCCACCGTCAGCCAGCAGGCCGCGGCCGAGCCAAACAGCGAAGCACCCAGCAGCATCCCGCTCCCCGCCAGCAACACCGGCACGTCGGGCAGGAAGCCAAACAGCGCAGTCAGCGCCGCCAGACCAAGCAGGGTGATCAGCATCAGCCGCTTCACCCCGATCACTTGCGCCACCGCTCCGGCCAGAAGCGCGCCGGCGATGCCGCCGACGCTGACCGTCATCGAATAGGAAATGCCGCGCTCGGCCGAACCGGTCAGTTCGGCGATCCATTTCGGCGACCAGTTGAGGATGAAGTAGAAAGTGAACATGTTGAGCGGGTGCGCGCAGCACAGCAGAGCCAGCGTCGGCCAGTGGCGGCGCGAGGCTATTTCCCGGATCGAACCGCCTCCGCTTTCCACGCCATCGGGGAGCGGCGGCAGTGCGGCGATCGGGGTAAGATGCAGCCGCTCCAGGATCCGGTTCGTCTTTTGCAGCGCTCCGGCAGGCTGGCGCGAGAGCAGGAAATCCAGCGACTCGGGCAGGTAGAACCACGCCAGTGGGAACAGCGCCGCCGAAAGCAGTGCGCCGCCCCAGAAAATTCCCTGCCAGCCAAACCCGCCCATCAGCAGGATCGCCACCGAACCCCCGATGATCGTGCCGACCGGAAAGGCCGATGCGACCACGCTCGGCGCGAATTCGCGGGCGCGGGCTGAGGCATATTCCAGCGCCAGGGTGCCGACCGTGCTGGTCATCCCGCCGATCCCGATCCCGGTCAGCAACCGCGCCGCCGCCATCTCGCCGAAGCCGGTCGAGAGCGCGCCGCCGGCCATGCCGGCTGACATCAGCAGCAGGCACGTGAGGATCGCCGGGCGTCGGCCGTTGCGATCCGCCAGCGGCGAAACCGCCAGCGCGCCGATCGCCATGCCGCCCAGACCCATGCTGAACAGCAGCCCAAGCCGTTCGGGCGGTAGCTGCCATTCCTCCGCCAGTCGCGGCGCGGCCTGGGCCAGGGCGAGGATGTCATAGCCGTCGATCAGGTTGACCATGACGCAGATCGCCACGATCAGGTGTTGCCCCGCGCTCATCTTTCGCTCGCGCAGTTCCTGACGCGGATCCATGCTATTCTCCCCTGTATCTCATGCTCTTGCGCGCAGGGGCTATTGGCTGCAGGAATCGAAGTCAAACCGGAGAGGGATCTGGCATGACGGATGCGGTGATGGCCGAGCTGCGCTTTGTGGTGCGGGGAGAGAAGTCGATCTTCTATGCCGCTGACCGTGCGCGGTCCTACTGGCCGGCCGATCCGCATACCGTGGCGATTCACGACGTGCGCCCGATCGCGGACAAGCTGGCGTTCGACCGCAACGGCTTCCTGATGCTGGACCAGCCCACCGCGGTGGGCGATCTCGCCGATCGTGCGGAAGTCGATGCCCGTTACGTTCCCGAAGTGGAGGCGTTGGTCGCCCGGCTGACCGGCGCCGCCAAAGTGATCAGCTTCGGGCTGATGATGCGCACCGACGATCCAGCTGCAGGTGATGGCAATCAGCCGGCGTTCGGCGCGCACATTGACTATGGCGCGCGCACCGTGCGGGACCAGGCGCTGCGGATCCTGGGCGAGGAGGAGGGCGAGCGGCGGCTTGCCGGGCGGCACGTGCTGATCAACGTCTGGCGCCCGATCCGCACTGTGGAGCGAACCCCGCTGGCACTGTGCGATGCCAGCACCATCGGCGCCGAGGATTTGTTCGAAAGCGAAATCCGGGGCGGCCTGGGCGATGCCGGGCGCAAGTCGCTGTTCGGCTTCAATCTCGCTCACACCGAGCGGCAGCGCTGGTACTACGTACCCCGGATGCGCCCCGAGGAGGTGTTCGTGTTCAAGTTGTTCGACAGCGATCCGTCGCGAGTGCAGTTCACCGCGCATACGGCGTTCAACGACCCGACCTCGCCGCCGGATGCCCGGCCGCGCCAGAGCATCGAGATCCGAACGATTGCGTTCATGAGCTAGGCCGCTGCGTTAAGCCGGGCGACAGCCGCTTCGCGCCCGATCAGCGGCAGCAGCGCGGCCATTTCGGGGCCGTGATCGTGGCCGGTCAGCGCCTGGCGCAGCGGGAGGAACAAAGGCTTGCCCTTGCGGCCGGTCGTTTCCTTCAAGGTGCTCGTCAGCGCACTCCAGGGATTCTCATCCCAGGCAATGCTCGCCAGAGCCTTTGCCGCCTCGGCCAGAAAGGCGCAATCGTCGGCTTCGAGCGGCGGGCAATTGACCGGGCCGGTGACTACCTGCCACCATTCGTTCGCCTCTGCGAGCGTAGCGAGATTGGGCCGGATCGCCAGCCAGGCCGCCTCGTCCATGCCCTCTGGCAGTGCCGCGCGGACTCGTTCGAATGGCAAGCGATGGATCACCGCGGCGTTGACCCGGGCCAGCTCGGCCTCGTCGAACCGCGCCGGTGCCCGGCCAAAATGGGCGAGATTGAAGGCGGAAGCCAGTGCATCGGCATCCAGCGCAGGGTCGACGGGGTCCGATGTCCCCAGCCGGGCCAGCAAAGCGACCACGGCCTCCGGCTCAATGCCGGCTTCGCGCAGTTCTGCCGCACCCAGCGAGCCGAGCCGCTTGGACAGCTTGCCTTCCGCCCCCGTGATCAGCGCCTCGTGAGCGAAGCGGGGCGGCGCGGCTTCAAGCGCAAGGAACATCTGCAATTGCGATGCGGTGTTCGAAACATGGTCTTCGCCTCGCAGCACGTCCGTGACGCCCATGGCGATGTCGTCGATCACTGATGGCAACATGTAAAGCCAGCTACCGTCACCGCGCCGCACCACCGGATCGGACATTTGCGCCGGATCGAAATGCTGCGGCCCCCTGATCCCATCGTCCCAGGCGATTGCGCTGTCGCGGTCGAGCAGGAAGCGCCAGTGCGGCTGTTCGCCCGCGGAGGCGCGGGCGGCGTGATCGGCTTCGCTGAGGTCTAGCGCTGCCCGGTCATAGATCGGGGGCAGCCCGCGCGAAAGCAGGACCTTGCGCTTGAGCTCCAGCTCCTGCGAACTTTCGTAACAGCGGTAGACCCGCCCCGCCGCGACCAGCTTGCCGAACGCGCGCTCGTAGAGATCGAACCGGGCCGACTGGCGCTCTTCCCCTTCGGGCATAAGCCCCAGCCAGGCAAGATCAGCGCGGATCGCGGTGACATAGTCCTCACGGCTCCGCGCGGTGTCGGTATCGTCGATCCGCAGAAGGAATCGCCCGCCATGCTGCTTGGCCAGCAGCCAATTGTGGAGCGCCATGCGCATGTTGCCGATATGCAGCAGACCGGTGGGCGAAGGTGCAAAGCGGGTGGTGACGGACATGCGGTTCCCCCTACGCGCGCCGCCACAATCGGGCAATCCCGCGTGCAATGCGCCTCGTCGCATCCCTTTGGGGATAGCCATGCCTAAGCGCGGGTTCGCGATTGCATGGGCGAAAGGTCGAAGTTACATTCGCATCGATCATGAGCATCCGACTTTATCGCGATACGCCGGTTTCCCTCGGCCGTAGACTTGGCCCACGGCGCTCGCCATGGCGCAAACGCTTTTCGCTGGCCGGTGTGGTGGCGGGGCTGGCCGGTGCGTTCGCGCTGGCCGGGCCGCCGATATCGGATGCGCCGTCGAAGCTGCTGGCTACCGGCATTCGCCCTGCCCAGGCAGCCGCGCCGCACTACCATGCCGATTGCAGCGCCCGCCCGACGCAGTTGCAGCAGGAGCTTTCCGGAATAGCGGAATCGTTCAGCGGCAAGGTCGGCATCGCGGTCGCCAAGGCGGGATGTGACTGGACGGTCGGCGCGCGGCTGAACGATTTCTTTCCGCAGCAGAGCGTATCGAAGCTGTGGGTCTCGCTCACTGTGCTTGACGCGGTTGATCAGGGAAGCCTGCGGCTCGACCAGCCGCTGACGATCCGTCCGGAAGACTTGACGCTGTTCAACCAGCCTCTGCGCTGGCAGGTGCTGGAGCAAGGCTCGGTCACGTTGCCGGTGCACGACCTGATGCAGAACGCGCTGTCGCTTTCCGACAACACCGCGAACGATCGGCTGCTGTGGACCGCCGGCGGACCTGACCGGGTGCGGGCGATGATGGCCGACAAGGGTATTTCCGGTATCCGCTTTGGCCCGGGTGAGCGGCTGCTGCAAAGCGCGATCTCCGGGCTGCGCTGGGATCCGTCATACTCGCTCGGCAGCAATTTCGAACAGGCCCGCGCCCGCTTGCCCAAGGCAGACCGGGTCGCTTCACTTGATCGATACGTGGCCGATCCCATGGACGGTGCGCAGCCGGCGGGCATGGCGCGCGCGCTGGCTCGGCTCGCTGCCGGGGAACTGCTTTCGCCGCAGTCGACTGCCGTGATTATGGATATCCTCTCGCGCACGCACAGCGGTCCGCGCCGGCTCAAGGGCGGGCTGGTTCCGGGGTGGAAGATCTTCCACAAGACCGGCACCGGTCAGGAACTGGCGGGGACCGCAACCGGATATAACGACGTGGCAATCGTCCAGGCGCCGGACGGGACGTTCTATGCGGTCGCGGTGATGATCGGCCAGACCCGCCAGCCGATACCGGAACGGATGAAGATGATGCACGAGGTCATGGCCGCGCTCAGCCGGTTTCACGCCAGCACCGAAATGAAAGTCGCAAGCCGCTAGCTTTTCCCCAAGCGCAAGCCGGCGCTGCTTGATTGCCGCCGCAAGGCGGCTAGCGTGATTCCGATGGCCTACACTCCTTTCGTCCCCTTGCGCGTCTTTTCGAGCTACACGATGCTCGACGGTGCGATTGATCCGAAGGCCATCGCGAAGCTGGCAAAGGAACGCGGTTTCCCGGCGATCGCCATTGCGGACCGCAACGGACTCTACGGTGCGATTGCCTTTGCCTCGGCCTGCAAGGACGCGGGAATCCAGCCGATTATCGGTACGCTGCTGGGTGTGCGGCGCGAAGGCGGCGATACGATCGACGCGCTGGCGCTTTATGCGCAGAATGAAACGGGCTGGGATAACCTGTGCCGTCTGGTTAGCCGGGCCCACCTCGACCGTCCCTTGGAACTCGATCCGCATGTCGCACTGGCGGACCTGGAAGGCCATACCGACGGGCTGATTGCCTTGTCCGGGGCAGGAGAGGGCGGACTGGTCCGGTTGCTGTCGGAAGCGCGGCAGGAGGCGGCCGAGGACTTGTGCACAAGGCTCGAGGCACTGTTCCCCGGGCGGCTCTATCTCGAAGTGGCCCGGCGCGGCGATCCGGCGGAGGATGCCGCCGAAGACGCCCTGATCGACCTTGCATATGCCCGGGGCCTGCCGCTGGTCGCCACCAATCCAGCGCATTACGGCGAACCGCAGTTCTTCGCCGCGCACGATGCCATGCTGTGCATCGCCGCCTCAACTCACATCGACGCGGCGGACCGCGTGCGCTCGTCTCCTCACGCCTGGGTCAAGTCCGGGCCGATGATGGCCGACATTTTCGCGGACCTGCCCGAAGCGCTGGCCAACACGCTGGTCGTTGCCCAACGCTGCGCCTTTGCCCCGCCCAGGCGTAAGCCGCTGCTCCCCAGCCTCGCCGGGGACAAGGAAGGCGAAGCGGCGATGCTGGCGGATCACGCCCGCGCCGGACTGGAAAAGCGCCTCGCTCCTTACGGCGAGCTGGCCTCCGAAGAACGCCAGGCCTATTTCGACCGGCTCGATTTCGAGGTCGGCATTATCAACCGGATGGGCTTCGCGGGCTACTTCTTGATCGTGGCTGACTTCATCCAGTGGGCGAAGGGAAGCGATATCCCGGTTGGTCCGGGGCGCGGTTCCGGCGCAGGTTCGGTTGCGGCCTGGGCACTGACGATCACCGATCTCGATCCGCTGCGGCTGGGCCTGCTGTTCGAACGCTTCCTCAACCCGGAACGCGTCTCGATGCCGGATTTCGATATCGACTTCTGCGAAACACGGCGCGGCGAAGTGATCCGCTATGTCCAGCAGAAGTACGGCGTCGATCACGTCGCCCAGATCATCACTTTCGGCAAGCTCAAGGCCCGTGCGGTACTGCGTGACACCGGCCGCATCCTTCAAATGAGCTACGGCCAGGTCGATCGGCTGTGCAAGATGGTGCCCAACCATCCGACCGACCCCTGGACTCTGCCGCGTGCGCTTAACGGGGTGGCCGAACTCAAGCGCGAGTACGATACCGATGCCGAGGTGCGCCGGCTGATCGACCTTGCAGTCCAGCTTGAAGGTCTGCCGCGCAACAGTTCGACTCACGCTGCGGGCGTGGTGATCGGCGACCGCCCGCTGGAGCAGCTGGTCCCGCTCTACCGCGATCCCCGCTCCGACATGCCGGTCACCCAGTTTGACATGAAGTATGTCGAGGATACCGGCCTCATCAAGTTCGACTTTCTTGGCCTCAAGACGCTGTCGGTGCTCAAGAAGGCGGTGCAGCTGCTCGAAAAGCGCGGGGTCGAGATCAATCTCGATACGCTGGCGTGGGACGACGAGGCGGTCTACCGCCTGCTCCAGTCGGGCGACACGGTGGGCGTGTTCCAGCTGGAATCCGAAGGCATGCGCCGCACCCTGGCGGCGGTGAAGCCAACCAGTTTCGGCGACATCATCGCGCTGGTTTCGCTGTATCGTCCCGGTCCGATGGACAACATTCCGCTGTTCGGCCGGCGCAAGAACGGCACCGAGAGCATCGAGTATCCGCACGAGAAACTCGAGGGCATCCTCTCCGAGACTTACGGGATCTTCGTCTACCAGGAACAGGTGATGCAGGCCGCGCAGATTCTCGCCGGCTACTCGCTCGGCGATGCCGACCTGCTGCGCCGGGCCATGGGCAAGAAGGACCAGAAGGAAATGGACGCGCAGCGCGCGCGCTTCATTGCCGGGTGCAAGGACAACTCGGGGATAGACAAGGCCAAGGCGGGCGAACTGTTCGACTTGATCGACAAGTTTGCCGGCTATGGCTTCAACAAGTCCCACGCCGCCGCCTATGCCCTGCTGGCTTACCAGACCGCCTGGCTGAAGACCCATTATCCGCACGAGTTCTACGCGGCGTCGATGTGCTTCGACATGCACCAGTCGGAAAAGCTCAGCATTTTCGTTGATGACATGCGCCGCAACGGGGTTGCCCTGGAAGGGCCGGACATCAATCGCTCCGAAGCCGAGTTCACGGTCGAGCGGACCGACGAGGGTCACGCAGTGCGCTACGCGCTGGCCGGCATCCGCAACGTCGGCGAGAAAGCCATGGACGCGATCGTCACCGATCGCGAAGGGCATGGCTGGTTCGCGAGCCTCGAGGACTTGTTCCGCCGGGTGCCGCCCGGCTCCATGAATCGCCGCGCCATAGAAGGGCTGGCGGCAGCCGGCGCCTTCGACAGTCTTGAGACGAACCGCGCAAAGGTAATCGCCAACGCCGACCTGCTGCTTGCCGCTGCCGACGAGGCGGAACGCAGCCGCACCAGCGGGCAGGCCGCCTTGTTTGGCGGTCCCGAGGAAGGCACGGGGGCGCTGCGTCTTGCCGAGGCTGAAGCCTGGTCGCGGGCCGAGCAGATGGCGAAGGAGCGCGAGAATTTCGGCTTCTACTTCGCGGCGCATCCGGTGGAGCAATACCGCACGGTGGCATCGGCCAACGGCGCGCGCTCCTATGCCTCGCTGATGAGCCAGGGTGTACCCGGAGGCGGGCGCCAGCCGGCAGTGATGGCGGCAATGGTCGAAGGTGTGCAGCGCCGCAAGACCCGCCGGGGCAGCGACTTCGTCATCGCCGAGTTCTCCGATTCGAGCGGGCAGTTCTCCGCTTCGTGCTTCGAGGAATCGTTGGTTGATCCGATGACTCGCTGGGCGGCAGAGGGAGTCTGCGTGCTGCTCAATGTCGAGCTCGACGCGCCCAGTGCCGATGAGCCTCCCCGCGTCACGGTGCGCGGGGCGCGGCCACTGACGGAAGTCACCAGCGCGGCGCAGATGGTGCTCAAGCTCGATGTCGAAAGTCCGGAAGCCGTGGCTGAGCTGGCGCTCCTGCTCCAGGGCGGAGCCGAAGGACGCGGAGAAGTTCTGGTTCGCCTGCGCACCGGCAGCGAAACGGAGCCGACGCTCCGGCTGGGGCGCGATTTCCAGCTCGACGGGATGCTCGCGGAACGGCTTGCCGAAATCGAGGGCGTGCATAATGTATCGCTAAGCGCGAGGCGCGGCCCGTCCCATTTGCGACTGGTGGCCTGACCCTCCGCGGGAGGGGACAGCAGATGCTGGGAGCGATGCAGGACTGGGATCTCAGGGTCACGCGATTCGTCGATCATGCCGCGCGGGAACACGGCGGGCGGGAGCTGGTCTCACGCTGGGCGGATGGCAGCGAAACCCGCACCAGCTGGGCGGATATCCGCCACGATGCGCTGCGCATGGTTCAGGCGCTCCGGCGACTGGGGATCGGTCAGGGTGACCGGATCGGCACGCTGGGGATGAACCACACCCGCCACCTTGTCAGCTGGTACGGCGCGGTAGGCGTTGGCGGCATCCTCCACACTCTCAACCCTCGGCTGTTCGATGATCAGCTCGATTATATCGTCAATCATGCCGAAGACCGGGTGCTGCTCTACGACGTAGCCTTCCAGCCAATCGTAGATCGCATGCGCAATCGCTGGCCGACGGTCGAGCACTACATCTGCTTTGATTCTGGCGCTCAAGAATTGCACTTCGAGGACTGGATCGGTGCCGAGGATGGCGACGCCGCGTGGGCGTCCGGCGATGAGCGCGATCCCTGCATGCTGTGCTACACCAGCGGCACCACCGGCAATCCCAAGGGCGTGCTGTACGAGCATCGATCGACGATGCTGCACGCGATCACGGCGGTTCAGCCGGCGATCTTCAACTTTGATGCGACCTCGGTGATGCTCCCGGTCGTGCCGATGTTCCATGCCGCGAGCTGGGGCCTGCCCTGGGCCGGAGCGGCCTGCGGGGTGAAGTTCGTCTTCTCCGCGGTAAACGATCCGGCGGTCTTGTGCGACCTGATGCAGCGCGAAGCCGTGACTCACGCGGCGGGCGTGCCGACTGTCTGGCTCGGCATGATGCAGCATCTCGAAGCGGGCGGCGGCGATATCGGCAAGCTTCGCCATGTGGTCTGCGGCGGATCCGCGATGCCCCGTTCGGTCATCGCCTGGTTCATGCAGCGCGGCGCCAATGCCGCCCATGCGTGGGGGATGACCGAGACCAGCCCGATCGGCACCACCGGCTCGCGGCCGTGGAACTGGGAACAGCTGGACTTCGACCAGCAGGTCGATGCCAAGGCCTTGCAAGGCCGCGTGCCGTTCGGGGTTGAGCTACGCTGCGTGAATCTTGATGATGCCGGCAAGGTGCTTCCGCGTGACGGCAAGACGGCGGGCGCGCTGCAAGTGCGCGGGCCATGGGTCATCAAACGCTACTTCAAGGCCGACGCGGATGCCGCCCCCTCACCCGATCAATGGTTCGACACTGGCGATGTCGCGGTGATCCACCCGGACGGCAACCTCCAGCTGACGGATCGTACCAAGGACGTGATCAAATCAGGCGGGGAATGGATCAGTTCGGTCGAGCTTGAAAACGTCGCAGTCGGCCACCCCGCCGTGGCCGAGGCGGCGGCAATCGGCATTGCCCATCCCAAGTGGGATGAGCGGCCAATTCTGGTGGTCGTGCGAAAACCGGATGCGGATGTCTCGGCACAGGAAATTATCGCCTTCCTGTCCGACAAGGTCGCCAGATGGTGGCTGCCCGACGCCGTGGAATTCGTCGACGAGCTACCCCACACCGGAACCGGCAAGATCAGCAAGAAAGACTTGCGCGAGCAGTTCCGGGACTACCGGCTGGAAGGCTGACCTCAGGCTTATTTCTTGACGCTGTCGGCGGCATCCTTGGCGGCCTTCCCGACGTCCTGCGCCGCAGCCCCGACGTCTTCCGCCGCGCCTGCGATGGCACGGTCCTTGGCCGACCGGCTGGAGTTCATGTCGGCGAAATAGTAAAGCGCGAGGCCCAGCACGACGAGCAGGACCAGGGCGATTGCCCAACCGCCCCCGCCAGAACTGCGGCCGCCCCCGTCGGTGACTACGATGGTGTCTCTGGCGTTGCTTTCCGGCGATGACACACGGGTAACACGTTCCTCTGGCATGGTAGCCTCCTGGTTGCGCTTGCAAGGGAAACGCGCGAGGCGGGCTTTTGTTGCATGCCGCTTCAGAGCAAGCTGAGCTGACCGCCCCGGTCCGGCGCCCGGAACTGCGCGCAGTCCAGCGCCGCGTGACTGTCGGCGTTGAGCCCCAGCCGCGCGCAGGTCTTGCGGAAGCGCTGGCGGAAAAGATCGGCCCAGACGCCATTGGGTTTCATCCGGGTGAAGAAATCGGCATCGTTGTCCTTGCCTTCCCGCATCGAACGCACCGTGTTCATGACTTTGTCCGCCCGGTCCGGAAAATGGACCGAAAGCCACTCGCGGAACAGCGGCGCGACCTCATGCGGCAGGCGCAGCACGATCCAGCTGGCGGAACGGACCCCGCGCGCGGCGGCGTCCTCGAGAATGGCTTCCAGGAACTCGTCCGTGATCGCCGGTACGATCGGCGCGACCGAGACATGCGCCGGCACCCCGGCCTCGACCAGCCGTCCCAGCGCCGCCAACCGCTTGGCCGGCGCGGCGGCGCGCGGTTCGAGCAAGCCGGAGAGCTTCGGATCGAGGCTGGTGACCGAAATGCTGACCGCCGTCAGATTGCGCCGCGCCAGCTCGGCCAGCAGATCGAGATCGTGCAGCACCCGGTCGGACTTCGTGGTCATCGTCACCGGGTGCCCCGTCTCCAGGCAGACCTCCAGCACTTGCCGTGTGATGCGGTAGCGCGCTTCGATCGGCTGGTAGGGATCGGTGTTGGTCCCCATGGCGATGGGCGCGGGCTTGTAGCCACGCTTCGCCAGCGTCTCGCGCAGCAGCCGCGCGGCGTCGGGCTTGGCGAAGAGCCTGGTCTCGAAGTCCAACCCCGGCGAGAGATCATGGAAAGCGTGCGTCGGCCGTGCATAGCAGTAGACGCAGCCATGCTCGCAGCCGCGATAGGCGTTGATCGAGCGGTCAAAGGGAACATCGGGCGACTGATTGAAGCTGATGATGCTCTTCGGATGTTCCTCGGTCACCGTGGTGGCGATGCGCGGCGCCCCGCCATCAACCTCCCCCCGCGCATCCAGCCAATCCCCATCCACCTCGCGTGCGGCGAGGCCGAAGCGCTGCGGCACCTGCGCAGACTGCGCGCCGCGACCGTGGATGGGGGTTGGCATGGGGTGGACTGGAACATAGAGAGAACAGAGTTGCAAGGAAGAAACGGACGGAATCCGTCATTGCTGCGACGACCCGTGCAAACTATGCGAAGTCGATGATGCTACCGCGTATGCCTGCCGCCGTGATCTTCGACATGGACGGACTGATCTTCGATACGGAAACGCTCTATCAAGATGCGTTCAAGGCAGCGGGAAGCCAAGGAGGGCATGACTTGCCTAGGGCAGTCGTAGAACGAACGATTGGCGTGCCTTGGGCCCAGAGCCGATTGTTGATCCTGGAACACATGGGGCCGGATTTTCCGGTGGATCAATATTTTGCACTGATGATCGATCATTTCGATCTGCTGGCCGCAACGCAGTTGAGGCTTAAACCTGGCGTTCTCGAACTTCTCGATTGTCTAGATCAATTCGAAATACCACGATGCATTGCGACATCGTCTGCTCATTCCACCGTGCAAAGCCACCTCGGTGCCCATGGCTTGTCCGACCGGTTTCAAGGGGTAATTGGTCATGGGGATTATGTTGCGGGCAAGCCCTCGCCGGACCCCTTTTTGATGGTTGCGCAGCACCTCGGTGTAGAGCCTGCCCTCTGTCTGGCACTGGAGGATTCCCACAATGGTGTCCGATCCGCAGCAGCGGCCGGGATGATCACTTTCATGGTACCCGATTTACTAGGCCCTACGCCTGAAATGGAGTCCCTGTGCAGCGGCATCGCCAAAGATCTGCATGCCGTGCGGAAACTCATCGAGGCGGCATCGTGCCTGTGACCTGAACCAAAACTCCGTCCGTGCTGAGCTTGTCGAAGCACCGTCCGTCTTCTTGAGGTTGCATCCGGCGGCACGAAGACAAGGACAGTGCTTCGACAAGCTCAGCATGAGCGGGCCGAGGTTCCGGATTTCGGGATTCAGATTCGGGTTTTGCGTCTGGACGACTGGTGTGAGGCCCTCGCCCTCAAACCTCCCGCAACCGCGGCATCAGCTCGACGAAATTGCACGGCCGGTTCCGGCTATCGAGCTGCTCGGCGAGGATCTTGTCCCAGCCGTCTTTTACGGCCCCGTTCGATCCGGGCAGGGCGAAGATGTAAGTCCCCCGCGCCAGCACGGCCATGGCGCGGCTTTGCACGGTCGAGGTGCCGATGGTCTGGTAGCTGATCCAGCGGAACAGCTCGCCGAAGCCGGGGATGTCCTTGTCCTTCACGCGGTCAAGCGCCTCGGGGGTTACGTCGCGCCCGGTCAGGCCGGTGCCGCCGGTGGTGATGATGCAATCGACCTTGCGGTCGTCAATCCAGTCATTGAGACGGCTGACGATGCGCGGGACGTCGTCGACCACGATCGCGCGTTCGGCGAGCGTGTGGCCGGCGGCCTTGATCCGCTCCACCAGCAATGCGCCGGAGGTGTCTGTTTCGAGCGTGCGGGTATCGGAAATGGTCAGGACCGCGATAGCGATCGGGCGGAAGGTACGGGCAGTATCAACGGCCACGCAGGATCGCTCCGTTCGCACCCATCCGCACCGGCTTGGCTCCGGCAAGGCCCGGGAAGGTCGGCCACATGCCCTGGGCCAGCGCTTCGCGGCTTTCCGAGGGACCGCCGGCCTGGCGCTCGTACATCCAGTAGTTCTTGAACACGATCGCAACGTAGCCGCGCGTTTCCCAATAGGGAATCGATTCCATCCACAGCAGCGGATCGCCCTGATCGCGGATTTCGGTGTTCCAGCGGCCGATCGGCTGGAGGCCCGCATTGTAGGCGGCCATCACCTTGGGCAGCAGCCCCTGGGTGCCGGTGGATTCGCGCAGCATCTGCAAGTGCTGCTGCCCAAAGGCGAGGTTGATCTCGGGGCGGGAGAGGTCCTCGGCATTGCCGGAAACGCCAAGATCGCCGGCATGGTCGCGCGCGGCAGCAGGCATGATCTGCATCAGCCCGCGCGCACCCGCTGGACTGACCGCGCGGGCGCGGAACACCGATTCCTGGAGGGTGTGAGCATAGACCAGTGCCGGGTCGATCTTCCATCCCGTCGCCGGGGTCCACTTCGGGGTGGGGAAACGCGCGGCCGGTTCGGCGCGGCCGCCGGAAGGTACATTCTGGGCCATCCACAACTGGGTGGAAGGCAGACCGAGGTCGCGCGCCAGACGCGAAAGCGGCTGATAGAGCGAGGGTTCACCAATCCGCGCCTGATGGCGCAGCACTTCGTCCGCCAGGCCGTCCTCGCCAATCTCGGCCAGAGCCACGGCGGTGCGGACGTTGCCGGTGTCGCGCAGCTTCTGCCAGTCTGCCTGGGTGAAGTCAGGGGCGGCATGAGTCTCGGGCAACTTGAGACCGAGCTCCTCGGCGGCGAGCATGCCGTAGAACGTCTCGTCCAGCCGGGCGGCCGCACGCAGCGGAGCACCGGATTTCTGGGGCTGGCGGCAGCGCACCAGTGCGCGGGCCTGCCAGTAATAGGCGGCGGCCTGAAGTTCGGGATTCTGTGCGGCAGCAGCGGACTTGCCGAAAGCGTCCCCGGCTCCGGCGCAATCGCCCATCCGCCAGGCAGCCAGACCTGCGGTCCACTGGCCTTCCGGCACCCACGGCCCGACACCGTCCGCGACGGTTTGACCCAAGGCGTAAGCGGTGGCATCGTCATTTTCGATGTAATAGGCCCAGGCCACCCGCTGGCGCCATTCGGACCGCGCCTCGGGCGAAAGGGTGGCATCGATCCCGTCCAGCAGGATGCGCGCGCCGGTCGGATCGTCGTTCTTGATCTTGTCGAGGATGCTGGCGGCAACCGCATTGGGCATGGTCCCGTCGGCGATTTCGCGCGGGCGGGTCCGCTTGGGCATGCCGGGCTGGGCATAGAGCGCCTGGCTTGACGGCAGGGACGGCATCGTCGCCGCACCGCGCTTCACTGCCAGAGTAGCGATCTGTTCGGCCTGTGGGAGATCGGTGCCGGCCGAAAGCCATGACTGCAAGGCCGGCAGCTCAACCTTGGGAGAGTTGGCCGCAAGAAAATATTCAGCCCGGGCAACCTGATGCAGGGGGCCGTCCGGACGCTGTGCGAACATCGCCTGCACCTTGATCCAGTCCTGCTTCTTGATTGCCGCGAACACGTCGCGATACCAGCTGCGATCGTCCTGGCTAAGCAGCGAGGGCACGGCGGTTCGCGCAGACCGGCTCTGGAAATAATCGAGCGCAGCGCTGTTGGCATGGGCGAGCGCGGGCAGCGTGCAGGCGATACCTGCTGCTCCGATGACCCCGAATTTCAGCACTCTCGCGTATCGTTTCACGCTGTTTTGCGTCCCGTCCAGTCTAGCCAGCGCTGCCACAAACCGGCCTTGGCCCTCGGCCTGGCAAGCAGGCTGGCAAGGTCAGGCGCGGGCAACAAGGCTGCGCTGAAGCCCTCATGGTTAAAAATGGGTGAAGTTTCAGCAGAAAGCGTCGGATCGTGGCCGAGAAGCGGCAGGATGCTCCCTCCGAACACCATGATCCGCTGCGGGGCCGCCAGACGGACATGATGGCGCAGCACCGTACCGAAGCCGGCCGCATCCAGCGCGGGCCAGTCCGCTGCCGGAGTATGGCGCGGCAAGGCGCTGGCGACGTAGGCTGTGTCAGGCGCGATCCCCATCGCTGCCAGCAGGGCGTCGAGCAGGTTTCCGTGTGGCCCGGTTAGGAGCCGCTGCGAATCGCCGGGTTCGGGCTCGGGGACGATGACCATCAGCGGTGCACCTGTCGGCCCCCGCGGCGCCACGCGCCGCTCAGGCAGGTCATGATCGAGCGACGGTTCAGAGAGCCACCAGGCGGAAAATTCGGCAAGACTGCCGGGCAAGGCATCCAGCCCACGCAGCCGCTCCACCTCGGGCACAGCCGGGGCCTGCGCCGGCTTTGGCGGCGTTGCCGCTATGGCTTCAGGGGCATGGGCAGAAGGTGCTGCGACCGGCTTGGTCAGCCAGCTTTGCGGATCGTCAGCGAAATCGTTCTCAACCCCGGCCTCGCGCCACCAGGCGAGGGCTGCGGCGATTCCATCCGCGATGCTGGGTTCGGGGTCCGCGATCATTGCCCGACGGGTCTTGACCTGCCAGACTGCAGCAATCAAGGCACAACGCGCAGTTTTTGACCGGAAGCGGGGAAACCATGAGCGAACGCGAATCGATGGCCTATGATGTCGTGGTCGTCGGCGGCGGTCCGGCCGGACTGGCCGCGGCCATCCGGCTCAAGCAGGTCAATTCGGACATCTCCGTCTGCATCCTCGAGAAGGGATCGGAGATCGGCGCACACATCCTCTCGGGTGCGGTGGTCGATCCGCGCGCGCTTGATGAGCTGCTGCCCGATTGGCGCGGCGATGGCTGCCCGATGGCCGAGACGCCGGTGACCGATAACTGGCACTGGTATCTGACCAAAAGCGGCAAGTTTTCGATCCCGCATCTCCTCATGCCGCCGTTCATGTCGAACAAGGGCACCTATACCGGCAGTCTCGGCAACCTCTGCCGCTGGCTTGCCGGAAAAGCGGAGGAACTGGGCGTCGAGATCTTCCCCGGCTTCCCCGCCGCTGAAGTGCTTTACGACGAAGCCGGCGCGGTGATCGGCGTGCAGACCGGGGACATGGGGGTCGATCGCGAAGGTAACCCGCGGGGCGATTACCAACCCGGCATGCACCTGCTCGCCAAGTATACCGTGTTCTGCGAAGGTGCCCGCGGCCACCTGACCAAGCGGCTCAAGGCGAGATACGACCTTGAGCGGGATTGCCAGCCGCAGGTTTACGGTCTCGGCATCAAGGAGCTGTGGGACATCGATCCGGCCAGGCACGTGCCGGGCCGGGTGCTCCACACCCAGGGCTGGCCGCTTTCGGAAAGCGACAGCTGGGGCGGCGGTTTCCTCTATCACCAGGCCAACAACCAGGTGGCGCTCGGTTTCGTCACCGCGCTCGATTACGAAAATCCCTACGTTCACCCGTTTGAGGAGTTCCAGCGCTGGAAGCAGCATCCCGCGATCCGTGCGGTGCTGGAAGGCGGGCGGCGTGTTTCTTATGGCGCGCGTGCGATCAACGAAGGCGGCTGGCAATCAGTCCCTCGCCTTGCCTTCCCGGGCGGGGTGCTGGCGGGTTGCTCGGCCGGATTCGTCAACGTGCCCCGGATCAAGGGCAGCCATACGGCGATGAAGAGCGGAATGCTTGCTGCCGAAGCAATTGCCGGCGCCGTCGCCTCGAGCCGCTCGGGCGACGAGCTGGCCGAATACGATGCCGCCGTGCGTGAAAGCTGGA
The DNA here is from genome assembly GCA_947472735.1 of Sphingomonadaceae bacterium. Classification (GTDB taxonomy): domain Bacteria; phylum Pseudomonadota; class Alphaproteobacteria; order Sphingomonadales; family Sphingomonadaceae; genus Novosphingobium. Next base: position 32,653 of record CANJBY010000003.1, on the reverse strand, counting down.
TCGCCAGCGAGCTCAAGCTGGTCCAGAATGCCGAGCCACTGGCAGCGAAGTTCGATGGCGACTTGTTCGGTTCGGCGCTGGCAAATGCGGACATGTGGCTGCGCTATCTCAAGCTGCCGATCTTCCCGGCGATGAAGCACCACACCGATGCCTCGGCCACCAGGCGCGCCGACCTGTTCCAGCCGATCCAGTATCCCAAGCCCGACGGGGTGATCAGCTTCGACCGGCTGACCAGCGTCTCCTTCTCGTTCACCAACCACGAGGAAGACCAGCCCTGCCACTTGCGGCTGAAGGATGCGGCGGTGCCGGTAGAGATCAATCTCCCGCTCTATGCCGGCCCCGAGGCGCGCTATTGCCCGGCGGGGGTCTACGAGTTCGTCGATCCCGATGGCTCCGGCCCGCGGCTGCAGATCAACGCCCAGAACTGCGTCCACTGCAAGACCTGCGACATCAAGGACCCGATGCAGAACATCGAATGGGTAACGCCGGAGGGCGGCGGTGGTCCGAACTATCCGAACATGTAGGTTCCTTCCCGGCACGGGGAGACGATGATGCGGGAAACCGCTTACGCCAAGATCAACCTCGCCCTGCACGTCCGGCGACGGCGGGAGGATGGCTATCATGAGCTGGAGACGTTGTTTGCCTTCATAGAGGCGGGCGACCGACTGAGCGCCGCCCCCGCCGCGCGGGACGAAGTTCGCGTGTTCGGCGAGTTTGCCGGCGGGCTGGACAATCTGTTCGACAATATCGTCGCCAGCGCGCTGGCTGCGTTGCCGCACGGCCCGGGCTGGAAAGTCGAGCTGGAGAAGAATCTGCCCGTCGCTGCTGGTCTGGGCGGTGGTTCGGCGGACGCGGGGGCGATCTTTCGTATGGTCGAGAGCCGATATGGGCTTCCCGACGACTGGCCCGCGCGCGCCGCCCGGCTCGGGGCGGACGTACCGGCCTGCGTACGCAGCCAGGCGTGCATCGGGCGCGGCACCGGTATCGACCTGGAGCCGATCGAGAACGATCTGACGGGCACGCCGGTGTTGCTGGTGAACCCGCGAGTGCCGCTCGCCACCGGGCCGGTGTTCAAGGACTGGGGCGGATTGGATCGCGGGCCGATGCCCGAAGGAACGGCACGTCAGATAGCGCTGGCAGGGCGCAACGATCTTGAAGGTCCTGCGACAGCTCTGTGTTCTGAGGTCGCCGATGTGCTGGCCTTACTCCGGCAAACCGGAGCGTGGCTGGTGCGGATGTCCGGTTCGGGCGCGACCTGCTTTGCGCTTTACGAATCCGATGCAGATCGTGATGGAGCGTCCGGCTTGGTGCGCAAGGAAAGGCCGGACTGGTGGCAACTGGCTGGGCAACTGCGATGAAGGACGCGCCCTACCGCATTGTCGGCACGCCGCGCTTTGGCGGGATTCTGGTCGTCTCCGATCATGCCAGCAACCGCGTGCCCGAGGACATCGACCTCGGCATCGACCCCGCCCTGCTCGATCAGCATGTCGCCATCGACATCGGAGTGGGCCCGGTGGGCGAGATCATGGCCCGGCGTGATGGTGTGGCCGCCTTCCAAGGCAATGTCAGCCGCCTCGTGTGTGACTACAACCGCGACGAGCATGCGCCCGCCGTGGTGCCGATCGCCAGTGATGGCCACGCCATTCCCGGGAATGCGCTGGATCACGCGGGCCACGAAGCGCGGCTCAACCGCTTTTTCCGCCCTTATCACGCGGCGCTGGCCAGTCTGCTGGAGGACGTGCCGCCGGCGCTGATCCTATCGCTCCACAGCTTCACCCCGCGCCTCGCCAGCAGCGACGAGCCGCGGCCCTGGCATGTCGGAGTGCTCTACAACAGCGACGATCGCGCGGCCCGGGTCGCCATTCCAATGCTGGAGGCCGAAGGTCTGGTGGTTGGTGACCAGGAGCCCTATTCCGGCGTCTTGCTCAACGCGACGATGAACCGCCACTGCGAGGCTGATGGACGGCCTTATCTCGGGATCGAGATCAGGCAGGATCAGCTTGCCACCCCCCAGCAGCACCTGGCCTGGGCCGAGCGGTTACATCGGATCTGCAATGAAGTGGCGTTGAAGCTGGGGGAATAGTCGCGTAGGGGCGAGGCCGCGCCACGTTGCGCAAGAATCTTCCGGAGCCCGATCATGCCAGCCCTTCGTTCACGCACCTCCACTCACGGTCGCAACATGGCCGGCGCGCGCGGGCTGTGGCGCGCTACGGGCATGAAGGATGGCGATTTCGGCAAGCCGATCATCGCTGTGGTCAACAGCTTCACCCAATTCGTGCCGGGTCACGTCCACCTCAAGGACCTGGGCCAGATGGTCGCGCGGGAAATCGAGTCGGCCGGGGGTGTTGCCAAGGAATTCAACACCATCGCGGTCGATGACGGGATCGCCATGGGCCATGACGGGATGCTCTATTCGCTGCCGAGCCGCGAACTGATCGCCGACAGCGTGGAATACATGGTCAACGCGCACTGCGCCGATGCGATGGTCTGCATCTCCAACTGCGACAAGATCACACCGGGCATGTTGATGGCGGCGCTACGGATCAACATTCCGGTGGTGTTCGTTTCGGGTGGGCCGATGGAGGCCGGCAAGGTGGTGCTGCGCGGCAAGGAAGTGGCGCTCGATCTGGTCGATGCCATGGTTGCCGCCGCGGACGAGGATTATACCGACGCCGAAGTCGCGTCCATCGAGCGGTCTGCCTGCCCGACTTGCGGATCGTGCAGCGGCATGTTCACCGCCAATTCGATGAACTGCCTGACCGAGGCGCTAGGGCTTTCGCTGCCGGGCAACGGCTCGCAGCTGGCCACCCACTCGGACCGCAAGGCGCTGTTCCTGCGCGCCGGCGAGCTTGCGGTCGAGCTGTGCCGCCGCTGGTACGAACAAGACGATGCCAGCGCGCTGCCGCGCAATATCGCCGGTTTCAAGGCCTTCGAAAATGCGATGAGCCTCGACATCGCGATGGGTGGTTCGTCCAACACGGTGCTGCACCTGCTCGCGGCCGCGCATGAAGCCGGAGTGGACTTCACCATGGCCGACATCGACCGGCTCTCGCGCCGGGTGCCGTGCCTGTCCAAGGTTGCCCCGGCCAAGGCCGACGTTCACATGGAAGACGTCCACCGCGCCGGTGGGATATTTGCGATCCTCGGCCAGCTGGACCGCGCCGGACTGCTCCACACTGATGTGCCGACGGTGCACAGCCGGACGATGCGCGATGCGATCAACACCTGGGACATCTCGCGCACCAACGATCCCGAAGTGCAGACCTTCTTCAAGGCCGCACCGGGCGGCGTGCCGACCCAGACCGCCTTCAGCCAGTCACGCCGTTGGGACGAGCTCGATCTCGACCGCGAGAACGGCGTGATCCGCAGCGCCGAGCATGCCTTCTCGACGGACGGCGGAATCGCCGTGCTGACTGGCAACATCGCCGTCGATGGCTGTATCGTGAAGACCGCCGGTGTTGATGATGCAAACCTGATCCACACCGGCCCGGCCCGGGTCTATGAAAGTCAGGACGCGGCGGTAGCCGGAATTCTGGGGGGCGAGGTCAAGGCGGGGGACGTCGTGGTGATTCGCTACGAAGGACCCAAGGGCGGACCGGGCATGCAGGAAATGCTCTACCCGACGAGCTATCTGAAATCGAAGGGGCTGGGCAAGGCCTGCGCTTTGATCACCGATGGGCGTTTCTCGGGCGGCACTTCCGGCTTGTCCATCGGCCACGTCTCACCCGAAGCGGCCGAAGGCGGGCTGATCGCGCTGGTCGAAACCGGCGACACGATCGCCATCGATATTCCCGCACGCAGCATCAGCCTGGCCGTGGCCGACGATGTACTCGCCGCCCGCCGCACGGCAATGGCAGCGCGCGGCGATCAGGCATGGACGCCGGTCCATCCCCGCAAGCGCGCCGTTTCGCCGGCGTTGCAGGCCTATGCCGCCATGGCGACCAGCGCCGCGCGCGGTGCGGTGCGGGATGTGACGCAGCTCAAGCGCCGCTGACTTGCCAAGCGCGGCGCCGCGCGCGACAAGCCGGTGATGCAGCGCCTGACCGTCGCCCTGTGCTTCTGCGCCGCCGCCTGTTCGCAAGGGGGCGAAGCCGGACGCTCTGTCACGGGCGAAATGGTCCAGTGCGCGATCGACAAGGCGGTGAATTTCGCGCCGGTCTGCACGCTGGAACGGGCGCGACACAAGGCCACGGAAGTGCTCGTGGTGCGCCATCCTGACGGCGGATTCCGGCGTCTTTCGGTACTCCCCGATGGCAAAGGCCTCGCCAGTGCCGACGGGGCTGATCTCGCTGCGCAGCAACTGTCCGGAGACCTTCTGGAAGTGCGGGTCGGGCCGGATCGCTATCGCTTCCCGATCGTGGCGAGGGCGCCCGATGCCACCCGCTGACCAGATCCTGACCGTGGCGCAGATGCGCGTCGCCGAAGAGGCGCTGATTGCTGCGGGTACCAGCGTCGAGGCGCTGATGGACGTCGCGGGGCGAGGTGCGGCGGATTACGTCTGGCGGATCGCAGGGCACCGCCCGGTCACCGTGCTGTGCGGGCCGGGGAACAACGGCGGCGATGGGTATGTGATTGCCGAGGAGCTGCGCCGGCGGGGCACTCCGGTGCGGGTCGTGACCGGAGCCGAGCCAGGCACTCCGGCGGCGATCAATGCGCGCTCCCTTTATCGCGGCGAGATCGGCGGCAGCGGCGGCGAGGTGCTGGTCGACTGCCTGTTCGGCAGCGGGCTGGTTCGGCCTTTGTCAGCCGAGCACCTGGCGCTGCTCACCGACCTAGGCGCAACGCATCCCCACCGCATCGCCATCGACTTGCCGAGCGGGGTCGACAGCGACAGTGGCATGATGCTCAACGTCGGCCTGCCGGACTACCAGCTCACTATCGCGCTGGGCGCGTGGAAGTTCGCGCATTTCCTGATGCCGGCGAGCGCAGCAATGGGCATCTTGCGGCTGGTGGACATCGGTGCCGCGCCAGTCCCGGGAGCTGCGGAGGTGGTTCGCAAGCCGCACCTGCCCCCGCCGCCGGCCGATGCCCACAAGTACGTCCGTGGTCTGCTCGGCGTGATCGGCGGAGCCATGCCCGGGGCGGCGATGCTTTCGGCCCGGGCAGCGCAAGGCGCTGGGGCTGGTTATGTGAAACTGCTGGCTGAACATTCTGTGCAGGCTCCCGCTGACCTCGTGGTCGATACGGCGCCGCTGGCTGATGCGCTGGATGACGGGCGCTTTGCGGCGCTCCTGGTCGGGCCTGGCCTGGGCCGCAATGGCGAAGCGCGCGAGCGGCTGGCCCTAGCGCTCGGATTCGGGATCGCCTCGGTGCTCGATGCGGACGCTTTGGTGCTGCTCGGTGCGCGCCAACTTGCGGAGCACATCGCGCCAGTCATCGCGACTCCGCACGAGGGCGAGCTCACGGTGCTGGAGCGAACATTCGATTGCACTGGCTTCGGGTCGAAACCCGATCGTGCGGCTGAACTTGCGCGGGCCAGCGGCATGATCATTGTCGCCAAAGGACCTGACACCGTCATCGCCGCCCCCGACGGCCGCCTCCGTCTGGCTGCGCGCGCATCGAGCTGGCTCTCGACCGCCGGAACGGGGGACGTCCTCGCCGGGACGATCGCCAGCCGCCTCGCGTGCGGGGTCGAACCGTTCGAGGCGGCTTGTCAGGGCGTGTGGCTCCACGCCGAAGCAGCGCGGCTCTGCCCGCCCGCATTTTCCGCCGGGCAACTTGCCGACAAGGTACAGAGCGCCTACGCGACCTGCCTGTGAGCGAACCTGAAGAAATCATCCGCATCGCCGCCAAGGGCGACGGCGTCACCGCCTCGGGACGCTTTGCCTGGGGCAGCGCGCCGGGTGACCTTCTGCTGCCCGATGGCACGATCCAGCCGGGACCGCACCATGTCGCCCCGGCGTGCCGGCATTACGGACGCTGCGGCGGTTGCCAGTTGCAGCAACTCGACGAGACATCGCTGGCCGAGTTCGTTGCGGCGCGGGTCGCCAATGCTTCAAGCGCGCACGGGCTGGGCGCAGGATTGATCACGCCGCCACAGCTCTCGCCGCCGGCCAGTCGCCGCCGCGCCTCGTTACGGGCGGAAAGCTCCGCCGGGCGGATCGTGATCGGATATCGCGAGGCGAAATCGCACCGGCTGGTGGAGCTGGGTGAATGCCCGGTGCTGGTGCCGGAACTCGTGGCGATCCTGCCGCCGCTACGCAAGCTTCTGATCCGGGTCGGGCAGGGCAAGGGGCAAGGCAAAGGCAGACACACCCATGCCCGGCTCGCCGCCGACATCGAGCTGGCGATGACCGAGCAGGGCCTTGATCTCGGGATCAAGGGAGTGACGGTAGAGGGCCTCGCTGCGACTGAACTACTGCTGGATTTCGCCAAGGCACATGGCCTAGCCCGGCTGGTGCTCGATCAGGGATATGGTGCCGAGGTGGTGTGGGAGCCGCATCCCGTGACGGTTTCGCTGTCCGGGATCAGCGTGCCCTTCCCTCCGGGCTCCTTTTTGCAAGCCACCGCGGACGGCGAAGCGGCGCTGGTTTCGGCTGCGCGCGAATGGCTGGCGGACACTCCTGCCGTGGCCGATCTGTTCGCCGGGCTCGGGACGTTTGCCTTTGCGCTGGCCGGCCCCGTAACCAAGGTGCTGGCGGTCGAAGCCGCACGCGACGCCCATCTCGCCTGCAAGGCCGCAGCGGCGCAGGCCGGCCTGCCGGTCCACGCCATGCATCGCGACCTGTTCCGCAACCCGCTGCTGCCTGACGAGCTGAACCGCTTTGCCGCGGTGCTGCTCGATCCCCCCCGCGCCGGCGCGCGCGACCAGATTGAGCGGCTGGCGCAAAGCAGCGTCGAACGGATCGTCTACATCAGCTGCAACCCTTCCAGCTGGGCGCGCGACGGACAGACCTTGATAGAGGGCGGCTACCGGCTGGCCGAGGTCCGCCCGGTCGGCCAGTTCCGCTGGTCGACCCACGTGGAACTGGCCAGCCTGTTCGTTCGCTAAGCCGCGAACACCACCATCGCCGCCCGCACCACCAAGGCCATCAGGCACAAGCTGGACAGGGTGAAGATGATGAAGCGCAGCATCACCTTGTTGACGATCGCCTGCACCAGCGAGTGGATCACCCGCAGGCCGACATAGGCCCAGGCAATCGCCACATTGGTGCCATCGCCCGCATCGGCACCGACAATCGCCAGCACCAGTGCGACCGCATAGAATACGGTCGGCGCTTCATGCAGGTGATTGTAGTTATGCGATTTCCACTGGACCTTGGCTGGCAGGATATCGTCAAGCGTGGTTGAAGGGTCGGCGGCAAGCTTGTCAGGATCGATCCTGGCGGCCTGCATCGCCGGGATGCGGGTGGCGTACATCCAGACCCACATCACCATGGTCCAGGCGGCCAGCGCGACCACGGGCTGGAGGATTTCCATTCCGATCATCTCATTATCCCCTTGTTGCAGTGATCAACCGGCCAGCGCCGGCGTGACGAACAGTGTGGCCATGGCCGCCCGGATCGCCAGGGCGATCAGACACAGGCTGGACAGCAGGAACAACGTGAAGCGCACCGGGATGCGGTTGACGGTCGCCTGCCACAGTGAATGGGCCACCCGCAGCAGCACATAGGCCCAAGCCAAGGCGACATCGGCTGCGACGGGGCCGGTCAGCGCGAGGATCACCACTGTCGGGTAGAAGATCGTCGGCTGCTCCATGAGATGCGCGTAGTTGTGCGCTTTCCAGTTCACCTCGTCGGGCAGCACGCCTTCAAGGTTCTGACCGCGCCCACCGGGCTTGGCGGTCTTCAGGTCGACGCCGACCTGGCCGAAAGCGGCAAAGCGCGTCCGCGCCATCCACAGCATCACGATCAGCGACCACAGCACCAGCACCGCGGCTGGTGCGAGCATTTGCGCCTGCATTGCAATTCTCCCCCTCGTGGAAACGAGGCGGCGAAGGTGCGACGGGATTATTGCGTTGTCAATTGCAACTAATCAGTCGAAGCAATGACCTTGGCAAAGGCCGCCGCGTCGGTGTTGCCGCCGGTCAGCAGCACGGCGGTTGTGCCGTCGTGCGCCGCCTTGCCCGCCAACACCGCGGCTAGTGCTGCTGCGCCACCGGGTTCGATCACCAGGTGCAACCGCGCAAAAGCCAGTCGCTGGGCCGCCCGGACTTCCGCCGGGGTCACCATCAGGCCATAGGCGCACCGCTCCTTCAGGACCGCGAAGTTGATCGGCCAGGTCGCGGGGGTCTGCAAGGCATCGCAAGGCGTAGGCGGGGCATTGACGGGCACACGCTGGATCTCGCCGGTCGCAAGGCTCAGGCGCACGTCGTCCCAGCCTTCCGGCTCGACCGGGACGATCTCTGCATCCGGGCAGGCGAGGGCAAGGCCCGCTGTAAGCCCGCCGCCGCCGCAAGGCGCGACGATCCGGGTCGGCAAACCCAGTCCGCGCTCGGCCAGTTGTGCAGCGATCTCCAGCCCGGCGGTCCCCTGTCCCTCGATCACCCAGGGATCGGCATAGGCGTGGACCAGCGTCGCCCCGCGCTGGGCGCACAGCGTCTCCGCCAAGGCATCGCGGTCCTCCCCGCCGGGCCGGTCATAAAGCACCACCTCGGCGCCGTAGGCCCGGGTCGCGTCGAGCTTCACCTGCGGGGCATCGACCGGCATGACGATCGTGGCCGGAATCCCCAGCCGCTTCGCCGCCCAGGCCACGCCCTGCGCATGGTTTCCGCTCGATACGCCAACCACCCCGGCCTCGCGCTCGGCTTGCGAAAGGTCGCTCAGGCGGTGCCACGCACCGCGAATCTTGAAAGCGCCGACGGGCTGGAGGCTCTCCGCCTTGCACCACACGGTCGTCCCGTCGATCTCGAGCGGGAGCAAGGGCGTGCGCGGCAGCAGCGCCGCAATCTTGTCCATGGCCCGGGCCACCCCGGCGGCGGTCGGGCTGCGTTGCGGTTGTGCTGTCATGCCAGCGATCTATCTGCGCTTGCTTGCGGCTGCAAAGGAGAAGCGCATTGAGCAAGGTTCTGGTGATCGGCGCGGGCGGGGTCAGCTCGGTTTGCGTGCACAAGATGGCCTTCAATCCGGGCATCTTCAGCGAGATCCATCTCGCCAGCCGTACCCTTTCGAAATGCGATGCGATTGCCGATTCGGTGAAGCAGCGCTGCGGGGTAACCGTCGCCACCCATGCGATCGACGCGGAGGACGTGCCCGCGCTGTCTGCTTTGATCGAGCAGATCGGTCCGAAGTTGGTGGTCAACCTGGCGCTGCCATACCAGGACCTCACGATCATGGAGGCGTGCCTCAACACCGGCGTCGATTACCTCGACACCGCGAACTATGAGCCGAAGGACGTCGCGAAGTTCGAATATTCCTGGCAGTGGAACCTGCATGCCCGCTTCAAGGCACGCGGGATTATGGCGTTGCTCGGCTCCGGCTTCGATCCGGGGGTGACCAGCGTCTTCGCGATGTGGCTCAAGAAGCACAAGCTGAAGACTATCCGCCAGCTCGACATACTCGATTGCAACGGCGGCGATCACGGGCAGGCCTTCGCGACCAATTTCAACCCGGAAATCAACATCCGCGAAGTCACCGCCAATGCGCGGCACTGGGAGAACGGCCAGTTCGTCGAGACCCCGCCGCTGGCGAAAAAAGTGGCGTTCGACTTCGAGGCGGTCGGCCCGAAGAACATGTACATGATGTATCACGAGGAGCTTGAAAGCCTCGCCCGGTTCATCCCCGAGCTGGAGCGCGCCCGCTTCTGGATGACCTTCGGCGATGCCTATATCAACCACCTCACTGTGCTGAAGAACGTCGGCATGATCGGGATCGAGCCGATCGAATACCAGGGCCAGCAGATCGTCCCGCTGCAGTTCCTCGCCGCCGTGCTGCCCAAGCCGGAAACGCTGGGGCCGACCACCAAGGGCAAGACCAATATCGGCGACATCGCCACCGGCGAGGCGCTGGATGGATCGGGCGAAAAGACCTTCTACATCTACCAGATCTGCGACCATGAAGAGGCCTATGCCGAAACCGGTAATCAGGCGATCAGCTACACCACTGGCGTTCCGGCGATGATCGGCGCGGCGATGATGCTGACCGGCGCATGGGCCGGAGAGGGCGTGTTCAACATGGAGCAGATGGACCCCGATCCCTTCATGGAGATGCTCAATGAGCACGGACTGCCCTGGCAGGTGAAGGAATTGCCGGGACCGGTGGCGTTCTGAGAAAGGCTGCCTAGCCATGGAAACCAGAGCCGGTGACCCGGGCGCATTCGCCCAATTTGACCTCGCCCGCGTCGATAGCCCCGCATTCGTCGTCGATGCAGCGCGTCTCAGGCAGAACCTGTCGATCCTCGCCGATGTCCGGGACCGGGCCGGGGTCAAGATGCTGGCGGCGCTCAAGGCCTTCTCGATGTGGTCTACCGCGCCGATTATCGGCGAATATCTTGATGGGACCTGCGCTTCGGGCCTGTGGGAAGCGCGGCTGGCGGGCGAGTTCTATGATGGCGAGATCAGCACGTATTGCGCGGCCTACAAGCCCGAAGACCTCGACGAGATCCTGCGCCTGTCGGATCACGTGATCTTCAATTCGCCGCAGCAGATCATCCGCTGCAGCGCGATCATCGATGCGGCGCGCAGCCGGGGCGAGAGCTTCGAGATCGGCCTTCGGATCAACCCGCTCCATCCCGAGGGCGAAGTACCGCGCTATGATCCGTGCGCCCCGCATTCGCGGCTCGGATTCCCGATCGATCAGTTGACCGACGAGCATATGGCGCTGGTCGATGGGCTGCACATGCACACGCTGTGCGAACAGGATTTCGCCCCGCTCGCCCGGACCTGGGACGTCGCCTTCGATTATCTCGAGCCGTTTTTTGGTGAGTTCAAGTGGATCAACCTTGGTGGTGGGCATCACATTACCAGAGCCGATTATCAGCGCGACGAGCTGGTCCAGTTTCTGCTCGACCTGAAGGACGATACCGGGGCCGAGGTCTATCTTGAGCCGGGCGAGGCCGTGGCGCTCGATGCCGGTATCCTCGTCGGGACAATACTCGATACGCACTGGAACGGGATGCCGCTGGCGATTACCGATGTATCGGCCACTTGCCACATGCCCGATGTGATCGAAGCGCCCTATCGCCCCGCCATGCTCGGCGAGCTCACGCCGGACCCGGAAGCGGTGGACGAGGGCGATGGCGGCGCGGTGCGGCTCGGCGGACCGTCCTGCCTCGCGGGGGACGTAATCGGCGATTACCGCTTCGCTGGTGAGGTCGCACCAGGCCGCCGCTTCGCCTTCCTCGACCAGGCGCATTACTCGATGGTCAAGACCACGACCTTCAACGGGGTGCCGCTGCCCTCGATCTGGTTGTGGGACAGCGAGAGCGATGCGCTGGACTGCATCAAGCGCTTCGGTTGGGAGGACTTCCGCAACCGTCTGAGCTGAGACCCCGCCCCGATTAAAGCGGGACGGGGTCTGGCCTTCGGCTGCCGACCTGCGACAGGTCGGGCCTCGGGCGGGGGGTTACTGTGCGGCTGGCGCAGCTTCGGCCGCAGGCGCGGCTTCCGGCGCGGGACTGGCCGGAGCGATCGGGGCGGGAGCGGCCAGCACGGCGACCGAAGCGGCGTGTGCGGCGGGATCTTCACGCTTGCGCAGCTTGGTCCAGCTTTCCACCGAATAGCCATATTCGGAGAGGCAGGTGGTCATCGCCCGGCGGAACTTGCGCTCGTTTCCGGAGCGGATCAGACGGGTCACCCCGAAGCCTGCCGCGCCAACAAAGACGGTGGCGGCACCCATCGCGGTGCCGAGTCCCGCGGCCCATTCTGACCAACCGGCGTAAACTGCGCCGCTCACCGCGCTAGCTCCGACCGCTACTCCACCGCCGATCACCGCAGCACTGACGACTGCTGCTCCTGCCGCGGCTTGAAAGCCGGACTTGTGTCCTGCACGAACGAGCGTCTGGCAGGTGCGGTAATCGTTTTCAAAGGCAGTGCGGTCGGTAATCGGCGTGGCGACTTGCGCGGAAAAATTGCGCGCCTTGGTCGAGCAGCCGCCCAGTGCGACAGCGGCAAGTGCGAGCGCCATTGTGGTTCTTGAAGCGTACATGATGTTTCCCCCTTCATGCATCGGTGCGACCCGATGCTTGCGATGATGGGCGGGGCGAGGCGATGCGGTGAGGCGCAGCGACGCGCACATCGCGTTGCACCCGTTGCATCTGGTTGCATTTGCGCCCGGGAGGCATAGAGTTTGTGCGAATGGAGCCGATCAGGGATCTGGCCGCCAAGCTCACCCTTGGCCTGCGAGCAGCCTCGCTCAGCCGCGTCGAGCTGGCCAGCCGGCTCGGTGTCGACAAGTCCCTGGTGGGGCGATGGCTCTCCGGCGCTGTCCATCCCACCGAGCACAATCTGACCCGGCTCACGGCCCTGCTGAATGAGCGGCTGAGCGATTTTTCCATGGCGGACTGGTTTGAATAAACATCGTCGCTGGCCGCGCGACTTGGCATAGCCATACCGGAAACCACCGGCGCTGGCCTGCCGGCAGACACCGGTCCGCTTGCCGCGTTTCTCGAAGCGGCCCGGCCCGAGCTTGAGCATCGCGGCGGCGCCTACGAGGGATTCTGGCGCACCTCCCGCCCTTCGCTGCTGATGGCTGACAAGCTGTTTCACGATTACGGCATGATCCGGCGCGTGCCGGGCGGCATGATCGAAGTGGTGATGGAGGGCACCGGTCTGGACTTCAGCGGCTGGCTGTTTCCCTTGGCCGGCAATGTCCACGTCTTCCTGTTCGACTCCACCGGGCGAACTCCGCTGACGGTGTTGTTCAAGGGCGTGTCGCTGCCGAAGGCCGCCGTGCTCGACGGGATCCTGCTGCTATCGGCGCTGGATTCGGCGCGGACCCCGGCGGCGGTGCCGATCATCATGGAGCGCCTCGGCGACGTGACCGCAGACCGGGATGCCGACATTGCCACGTTCCGCAGTTTTGCGCGCGAGGGCCGCGCTCCGGTGAATCCCCTTGCTGGCGAGATCGTTCGTTCCCGGCTCTATCGTGAGACCGGACTGGCCGCAGCGGCGCAAGGTGGGGAACAGTTCCTCAGTGCCGGGCCGACGCACGCTCTGTCTCGCGGCGCCACCCCCGAGGGCCTGCTGGGCTGAGCCGAATCCACCGTCCCGGTTTGGGGGTGATTCGCACGATGGTGTTTGGGGCCGGGACAGACCATCAAAACGGACTCAATCGGCAAATCGGGGTGGATTCCGGGGATAATTATTTTACTTTAGAAACAACCCATTATTCCTGTTTTCGTCCATCCGGCACGGCGGCGGCAGTTTTGAGAAACCGCCGCCCCATTTTCACTTGCAGTTCAGGGGGGACAGCTTATAGCGACCCCCCGCTGCCCCAAGGGGACTTCCAATAACCGCAAGGCAGCCTCGTCTTAGTGTTGTTCTGGCTGAAAGGCCTATTGGGGGTCCCTTGAGTTGCACCATTTTCCTGATGCATCGGCTGTAGTTCGCGCTCTTTCGCCCGACGAACCCGTTATCCTGAATCGCCCGCACGCCGCCGCGCGCGCTGCCCGCTTCTTTGTCGAGAAGTTTCCGGGCAAGTCGCTCTATGCGGTGAAGGCCAACCCTTCGCCCGCTCTGCTGCGGGTGCTGTGGGATGCCGGAATAACGCATTTCGACGTTGCCTCGATCGCCGAGGTGCGGCTGGTCCGCGCCACACTGCCCGCGGCCGTGCTATGCTTCATGCACCCGGTGAAGACCGCGAGCGCGATCACCGAGGCGTACAAAGTTCATGGCGTACGTACCTTCAGCCTCGATACGCACGAGGAACTGGAGAAGATCGTCGCTGCAACGCGCAACGAAGACGGCACCGGGGCGGAAGATCTTTCGCTCTGCGTGCGCCTGCGGGTGTCTTCGGACCACTCCAAGCTCAGCCTTGCCGCCAAGTTTGGCGTCGACCTGGTCGATGCCGCCCCGCTGCTGCAAGCAACCCGCCAGGTCGCCGATGCGCTTGGCATCTGCTTCCACGTCGGTTCGCAGGCGATGACGCCATTCGCCTATGTCCAGGCGCTGGAGCGGGTCCGCGCGGCGATTGTCGACGCGGCAGTCACGGTCGACATCATCGACGTCGGCGGGGGCTTCCCCTCGATCTATCCCGGCATGGAGCCGCCGCCGCTGGAGGACTTCTTCGCGGCGATCCACCGCGCGTCTGAATCGCTGCCGATTTCCTATTCGTCGGAGCTCTGGTGCGAACCAGGCCGCGCGCTCTGTGCCGAGTACAACTCGATGGTGGTCAAGGTCGAGAAGCGGCGCGGTGATGAGCTCTACATCAACGACGGCGCTTATGGCGCACTGTTCGATGCGGCGCATGTCGGCTGGGTCTTCCCGGTCAAGCTGCTGCGGGACGAGGCTGACACTGACGAGGCCGAGTTCAGCTTCTTCGGGCCGACCTGCGATGACATGGACTACATGGAAGGTCCGTTCATGCTGCCAGCGGATACCCGGGCGGGCGACTTCATCGAGATCGGCATGCTCGGTGCCTATGGCGCCGCGATGCGCACGGCATTCAATGGTTTCGGTCAGGGCGTGACTGTCGAAGCCGCGGACGAACCGATGGCGAGCCAGTATTACGGCGATCGCCGCGATCCGCGCGTTACGGACAATGTCGTCTCGCTGCGCTGAGGCTGTTCGCTAGGCCGCGCGTTCGAACAGGGCAGCAATGCCTTGTCCGCCGCCGATGCACATCGTCTCAAGCCCGTAGCGCCCTCCGCGCCGCGCCAGTTCGCGCGTGAGATTGGCAAGGATCCTGATGCCCGTGGCCCCGATCGGATGACCGAGCGAGATGCCCGAGCCGTTGACGTTGAGCATGTCGAGGCGGCTGTCGTCTGCGCTCCAGCCCCAGCCCTTGAGCACCGCGAGCACTTGCGGCGCGAAAGCTTCGTTCAGCTCGACCAGATCGATGTCATTCCAGCCCAGGCCGCTGCGGCGGAAAAGGCGACCTACAGCCGGAACGGGCCCGATGCCCATCCGGCTCGGCTCGCAGCCCGCTGCCGCCCAGCTATGGAACCAGGCGATGGGCTCGAGCCCGAGCGGGGCCAGCATATCCTCGGCGACGACGAGGCAGGCTGCTGCGGCGTCGTTCTGCTGGCTGGCATTGCCCGCCGTGACCACTCCGCCTTCAAGCGGTCTGAGCGCCGCGAGCGATTCCAGCGTGGTATCGGCGCGGTAGCCTTCGTCGTGGGCGAACAGGACCGGGTCACCCTTGCGCTGGGGGATGGCAACCGGAACGACCTCGTCTGAGAACGCGCCGCGTTCCCATGCGGCTGCAGCCCGCTGATGCGACCGCAAGGCATAGGCATCGGCTTGTTCGCGCGTGATGTCGAAATCCTTCGCGCAGTTTTCCGCGGTTTCGATCATCCCCGAAATCACCCCAAAACGCGCCGCCGGCTGCGACATCAGCCGCGCCCGCGTCAGCCTGTCGAGCAGCTCGAGATTGCCGGCGCGCACACCCTTGCGCAGCTTGGTGGTGTAGTGCTCCACGTTTGACATGGACTCCACCCCGCCCGCCATGACCACATCCGCGGCCCCGGTCTGGACCATCATCGCTGCGTCAATCACGGCTTGCAGGCCGGATCCGCAGCGCCGGTCGAGCTGATAGCCGGGAACCGTGATTGGCATGCCGGCCGCCAGCCACGCCCAGCGCGCGACGCAGGGCGCTTCGCCGTTGGGATAGCCCTGCGCGAAGATGACGTCATCGACGCGCTCCGGATCGATGCCGCTGCGTTCGACCAGGGCCTTGATCACGACAGCGGCAAGTTCTCCCGCCGGCAGATCGGACAAGCCGCCGCCGAACTTGCCGACAGCGGTGCGAACGGGATCGACGATGGCGACACGCCGGAGGGTCATGGAGCGGGGTTCCTTCGGGTTCGGTCAGGCGCTGGCGGCGAATTCGCGCAGCATGTGCTTGGCGATCTGCAATTGCAGGATCTGGGTGGTGCCTTCGTAAATGCGGAAAATCCGGGCATCACGGAAGAAGCGTTCGGCATCGTATTCGGCTAGATAGCCCGCGCCGCCGTGGATCTGGACGCAGCGGTCAACCACGCGCCCGCACATCTCGCTGGCGAAGACCTTGAAGGCGGCGGCGCGGCGGAGCACGTTCTCGCCGGCATCGGCGCGGGCAGTGACGTCGGCCATCATGGCCTCGGCGGCATAGATCTCGATCTCGCTTTCGGCGAGCATCTGCTGGATCAGCTGGAAATTCGCGATCGGCTCGCCGAAGGCCTTGCGTTCGGTGGCATAGCGCAGTGCGCTGTCGAGCGCGCGGCGGGCGTAGCCGGTGGCGGCCGCGCCGATCGACATGCGCCCGGTATCGAGGCTGCGCATGGCGAGGGCAAAGCCGGTGCCGGTGGTCCCGCCGAGCAGGGCCGCGTCCGGCAAGTGAACGTCCTCCAGGATGACGTCGGCGATCTGGCTCCCGGCCATGCCCATTTTCTTGTCGGGCTTCCCGACCGCGACGCCGGGCGTGCCCATCGGCACGATGAAGGCCGAGACGTGGGCGTTCTTGGGCAGCGTTTCTTTCGCGGTGCGGGCCATCACGATCGCGACCCGCGCATAAGGTGCATTGGTGATGTAGCGCTTGGTGCCGTTGAGCACCCAGCCATTGTCGGTCTTTACCGCCATCGTCTGCATCGCCGCCGAGTCCGAGCCCGAGCCGGGTTCGGTCAACGCAAAGCAGGCGATTTCCCCGTTGGCCAGGCGCGGCAGCCATTCGGCTTTCTGCTCGGCCGTGCCGCCGTTCTTGAAGGCGGAGCAGACCATCCCGGTGTTGATCGAGATCGCAGCGCGATAGGCCGGCATCGCATAGCTTATGCAGTGGATCGTGCGGACGTACTGCGCAGCGTTCATCCCCGCGCCGCCGAATTCCTCGGGCGTGGATAGCGCGAACAGCCCCATTTCGCGCAACTCGTCACGGATGGCCTGAGGGACCGCGTCAGCGGCGATCACTTCGCGTTCGGCCGGGACCAGCCGCTCGCGCACGTAGCGCTGGAGCTGTTCGAGGAACTGCTCGAAACTCCCGGCGTCCATGCCGGCAGCAGGAGTTGTCATCGCAGGTCCTCCAAGCGCGCCGCCTTGAATTCCACCCTTGCCGATGCACGCGCCGGGCAGCGTGCAATCGGATGCGGGCCGATCCGGCGCTGAAAGAAAGTGGCTCCCCGAGTTGGATTCGAACCAACGACCAAGTGATTAACAGTCACCTACTCTACCGCTGAGCTATCGGGGAGCAACCCGGCCAAAGACGGCTTATGCCGGGCAGAGGGGTGCGCCTATAACACTGCATTGCAGTTTGGCAAGCCCGTCAGACCTGAAACTGCTCGGCGAAGACGCGCTCTTCCAGACTCGCGCCGGGATCGAACAGCAAGGTCAATTCCTTGTCACGCGCGGCGGTGATCTTCACGTCCTTGACGTCGCGCACTTCCTTCTGGTCGGCCACCGCAGCAACCGGGCGCTTGCTGGGCTCGCGCACGCGAAATTCCACCTCGGCGCTATCAGGCAGGATCGCGCCCTTCCAACGGCGGGGCCGGAACGGGGAAATCGGGGTGAGGGCGAGCATGTTGGAGCCCATCGGCAGGATCGGCCCGTTCGCGGAGAGATTGTAAGCGGTGGAGCCCGCCGGGGTCGCCACCAGCACCCCGTCACCAGCCAGCTCCGGCATGCGCACCTTGCCGTTGACCTTGACCTCGAGCTTCGCCGACTGGCGGGTTTCGCGCAGCAGGGAAACTTCGTTGATCGCATAGAAAGTGCAGGAGTAGTTGTCCTGCGTCACCGCTGTCATCTTCAAGGGGCGCACCGAAACCTTGCTGGCCCGCCCAACCCGCTCGGCAATCGACCGGGTGGACCGGTTGCGGTTCATCAGAAAGCCGACTGTGCCCAGGTTCAAACCGTAGCAAGGCAAGAGCCGGTCTTCGTCAAGCATCTGGTGCAGCACGTGCAGCATGAAGCCATCACCGCCGAGTACCACAAAGGCTTCGGCATCCTCCGGCTTCACCCAGTCGTGGGCATCGCGCAGCGGCTCGGCGCCGTCCTGCGCCTTGGCACTGTCGGAGACCAGCAGGGCGAGCTTCAGATCCTTGCGCATGGGGCGCTGATAAGCACGGCACCGCACCGTTGGCAACGCAAGGAATGCTTCAGGCTTTGTCATTATGATCGCGCGCACGATGCTGGATCCGCAATTCCTCCCGCCCGAGCTGGCCCGCGATGCCTTGACCGGGCTTCCGGACCTCGAGACGGCGCGTGCCCGGCTCGAACTTTGGAGCAAGGCGCACGAGGGCGAATCACCGGCCACGGTTCACGCCCTGCTGCTGGGCCTGCAACGGTTCGACACGATCAACCTCGCTTATGGTGCGGCCACCGGCGATGCCGTGCTGGCAGAAGTAGCCGCTACGCTCAGTCATTTCGCGGCAAGCGAGCTCGACGGGCACTGGCTGGCCGCGCGCGGCGGCGGGGGAAGTTTCCTGCTGGTCGCCGACGAGGCCTGCAGCCGCGAACGGTGGCAGTTCTTCGCCGAGCAGCTGGCTGAACGCATCGCCCGTCCGATGGCACGCACCGGCGGCGGGTCGTTGCGCCTCTCGCCGCGCATCGCCCTGCTTTGCGGCTTGCCGGGAGAAGGGGCCGAATCGGTGCTTGATCGGCTCGCGCAAACCTTGACCAGCGTCCAGCGGCAGCAAGGACGGCGGATCGCCTGGGCCGACGGTGAGGCACTGCGTGCGGGTCGCACCGCCGCGCAGCTCGAGGCCGACTTGCTCGATACGATCGACCGCGACGAGATCGAGATTGTCTATCAGCCGCAATTCTCGCTGGCCGACGACCGTCTGGTCGGAGCGGAGGCGCTCGCCCGGTGGAACCATCCTGCGCTGGGCCGGATCGGGGCCGGCACACTGTTCGCCGTGGCAGAGCGGATGGACTACGTCGCCCAGCTTTCGAGCCACATCGCAATGCGGGCACTGGCCGGGGCGCGGGACTGGCCGGAGCACCTGCGGCTTTCGCTCAACGTCACCCCAAGCGATCTGGCCAGCGGCAGCTTCGCTGACGAGTTTCGGGCCGTCCTGGCGGAATCGGGCTTCCCGCCACGGCGTTTGACGCTGGAAGTGACCGAGCAAGTCCTGCTTTCCGACATTCAGGTTGCCAGTGCGGAGCTTGGCCGGCTTGCCGGTGACGGAATCCGCATTGCGCTCGACGATTTCGGTGCGGGCTTCTGCAACTTTCGCTACCTGAAGCTGCTCCCACTGCATTACCTCAAGCTCGACCGCTCGATGATCGACGGGATCGGCGAGGATCCGCGCGACCTGGCGGTCCTGCGCGCGATCGTCGCCATGGCCCACGCGCTCGAGCTGGCAGTAATCGTCGAGGGCGTTGAGGTTGAGGAACAGCGCCAACTGGTCGCCCGTGAGGGCTGCGCGCTCTACCAGGGCTTTCTCCGGGCGCATCCGATGTCTTCCGCGGCGCTGGTGGCACTGGCTAGTTGAATGCCGTCTCCAATTTGTCTGGACCCTAGAATAGGCGGGTGATAATCCGCCGGGGCGGCACAAGACCTGCGTAATTGCGGCGGCCCCAGGGGAGAAGGATCCGGCATGACTATCGGCAGACGCACATTCATCGGCGGCGCAAGCGCGTTGATCGGGGCAACGGTAGGCGGGATTGCGCTGGCTGATGGCCGGCCTCCGGTCACGGGGGATCAGTTCAACGAAATGCTCTTGAGCAATCGTACTGCGCAGCGGTTCAACTGCGCGATGATTCGCCCGGCTGAAGAAGGGCCCTTCTATAACCCCGTTATAACCCCGTCTCGCCGCTGCGCCGCGATATCACCGAGCACCATGCCGGCGTACCGCTGACCTTGCGTATAAGCCTGGGCAATCTGGGCGGCGGGGTCGGATGCACGCCGATATCCGGGGCCGTCGTCGATATCTGGCACGCCAACGCCAAGGGCGAATATTCCAACGTCGGCGCGGGCCTGCAGGATCGAATCACTGCAGGCGAGACCTTCCTGCGCGGGCACCAGCAGGCCGATGCGACCGGCACTGTCGAATTCGAAACGATCGTTCCCGGGTGGGAAGTGGTCTCGGCTGCCGCACCGCTGATGTATGCAGCGCGCACTACCCACATCCACGTGAAGATATTCCACGAGTGGCAGATCTTTGACACCCAGCTCTACTTTGCTGATGACCTGATCGACGGGCTCTATGCCGAAGTGGAGCCTTATCGCGGGCGCAACGTGATCCGGGTGCCGGGTTCGACGCAGGAGGTCAAACGCCTGCGCAATGGCGATGACTATGGCTTCAAGCGCGCGGAAAGCACGCCGATGACGATCACCCGCGAAGGCGGCAAGCTGCTCGCCACCGCGGCCATCGGCACCTGGGGCACTTCAAACCGCGGAATTCCGTCCCTGTACGGCAAATAGCGCTAGCTCGCCTTGGCCTTTTTCGCGATCGCGCTCAGTCCCTTGGTCAGCTGATACAGCCCGTTAAGCCGGGCTTGTGGGTCGCCCCAGACGCGGGTCACCACGATCTTGCTGTCAGGGCGCAGTTTGATCGTGCCTTCCAGCCGCTGGGCATAGGCGACCAGCCCGGCCGGATCGGGGAAGCTGTCGCCGTGGAACGTGACCAGCGAGCCCTTCGCGCCCACGTCGATCTTGGCGATATGCGCTTCGATTGCCTGGCGCTTGATTTCGATGAGCTTGACCAGGTTGGCGGTGGCATCGGGCAGTGGTCCGAAGCGATCGATCATCTCGGCGGCAAGCGAGTCGATGGTTTCCTGGTCCTCGGCATCGTTGAGGCGCCGGTAGAGCGCCATCCGCACCGCCAGATCGGGAACGTATGCTTCAGGGATCATGATGGGCGCATCGACTGTGATCTGCGGCGATTGTCCGCTGCGATCCTTGGCCAGGCCCAGCTCTCCCGCCTTGGCGGCGAGGATCGCATCCTCCAGCATTGACTGATACAGTTCGAACCCGACCTCACGGATATGGCCCGATTGCTCATCACCCAGCAGGTTGCCGGCGCCCCGGATATCGAGATCGTGGCTGGCCAGCTGGAACCCGGCGCCAAGTGAATCGAGATCGCCCAGCACCTTTAGGCGCTTTTCGGCAACCACCGACAGCTGCGTGTCGGGCGGGGTCGTCAGATAGGCGTAGGCCCGCAGCTTGGCGCGGCCAACCCGCCCCCGCAGCTGGTAAAGCTGCGCCAGGCCGAACCGGTCGGCCCGGTGAATGATGATCGTGTTGGCGCTGGGGATGTCGAGCCCGCTTTCGACGATGGTGGTGGAAAGCAGCACTTCGTACTTCTTCTCGTAGAAGGCGCTCATCCGCTCTTCCACTTCGGTCGGCGCCATCTGGCCGTGGGCGGAAACGTAGCGGATCTCGGGCACGGTGTTGCGCAGCCATTCCTCGACATCGGGCATGTCGGCGATGCGCGGTACGACGATGAAGCTCTGCCCGCCGCGGTGATGTTCGCGCAACAGAGCCTCGCGCATCACCATGTCGTCCCATTCCATCACATAGGTGCGCACCGCGAGGCGGTCGACCGGCGGAGTCTGGATCGTGGAAAGCTCACGCAGGCCGGACATCGCCATCTGCAACGTCCTCGGGATCGGGGTGGCGGTGAGGGTCAGGACGTGGACGTCGGCGCGCAGTTGCTTGAGCCGCTCCTTGTGATTGACCCCGAAGCGCTGCTCCTCGTCGACGATCACCAGCCCGAGCCGCTTGAAGCTAACCGATTTGGCCAGCAGGGCATGGGTGCCGATCACGACGTCGACCGTTCCGTCGGCCAGTCCCGCACGCGTGGCGGTGGCCTCCTTTTCGGTCACCAACCGCGAAAGCCGGCCGACCTGCAGCGGGAAGCCGGCAAACCGTTCGACGAAGCCAGCGTAATGTTGGCGGGCAAGCAGCGTCGTCGGCGCGATAACGACGACTTGCTGTCCGGCCATGGCCGCGACAAAGGCGGCGCGCAACGCGACTTCCGTCTTGCCGAAACCGACATCGCCGCAGACCAGCCGGTCCATCGGCCGGCCCGAAGCGAGATCGCCCAGCACGTCTTCGATAGAGCGCTCCTGGTCTTCGGTCTCGGCCCAGGGAAAGCGATCGGTGAACTGGCCGTAGGCGCTATCG
Organism: Sphingomonadaceae bacterium; assembly: GCA_947472735.1. Taxonomy (GTDB): domain Bacteria; phylum Pseudomonadota; class Alphaproteobacteria; order Sphingomonadales; family Sphingomonadaceae; genus Novosphingobium. The sequence goes on along the minus strand of CANJBY010000003.1, from coordinate 10,520 downwards.
TCGGGCAGCAGCACCGGCGCCTGGCGCAGGGCACGGGCGGCAGCGGTCTTGAGCAACTCGTGCGCGATCTCGCGGATGCGCTCCTTGAGCCGGGCCTTGCGCTTCTGCCAGGCCTCACCCCCGAGCCGATCGAGCGCAACGGTCTCGCTGTCACTGCCATAGCGACTGAGCACGTCGATGTTTTCGACCGGGACATACAGTTTGTCCCCGCCGGCATACTCCAGCATCACGCAATCATGCGGGCTCTTGCCTACCGGGATCGATTGCAGCCCGCCGTAGCGGCCGATGCCGTGGTCCATGTGGACGACCAGGTCGCCGGGCGTGAGCGCGGACAGCTCTGCCAGGAAGGCATCAGCATCCTTGCGGCGTTTCTTGCGGCGCACCAGCCGGTCGCCAAGAATGTCCTGCTCGGTAACCAGTTCCAGCTCTGGGCTGGAAAAGCCGGTCTCGATCGGCAGCACCAGCGCGACCGGCGTCCCCTTGGCGGCCAGACCGAGCGCTTCCTGCCAGGATTCGGCAGCGACCGGGGCAGGCTTCACCGCTTCGCCCAGGATTGCGCTGATGCGCGCGCGGCTGCCCTCGGAATAAGCGGCAATGATCGCCTTGCGGCCCTGCTTTGCCCGCCCCGTGAGGTATCGCGCCGCCGCTTCGTAGACGTTGTCGCCGCGCGCCCGCTCGGGCGCGAAATCGCGGCTGCCGCTCATGCCGAAGTCGATCACGCCCGGTCCCTCGGGCTGGGCGAAGATCTCGGCCCGGTGGATCGGGCGAGCGGCAAGCGCGGAAGTGAACTCCTCGCGCGTCAGGTAGAGTGCGGCGGGAGCGAGCGGGCGGTAACTGCCGGGCGCCTTGCCCGATGTGTCCGCACGAGCGGTGTGATAATCGGCAATGTCGCCCAGCCGCTCGTCCGCGGCGCCAACGGCGGAACCGTCCATCACCATCAGATCGTCGGCCGAGAGGTGATCGAACAAGGTGACCATCCGCTCTTCAAACAGCGGCAGCCAATGCTCCATCCCCGCAAGGCGCCGCCCGTCACTCACCGCCTGGTACAGCGGGTCGGACGTGGCCGTGGCGCCGAACTGCTCGCGATAACGGCTGCGGAAGCGCTTGACGCTATCCTCGTCGATCAGCGTCTCGCTGGCGGGGAGCAGGAGATGCTGGTCGAGCGTGCCGGTCGAGCGTTGGCTGGCTGGATCGAACAGCCGCAGCGTCTCCAGCTCGTCCCCGAAGAAATCAAGCCGCAGGCCCTGCTCGAGCCCCGAGGGGAAGATGTCGAAGATCGAACCGCGCAGGGCATATTCACCGGCGTCCACGACGGTGTCGGTGCGGCTGTAGCCTTGCCGCTGCAGCAGCGCGACGAGACTCTCCCGTCCGATCTCGATGCCGGGCTTGAGCAACCGCACGGATTCGCGGATGCGGAACGGAGTCAGCACGCGTTGCAGCAGGGCGTTGATCGTGGTGACCAGCAGCTGCGGACCGCTGGCCTTGCCTTGCAAGCGATGCAGGGCCGCCAGCCGCCGCGCGCTGATCGCCTGGGCCGGACCGGACCGGTCGTAAGGCAGGCAGTCCCACGCCGGGAAGTCGATAACCTCCAGTTCCGGCGCAAAAAAGCTGGCGGCTTCGGCCACGCCGCGCATTGCCGCATCGTCCGCCGCAACGAACACCGCGCGACCCTTGCCCGAACTGCCGAGCGCCGCGCGGGCAAGATCGGCCATGACCAGCGGCTGTGCGCCCCGCGCCAGCGCAGCAAGGGTCAGCGGGGTCTTGGCAGAGAGAAGCTGCGAAAGGTCAGGCATGGTTTCCGGGCAACAGCAATTGCCCCGCGGGCGTTTTCAGGGCCGGCGGGGTAGGAGATTCGCTGGCGTCTTAGCGGGAGCCACCGGGGTTGTCGAACAGTCTCCCCTGCCCGCAAGCGGGAGAGGAAACGGTCAGCGCGGGATTTCGACGTAATCCATCTGCCGCATCCGGTCCATCAGCGCGCCGGCATAGGAGGCCGGCACCGGTTCAGAACCCAGCACCCAGCTGAGAACGTCCACATCTTCCTCATCAAGCAGTGACTCGAACCAGGTGATTGCTGCTTCGTCCCATTCCATATGGAAACGATCGAAATAGCAGCCCATCAGGTAGTCGGACTCGCGCGTGCCGCGATGCCAGGCGCGGAACTTCAGGCGCTTGAGGCGGGCTTCGAATTCCATGTCGCCGCCGGTAGGATACGGCGGCGATCAAGGCAAGGTCAGTGCTTCTCGCGCAGCGCGGTGAGGATGTCGGTGGGTTGCTTGCCGATCAGGTCCTTGTGCAGTTCCTTGATCACCGCGCCGGCGGTCTGCTTGTGATAATTCTTGCGGAGTTCGCCCAGTGTGCGGGGCGAGGCAATGACCACGAGGTGCTCGATCTGGTGTCCAAGCACCTGGCTGTTGAGCCAATCCGCGACTGCCGCAGCGTGGGCGTCTTCGGTAACCAGCCGATCGGCGTGGTTGCCGGCACTGGAGTGGTGGCTCCCGCCCGAATGATTGCTTGTGTCCAGCGCAGGTGCGGGCAGCGCCGCCAGGTCTGGCTCGGCTTCGTTGCCGGCGTTTCGATAGAGTTCGAACTTTTGGCCATCGACCAGCGCGACGATTGCGCCATGGGGTAGCAGCATCATGGTCTCCTCCCGGCACGCTTGACTGGCCGGTACAACGCAAACGACGCCAAAGCTGCGGATTGTTCCATGCGTTGCGTCAAATTCTCGCGAAAATGCGCTAGGGATGCGCAATGCGCCCCGAACGGCTCAACCCCCTGTTTGCCGCAGCTGACAGCCTGAAGGGCGTTGGCCCGAATCTGTCGCGCCCGCTCGAGCGGCTGGGGCTGAGCCGGATTCGGGACTTCGCTTACCATCTGCCCGACCGCTTCGTGCAGCGCCGCGCCGTCAGCGATCTCGACGAAGCCAGCGTGGGCGAGAACATCGTCATTTCGTTGACCCCGCTGGAATACCGCAGTTCGGCCGGACGCGGACCGTTCCGGGTGCTGGCCTCGGATGCCGCCGGAAACGTTTGCGCATTGACTTATTTTGGACGCAACGCGGGCTGGGCAAGGAAGCAGTTGCCGCTGGGGGAGAAGCGCTGGATCGCCGGCCGGCTCGACCAGTTCGGGCAGATGCTGCAGATCGTCCATCCCGACCATGTCGAGCCCGCCGGTGCGGGACTGGGCCAGCTGTGCGAGCCGGTCTATCCGCTGTCCGACGGGCTGACCCAAGGCCGGATCGCTGCGCTGGTCCAGCAGGCACTGGGACATGCCGAAGACTTGCCGGAGTGGATCGAGCCGACACTGCTGGAGCGCGAGGGCTGGCCGAAATGGCGCGAGGCGCTGATTGAAGCGCATCGGGGCGAACACGCCGCAGCGCGCGACCGCCTCGCCTACGACGAGCTGCTCGCCAACAGCCTGGCGCTGATGCTGGTACGCGGTGCCAACCGGGCGAAAGTCGGGACGCCGCTGACCGGCGACGGGCACTTGCGCACCAAGTTGCACCTGCCTTTCGCGCTGACCGGGGCCCAGCGCCGGGCGATTGCCGAGATCGAGGGTGACATGGCCCAAAGCGCGCCCATGCTGCGGCTTCTGCAGGGCGATGTCGGTTCGGGCAAGACGGTGGTCGCGCTGGAGGCCATGCTGCTCGCCGTCGAGGCGGGAACACAGGCAGCCTTGCTCGCGCCGACCGAGATCCTGGCCCGCCAGCACTTCGAGACGCTGCGCCGCATGGCTGCGCCCACCGGGACGACGATCGCGCTGCTGACCGGGCGCGACAAGGGCCGGGCGCGCGAATCGATCCTGATGGGGTTGATGGACGGTTCGATCCAGATGGTTGTGGGCACCCATGCGATCTTCCAGGACACGGTGAATTACAGGAATCTGGCCCTTGTGGTGATCGACGAGCAGCACCGCTTCGGGGTCGGCCAGCGGCTGATGCTCACGCAGAAGGGCAAGCGCACGCCGCATTGCCTCGCGATGACCGCCACCCCGATCCCGCGCACTCTGACGCTGGCGCAGTACGGCGAGATGGACGTCAGCCGGCTCGACGAGATGCCGCCGGGACGCCAGCCGATTGACACCCGGGTAGTCGCGATCGAGCGGATGGATGATGTGATCGGTGCGCTCGGGCGGCACATTGAAAGCGGCCATCGCGCCTACTGGGTCTGCCCGATGGTTCGCGAAAACGAGGTTGACGATCTGGCGGCAGCGGAGGCGCGGTTCGAGGCGCTCAGGGTGCGCTTCGGTGCAGCCGTGGAGTTGCTCCACGGCCAGATGAAGCCCGAGGCCAAGGATGCCGCGATGGAGCGCTTCGTGCGGGGCGAGGCGCAGCTGTTGGTCGCCACCACGGTCATCGAAGTCGGCGTTGACGTGCCCGAAGCCACGCTGATGGTGATTGAGCAGGCCGAGCGCTTTGGCCTTGCCCAGCTTCACCAGTTGCGCGGCCGGGTTGGCCGGGGCGAGGACAATAGCACTTGCCTGCTGCTGCGCTCCGACATGCTATCGGAGACCGCTCGCCGCCGCCTGGCGCTGATGCGCGAGACGCAGGACGGGTTCCGAATCGCCGAGGAAGACCTCGAGCTGCGCGGCGGCGGAGAATTGCTTGGCACGCGGCAATCGGGCGACACGCCCTTCCGCGTTGCGAGTCTCGAGCAGATCCAGCGCCTGCTTCCGCTCGCCCACGATGATGCGAGGCTGCTGATGGAGCGCGATGGCGGGCTGACCGGAGAGCGCGGCGAAGCCGCTAGGCTGCTGCTGTATCTGTTTGAGCGGGATTATGGAGTTCAGTTGCTGAGAGGGGGCTGACTTCCTCTGCCGGGGCCGTCTGGCCATACAGCCGCACCCGGCTGAACAGTTCGCGCAGCGCAGCCGCCATCAGCGCCACGTCGAATCGCTCGAACTCGGCGGCGATCGGGGCATTGTCCGCCAGTTCGAAACGGCTGCGGGCGATGGCCTCAGCCGCCATGACCACCCTGGCGCCCTTGAGCTGGATGGACATGGCGAACACGCGGTTGCCGTGCACCTTCACGACGAAGCGCTTGATGTCCTTTGTGGCGCCCTCTTCCGCCAGTTCGAATTCGGGACGTTGCTCCAGTGCCTCGCGCAGCAGTTCGACCAGGCGCACCAGTCTCGGCCCTTCGTTTCGGGCCCAGCGCAGCTGCTCGTACTGCGTTGCGTCCACGGCTTGTGAAAGCCGGTCGCAGGCGAGATCGAAGCCGTCTTGTGACACGCGGATGCCTTGATTGCTGTTAAGTCGGGAGCTTAGTGTCTAGCGCCCAAATCCTAACAACTCGGATAGCCCGGACCCGGATCAACCCTTCTTCTTCAGCCCGATCTCGATCAGTCGTTGCTGGAGGAATTCGTCTGCGGTGATCGAGACCGGGTAGCGGTCCGGGTTCTCGGCGGTGATGCATTGCGGCAGGGTCACGAAAGGGAAATCGCTGCGCAGGTGCAGGAAAAACGGCATCGAATAGCGACTGAACTTCGCGCGCTCTGGATCGGGGTTGCGGACCCGGTGGATGGTCGAGGGCAGGACGTGATTGGTCAGCCGCTCCAGCATGTCGCCGACGTTGATCACCATCGCGCCCGGCGGGGGCGAAGCGGGAATCCATGTGCCTTCCTTGGTGAGCAGCTCGAGCCCGGCTTCCTCGGCGCCGAGCAACAGGGTGATGAGGTTGATGTCACCATGCGCCCCGGCGCGGATCGCCTCGCCGGTCACTCCTTCCAGCGGCGGATAGTGGAGCAGGCGCATCACCGAGTTGCCCTCGTCGATCGCCGGGTCGAACCAGTGCTCATCCAGGCCGAGATAATTGGCGATGCGCGACAGGATCACGCTGCCGACGCGATCGAACTCGGCATAAAGCCGCGTGAATACCTCGCGAAAACCCTCCGGCCGGTCGGGCCAGATATTGGGCGGCATCGAATCCTCAAGCGGATTGCCCGGGTCGAGATCGCGACCGATGTGCCAGAATTCCTTGAGGTCATGCGCCTTGGCGCCCTTGGCGATTTCGGTTCCGAAGGGTGTATAGCCGCGCGCGCCGGCAATACCTGCGATGTAGTACCGGCGCTTTTCCGCTTCGGGCAGGGCAAAGAAGGCCTCGGTCAACTCCCACGCGCGGGCTATGAGCGCGGGGTCGATCCCGAAATCCTTGACCAGGGCGAAGCCGAAGGTCTTGAAGCTGTTGCCGATTTCCTCGGAAAACCGAGCCTTGTCGTCGGCCAGGCTGAGTACGGGCAAGGTTTTGAGTGGCATCGGTGGAGCAATCCGCAAGTTGGCGTTATGGGCGCGCTATATCCGATTCAGGGAGCCGGCGCATGAGCGGAGTCAAATCCTATTGGCTGATGAAGTCCGAGCCTGAGGTCTACGGCTGGGACGACCTCGTGGCGGAGGGAGAAGGCACCTGGGATGGCGTGCGCAACTACCGCGCGCGTAACAACCTGATGGCGATGAAGGAGGGCGACGAGGCTTTCTTCTACCATTCCAACGTCGGGCTCGAGATCGTCGGGATCGTGACCATCAGCAAGGCCGGCCTGCCCGATCCGACTGACGACACCGGGCGCTGGGCTTCGGTCAAGGTCAAGCCGGTCCGCAAGCTGGCGAAGCCCGTCACGCTCAAGGCGATCAAGGCTGACCCTGAGCTCGCCGGGACCGAGCTGATCACGATGTTCCGGCTTTCGGTTTGTGCGGTGCAGCCTGAGGAATGGGCCCGCATTCTGGAACTGTCGGAAGGCTAGCGTGGTCGCGCCCGCAGCGCTGAAACCGTGATTCCCGTGGCGGCCAGAAATTCGATGTCGGTCAGCATGTGGATCAGCCGCACGCCCTTTTGTGCCGCCGCCTCGGCGAGTGCGGGGGCGAACTCCTCGGTTCGTTCCACCCGGGCGGACCAGCAACCGTAGGCCTTGCCGAGTGCGGCGAAGTCCGGGTTGGCCAGCCGCGTGCCTGATGGACGCCCGGGAAACTCACGTTCCTGGTGGGCGCGGATGGTGCCGTACCAGCCGTTATCGAGGACCAGCACGATCATGTCCGCGCCGTATTGCACTGCCGTCGCCAGTTCCTGCCCGTTCATCAGAAAATCGCCGTCGCCAGCCAGAGCCACCACAGTGCGGTCCGGAAAGCGTCTGGCCGCCGCGACTGCCGCCGGCACGCCATAGCCCATTGCCCCCGCGGTAGGCGCGAGCTGCGAGGGGAACGCCTCGTACGGCCAGTGGCGGTGCCACCAGCTGGAGAAATTGCCCGCCCCGTTGCAGATGATTGTATCGGCCGGCAGTAGTTCGCGCATCGCCGTAACGCATTGTCCTACATCAAGTTGCGCCCCGTTGGGTTTCACTTCCAGCCACTCAAGCCATTCGGCATGGGCCTGCTTCCCGGCATCGAACGGCACGACATCGTCGCACAGCAAGAAAGCGGTTTCGGCGAATTCGTCCACGCCGGCACAGATCGCGAGATCAGCACGATAGACGCTGCCAAGCTCATCCGGGTCGGGGTGGACGTGGACCAGCACTTGCCCGGGATGCTCAGGGGTGACGAGCTCGTAGCCATCGGTCGTCGCCTCGCCCAGCCGTGCGCCGACGACGAGCAGGAAATCGGCGTCCTTGATCCGCCGGATCAGCGATTGCGCGGGCCCGTAGCCCAGGTTCCCGGCCCAGACCTCGCTTGAATTGGCGATGGCATCCTGCCGGCGGAAGCCGCAGGCGACCGGGATGCCGATCTTCTCTGCGAAATGGGTGAAGTAATGGCGCGCCTTGTCGTTCCAGCCCGCCCCACCAATGATCGCGACCGGTGCGGCGGCATCGCCCAGCATCGCCATCAGGGTGCCGACCGCATCGGCACAAGCGGCCTGGGCGGGGCGCACCACCGCCGGACGCGGGGTCAGCGCTTCCAGTTGCTGCATCAGCATGTCTTCGGGCAGCGCGAGAACCACAGGTCCGGGCCGCCCCGAGATCGCGGTCTGGTAAGCGCGTGCGACATATTCGGGGATGCGCGCCGGATCGTCGATCCGCGCGGCCCATTTGCACAGGGGCGCGAACATCGCCTGGAAGTCCACTTCCTGGAAGCCTTCCCGGTCCCGCATGCCGCGATCCACATCGCCGATGAACATGATCATCGGCTGCGAATCCTGCATCGCCACGTGCACCCCGATCGACCCGTTGGTTGCGCCCGGGCCGCGGGTGACGAAGGCGATCCCCGGACGGCCGGTCAGCGAGCCGTCCGCGCAGGCCATGTAAGTCGCCCCGCCTTCCTGCCGACAGACCACGGTTTCGATCTCGGGTGTGTCATGCAGGGCGTCCAGCACCGCCAGGAAGCTCTCTCCCGGCACAGTAAAAATACGGTCGCAACCCTGTGCGAGGAGGCAGTCCACCAGCAGGCGGCCGCCGTTGATCAACTCGGTTCCTGTCATTTCCGCAGCTTAACCGCAGGTGGTTGCAGGGGCAACCATCGTGGAACCTGCAACACTTGCCGGCGTTATCGTCTCGAAACGGGATGTCCCGCTTTGCCACGGTTTTGCTGCTGGTGTGGTGGTGAACAAATTCTTACTCCCGATCAAACAGGAGGAGAGGTTTCATGAGAAGAGCCCTGGTCGTGACTGACGATACTGCGCATCACCCGTTTCTGGCCAGCTTGCCGCCGCACATCCGGCAAGGTTCGGCGGCCGTTTCGACCTTGCGCGCGCAGGCCCGCAGCACGGCTTGGGTTCAGGAGTTCCTGCTGGCTTATATCGCCGGAGTGGTGGTGGTCGGGCTATTCATCTTCTGAGGCCCGGAAGCCTCAGCAGCCGGCGCATTCCGCGCGGTAAAGCAACCGGCCGAGCCAGGCGGAAACCAGGCACATTGCCGCGCTCAGCAACAGCTGGTCGGTGATGGATACACCCGCCGCCGAAAGACTCACCGCGAGCAGCGAGCCCACCACCATCGCGCCGGAATTGACGATGTTGTTGGCCGCGATGGTCCGTGCAGTCTGCGACTTGTCCACGAAAGTCGTCAGAAAGGCGTAAAGCGGCACCACGAACATCCCGCCCGAAACCGCGATCCCCAGCAACGTCAGCATCAACGGTATCGCCAGGGGATGATGGATGAACTGGTGCACGTTGAGCAGGGTGCCTTCCGCGTCGGTCGTCCACTGACGGCAGACCACGTAGAACAGCACAACGAACAGCCCCATCGCAATCACCGCCACCGGCGAAAACCGCGCCGATACCGTGCCTTTGAGCAAGGCGTTGATCGAGACCGATCCGACCGCCACCCCGACCGAGAAGATCACCAGGAACAGGCTCGCGACTTCCTTGCTGGCAGTCAGCACGTTCTTGGCGAGTGGCGGAAACTGGATGAACAGCACCGAGCCGATGGTCCAGAAGAAGCTGATCGCCATGATCGCAAGAAACACCCGGCGATCGTGCATGGTGTTGCGCACCAGGGCGATCGAGGAGCGCACGAAGTGGAAATCGAGCGGCACGCCCTCGGCTTCCGGAAGGGCGGGCGGCACTTGCCGCCCGGTCACATAGCCGATCAGCGCAGTGATGATCACGCCCGCTGCTGCCCATTCCACCGGGATCCAACCGGCCAGAATCGTGCCCGCAAGGATCGCGATGTAAGTCCCGGCCTCGACCAGCCCGGTGCCGGCGAGCACTTCGTCCTTGTGCAGGTGTTGGGGCAGGATCGCGTACTTTATCGGGCCGAAGAAGGTAGAGTGCACGCCCATCCCGAACAGCGCCAGCAGCATCAGCGGGATTGCCACCGTGGTCACGGCCAGGCCCTTCCACGCCAGCACCAGCCCCGCCGCGCCGACCAGCATGATGCCGATCTCGCAGGCCTTGACGATGCGGATGATGCGGGCCTTGTCGCGCATGTCGGCCAGCTGGCCCGAGATTGCCGAAAGCAGGAAGAAGGGCAAGATGAAGATGGCCGACGCGACCGCGCTGAATTTCGCTTCCGCGGCTTCCGAATTGTAAACGCTGTAGACAACGTACAGCACCATCGCGTTCTTGAAGAGATTGTCGTTGAACGCGCCGAGCAACTGGGTGACGAACAACGGCAGAAACCGCCGGCTATGGATCAGGTGAGTCTGGGTGGTCATCCTGGAATTTCGGCAGCCTCTGGTTGGGCCGGACCCTAGCGGCGATGCGCTTGCGAACAAGTCCCGCAACTAGTCTTTTTTGCACAGCGGTTAATCGCTATGCCCTAGCTGCGATGCTGAACCTTCCCAACCTCCTTACGCTTTCGCGGATCGTTACGGTGCCGGCGCTGCTGGCGCTGATGTGGTGGCCGGGGTGGGAGGCGGGATACCTGTTGGCGTTCGCAGTCTACTGCCTGATGGGCATTACCGACTATTTCGACGGCTACCTCGCCCGCTCCTATGGCACCGTGTCGAAACTGGGCCAGTTCCTGGATCCGATCGCGGACAAGATCATGGTGGCCGCAGTCATCCTTGTGCTGGTGGGCAAGGGGCTGATCGATGGAGTCCACCTGATTGCCGCACTGGTGATCCTGCTTCGCGAAATCATGGTTTCGGGGCTCCGCGAATTCCT
>CANJBY010000002.1 GCA_947472735.1 Sphingomonadaceae bacterium | reverse complement strand
GTCAGCGCGCCCTTCATATCCTGCGGCCCCATGAAGATGCCCGAGGGTTCGCGGACAAAGGCGAAGGCGTTGGTGTTATTTAGACAGGCGTCGAAGTGGAGCAACCCGGCCTCGTCCTCCCAGGCATTCATCATGTGATAGGAATGCACGCCCTTGGGACCTTTGAACCACTTGAGCTCGCTGACATCGCCATAGCGCGGCATCACCCCCAGCCAGCTTTCAAGCTCGGGCTCGTGATGCCAGTGCTCGCCGCCGGCCTTGAGTCGGTCAAGATCGCAGGTGGTGGGATAGATCGGGAAGATCGCGTAATTTTCGCTGACGGTGAAGTCATGCATCATCGCGCAATAGGGCCCATCGAACCACTGCTCGGACTTGAGCTCGCCGTCCGGGCTGACAACGCAATAGGCGATTTTGGTGCTGGCCGGGCCATCTGCCTCATAGCCATAGAAGAACAGCTCGCCGGTGCGGGCATCGATGCGGACATGCGCGGTCATGGTTTCGGAGCGCAGCTTGCCGCCGAAGTTGAAACTGCCAATCGTTTCGAGCGTGCGCGGATCGACCTGGTAGGGGCGGCCGTCTTCCTTGGTCATCAGCAGCCGCCCGGCGTGCCACACCGGAGTGGTGTTGGCGACGGTGCGATCGACGTCCTGCATGTCGGGATCGTCGGTATAGGGGTTGCGATATTTGCCGAAGCGCGCGTGGCCGACTTCCTTCTCGGCCAGGTGTCGGGCGGTATCGACGAAGCGGATCGCGAAATCGGCAGTGCCATCGGCGTTGAACGAGAGGCGGCTGATCATTCCGTCGCCGGAGAGGGTGTGGTCGTTGTCGAACTTGGGCGGATAGGCCGGATCGGGCACGGCGCGGTAGAAGCTGCCGAGCACCTCGGGTGGCAGTGTGCCCTCGACCACCAGGCCAATGAGCGCATATTCCTGCCCCACCGGTTCGTTTAGCCCGGTGAAATAGATCGACTTTGGAAATTCTCCCATCGCGCTCATCCTATCAATTGTTAGCGTCTGTGTAGCGCGATCACGGCGGTGTGCAAGAGGGAAGCGTGCAACGAAAAGGGCCGCCGTCTTCCGACGGCGGCCCCGATCGTTTCAGCCTTGAAGCGCGATCAGAAGGTGCGCTTGACAGATACCTGCCAGGTGCGCGGCAGGCCAGGGACGCCCGACACGATGCCGAGCGAGGTGGTCACATCGCTGACCGACTGGAAGTAATACTTGTTGAAGATGTTCTTCACTTCCGCAGTCACCTTCCAGTCCTTGTCCGGCGAGGTCCACGAAACCTGGCCATTGCCGATGAAGCGGCTATCGACCAACGACCAGCTCGTATTTTCAGAGGTGGTGTACATCTTGCCCTGGTAAGACCCGTCGAAGCGGATGGTCACCATACCAGCGCCCATCTGGTAGTCGTACTGCACGCCGAACGAATAGTTGGTCTTCGGCGTGTAAGGCGTAATGCCGGTGCATGGGATGGCGCTTCCCACCAGCGCACCACCGGTGCAAGGGGTGGTGTACTTGAAGTCGAGATAGCTGAAGCTGCCATCAAGCGTGAAGCCAGCGGCCGGATGGATCGTTGCTTCAAGTTCGATGCCCTTCACATCGGCCGAGCCGATGTTCGCCGGCCGCAGGCACGGCGAAGGCAGGGACGATTCCGGACAGACCAGCTTGCCGAGCGTGATATCGCTATACTTGTTCAGGAAGGCCGCACCGTTCAGGCGAACCTTGCGATCGAGCAGATCGGCCTTGAAACCTACTTCGTAGGTCTTGAGAGTTTCCGGATTGAACGGCAGCGCCTGGTCGGACACGAAGGGACGCGGGTTCACACCGCCGCCCTTGAACCCCGTCGAGAAGGACGCATAGGCTAGGAACTCCGACGAGAAGCGATAGTCCGCGACCAGGCGGTAGTCCCAACGATCGCCCTTGAAGGTGCCGGTAACGTTGTAGATGCCGGCGAGCAGGCAGTTCGGCTCCGAGAAGACACCGCCCTGACCCGGTACAAAGCAGTTGAAGCCATTCGGCAGCGAGCCGTCCGGGTTGGACCGGAAGTAGGTGTAGTCCTTCTTGTCCTTGGTGTAGCGCAGGCCACCCGTCAGGCTCATGTTCTCGACCGGATGCAGCGTCACCGTGCCGAACAGCGCCTTGGTGGTGCTGGGTGTAGCGTCCGGCCCGTGGATGAAGTCGATCACCGGCGAGACGTAGTTCAGATCGACGCGCGCGGTGTAGGTGCCCTTCTGGCTGAGATAGAAGCCGCCGACCGTACCTTCGAGCAGGCCATCGCCCGCCTTGAAGTTGAGGCGGACTTCCGAGCTCCAGGCGTGGTGGTTCAGCTCGTTGTCAAGCTGGGCCACCGGGATCGGCGTGCCGTCCTGGTCCTGCCCGAACTTCGAGGTGTAGGCCCGGTAGGAACCGATATAGAGCAGGTTGATGTTGTCGTTCAGGTCATACGACAGGCTGCCGTGGACGCCCCAACCATTGAACTTGGTGATCGGCAGCGCGAAATAGGGCTTGAACGGCGCCTGGGTGGTCGACGCAGCCGCATCCATGAAGTTCGAATAGCTGACGAACCGTGGATCGTAGCCCAGCAGGTTACCGCCGGTGTCGCAACCATAGACACCTGCAGGAACGAACGCGCAGCTCATATTCACTGGCTGGCCGTTCTTGCCAACCAGCCAGGGATTGTTGCCGCTGCCAGTGAAGGACGAGGAGCTACCGATCGACTGGGGGTTAAAGGTGGTGCCCGCCGGAGCCACCGCACCCGCTGCGATCAGAACGACCGGGATCGCTTCCGAATTCTCGCGGGTGTAGTCGCCCGAGATATTGACCTCGAGCTGGCTGGTCGGGGTCCACTTGAGCGCGCCGCGGATTGCGGTAACGTTCTGGCCGCCCATCATCGAATAGTCGGGGTTGCCGCGACCGCGCGCATTGTTGCCACGCACGTTCGAATTCGGATGAGTCAGGCCATAGTCGAGCATCGCAACATAGCCATCGCTGCTGCGCGACATGCCGGAGAAGCGGATCGCCAGATCGTCGGTGACCTTGATGTCAGCCATGCCGCGAATGTTGAGCGAATTGTAAGAACCGTAGCCGACCGAGAGCGAACCGGAGTTGTCGCCCTTGGGCTTGGCGCTGAACAGCTTGATTGCGCCGCCGATCGCGTTCTTGCCGGCCAGCGTGCCCTGCGGACCGCGCAGGATTTCGATGCGCTCAAGATCGATAAGTTCGAGCAGCGAGCTCGACAGGGTCGGGATGTAGACGTCATCGATATAGACGCCGACGCCCGGATCGAGCGCGTAGTTAAAGTCAGTCTGGCCGACGCCGCGGATGAAGGCGATCAGGCCCGAGCCGCCGTTCTGTGGTTGCGGGCGCAAGGTCACGTTCGGAGCCTGCGAAGCGACCTGAGTAATGTCGGTCTGGCCGCGACGCTCGAGCATCTCGGCATTGACCGCAGTGATCGCGATCGGCGTGTCCTGCAGCTTGGTTTCGCGGAACTGCGCGGTGACGACAATTTCCGGATTGGTCGTATTATCGTCATCCGCCGCGGCATCCTGTGCGAATGCGGGCGAGGCAAACAGCGCAATCGCGCTGGCACCCAAGGCAAATACGCTCTTCAAGTTAGTCATCTTCAGACCTCCCACTTTCCAACCATGTGGCTTTTTGTAAGCCTTGCTGACAAGTTACCATCGAATTTGGATTTTCAAAGGGGGGAAATATTCACATTTGTGAATGTTGCAAAGTGTGGCCAATCAGCCGCACCATGCTGAATGCCTTAATTAAATTCTTCCGTTTCAATCGTTTTCTGCATCGCCGCCGCATACCGAGGGCCAGAAACTGTATACCGATTGATCAGGGCATCGAGCCGGATGAGCAATTCCGCCCCGGGCTGCCAATCCACCCTGGCAATGTTTTCCGCGAGATGATCAAGCCGGGTCGTACCCGGAATGGCGTGAACATGATCACCCCTGGATAGCACCCAGGCGAGCGACAACTGTGCCGGCGTGACACTCTGCTCTGCCGCAATCGCATTGAAGGCATCGGCCAGCGCGAGATTCTTTGGCCAGTTCTCCGCATTGAAGCGCGGCATCGGCAGACGGATGTCGCCGGGGGGTAAAGTGGATGGGTCGCGCAAGCCATTAGCCAGCACGCCGCGGGCCAGCGGCGAGAAGGCGACAAACGCCGTGCCCAGCTCGCGCGCGGTATCCAGCACCGCGATCTCGACGTTGCGGGTCCAGAGCGAATATTCCGTCTGGATTGCGGCGACCGGATGGACCGCGTGGGCCTTGCGCAGACTTTCCGCGCTCATTTCCGACAAGCCGATCGCGCCGATCTTGCCGGCCTCGACCATGCGCTTGAGCGCACCGACGGAGTCCTCGACCGGCACCGAGAAATCACGGCGGTGCAGGTAGTACAGGTCGATATGATCGGTCTGGAGCAAGCGAAGGCTCGTTTCGACTTCCTCGACGATCCGCTCGGGCCGACAATCGGTCCGGCGGGCTTCTCCATCGATGATGATCCCCGTCTTGGACGAAAGGTGGAACTCGTGCCGCCGATGCTTCAGTGTCTCGCCGATCAGCGTCTCGTTCTTGCCCGAACCATACAGCCGGGCGGTATCGATGTGGTTATAGCCCAGGTCGAGCGCATGCAGCAGCAGCTTCGCCGCGTCCTCGGGAGGGGGCGCAACACCGTATGCGTGGCTGAGCCCCATGCAGCCCAGCCCGACCGGACAGACCTGACGCCCGGCGAGCGGGCGGGTCAGCTCAGGACCAGCCATCCTGCGCCTCAAGGCTGGCCGCCAGCTCACCGATCACGCGGTAGCAGTCGAGCACCTTGCCGATCGAGGAATTGGGCTCGCGACCGGCGCGGATCGCTGCGACGAACTCCCGGTCCTGCAACTCGATTCCGTTCATGCTGACCGCTACCTTCGAAACATCGATCGGCTCTTCCTTGCCGTTGAAAAGGTCGTCGTAGCGCGCGATGTAGGTCCCGGTATCGCCGATGTAGCGGAAGAAGGTGCCGAGCGGCCCGTCGTTGTTGAACGAGAGTGCCAGCGTGCAGATCTGTCCCGCCTCGGTCTTCATCTGGATCGACATGTCCATCGCGATGCCCAGCGCCGGGTGCTTCGGGCCTTGCACCACGTTGGCCGTGACGACCTTCGAACCGGCCATGTACTGGAACAGGTCGATGGTGTGCGCGGCGTGGTGCCACAACAGGTGGTCGGTCCAGCTGCGCGGCTCGCCCTTGGCGTTCATGTTGGTGCGGCGGAAGAAGAAGGTCTCCACGTCCATTGCCAGGATATTGAAGTCGCCCGCGTCGATCTTCTGGCGCACCCATTGGTGGCTGGGATTGAAGCGGCGGGTGTGGCCGACCATGCAGGTCAGCCCGGTCTCCTGGCTCTTCTTCAGCACCGCCTGGGCGTCGGCCCAGCTATCGGCCACGGGGATCTCTACCTGCACATGCTTGCCCGCTTCCATGCAGGCGATCGCCTGGGCGGCGTGCATCTGGGTGGGCGTGCACAGGATCACCGCGTCAACGTCGTCGCGCGCCAGCATTTCGTCCAGCTCGGTGCCCGAATGCCCCGCGCCATACTTGGCGGCGACCGCAGCGGCCTGGTCCGCCCGGCGACTGATCACCGAAGTGATTTCCACCCCGTCGATGTTCTTCAGGCCGTCGAGGTGCTTTTCCCCGAAGGCGCCGGCTCCGGCAAGACCGATCCTCATGCTGCAGGCTCCAGTGCAAGTACCCCCAGCGCCGTGTTGGACGCGGGAATGTGGTAGAAACGATAGAGCTCTTCGACCTTCGGGCCAAGCGCCCCGCGCATGATCAGCCACATCACCAGCTCGATCCCCTCCGAGCCGGCGTCGCGCAGATATTCGATGTGCGGCATGTGGCGCAGGGTCTCGGGGTCATTGATCAGCTGCTTGATGAACTTCAGATCGAAGTCCTTGTTGATCAGCCCGGCGCGCGGTCCTTGCAACTGGTGGCTCATGCCGCCGGTACCCCAGACCTGCACCTTGAGATCCTCCGGGAAGCTCTCGACCGCGCGCTTGATCGCCTGGCCCAACTTGTAGCAGCGGTTGCCCGACGGCGGCGGGTATGTGACCACGTTGACCGGCAGCGGGATGACCTTGCACGGCCATGCATCGGGCTCACCGAAGAACATCGAGAGCGGCACAGTACAGCCGTGGTCGACGTCCATCTGGTTCATGATGGTCATGTCGAACTCTTCCAGAATCAGGCACTGGGCGATGTGCCAGGCGAGATCCGGATGACCGACCACGTCCGGCACCGGGCGCGGCCCCCAGCCCTCGTCGGCCGGCTTGAAGCTTTCGGCGCAGCCGATCGCGAAAGTCGGAATGATGTTCATATCAAAAGCGGATGCGTGATCGTTGTAGACCAGCACGACCACGTCCGGCTTGTTTTCGTCCTTGGCGATCCATTCCTTGACCCAGTCATAGCCGCGGAACACCGGACCCCAGTAATCATTGTTCGAGGTGCCTGTCTGGATCGCCGCGCCAAGCGCGGGGATGTGGCTGGACGTAAGGCCAGCGGTAACGCGCGCCATTTCAGTAACCTCCCTTGATCGAGCGGACCCCGTCCGGGGATCGTCCGCCCTTGAGCATCATTTCGGCATATTCTTCCTGGGTCATCCCGGTCATCGATCCGGCCGCGAACTGGAAGCTCTTGCCGTCGGTCGAGAACAGCTTGGACAGGAAATAGACATTCCCGCCTTCGTCGATCATCGCGTTGTAATCGCGGGCGAGCACGGCCAGCTTTGCCGCCTCGGTCATGTCCCATTCGTCGAGATAGGCGCGTTCGTCAGCCTTGAAGCGTTCGCGGTTCTCGGCCTTCATCAGGCTCATTGCGAACTGGTTCAGCCAGTAGCCCTTACGGGCGCGCTTGGCGGTGAAGACGCGGGTGCCGGGAATATCGTCGAATTCGGCGAGATAGGAGTGGACGTCGATGTCCTTATGGTCGCTCATTGTTCGGTCCATTCATAGGAGAGCGGGGCTTCGCGGAAGGCGAAACGATCGAGGTGGCGTTCAATCACCCCGCGCATGTGGACATTCTCGTCCGCGCTCGGGGTGGTGAGAGTGATGGTGATCCCTTGGTCCGAAGTGTCCATTGCAGCGGTGGTTCCCTCGGAAAAAGGAAACTCCGCGCGGCCGCCCGCATCGTTGGCGGCCCAGGTTGAGGCCATCTTGTGGCTCCAGTGGCTGACCAGCTGCTGGACATAGCGCGAGGCCTTGGCGCAAGGCGCAAACCCGGTGGCGACCGCGCTCACAGTCCGCGCGCCTTGAGCTTGGCATCCAGTCGCGGGAAGACCCGCCGGGCATTGCCTTCGAAGATCGCCTGACGCTCGGCATCAGCGATATCCAGCGCGTCGATATAGCGCTTGGTATCGTCGAAGTAGAAACCAGTGGTCGGATCGATCCCGCGCACGGCACCAACCATCTCGCTACCGAACAGGATGTTCTTGTTCTCGATCACGTCGGCCAGCAGGTTGATGCCCGGCTGGTGATAGACGCAGGTATCGAAGAACACGTTGTTCATCAGGTGCGTGTCGAGGCTCGGCTGCTTGAGCATGTCGGCGAGGCCCCGGTAGCGACCCCAGTGATACGGCACCGCCCCGCCGCCGTGCGGGATGATGAAGCGCAGGGTCGGGAAATCGGCGAACAGGTTGCCCTCGATCAGTTGCATGAAGGCGATGGTATCGGCCGCGATGTAATAGGCGCCGGTGGCGTGCATCGCCGGGTTGCAGCTGCCCGAAACGTGGATCATCGCCGGCACGTCCAGCTCGCACATCTTCTCGTAGAAGGGGTACCAGAACTTGTCGGTCAGGGGTGGGAAGCTGAACTTGCCGCCGCTGGGATCGGGATTGAGATTGCAGCCGATGAAACCCAGCTCGGTAACGCAGCGCTCCAATTCGGCGATCGAAAAGGTCATGTCGGCCTCGGGCGATTGCGGCAGCATGCAGACGCCGGCGAAGGTCTCGGGGTAAAGACCGACAACGCGCGCGATCAGGTCATTGCAGGCCCGCGCCCAGGGCACGGCGACCGTCTGGTCTCCGACGTGCGGGGCCATCGTCGAGGCGCGTGGCGAGAAGATTGTCATGTCCGCGCCGCGCTCCTTGAGCAGGCGCAGCTGATTGGACTCGATCGTCTCGCGGATCTCAGCGTCCGAGATATCGGGATAGGCCGGGGCGGGCTGACCAGCCTTGAACGCGGCCTTCTGCGCTTCGCGCCATTCGTCGTGGGCCTTGGGCAGCACGGTGTAGTGGCCATGGCAGTCAATGATCATCGTCACGCAATTTCTCCCTTACGGCCTGGGGCCTGGCGCTGTCGCAACACGGTGCCGTGTGTCATCACCGGGGCGACGCCCAGCGACAGCAAAGTCTTGGCGGATTCGTCCATTTCGGCGGCCCGGCGAGCCCCGTGCGTCTCCATCCGCTCCAGATTGTATGCTGCGCGCCGTGCCCAGGGCAATGCCTTCTCGCTGGCGTCGAGCGAGGAAAGAACCTCGTCCTCGACGCCCGCAGCACGCGCGGCCTCCATCATCTCGTCCGTGAGCGCTTCGATCCCCTTGACCATGACCGAACGGATCATCTTGATCGCGCTCGCCCGGCCGACTTCCTCGCCGACGATGCGGACGTTGCTGAAGCCCAGCGCGCGCAGCCGCGTTTCCGCATCCGCTGCGGCCCGACCTGCCAGCAGCAAAGGCACCGCCAGCCGCGCCGGATGGACCGGGGCAAGGATCGCCAGGTCGACATAGCGCCCGCCGGCGGCCTCGATGGCCTTGGCAGCGGCGCGCTTGGTTCCGGGCGCGACGGAATTGCCGTCGCACCAGATCGCTCCGGGCGAGAGCAGTGCCGCATAGTCGCGCGCGGCAGGGAGAGCAGCATCGGCGGTGACCAGCGAGATCACCAGCGGCGCATCCGCGAGAGCCTCGGCAGCACTTTCCCGCGCCATTGCCCCAGCGGCAGCGCGCCGGACCGGCAGCACATCATAAGTGCAGCCGCGGCTATCCCATCCGCCAGCAGCGGCGAAGGTCGATCCGGCCTCGCCGAATCCGATCAGGGCGACTTCACAGGACATCCGCGCCGCCCATGCGCGCGAGGCAGCGCGGCAGGCCAATCGATAGATGCGCCATGCTATTGTTTTTTGCGAATGCTTCCCTGAGCCGGAGCAATCAAAGCCGTCCCCCGACATCCCGCAGCAAACTCGCGAACGCGTCCTGTGCGGGGGTCGGACGCCAGCCCGGGCGCGTGGCGATACCGATCGTCCGGGAAACCGGCACCGGCGTGGGCAAGGCCGCCAGAACGCCCGCATCCAGTTCGACCGCGACCTGGTCGGGTGACAGCAGCGTCAGCCCGTCCCCCGAAAGCAGCAGCTGCCGGATCATGATGACCGAGCCGCATTCAATGCCAACATGCGGAACGTCCCGGCCAAGCGCCTCCACCATGCCTTGCCAATAGCGGCGCAGCGGCGTGTCGCGGTCCGGCAGGATCCACGGGTAGGAGAACATGGCAGCCGCCATATCCTTCGCGGCAAGCAACGGGTGGCCCGACCGCATGACGATGCTGGGGCAATCCTCGAACACGGCTTCTTGATCGAGGTCCTCGGCAAAGGCTCCTTCGCGCAAGGCACCCAGCATCAGGTCGATCTCGCCATCGCGCAGCGGACCGACCAGCTCCGCATGACTGCCTTCGTGCACCGTGATGTCGATCCCCGGCCAGTCAGGCACAAAGCGCGCGATCACGTCGGGCAGCCACCGGGCGCGCGATAGCGGCATCGCTCCGACCGAGATGCGGCCTCCCGTCTTGCCTTGCCAGGCGGCAACTTCCGACAGACCGGCGCGCAATTCCGCCATGGCGAGGCCAAAACCGCGCGCGCGGCGTTCGCCCGCCGTGGTCAGGGCCAGGCTGCGCCCGCGTCGGTCGATCAGCCGCTGGCCCAGCGCTACCGAGAGGTCCGCCACAGCGCGATGCAACGAAGCGGGCGAAATTCCCGTAGCTTGCGCCGCGGCAGCATAGGATCCCGCGCGCACCACCGCGAGAAAGGCGCGAAGCTGCGTGCCCGTCACGCGCGGACTGCCAACGTGGGCGATGGCAGTTTCGGCCCTCGGTGCGAGCAGGAGTGCCGGTTCTGTGGGGCTCATTCCGGCAGAGCCGCGTTCGAACAACGCGACGCCCAGGCTTGCCTCCAGTCCGGTGATCGCCTGGGTCAGCGCCGGCTGCGAAAGGTTCACCGCCCGCGCCGCCCGGCTAAGGCTGCCGTGACGGACCGTGGCGGCAAAAGCGGCGAAGTGGCGGATGTTGGGCGGACGATCTGGCATCCTTGCTCGATTAGCAAATAGTTATGGCTGCCGACAACTTCGCATTAGGCCTTGGCGATAGCGCGGGCGCATGGCCGGTCGCGTTGCGGCGAAGGTGCGGATATGCAAGATGCGCGAGCGTCTTGAGAAGGAAGGGCTGATCTATGTCTGACGGCATCCGGTGCATGTGGATGCGCGGCGGGACTTCCAAGGGAGGTTACTTCCTCAAGGACGACCTGCCGGCCGATACCGCCGCCCGCAATGCATTTCTGCTGGGCGTGATGGGCAGCCCCGATCCGCGCCAGATCGACGGGATGGGAGGCGCCGATCCGCTGACTAGCAAGGTCGCGGTAGTGAGCAAATCGGCCCGGGAGGGGATCGACGTCGACTACCTGTTCCTGCAGGTCTTCGTCGATCAGGCGATCGTCACCGACGCGCAGAACTGCGGCAATATCCTTGCTGGCGTAGGCCCGTTCGCACTCGAGCGCGGGTTGGTCGCGGCGGCGGGCAATGAGACCCGCGTGGCGATCTACATGGAAAACACCGGTCAGGTCGCCGTGGCCACGGTCCAGACACCAGGCGGAGCCGTCACTTATGATGGCAATGCCGCAATTGACGGCGTCCCCGGCACACACGCGCCGATCCCGACCGAGTTCCGCGACACCGCCGGCTCCTCATGCGGCGCGCTGTTGCCGTCGGGCAATGCCGTCGATGTGGTGAACGGCGTGCGCGTCACCTTGATCGACAACGGTATGCCCTGCGTGGTGATGAAGGCAGCGGACGTCGGTATT
The DNA here is from genome assembly GCA_947472735.1 of Sphingomonadaceae bacterium. Lineage (GTDB taxonomy): Bacteria > Pseudomonadota > Alphaproteobacteria > Sphingomonadales > Sphingomonadaceae > Novosphingobium. Next base: position 114,717 of record CANJBY010000002.1, on the reverse strand, counting down.
ACGGGCTACGAGGATCGCGACTGGCTTGACGCCAATACCGAGCTCAAGGCGAAGATCGAGGCGATCCGGCTGGCGGTGGGAGAGCGGATGAACCTGGGCGATGTGACGGAAAAGTCAGTCCCCAAGATGATGCTGGTCGCCCCGCCCAAAGCCGGCGGCGCGGTCTGCGTGCGCAGCTTCATCCCGCACCGCGCCCATGCGACCATCGGCGTGCTCGGCGCAGTCAGCGTGGCGACCGCCTGCCTGATCGCAGATTCCCCAGCCGCCGAAGTGGCGGTAGTGCCAGATGGCGCGCGCAAGACGCTGTCGGTCGAACATCCGACCGGCGAAATGAGCTGCGTTCTGGAAACCAACGAGGCCGGAGACGTGGTCTCCGCAGCCCTGCTGCGCACTGCGCGCAAACTGATGGATGGAGTTGTATTCGGATGACCCTTCGACAAGCTCAGGACGAGCGGGACCGTATCGTAAGCTGGCATCCCAACCCCTCGAAGCCGCTCTACATCCCGCCGCCCGGCGCGATCGATGCGCACTGCCACGTGTTCGGGCCAATGGCCAAGTTCCCGTTCAGTGCGAAAGCCAAGTACCTGCCCGAGGATGCCGGAGCCGAGCAGCTCTTCGCTTTGCGCGACCTGCTGGGCTTCGATCGCAACGTGATCGTCCAGGCGAGCTGCCACGGCACGGACAACACGGCCACACTCGACGCCATCGCCCAGGCGAACGGCAGGGCGCGCGGGGTCGCGGTGGTCGATCCGGCGATCCACGATGCCGAACTTCAGGCCATGCATGAGGGCGGCATCCGGGGCGTGCGCTTCAACTTCCTCAAGCGCCTGGTCGACGATGCGCCCAAGGACAAGTTCCTAGACCTCGCCCGCCGCCTGCCGCAGGGGTGGCACGTGGTCGTCTATTTCGAGGCCGACATCCTTGAGGAGCTGCGCCCCTTCTTCGATGCGATCCCGGTGCCGCTGGTGATCGACCACATGGGCCGGCCCGATGTCACGCAAGGGCCTGACGGCGCCGACATGAAGGCGTTCCGCAATTTCCTCAACAGTCGCGACGACATCTGGTTCAAGGCCACCTGCCCCGACCGGTTGGATCCGACCGGCGACCCATGGGACATGTTCGCCGAAAGCGTTGCCCCACTGGTCGCGGACTATCCGTCCCGGGCGCTGTGGGGCACCGACTGGCCGCATCCCACCATGGAAAGCTCGATCTCCGATGATGGGCATCTGGTCGACATGATCCCGCGCATCGCCCCCACGGACGAGCTTCAGCGTCTGCTGCTGATCGACAATCCCGAAGCGCTCTACTGGGCCGATTGATCGTTCGGCCTAGCGGGTCGGCTTCGCGCTGCTGGTACTCGCAGCCCAGGGGTTGACCTTGGGCCGAGCCGGTTTGGCTGGCGCGGGCGGCCTGGGAGGTGCTGGCTGAGCTGCCGCCTGCTGGCGCCACGGATTCGCCTTGGGCTTGGCCGGAGCAGCCGGTGCCGCAGGCTTCGGCGGCGCTGGCTGACTGGCAGCCTGTTGCGCCCACGGATTGACTTTAGGCTTGGCAGGCTTGGCTGGAGCCGGTGCTTTCAGCGCAGGCTGGCTTCCAGATTGCAGCGCCCATGGGTTGGCTTTCGCCTTGGCTGGCGCTGCCGAAACCGGAGGCTTCGGCGGCGAAGGAGCAGCAGCTTGCTGCGCCCAGGGATTGACCTTGGGCTTGCCCGCTTTGACCGGAGCCGGTGCCTTGGGAGCACCGGACTTTGCCGGTGTTTGCTGCGCCCAGGGGTTGGCCTTCGCCTTGCCACTCTTGCCCGGCTTGCCGTCCGGCGCACTACCCCCGCCGGAGCAGGCGCCAAGCAGCGCGCCAAGCAGAATGGCCAAGAATGTTCGATTGAGCTTGTTCACGATCAGCCAGTCCATGCCAGGTGATCCGGGCGGTAGCTGGAGAAGGCTAAGATCGCCTTACCCGGATGCAGTTCTCCTTGCCGCCGCACAGCCGGGCGCTAACATGGCATTTCTTTTGCTGGCGGAGAGTAGCCATGCCTGAATTCCTTATCGCGCTGGTCCTGCTGGTCTTCTTCTTCTTGCTGATGGGCGTGCGCGTCGTTCGGCAGGGTTACGTTTACACGATCGAACGGCTCGGCAAGTTTACTCTCGCGGCCAATCCCGGCCTGCATGTCATCATCCCCTTCGTCGACCGGGTCGGCCAGAAGGTGAACGTGATGGAACAAGTGCTCGACATTCCCGGGCAGGAGATCATCACCCGCGACAATGCGATGGTTGGGGTCGATGCAATCGTGTTCTTCCAGGTGCTTGATGCGGGCAAGGCGGCCTACGAGGTATCGAACCTCTAAGTCGCGATCATGCAGCTCACCACCACCAACCTGCGCACGGTCATGGGCTCGATGGATCTGGACGAAACCCTGTCCAAGCGCGACGAGATCAACGCGAAGTTGCTGTCGGTGATCGATCACGCCACCTCGCCATGGGGGGTCAAGATCACCCGGATCGAGATCAAGGACATCCGCCCTCCGGCCGACATCTCCAACGCCATGGCCCGCCAGATGAAGGCCGAGCGCGAGAAGCGCGCCCAGATTCTCGAGGCAGAAGGCCTGCGCGCGGCTGCCATCCTCCGGGCCGAGGGTGAAAAGCAGGCGCAGATCCTTTCCGCAGAGGGCCGCAAGGAAGCCGCCTTCCGTGATGCCGAAGCGCGCGAACGTTCCGCCGCCGCCGAGGCCGAGGCAACCCGGGTAGTATCCGAAGCTATCGCCGGTTCCGGCAGCCAGGCACTGAATTACTTCATCGCGCAGAAATACACCGAGGCGGTGGCGCAGTTTGCCAACTCTCCCAATGCCAAGACCATTCTCTTCCCGATCGAGGCCACGCAGCTGATCGGCACCATCGGGGGCATTGGCGAACTGGTGCGCGATGCCCTGACCCCATCCGGAAAGGCGAGTCAGTGATCGCCGAGCCGCACTGGGGCTGGCTAGCGCTGGGGTTGATGCTGGCGGTCGGAGAAATGGTCATCCCCGGGGTGTTCCTGATCTGGCTGGCGGTCGCGGCGATCGTGACCGGGCTGATCGCCTGGGTGGTACCGATCGGGGTGGCCGTTCAGGTGGCGATCTTTGCCGCCCTGGCCATGATCTCTGTCTTCGCCGGGAGAAACTGGCTGCGAAGCCATCCGGTCCAGGCTGCCGATCCGATGATGAATGATCGCGGCGGCCGCGCGGTGGGTGAACTCGTGATCGTCACCCACGCGATCGACGGCGGGCATGGCAAGGTGAAGCTTGGCGACAGCGAATGGCTGGCAAATGGGCCGGATGCCGAACCGGGCACCAGGATGCGGGTGACAGGGCATGACGGCGTGGTGCTGCTTGTCGAGCACTTGCATTGATCCCATATGGTGGGACGCGGCGGGGGCCGACATTATGGAGGAACCAACCGATGACCGACAAGCTTTCCCTCACCGACGCCGAATGGCGTGAGCGGCTCAGCCCCGAGCAGTACCAGATCCTGCGCCAGGCCGGCACCGAGCGGGCCTTTACCGGCAAGTACGAAGGCAACAAGGCTACCGGGGTGTATATGTGTGCGGGCTGCGGAACGCCGCTCTTTTCGAGCGAGACCAAGTACAATTCCGGCTCAGGCTGGCCGAGCTACACCGCCCCGGTCGAAGCCGACGCAGTGAATGAGCTGACCGACGTGTCACACGGCATGGCCCGCACCGAGGTGCGCTGCGCCAAGTGCGAAGGCCACCTGGGGCATGTCTTCCCCGATGGCCCTGGCCCCGAAGGCTTGCGCTACTGCATCAACAGCGCGAGCCTCGATTTTGTCCCCAAGGACTAGTCGCAACGAAATGCGATGTTAACGCTGCGTTACGGATGGCCTATGCAAATGGCGATCGCGTAGCGGACAAACGGTAAGCTGCTGGGGACTGACGAGTAGATGGCAAGAAACGCCGATCGGCGCCGCGTGAGCAGCTCTTCCGCTAGCGGAAAAACCGAGCCGTCGCGCGGCGGCGGCCTTCTGCGCCGGTTGTTTGTCTGGGGCGTGTCGCTCTTCGTTCTGGTCGCGCTGGTGCTTGGCGTGGCGGTGGGCATAGCGTCGTCTTCGCTCCCGGAATTTGACGAGCTCAAGTCCAGCCAGAACGGCCAGATGGTGGTGGTGCGCGCGCACGACGGTACCGAACTGGTTTCGCTCGGTCCCAGCTACGGCAAATGGCTGCCTTATGACCGCATCCCGCAGGTAATGAAGGATGCGATCCTCTCCACCGAGGACAAGCGCTATCGCAGCCATTTCGGCGTGGATCCCATCGGCGTGGCGCGCAGTCTGTATGTCCGCCTGCAGGAGGGACACTTCAAGCAGGGCGGCTCGACCATTACCCAGCAGCTCGCCCGGACGGTTTTCCTCAACAACAACAAGACCTGGGGCCGCAAGGCGCGCGAGATGGTGCTGGCCATGGCGCTGGAGTGGAAGTTCTCCAAGAACCAGGTGCTCGAGCTGTACCTGAACAAGGTTTATTTCGGCGGCGGCGCCTACGGCGTCGATTCCGCCAGCCGCAAGTTCTTCGGCCACCCGGGTGAGGAACTGTCACTGCCCGAAGCGGCCATCATTGCCGGGCTGGTCAAGGCGCCTTCGCACTATTCGCCCACCGCCGATGCCGAAGCAGCCGTCGGACGGGCCAAGGTGGTGCTGGGGCTGATGCAGCAGAACGGCGCAATCGGAGCGGCCGAGGCTGAGGCAGTCAACTTCAAGACCGTCAAATTCGCCGCCGAAAAGGGCCAGAATTCGGTCCGCTATTTCACCGACTGGGCCCTGCCCCAGCTCGACCTGCTGCTCCCCGAAAACAGCGAACCGATTGAAGTGTGGACCACCCTCGATCCCGCCATGCAGCGCGCCGCGACTGACGCCGTCGCCAAAAACGCCCCGAAGGGCACCCAGGGCGCACTCGTCAGCCTCGACCGGGACGGGGCGGTGCTGGCGATGGTCGGCGGCACGGATTACGTCACCTCGAACTACAACCGCGCAGTCAACGCCGTGCGCCAGCCGGGCTCGGCCTGGAAGCTGTTCGTCTATCTGGCCGCGCTCGAGGCCGGGTACACACCCGACGCCAAGGTGAAGGACGAACCGGTCACGATCGAGGGCTGGAGTCCGCGCAATTCCAATGGCGCCTTTGCCGGCGAGATCGACATTCGCAGCGCGTTCGCGTTTTCGAAGAACACAGTGGCGGCGCAGCTGGGCAACGAAGTGGGCTTTTCGACCGTTGCTGCGATGGCCCGGCGCTTCGGCATCTCCACCCCGATTTCGACCGTGCCCTCGATGGTGCTGGGATCAAACGAGGTCCGCCTGATCGACATGACCCGGGCCTTTGCCGCCGTTTCCGCGCGTGGCACCTCCGTCGAACCTTATGGCATCACCAAGATCGTCACCACTGACGGGCGCACGCTTTACCAGCACAAGTCAGTTCAGGGACAGACACTGGTCCCGCCCTACGTCGCCGCCGGTATCACCGATCTGCTGCAGACCGCGGTCAACATCGGTTCCGGCAAGGCCGCCCAGATTGGCCGGCCAGTGGCAGGCAAGACCGGCACCACCTCCTCCAACAAGGATGGCTGGTTCTTGGGGTTCTCCAGCGGCGTTACCACCGGCGTATGGATGGGCCGTGACGACGACAAGCCGGTGCCGGGCCTTCAGGGCGGTACCGCTCCGGCCCGCGCTTTTGCCCAGTACATGAGCGTGGCCACGGCCAAGCGTCCGGTCGAGAAGTTTGACACCGAGCTCAAGCTCCCCGAGTGGCAGCTCGAGCCGGATGACGAAGCGATGCAGGGCAATCCGGGGGACTATTACTACACTGACGACCAGGGCAATCTGGTCCCCGGAAGCCCCGGCAGGGATCCCGGTCCGGGTGAACCACCGATGGAAGTGCCGGACGACCGGATGACCGCGCCAGACGGCGAGCCGGCGGCTGCGAATGACGACTTTCTCAACGAGGCCACGGGCCGCCAGTTGCCGCGGCAATAGGCTTACTTGATGCGGTTGATCCGCATGGCCGTCTGGCTACCGACTTCCAGCAAATAGCCGCCGAGGACGCCCTTGCGCACCACTACCGTCTGGCCGGTGCGGGGCGGACGGAAGCTTGGTACGAGCTCATTGGTGCGCCACACCGAACCGTCTGCCATGGAGATGGTCCAATAGCCCGGCCCGAACATCTGGATCGTCGCCACGTGCGCAGTGATCCGCTCGACCGGTTGCTCTACGGTCGGGTCCTGGGCCCGGATCTGGCGCTGGTCGAGCCCGAACTGGGCCTGCCGCGCGGCGGGGCTGGGTGGACTTGCAGCGACCGGCGTTTCGGCGCGATCGCCTCCCCCGTGTCGAGCCCGCAAGCCGCGGGCCAGGTCATCAAAGCAAACCAGCCGCGCACCCGGATCGGCAATCGCGGCGCAGCGCTCGATACCGTCTTCAGCCTGGTTGGCCAGTGCCGGCTGGACAGGGGCCAGCAACAGCACGGCAAGCGAAACTCTGGCGATCCTCATGGCAAATCCTCCTGGATGGCGGTGCTGTGCCGGCAGCGCAGCGCAGCGCAGCCCCGTCCCGTCACTTCTGTCCTTCGGCTCCGGCCTTGGACGCCTGGCTCAACACATAGCCGCGCACCGATTCCACCTGCTGCTTGGAAAGGTAAGGCGCAAAGCTGATCATGCCGTTGTCCTTCAGCGCACCGCCATGGACAACAGCTTGCCACGCCTGTGCGTCGGTGGCGAGCGCCGAGCGCATCAGGTTGGGGTTGACCGGTCCGGTGTGGCAGATCGAGCAATACGTGAAGTACCAGCGTTCGCCCTCGGCCAGTTGCGCCGGAGTGAAGTTGTCCTTGCTCGCGGCGAACGGCGGTTTGACCTGCGCCGGAAGCGGCGTGAGTTTCGCCGTTCCGCCGAGCTTGAACGCCATCATCACGCCATTCGGGGTAGGTCGGCGCATCCATTCGGACTCGGTTGCCATGCCCATCGAGCCGCCATAGCCGCCCAGCACGGCCACATACTGTTCGCCCTTCACGCGGTACGTGATCGGTCCGGCCATGATCCCGCGTTCCGACTGGAATTTCCACAATTCCTGGCCGTTGTCGGCCCGGTAGGCGTGGAAGAAGCCGTAGGGATCGCCCTGGAACAGCAGGTTGCCCGCCGTTGAGAGCAAGCCCCCGTTCCAGGCCCAACTCTGCCGCTTGGTCCAGGCCGGCTTCTGCTTGACCGGATCCCAGGCAACCAGCGCGCCGTAGTTCTGCTTGGCAAGATTGGCCCGCCGTTCGGCCGGGTCCTTGCCGGGAACCGCCCCTTCGGGCGGCGCGAGGAATGATACGCCAGTGTTCCAGCGGCCGGGGTGGCGCTCGTAATTCACGTCGTCGCTATATGTCAGCGGCACGTGCATCGATGGGATGTAGACCAGTCCGGTCTTGGGCGAATAGGTCATCGGGAACCAGGCGTGGGCGCCGATCCCCGAGGGATAGATCATGTAGGGCTTGTCGGCATAACGAGCCTCGGGCCGCTCGACCGGCCGGCCGGTGGCGATGTCGATCTTGTAAGCCCAATTCTGCGGAGCATAGGCTTCGGCCGAGATCAGCTTCCCGTTGGTCCGGTCGACCACGTAGAAGAACCCGTTCTTGGGTGCCTGCATCGCCACCTTGCGCGGCTTGCCATCGATGTTGAGCGTCGCCAGCGTGATCTGCTGGGTGGCGGTAAAGTCCCAGGTCTCGCCGGGATTGATCTGGTAGTGCCACTTGTAGGCGCCAGTATCCGGATCGAGTGCGAGGATCGAGGACAGGAACAGGTTGTCGCCCTTCCCGGCCGATCGCGCGCGATGATTCCAGGGCGCGCCGTTGCCGACGCCGATCAGCAGCTGGTTCAGCTCCGCATCGTAAACGATCGAATCCCAAACGGTGCCGCCGCCGCCCATTTCCCACCAGTTGCCGTTCCAGGTCTTGCCCGCGAAATCGGCGAAGGCTTTGTCGGAGGCGGCGTTGTCGGGGCCCTTCGCAGGGTCTCCGGGCACAGTGTAGAACCGCCAGACCAGTTTGCCCGTGTTGGTGTCGTAAGCGGAGATATAACCGCGCACGCCCAGTTCGGCGCCGCTGTTGCCGATGTAGACTTTGTCGCGCACCACGCGCGGCGCGCCGGTAATGGTGTAGGGTTTGGACTGATCAACGGTGACCTGCGACCAGGCTTCCTTGCCGGTCGCCGCGTCGAGCGCGATCAGGCGGCCGTCGATGGTGCCGACGAAGACACGGCCCTTCCACACTGCCACGCCGCGGTTGACCACGTCGCAACAAGCGTGCGCGCCCTTTGCTCCAATAACCTTGGGATCGAATTGCCACAGCACCTTGCCGGTCGCGGCGTCGATAGCCATGACCTTGGACCAGGCAGTGGAGATGTACATCACCCCGTCGACGACGATCGGCGTCGCTTCCTGACCGCGGCGGGTATCCAGATCGACTGACCAGGCCAGGCCCAGCTTTCCGACGTTGTCCGCATTGACCTGCTCAAGCGGGCTGAAGCGCTGCTCGTCATAAGTGCGGCCGTAGGACAGCCAGTTATCGGCGTCCTTGTCGGCGGCGAGGAGGCGCTGCTCGTCGATGTTGCCGGCCTTAGGCGTCTGCTGGCACCCGCTCAACAGCAGAAGGGCTGCGACCATCGTTCCGACAATCGCGGGCAGACCGGACTTTTCCCCCTTAAGCATCATGGTATCTCTCCGAACCATCTTTTTGTTCTCTAGCCGGATCTCAGGGCGCTGTAACTCGCCTCGAAACCCTCGCTCCCGGCCACAATCCGGTATGAAAAGGGGGCGGCCCTGCGGCAGCCCCCTTCCCATCAACAGTCAGACTTCTCGATCAGAACTTGAAGCTGGCGCCGGCGTAGAAGCGGCGACCAACCAGATCGTAGAAGTAGGTGTTGTTGCTGCTGGAGAAAGTGCCACCTGGCAGCACGCCGACCGCAGCGTTTCCTGGGTTCCGTTCAAGCACCGGCGGTGCCTTGTTGAACAGATTGTCCACGCCGACCCGGATCGTTACTCCATCCGTGATCGAATAAGAGCCATTCAGGTTGAACAGCTCATACGCACCAGCACCCAATCCGGTTGTTTTCGGATTTGCTGCGTAGCTTGCCGATTTGATCGACGGCAGGTGCTTCCACTGGAGCGAGATGTTGGCCGCACCTATGCTGTACCCGAAGGTATTGAGCATCTTCCAGCGATAGGCTCCGGGATTGAGCCCATTCTGGTTCGGACCAAGTGTGCCCGCGTATTCAAGCAGCGGGTTACCGGACAGTTCCTTCGACTTCATCGAGATCAGGTAGTTGAAGACCGAATTCAGGCTGAACCGGCCCGGTCCGATATCGGCCGCCCAGTCAAGCTGCACGTCGATGCCGGAGGTCTGGAACTGACCGTTGTTGTAGAACGTGGTGATGATGTTGCCGATGGCCCCATCGCGCGCCACGCGATTGATACCCGCGCAATACGGCGAGCTAGCCGTCAGCGTGGGGTTGTAGACCGTCGAGAAGCACTGCTGCTGCGCGACGTCGATCGACTGGGCACCGATCGCGTTCTTCACCTTGATGTTGTAGTAGTCGATTGCCAGTCGCAGCGTGCTGAGCGCACCTTCAAGTGGCGATTTCAAAACCACACCGGCGGTCCAGGTATCGGCAGTCTCAGGCCGGATACCGGGGTTGCCCTGCAGCGTCGGGAAGGCAAAAGCACTGCCAACCGATTGCGCCGTGGTGTTGGCGTAGAAGGTTGCCGAGGTGGTTGGATCGAACTTGTTCATGATCGTGCTGCACAGCGCCTTGACCTGTGCCGCACTGGTCGGGTTGGAGGCCGGGTTGGCCGAGTAAGGCAGCGTATTGTTGACCGAGCAAGGATCACCGCCGGCCGAGAAGACAAAGGTCTGCTGCGGCGCGAGGTAGAGCTCGGCAACGTTGGGGGCGCGGACAGCGCGGTTGAAGCCGCCGCGGAGGCGGAACCAGTCATTGACTTCAATGTCGGCGAGCGCCTTGTAGGTCGTGGTGCTGCCGGTCGTGCTGTAGTCCGAATACCGGGCACCCAGTTCCAGGTTCAGCGCCTTGATGAAGCTGTCCTTGATGATTGGAACGAGAAGTTCGCCGTAGACCTCCCGCACCGTGATCGATCCGCCGGAGTTGCCGCTCGGATACAGGCCGATGGCCTGATCGAGGAAGGAGCGCCCTTGGGTCGTCAAGGTGTCATTGAGGAATTCATACTTGTTGGTGCGGCTGGAGGCACCGATGGCCGCCCGCAAGTCACCCGCAGGCAGCGCAAACAACGCGCCCTGAGCGTTGAACTCCCAGACCGACTGAGTCATCACCGAACGGGTCTTGATGTCGGCAGAGATGGCCTCTGCACAATCCTTGCTGATCACCAGAGTGGGATTGAACGGATTGAAGCCACTGGTGCAGGTGGCTTGGGCGGAACCAAAGCCGCCGAACGTGGCATTGGAATTCGACTTGAAACCGGCACCCCAGTTGGGCTGCGTGACGACAGCGCGGAAGCGCTCCAGAGAAGCAAAGCCCTTCTGGGTCGATGTCGTTTCCGATTGGCCATTCGACGCGAACAATTCCCAGGTCCAGTCGGTGCCCGGAATTTTGCCTTCGAAGCCGGCCTGCAGATTGTAGGTGAACACATCGACGTCCGACGTCCGGTTTCCGCCGAAGTCCAGCAGGTAAGTCAGCAGCCACGGTGCCGTCGGGTCCGGGCGGCTGTTGAGCAGGGTCTGCAGGCTGGCGGGGATCGCACGGCCATCGTTGGGGATCAATGCGCCCCAGCCGTTGGTCGAAGGGGATGGTTCCTGCGCGGTGTGCGAAGAGACCTTGCTGAACATGCCCTGCGCGAACACGCCGATCCAGTCGTTCAGCTCATAGTTGCCGCGCGCGAGCATGTTGTAGCGCTCTGACGGCAGGGTAAGTTTGTCATCGATGAAGTTCTGGGCCAGCAATCCGTCAGAGGTCTTCTTCCACTTGATCCCGGTGAGATCACCCTTGAACCGGCTCACGCCGCCCGGAGAGAAGCTCTGGAAGAAGCCGGTGAACGGCGTGCCATCGTCGTTGAAGTAGAACCGCCCATTGGGATTGTACTGCGCAGGATTGGACCCGGTGGCACCGAAAACCGAGACCAGCGCCGTATTGCTTGCCGGGGCCAGCAGATCTGCGCCGGTGAAGTCTGGGAAGAACTGCGTGCCACCAATCGTTGGATCTCGCCACAGATCGCGGAACCATGCCCGGTCGCGGCGCAATGCGCCCTTGCGGACGTTGGTCGACATGCTGAGGCTGACGTTGCCCCGGCCATCATCGAAATTCGCGCCCATGATCCCGCTGACGGAGTATTCGAACCCGTCACCGTGCTCGGATACGCCGGCCTGTCCATCGAGCGAAAGGCCAGTGAAGTTCTTCTTCATGATGAAGTTCACGACGCCAGCAACAGCGTCGGCACCGTAGGTGGCCGAAGCGCCGCCCGTGAGGATCTCGACGCGCTCAGATCACCGGGCGCAAGACCTTGAGACCCGGCTCATGATGAGCGCCGGGCCGGTGTTTCGCTTGTCTGGAGACTGCTACGTCGGACACACGAGCAGGTCTGCCCGCGGTCCGGATGAGCGGAGCCGAGAAGTATCAGCAGTGCCTTTCGGCGCAGTTCAGTAAGGCGGGTTGTGCAACCCTTTGGGGCTCAACGTGAAGATCTCGCAGCCGTCCTCGGTGATCCCGATGGAATGCTCGAACTGCGCCGAGAGCGAGCGATCGCGGGTGACGGCTGTCCACCCATCGTCCAGCATCTTCACCGGGGCCTTACCCAGGTTGATCATCGGCTCGATGGTGAAGAACATGCCCGGGCGCAATTCCGGACCGGTTCCAGCGCGGGCAGCGTGGACCACCTCCGGGGAATCATGGAACAGGCGGCCCAGCCCGTGTCCGCAGAACTCGCGCACCACACCATAGCGATTTGCTTCGGCATGGCGCTGGATTGCGGCGCCGATGTCGCCCAGCCGCGCGCCGGGGCGGGCCACTTCAATTCCGATCATCAGGCATTCGTATGTCACATCGACCAGGCGCCGCGCCTTCAGCGGCACATCGCCGACCAGGTACATGCGGCTCGAATCGCCATGCCAACCATCGAGCAAGGGCGTGACGTCGATATTGACGATGTCGCCGTCCTTCAGCGCCTTGTCGCCCGGGATGCCATGGCACACCACGTGGTTGATCGAAGTGCAGCAACTGTGGGCAAAGCCACGGTAGCCCATGGTGGCTGGAACCGCGCCGCCGGCTATGGTCATTTCGCGAACGATGTCATCGATCTCGCCGGTGGTCACGCCCGGCCGCACGACATCGACCAGCGCGTCGAGAATCTCGGCGGCGAGCCGGCCGGCCCGGCGCATTCCCTCGAAGCCATCGGGGCCGTGCAGTTTTATCGTGCCGTCGCGCAGAACGGTGTCGGCAGAGGTAACGGTCTGGTACTGGGTCATCGCCCGCCATTTAGCGATTGCCGGCCGGAATTGCGAGCGCGGCGTTGCGAGGCGGCACTTTTGCGCGCTATCACGTTCCGATGACTGACAAAGATGCGCTGATCCAGCCCGATCGCGGCCAGCAGGCCGTTGCAATTCACCTCGTAGACAAGGCGGGGCTGGATGGCTTCGTCAAGGGCTTGTCCAGTGCGCAGCGCGCCGCACTCGCCGCGCAGAAGTTCGAAGCGGGTGGCTATGAGCACGCAATCGTCCCCGATGGCGAGGGCTGGCTGGTCGCCGCCGGAGTCGCCAAGGTCGATGCACTGTCGAGCTGGTGTATGGGCAAGCTTGCCGAGGTCCTGCCAGAAGGGACCTACCGGCTGGCCAACACCGAAGCGGGCAAGGCCAAGTTCGGCTGGGTGACAGGGCAATACCGCTTTGATCGCTACCGCAGCGAGCCTTCCGCTACCGGTCCGCGAATTCTGCTCTCGAAGCAGCCCAAGGCTGCGGCGTCAGCGCTCGCCGAAGCCGAAGCCGTGACCCTGGTACGCGATCTGGTGAATACGCCGGCGGAGGACATGGGACCCTCGCAGCTTGAGCACGAGGCCGAACTGCTGGCCAAGGCCTTCAAGGCCGAACTGCACGTAACCCGCGGCGATGCGTTGGAACGCGGCTTCCCGATGGTCCACATGGTCGGCCGGGCCGCTTCACGCGGCCATGCTCCGCGAATGATCGAGCTGGTCTGGGGCGATCCGAAGCATCCCAGGGTGGCGCTGGTTGGCAAAGGCGTCTGCTTCGATTCAGGAGGGCTCGACATCAAGCCCTCCTCAGCAATGCTCCTGATGAAGAAAGACATGGGCGGCGCGGCCCACGCCTTGGCGCTGGCCAGACTGGTGATGGGCGCAAACCTCCCGGTACGGCTGCATCTGCTGATCCCCGCGGTAGAAAATGCCATCTCGGGCAACGCTTTCCGTCCCGGCGACGTGCTGCGCAGCCGCGCCGGACTGACGGTGGAAATCGGCAATACCGACGCCGAGGGCCGCCTGATCCTCGCGGATGCTCTTTCCCGCGCCGGAGAGGATGCGCCACAACTGGTGATCGACTTCGCCACGCTGACCGGAGCAGCCCGGGTCGCGCTCGGTCCGGACCTGCCAGCACTGATGACCCGCCGTGACGATACTGCCGATGCCCTGCTCGCGGCCGGGATCGAAGCTGACGATCCTTGTTGGCGACTGCCGCTGTTCGAAGGTTACCGAGAGTACCTCAAAAGCGACATTGCCGACCTCAACAACAGTCCGAACAATGGTTACGCGGGCGCTTCTGCTGCGGGCTTGTTCCTGGATCGCTTCGTCCCGGAAGGAATCGACTGGGCGCATTTCGATACCTTCGCCTGGCGGCCAGCCGGCAAGCCGGGCCGCCCGAAGGGCGGCGATGCCCTTGGCCTGAGGGCGGCGTGGGGGCTGCTCAGGGGTCGCTACGGCTGATAAGGAAAGGCACGATCAACACCATGCGGTATGACAGCAAAGGCACGGCCCCACGCAGCTACAGCGACCTCGAGGCGCGAAACCTCGCGACCTGCGAGCGGATGTACACCGAGATGCTGTTCAAGTTCGACGCGGACCTGATCGACGAGTTCCTTGCCGAAGACTACATCCAGCACTCGACCGCAGCGAGCGGTGGCCGCGAGGGCCTGCGCGCCTTCTTCCGCGACCGGGGCGACCGCTTTCCCGACGTGCGGATGGCGATCAAGGCAGCCTTCGCCGACGGCGATTTTACCATCTTCCACATCCACACCATCCGTCACGCGGGCGATCCGGGCATGTCGATCATGGACATCTTCCGGATGGAGGACGGCAAGGTCCGCGAGCATTGGGAGGTCCTGCAGGAGATCCCCGCCAGCCTGCCCCACGACAACGGCATCTTCTGAAAGGTTCGATCATGCCCCGCGAATACAGCCCCGAGGAAGCGGCCAATCTCAAGCTGGTCCAGCGCCTCTATGACGAGTGCCTAAACCCACTCGATCCCGACAAGGTCGACGAATTCATTGCGGAGGACTACGTCCAGCACAATCAGGACCACACCGGCGGACGCGAACCGCTGAAGGGGCTGATCCGCCACATCAGGGAAGTGAACCCGTTATCGGTTCACGACATCAAGCGCATTCTGGTCGACGGCAACATGGTCGCCGCGCACTATCACGCCCGCCGCTTTCCCGGTGATGACGGATGGGTAACCGTCGACCTGTTCCGGATCGAGAACGGCAAGATCGTGGAACACTGGGACGTGCTGCAGGACATCAAGCCCGACCGGGTGAACCCGGCCGACCCCGTATGAGCAAGTTGGCGCTGCGACTGACCGCCGCAGCGCCGCTTACTTCTCCTTGCCCGCGACCCCATAAGTGATCGCGGCGTTGCGGGTCTTCTGGAAGTCTTCCACGCTCATGCCCTTCATCGCGGCGTAGATGTGAATGTTGCCCACCCCCGTAACCGCGCCGAGCTTTTCCAGCATGAAGAAGATCACGCCGTAGCGGATCATGCCGATCCAGTCGCGATTGCGGATCAGCGCGCGTTCCTCGTCCGAAAGGTCCGCAGCGGCGAGAGTCGCTTCCTCATCGGCCTTGAACCGGGCGCGAACTTCCGGATCGATCAACGAATGGAGGAAGTGGTTGATGCGGAAGCCTTTGACCGAACGCTCGATCGTGAAGGGATACGTTCCCTCCAGCGCCGCAGCGCCTTCCCATTGGTGCATCATGCGGGCCCTCAGCGCCTCGTCGCTCTCCGCCGGGACTTCGTCTGAAACTTCCTCGAAGATCATGCTGACGATCGGGGTCATCGAAGGAAGAAAGTAGGTTTTGTGGGTGCACTTGACCTCTTTGGCCAGCGCGCCGCGCATCAGCATCCACATCACCACCTCGGCGCCTTCCCAGCCACCAAGTTCGGCCAGCTTGGCCACCGGGATGTCGAGCAGCCCCTCGGGATCCTTCTCGAGCCGCTCCATGAACTCCATGTCCCACGGCGTGTTGTTGAAGCCGCAGCGTTCGCCATGCACCTGGTGCGAGAGACCGCCGGTGCCGACGATCGCCACCTTGATATCTTCCGGATAGGACTGGATCGCGCGGCGCAGCGAGCGGCCGAACTTCCAGAAGCGCCGCGCCGACGGCAGCGGCACGGTCAGCACGCCGCACTGGATCGGGAGCAGCTTCGCCGCCCACCCGTTCGCATCATGATCGAGCAGCACGGAAAGCGGCGAGAAGGCCCCGTGATCCAGATTCTTGCCCTGGAAATACGAGAGGTCGAACTCATCGGCGACCAGTGCCATGGCCAGGTGCTGCGCGAACTTCGGATCGCCCTTGATCCGCGGAAGATCTCGCGCGCCGCCGCCTTCGTCAGCGGGGCCGAAGCTTTCACCCACGCCCATGGCAAAGTGCGAATAGTGGTCGAAGAACGCGGTCATGTGGTCGTTGTAGATGTAGACCAGCACATCGGGCTGCTTCTCGCGCAGCCACTGCTGCACCGGTTCGTAACCTTCGAAAATGGGCTTCCAGACGGGATCGTCCTGCTTGTTCGCATCTTTGGCGAAAGCAATGGTGGGCGTGTGCGAAGTGGCGATGCCGCCGACGATGCGAGCCATGAATCCTCTCCTCTTAATGCGGCGTCTGATTGCCGCAGATTAGTAAGTAACGCAAACAAATTATATGGATTTTGCGTGCCATAAACGACCTGTGGCCAAGTGCGCTGGGGCTCTTGCTCGCGTTACTCGAAACCGCCAAATCGGAACATGTGCCATGGAAAACTTGCGAGACGCACCCGGCGCCGCTAATCGCCCGCTCTTACAGTTTGGGGGATCCCCTGCAGTGACCGCCAGTGCCATTCCAACCGGACAGCTTTCGCTTTCCGGGCCGAGCGAAAAGCTCGACGTGGCGCACTGGCCAGTGCGTGGCGACCTTGCGCATATCCGTCTGGCGGGCCGCTGCTTCGTGCCGCACTATGCCGTACCGATGGAACGCAGCGTTGTGGCCGGCGGCGCCAGCTTGCGGGTCGCCGGCAACACGGCCGCGGAAGTGCGCGAGGAACTGATCGGCGGAACGGCGTTCAACGTGCTCGACATCTCCGGCGGCTGGGCCTGGGGCCAGGTCGACGAAGACGGATGCGTGGGCTATCTCCCGCTCGAAGCGCTGGGCGAACGACGAAGCTGAATTTCCGTTCGCCGTACTCCGGCGGCTCTGGTTTCCCAGCCTCGAAGCATCCCGCACGAAAGTTTACGCCATGCCACACAAGGTTTTCATTGACGGCGCCGTCGGCACCACCGGGCTCGAGATCGTCGAGCGGCTGGCCCCGCGGCCCGAGTTCCAGTTGCTGCTGCTTGACGAGCAGCAACGCAAGGATCCCGCCGCTCGCACCGCCGCCTTCCACCAGGCCGATTTCGCAGTGCTCTGTCTGCCCGACGATGCCGCGCGCGAAGCCGTGGCCATGGCGGACGGCAGCAAGGTGCGGATCATCGACGCCTCCACCGCGCATCGAGTCGCGCCAGGCTGGGTCTACGGCTTTCCGGAAGTGGAAGGGCGCGAGGCGATCGCCCAAGCCGAGCGGGTAAGCAATCCGGGCTGCTATTCCACTGGCTTCATCGCATTGCTCGCGCCGCTGGTGCGCGCCGGGCTTCTGCCGTTCGATTGGCCTTACACCTGCAATGCCGTCTCGGGGTATTCGGGGGGAGGCAAGGCGTTGATCGCCCGGTTCGAGGATGATCCCGACATTGCCTTCCGCACTTATGCCCTGGGCCTGGGTCACAAGCACGTGCCGGAAATGCAGTCGCGCTGCGGATTGTCGGTCCCGCCTTTGTTCGCGCCTTCGGTAATCCCGGCGCACCGCGGGATGGTGGTGGAAGTTCCGTTACCGCTGGCCCACATGCCCATGGCGGGATCGCCCGAGGTGCTCCGGCTCGCGCTGGTGGAGTTCTACGGCGGAAGCCGAATCGTAACCGTGCACGACGAGGTGCCCGACGAACTGTTGATGCGCCGTTCGATGCAGCCTTCGGACCGGCTCGACCTGTTCGTGTTCGGAGCCAAGGACGGCACCCAGGCACGACTGGTGGCGCGGCTGGACAACCTCGGCAAAGGCGCCAGCGGAGCCGCGGTGCAAAGTCTGAACTTGATGGCAGGACTGGAAGAGACAGCCGGGCTTTCCCTGTAAATCGGCAGCATTGCCTAATTTTTAGGCGCTATTGCTGAATTTATAGGCAAGGGTCCGTGCAGAAAAAGGCAAAAAGGTTCCGTTTATCGCCGGCTTGTGCTTCGAATCTTGCGATTCCACCCTTTTCCACAGCGTGCGGTTCGCCTAGGTGCGAAATATCGCCACTGGCACGATTCTTGATAGGTCGTTGACGGGGTATCCACGGTAACCGGCCCGCCAAGCGGCGCCGGCCACCTGCGCAGGGGACGACAGCCACGTGAAGAAAATCGAGGCCATCATTAAGCCCTTCAAGCTCGACGAGGTGAAGGAAGCGCTGCACGAAGTCGGCGTTTCAGGCATCACCGTCACCGAAGCCAAGGGCTTCGGACGCCAGAAGGGCCACACCGAACTCTATCGCGGCGCGGAATACGTCGTCGATTTCCTGCCCAAGGTTAAGCTTGAGGTCGTGGTTTCCGACGACTTGGCGGACCGCACCGTGGAAGCCATCGCCAATGCTGCGCAGACCGGGCGCATCGGCGACGGCAAGATCTTCGTGATCAACGTCGAAAAGGCCGTGCGCATCCGCACTGGCGAACGCGACGACGACGCAATCTGAATTCACCGTTCCAGCCGGGGGGCCGGAACATCCCTAACATCTCAACTCGACCCCGACGCTTGCCGGGGTGACTCAAAGGAAGCAAAATGGCGAAGTCAAAGGACATCCTCAAGCGCATCAAGGACGAGGAAATCGAATGGGTCGATCTCCGCTTCACCGACCCCAAGGGCAAGTGGCAGCACCTCACCATGGTTGCGGCCCGCATCGGCGAGGACGAGCTGGATGACGGCCTGATGTTTGACGGCTCCTCGATCGAGGGCTGGAAGGCCATCAACGAGTCGGACATGATCCTCAAGCCCGATCTCGACTCGGTCTACATCGATCCGTTCAGCGCGACGCCGATGATGATCATCAACTGCGACATCGTCGAGCCTTCGTCCGGCGACCTCTACTCCCGCGACCCGCGCTCGACCGCGAAGCGCGCCGAGGCCTTCCTAAAGACCACCGGCGTTGGCGACACCGTCTATGTCGGCCCGGAAGCGGAATTCTTCGTCTTCGACGACGTACGCTTCTATGACGGCTACGACGGCAACGGCTTCAAGATCGACGACATCGAACTGCCGACCAATTCCAACCGCGAATACGACGGCGGCAACCTTGCTCACCGTCCCCGCGCCAAGGGCGGCTACTTCCCGGTTGCTCCGGTCGACAGCCTGGTCGACATTCGCGGCGAGATGGTCTCGACCATGATCGAGATGGGCCTGCCCTGCGACAAGCACCACCACGAAGTCGCCAGCGCCCAGCACGAGCTCGGGCTGACCTTCGGCACGCTGGTTGAAACCGCCGACCGCATGCAGGTCTACAAGTATGTCGTGCATCAGGTCGCACAGGCCTATGGCAAGACGGCAACTTTCATGCCCAAGCCGATCATGAAGGACAACGGATCGGGGATGCACACCCACATCTCGATCTGGAAAGAAGGCAAGCCGATGTTCGCCGGAAACGGCTATGCCGGCCTGTCGGACATGTGCCTGTACTTCATCGGCGGCGTGATCAAGCATGCCAAGGCGCTCAACGCCTTCACCAACCCTACCACCAACAGCTACAAGCGCCTGGTTCCGGGTTACGAAGCCCCCGTGCTGCTGGCCTATTCGGCCCGCAACCGCTCTGCTTCGTGCCGCATCCCCTATGGCACCGGCGACAAGGCCAAGCGCGTGGAATTCCGCTTCCCCGACGCGATGGCCAATCCCTACCTGTGCTACTCCGCGCTGCTGATGGCCGGCCTCGACGGGATCAAGAACAAGATCCATCCGGGTGAAGCCATGGACAAGAACCTCTATGATCTGCCCCCGGCCGAACTGGCCCAGGTGCCGACCGTATGCGGTTCGCTGCGCGAAGCGCTCGATTCGCTTGCTGCCGACCATGACTTCCTGCTCGAGGGCGGCGTGTTCACCGCGGACCAGATCGAAGCCTACATGGAGCTGCGCTGGCCCGAAGTGATGCGCTGGGAAACCACGCCGTCGGCGGTCGAATTCGACATGTACTACAGCGTCTGATCCACGTTTTCGCGATCACCGAGAGGGCGTCCGGAGCGATCCGGGCGCCCTTTCTCATTGCCGCCGTCAATAGTCCTTGCTGACCTTTACGTTCACGCCCTGCCGTCCGATCGTGGACACGGAGCCGAGGATCGAGAGCCAACTGCTGACGCGGAATTCCAGTTCGGTTGCCGAATAGCCGCGCCCGTCGGTGATGATTTCGGCATAGAACCGTCGACCGAGGTACTTGCCCGCCGCCACCCCGGTCCCGCGGCCCAGAGCCGCGTCAGCCGAGACGATGCGTAGCCGGTCCAGCCCGATCGCCGCGCGCAGCTTGTTTATCGGATCGAGCCCCCCGCCGGAGCGCAGGCTCGCCAACGCCGCGCCCAGTTGCAGCGCCTCGGGCGCGGAGATCTGGGTAATCGAACTGCCGAACAACAACCGCGCAAGCAATTCTTCCTCCGGCATGGCCGGTGTTGAGGAAAAGGTGATCTGCGGCTTCAGCGAGGTTCCCTGCACCGTTACGCGCGCGGACAAGCCGGTTACTTGTGCCTCGGCCAGGATATCGAGCCGGGGATCAGGCGGGCTTGACCCGTCAAAGTTGATCCGGCCGCGCTTGAGCTCGAAGCGCTGGCCGACGAACTGATAACCGCCGCGCACCAGGTCGGCCCGGCCGAGAACGGTCGGCGCGGCCGTGGTGCCACGGATCCGGATATCCGCCCCCCATTCGCTGTCCAGTCCAAGCCCCTCTACATTCACCTGGTTGGCTCCCGCAGCGTCAATCAGGAAGCGCCAGGGGGCCGCGCGCGCACGCGGAGGAGCGATATCGGCGCGGCGGTTGATCTCCCGGGTCGGGATATTGGGAAGTTCCGCCACCGCCGCCGAGCGTCCCAGCCGCCAATGGGCACTGTCGATCCGCACCCGGCCGGCGATCGTGCCTCCCACCCCGTTCGAGACTATCCGCAACGGGCCGGTGACGACTGCCGACATATCGGTTCGGGCCAGCACTTGCGCGCCCCGGGCGGCCAGCTTGAGATCGAGCGCCGGAGCGCGCGCGCCGATTCCGGTGAAATCGACAAAGCCTGATCCGCTGATCTGTCCGCCGTTAGTGGCGCGGCCGGAAATCGCGGTCAGATCAAGCCTTGAACCGGCAAAGTGGCCGGACACGGAAATTGCGGAGATGTCGGTGCCGGTCAGCGCGCTCTGCAGGCGCAAATTCGAACTGCCGAGCGAACCGCGAATGGACGGCCCGTCGATGCTTCCGCTGACGTCGGCGGCGAGCGCAACGTTGCCGGTAAGGTCAAATGCCTCAAGTGCCACCAGCCGCCATACCGCATCGGCCGGGCCGTCGTAGCGCATCTGGGCGAACAGGTGGCCGCCGCGCAACCGGTCTCGCAGAGAACCGGCAGCCGGCAGCCCCGCGATCCGCCCCTGGATCCGCCCGCGAACGTGCCCGTTCTCGCGCACCAAGGCGCGCAGTTGCAGCACCGTGGCCGAGAGATCCGCGACGACATCGGCATCGACCGGGCGCGATGTGAGCACCAGACCCGAGCGGGTCAGGCTGCGCACCTGCAGCCGAGCGCTGCCGGTGGGCGCGCTACCGTGATGATGACGATATTGCACAAGGCCAGAACCGGTCCCACCCAGCCCTGTCTCCGCCATCACCACATCGGTGAGCGACAGTGGAACCCGGGCCAGGGCGAGATCAAGCTCGGTATTGCGGCCCCCGAACCGACCCGAAGCGATGGCCCTGCCACCGCCGAAATCGACCTGGGTTGGCGCCAGTTGCCAACCGTCGTCACGCTGGTCCAGCACCGCGCGTCGAGGCATGGCGATGCGCTGCCCGGCAAAATCACCGCCCGCAAGAATAGCCAGTCGGCGTGGGGCGATATCGCCAGCAAGCTGGAGGTTGAAGCGACTGCCACGTCTTCCCGCGAGTGTTGCGGTGAAGTTGCCAACTCCGTCCTGCATCCTGCCTTGTGCCGCTATGCGCCCCAGGAACAGGTTGCCCTGGCCAATGCCCGCACCTTCAATGCTGGCGCTCAGCGTGGAGTGTCCGTGGGCGATCAGGCCATTGGCCTGCAACCGCCCACTGGCGATGCCCAGCGGATCGCTACCCCCGAACCGGGCGTTGTGCGCGGTCAATGCCAGGTCGATGCCTTGTCCACCTGAGCGAGGCTCCAACCAGATCGTACCCCCAGTGCCGCCTCCGGCGAGCCGTAATTCCCCCAGCACCCCGCCGCGCTGGAGCAGCAGACGGCCACTGAGCACGGCTTCCGAAAAAGCCAGTCGATTGACGGCGATGCGCACCGGCTGGCCCTGGGGCGCGAGCAGCCCGAAGTTGCCTTCGAACGGTCCCAGCGGGGACGAGCCGGTCGTGTCGATCCGGAAGCCATCACCTTCGGGAGCGAGCGCAAGGCGCACGTCGTGCAATTGCGCCGCCGGCAGCGGGTCGGCCAGCACCAGCACCGCACGCGGTCCATCGCGGGCGAGTTGGGCATCCACCGTGAAGGGACCGTAAGCGACATGGTTACCCGATCCGACCAGCGTTACCCGCCCGTCTGCCTGGCGTCGTCCCGTAACCGCGAGGGACAGCAGGCTAGCGTTGAGACGTGCCCGACTGATGACCACCCCGCCTCCCTGCGACACCGTGAAGTCCGCAGCAAACCGCGGTGCGGCTCCGGCGACGTTCTCGATCGTGGCGTTGTCCGTACGTGCCAGCCGTCCGGTCATGTTCGCCCGCATCTGCCAGGGCGCGCGACCAAATGCGAACACGACGCGGGCATCGGCATCGGCCAGGCCAATGTTGTCCAGTGGCCAACCGCGCAAGGTAACAGGCCCGGCCAGCGCATAGCCTCCCCTGCCCATATCCCCGCGCAGGGCCAGGCGGGCCGTCGCCCCCTGTGCCGCCAGCACCAGATTGTCGGAAGACAGCACGTTGCCGCGCAAGACGACGTCGCCGGTGGCGCGGACGGGGGCGAAGCGGCGATCGATGGCGGCAGTGCCGGTCACCAGTCGCGCAGCGGACAGGTTCACCGGCAGGCGCCACGCCTCGTCCTCGCGGGTGAGGGTGCCGCGACTGGTCAGGCCATCCATTCGGGTCGTCCCGAAGGCGATGCTGCGCACGGTCAGCGCATGATCGACCCGCAGTTCGCGGAATGGTCCGTCCAGAACAGCGGTCAGCTTGCCATTGTCAGTCCTCGTGCCGGCGCCAAGCAGCGCCGGATCAAGCACCTCTGTATCGAGCGCGAACTGATCGAACCGATTGCCGGCGAGTTCGACCGCGCCGTAACCCAGTACCCGCACACCTGAGCCGAGTGCGGCAAAGTGCCCCGCGAGACGCCGCCCCCTTAAGGCGCCGGTACCCGCGAGCGCGACTTGCCGGCCTGCGGCCCGCGCCGGCAGCGGAGCCAGCCCGCGGGGCCATGCCAGTCCCAGCACCGACATGCCCCGGGATCCGTTGGTGAGCCGGAACGCCGCCAGATTGGTTCCATCCTGTCGGGCGACCAGCGCGCCGTGCCAGTCGTGCCAGGCTCCGCTGCCGGTGATCAGCAACTCGTTTGACACTTGCTGTCCGGTGGCCTCGGCAAGCAGCCCACCCTTGGGGGCAACATAGCGCAGTTCGAGGTCAAGCCGGTCGCGCGCTGGTGCGGCGTCAAGCAAAAGCGCGAGGCGGTCGCTCCCGCCGAACTTCCCGTCAAGACGCACCAGCGCCCGGCCATCGCGAATATCCGCTCGGCCCGACAAGTCGACCTGACGTTCCGGACCGGCCACGCCGCTGGCCACGGTCAGGCGATCGACCTCGAACCGGTCCATCCGGATGTCAAAGCCGGGCAGGAGTGGAGCATCCTTGCGGCCGGGCCGAAGTTTCGGCAGGCGCTGCAAGGTCCCGCGTGACAGGACCAGTTCGCGTACGTCGATTCCGCTGGTGAACCAGTGCAGCGGCCGCCAGTCCAGCCGCACCTCGGGCACCGTCATGAAGGGGCCCTGCGGATCGGAAAATGTGACGTGACGCAATACGGCCCGGCGCGAAAGCGAGCCCTCGATCCGTCCCACCGAGATGCGCAAGCCCGATGCGGGGGCGTAAGCCGCGATGCGATCCGCGACGTAGCGGTGGCCGATCTGGCTTTCCATCAGGATCGCCAGCAGCAGGATAAGTGCGCCGCCGCCGAGGATGAACACCGCGAGCGCCTTGCGCCAGCGCGAAAGTCCCCGGCTCCGGGGCTGAGGGACGGGAGTGTCATCCGCTCCGTTCATCAGAATGCCTGCCCCAGAGCGACATAGACGCCGATCCGACTCTCGCCCGGCCGACGGTTGAGCGGCGTGCCGACATCGATGCGGATCGGCCCGAAGCCGGTCTGGTAGCGCAAGCCGATCCCAGCCCCATAACGCATGTTGCGGAGCCGCGGCGTGGAGTCTTCATCGACCGAGCCCGCATCCACGAATGGCACGACCGAAACTGCACCGCCCATCAGACCGGTCTTGATCCGCGCCTCCAGGGAAAACTCGGTCAGTGAGCGGCCGCCGCTGGGCTGGCCAAGCATGTCGCGCGGTCCGATCAACTGGTAGCCATAGCCCCGCACAGATCCGCCCCCGCCCGCAAAGAAGCGCCGCGAAGGCGCGATCTCGGAAATCGGAGCTCCGGGGATGGAACCGATCCGGGTCCGCCCGGCCAGCACCACGCGCTTGCCGAACGGGCGATAGGCGCTGAGGTCGGCCTGGATCCGGGCATATGTGGACCGCCGGCCCGACTGCACCGAAATCTCCGGAGAAACCCGCAATGCTGCGCGGAAGCCGCGGCTGGGATCCAGCAGATCGTCGCTGCTGTCGAAAGCCGCACGCACCGGCAGCGCGCCGATGAAGTACGTCTTGCGGGGACTGTTTACACCGCCGACGTCACCGTCGCGCTCAGCCGTGGCCAACGCCTCGACCCCCACCGACCAGACCCAGGGCTTTTGGAATACTATCGTGGTCAGCTTCTCGAAACTGCCGCTGAAGGCGACGGTTCGCGCATCGTAAGCTGTCCGCGTGACGTTGTTAGCATAGAGATCGAGCGTCAGCACCTGGTCCCGGCCGTGGAAATTGTTGCGACGGATCGTCACTCCGGCCAGCTGCTCCTTGGTCCCCGCCACGCCGCGCAAGCGAAGCATGCCTTCCGGCGGAAACATGTTGCGATGCTCCCAGGTTGCCTCGAGCCGGAAACCATCGCCGGAATCATAGCCGATCGCCCCTGCAACGGTGCGTTGCGGAGCCTTGGCCATGCTGACGTCGAGCGCGACCTCACCCGGTTTGGCATCGGTCGGATGCACCAGTTCGCGCGGCGTGACTGTTACACTTGCGACCAGACCGGTGGCCAGCACTGCGCGGCGCAGGTCCTCAACTTCAGCCCGGCTGTAGACGTCGCCGGTGCGGAACCGGGCGATCTCCGCGAGGTGCCCGGCCGGCATATAGCCTTCCAGGTCGCTGGTGATGGTCCCGACCACATACTTTCCGCCGACCTGAACTGGGAGCGACAAGTCCGCCTCGGTCCGGGCATGGTCCACCAGCAGATCGGGCTCTCCCGTCCGCGCGAAGGCGTAACCGTTGTTGGCCAGCGCGGTGTCGAGATCCGTTACCGCCTTTACGACGTTGTCGCTGTTTACCGGATCCTGCGGCCAGATCGCGAAACTGCCCCGCAGCAAAGGAAAGTCCTGCCCGGTGGTTTCAAGATTGCCCAGAGCGACCGAGCCGAACCGGAAGCGGTTTCCGGGGATGACTTCAAAGCGCACCGTGACTGGCCCGGTCGATTCCGTTTCACCTGGCGCGATACCGCCGATCGTCTGCTGCACTTCGCCGTCATAATAGCCGTAGATCCGCAGCAGCCGCGCGAGCAGTTCCCGATCCGTGCGCGCCCGCACCGCCGCCTGCGAAACGTTGTCTTCCTTACCGCCAAGCGCAACCAGCGACGATAACGAGCGGAACCGTTCCAGGAAGGCAATGCGATCGGGGAAAGCATCGAGATCGGTGGGCAGGACGATCGAGAGACGCGGGTTGATGGTGGCAACATCACCAACCGGCGGCGCCACCGCCGCTTCCGGATCGGCTGGCAGGCTGGCCAGGTCAGTTTCGGGTACAAGGCCTGCCAGGTCCGGCAAATCGATCGCCTGATCCGGCCACGGCAAAGTCAGTTCCGGCAATTCAGCAAGCGGTGACGTCGGGGTGATCGTGCCCGGGTTGTCCGGGAGCGCCGACCCTTTGGCCCATTCCTCCGGCTGCGCAACCGCGCTGTCCGGGATCAGCACCTCGAGTTCGGGATCGGCAGCGCGGTCCTGAGCAAAGGCAGGAGCGGTAAACAGCAGTGCGAGGCATGCGGCCGCAACGGACCGCACCCGATCAGTCAACCAACCGGTACTGGTCGTGCCCGCAGGGCATCCCATCCTTGATACTGCCGGGAAGCGAGGTTCCCCGCTCCAGCTGGCGGGAGGCACGGCCGATGTGCCGGTCCTGCTCGGCCGGGGTAAACCGCTCCCAGCCATTGCGGCCAAGCCGCTCCATCGGACGGTAGCGAATCTTGTACTGCATCCGCGGCGACCCCTCGACCCAGTATCCGAGGTAGACGAAGGCCAGTCTTTCCCGGGCGGCGTGGCGGATGTGATCAAGGATGATGAAGTTGCCAATACCGGTCCGCGTTTCATGTTCCGGGTCGTAGAACGAGTAGATCATCGACAACCCGTCGCCTTGCCGATCGGTTAGGCATGCACCCACCAGCCGGCCGGGCGTGACCCCATCGGGCGAAGGCTCCCGATACTCGTAGACATAGCTGGTGACGGGCGTGTGTTCCACCATATCGGCGAAATCGCTCTCGTCCATCGAAGCCATGCCCCCGCCCGGGTGGCGAACACCAAGATAACGCTGAAGCAATTCAAATTGTTCCGCCGTCGACCACGGACGGCAAGCCGTTACCACGAGATCGCCATTGCGCTTCAGATTTCGGCGCTGGGCGGTAGACGGCTCGAACTCTCCCGCGACTAACCTGACTGACACGCAAGCGGTGCAATCAAGGCAGGAAGGGCGATAGGCGACAGTCTGGCTGCGGCGGAACCCGATGCGCCCAAGTGCGTCGTTCAGTGCGTCGGAATGCGGTCCGCGCAGTTCCGTGAATACCTTCCGCTCGCTACGGCCCGGCAGGTAGGGGCACGGCGAAGGGCTGGTAACGAAAAACCGGGGAAAGCGGACGGGTGCCGTCACTGCTGTGCTGATTCCTTATGCCTGGTGGCGGATTCGCCCGCTTGCCTATCGCGCGGTTATGCCTCCCGCCGCTGGGCGTTAAAAGACTTTTAACCACGAAACGGGGCTATT
Organism: Sphingomonadaceae bacterium; assembly: GCA_947472735.1. GTDB lineage: Bacteria > Pseudomonadota > Alphaproteobacteria > Sphingomonadales > Sphingomonadaceae > Novosphingobium. The sequence goes on along the minus strand of CANJBY010000002.1, from coordinate 87,658 downwards.
CGAGTGTTATTTTTCACAAGCTGACTAACTAGCCGCAAGCGAACCGCAACCCGTCCCGCAAAGGGTCAGTTCAGTTCTACCTGGCTAACGTTGTAACCCTTGGCCCGCAGCGCGGCGACCAAGGCATCAAGCTGGTCCTTGTCGCGCGCCTCGCATTCGATGTCCGTGATAAGGCCCTTGGCCGGCAGGTGCGTGAAGATGCGCTGGTGCCAGATCTCGATGATGTTGACATTGTGATGGTTGAACTCCTCCATCACCTTGAACAGCGCCCCAGGCCGGTCCTGCAAGGCCAGCCTCAGCCGCGCGAGACGTCCTGAGCGGGCGAGATCGCGCAACAGGACGTTGGCAAGCAGGCGCGTGTCGATGTTGCCGCCGGTAACAGGGATGCCCACTTTCCTGCCGCGGAACATCTCGGGATAGGCAAGCAGTGCGGCGAGCCCGGCCGCACCGGCACCTTCGGCGACGGTTTTCTCGATCTGCAACAGCAGCGCGACGGCGCTTTCCAACTGGGATTCGCTGACCAGCACAACATCGTCGAGCAGGCCTGCCAGGATTTGCGAAGTGAATGCCCCCGGTTCTTGCACCGCGATGCCTTCGGCCAGCGTATCGCCGCCGCAAGGCAGGTTCTTGCCCTTGAGCCGGTCATACATCGAAGGGAACAGTTCGGCCTGTACGCCGACCAGTCCGATGTCGGGATTGAGCCCGCGGGCGGCAGTACCCATGCCCGATGCCAACCCGCCCCCGCCGATCGGGATGATCAGCATGTCGAGATCAGGCTTGTCCTCGAGCATTTCGAGCGCGACCGTGCCTTGTCCTGCGGCAACGTGCGGATCGTCGAAGGGGTGAACAAAGGTCAGCCCAAGCTCTTCCTCAAGCTGGCGGGCGTGAGCATAAGCCTCGTCAAAATTCTCGCCGTGAAGCACGACTGTGCCGCCGACCATCTCGGTCTGCATCACTTTAACCGTCGGTGTGGTCCGCGGCATGACGATGGTGACCGGCACGCCCAGGCGGCGGCCGTGGTATGAAAGCCCCTGCGCGTGATTTCCGGCAGAAGCGGCAATTACGCCCCGGTTGCACTGTTCACCACCCAGCAGGAGGATGGCATTGAGAGCGCCTCGTTCCTTGTAGGCGGCGGTAAATTGCAGGTTTTCGAACTTCAGCCAGACTTCGGCCCCGGTGATCTCGCTGAGGGTGCGACTGTGGTCGAAGTCCGTTCGCACTACTGCGCCCGAAATTCGCTCCGCCGCCGCACGGACGTCGGCGAGGGTTAGAAGCGCGGAAGCTTCCGTGGCGATGGTGGATGCGGTGGCGTTCATGGCTTGCGGGCCCTATCGGAAAGCCTCCGCGCTTGCAAACTGCGGAACCCGCCGTCTTCCCCGTCATCCAAATTTAACCACATGCCTTGGCCCTACCGTCAGACTTGGCGGTGTATCCGGATGCAAGCGATCCGCCTGCTGGCGGAATACGTGGGGGCAATATGACGAACATTCTGCAGGCCGGCGCGCGTATCGTACTTATTTTGGCGGGATTATTCCCGGCGATAGCGATGGCTGCAACGCCCGTGGCCGCGGGAAGCCAGGCGCAGATCCTTGAGAAGATCCAGTTCGCCGTTCTGCTCGATATGAATCTCGGGCAGGTTGCGACGACCAGCAACACCACTGGCGGCGTGCTGGATTTCAACCCCTCCAGCGGCAACCTGAATTGCGATCCGGTCCTGGTCTGCGTGGGCAGCCACGCGCTCTCTCAACTGCGCGTGATGGGATCGGACGCAAACATCGCGATCAACTATGATCCCAGCTTCCAGTTGACCGGCCCCGGCGATCCGATGACGGCGGAACCGCAGTTCCCGGGCGGACAAGGCTCGATCATCACCCTGACCGGCGGTCTGGCCGTCGTCTATTTCGGAGCCAGGCTGCACGTGAATCCCGGTCAGGCGCCAGGGATCTATAGCGGAACCTTCTCGGTCAATCTCGAGTATTACTGACCTTCCGGCCGGCCGGCAGGATGCAGGCCAGCACCAGCGTCACGCCCAGTATCACGACCGTATCAGCCACCCAGTCGGCGAACTGGCAATCGCGGTGCAGCGCCGGGATCGATTGCGCCACCTCGATCATGGCACCCAGGAAGGAAAGCCGCTCGGCAATACGCCAGCGATATTCCCGGGCAAAGCCCAGGCCGGCCAGACCTGTCAGCGTGGCGAAGGCAATCATGTGCTGCACCTTGTCACCCAGCCGGTCGGTCGGCAGTTCCGGCGGTTTGGGCAACAGCGCCATGACCACGGCGAACAGACAGGCCAGCCAGAAGGCGATACGAGCGAGCCGGCGGAAGCGGGGATCGACGAGCAAGGACATGAAACCCCGAATAGCGTCTGCTGCCATGCCGACAAGGGCTGGCGCGGCGTAACGAAGCGGCTAAGACAGTGCCATGAGCGAGAAACGCAAGGTATCGATCATCGGGCTGGGCGTCATGGGGGGGCCGATTGCGCGGCACATCGGCAATGCCGGGCATGAGCTGACTCTGTACAACCGCACTCCCGCCCGCGTGGAACGGTGGCGCGAGGCCAACCCGGGCCTGACTGCAACAATTGCCGAAAGTCCGGCCGAGGCCGCAGCCGATGCCGATATGGTGATCACTTGCGTTGGCAACGATGATGACCTCGCCGATGTGGTGCTCGGTCCGCAGGGGGTGTTCACTACGCTGCGCCGGGGCCGGGTTTTCGTTGATCACACCACGGTATCGGCGCGGATCGCACGCCAGATCGCGGTCGAGGCACGCGACAAGGAAGTGCACTGTGTCGATGCGCCGATGACCGGCTCACAGATCGGTGCGGAGAACGGCACGCTTACGCTGATGTGCGGCGGCCGGCCCGATGCGATCGAGGCGGCCCGGCCGGTGATGGAGGCATATTCCCGGCGCATCGTCCACATCGGGAAGGCGGGCGCTGGCCAGCTCGCGAAGATGTGCAACCAGATCTGCCTCGCCGGCGTCGTCTCGGGGCTCGCCGAAGCGGTGCGCATGGCACAAGGCGCGCATCTCGACATCGACAAGGTCTACGAAGCGATCTCGGGCGGGGCCGCGCAAAGCTGGCAGATGGACAATCGCTGGAAGACCATGTCGGATAACAGCTTCGACTTCGGCTTCGCCGTGGACTGGATGCGCAAGGACCTCGGTCTCGCGCTGGAGGAAGGGCGCGGACTGGGTCTTTCGTTGCCAGTCACCGGGCTGATCGACCAGTTTTATGCCGACGTCCAGGCGATGGGCGGCGGCCGACAGGACACCAGCGCGCTGGTGCGCCGTCTGCCGCGCCGGGGCGAGAAGAAGGCCGGCTGATGAAGGCCCATTCCGCTGCTCTCCTGGCAGCACTCCTGGCACCCTGCACTGCTCGTGCCGATACGCTGATCGACAATGTCGACGGGATCACGATGGATGAAGCCGGCAAGGTCGACCGGTTCGACGGTTTCATCATCGGCAATGACGGGCGCATCGCGCAAGTCCTCCATCGCGGAGACAAGCGCCCGGGGCGGGTCGACTACCGGCTGGATGGCCAGGGCCGGGTCGTTCTGCCGGGCCTGATCGACGCCCATGCCCATATTATGCTGCTGGGCATCGGCGCGCTGACGCTGGACTTGTCGAACACGAAGTCGCTGGTCGAGGCCCAGGCGCGCATTGCGGCGTGGGCCGCCGCCCATCCCGGGCAACCGTGGATCATCGGGCGGGGCTGGAACCAGGATAAATGGAACCTCGGCCGCTTCCCCACCGCTGCGGAGCTGGATGCGGCCGTGCCCGATCGTCCGGTCTGGCTTGAACGCGCCGATGAACACGCCGGCTGGGCCAACAGCGCCGCGATAGCCGCTGCGGGCATTACTGCCGCGACCAAAGACCCGGCGGGCGGAAAGATCGAGCGACTGGCTGCGGGCGGCAAGCCCTCAGGCGTGTTCGTCGATACGGCAAAGGACCTGGTCATGCGCGTCGTCCCCCGGCCTCGTCCCGAAGATCGTGATGTCGCGCTGGCCGAGGCGCAGGAATCTCTTTTGTCCCGGGGCCTGACCACCGTTACGGACATGGGCGCGACCATCGAGGACTGGCAGACCTACCGGCGTGCCGGCGATCTCGGGTCATTGCGCATCCGGATCATGGCGTATGCGCGCGGCATCGAGGCGATGGAACTGATGGGCGGCCCGCGGCCCACGCCCTGGCTTTACGACGAGCGCCTGAAGCTCAACGGAGTGAAGCTCTATCTTGACGGGTCGCTGGGCTCGCGCGGTGCGGTGCTCAAAGTGCCGTACGCCGATAGTCCGGCCGAGCGGGGCCACTACCTCACCAGCCCGGTGCAACTCCGCAACCTGATGAGCCGCGCCGCAATCGACAATTTCCAGATCGCCATCCACGGCATCGGCGATGCCGCAAACGCCGAGGCGCTGATGGCGATCGACGAGCTTTCTCAGACCTATAAGGGTGATCGGCGCTGGCGCATCGAGCATGCCCAGGTGGTCGATCCGGCCGATGTGCCGAAGTTTGGCCAGCACGGAATCATCGCTTCGATGCAGCCGGTGCACCAGACATCGGATCGGCTGATGGCCGAGGCCCGGCTGGGACCGGTCCGGCTCTCCGGAGCTTACGCCTGGCGTTCCCTCAAGACCGCCGGGGCGACGCTGGCCTTCGGCTCGGATGCGCCGGTGGAGCGCCCCGACCCCTTCGCGGGCATGGCTGCCGCAATCAGCCGGGTCGGATCGGATGGTCAGCCGTTTGGCGGCTGGCAGCCACAGGAGCGCGTTACTCGCGAGGAGGCGCTGGCTGCTTACACTACCGGCGCTGCCTATGCCGGTTTCGCCGAGCGGCGCATCGGCCGTATCGCTCCGGGCCTCCAGGCAGACTTCATCTTCGTCGACCGCGACCCGTTGCTGGCAACCCCCAGCGAACTGGCGGCAACCGTGGTGCAGGAAGTGTGGATTGGCGGCCGCAAGGCCTGGGAGCGGAAGCGCTAGCGCTTGGCGGCAATCGTCGCATCACTGGCGAGCTTGTCGGCGCGTTCGTTCTCCGGGTGGCCGTCGTGGCCTTTGACCCATACCCAGTCGATCTTGTGCGGCTTCACCTCTACGATCAGGTCCTGCCACAAGTCGGCATTGGCCACCGGCTTCTTCGCCGCGTTCTTCCAACCATTGCGCTGCCAGCCGAATATCCAGCTTGTGATGCCGTCGATGACGTAGCGGCTGTCGGTGTGAAGGGCGACATCGCAAGGCTTCTTCAGCGCGCGCAATCCTTCGATCACTGCGGTCAGCTCCATCCGGTTGTTGGTGGTCGCTGGATCGCTGCCCGAGAGCTCCTTCTCATGCTCGCCCATTCGCAAGATCGCGCCCCAGCCGCCAGGGCCGGGATTGCCCTTGCAGGCGCCGTCGGTGAAGATCTCGACCCGCTTCCTCACGATGCGGCAAAGACCGCGGCATTGGCCGGATCGGCATAAAAGGCCAGCCGGCGGGCGAAAGCCATCGGGTCCTTGCGGGTAACCAACGCATCGGCCGGCGTGTTCATCAGGTCGAAGGAGCGAGTCATGGTGAAGCGCATTGCCGCTCCGCGCGCCAGCAACGGCAGCGCGGCGCGCTCGGCGATGGAAAGCGGGCGAACTGCTTCATAACCCGCCAACAGCGCCGTTGAGAGCGCAGGATCAAAGCTCCGCCCTTCCCCGTCGAAGCACCAGGCGGCGTGAGTGACCGCCACGTCGTAAGCGGTGATGTCGGTGCAGGCAAAATAGAAGTCGATGAGGCCCGAGACCTCGTCGCCCAGCATCAGCACATTGTCCGGGAACAGGTCGGCGTGGATCACAGACCGTGGCAGGCCGGAGGGCCATTCCCGCTCCAGCATGGGCAATTCGCGCTCGATCAGGACAGCCAGCTTCGGGTCGATCTTCGCCAGCCCTGCGGCGCCGCAGGCTTCGGCCAACCGCTTCCACTCGGACAGCCCAAGCCCATTGGCCCGCGCGCCGGGATAGTCCGCCGCAGCCAGATGCATCCGCGCCAGCGCCCCGCCGACGGCCCGGGCCTGAGCCGGCGTCGGCTGCGACACCGACACCCCGGGAAGGAATTCGATCAAGGCGACCGCTTTGTCGCCCAACATGCGATGTAGTCGCCCGTCGCGATCGTGGATCGTGCGCGGCACCGGGCAGCCGCGTTCGGCCAGGTGATCGAGCAAGCCGAGGAAGAACGGCAACTCGGCGATGTCGATGCGGAACTCGTACATCGTCAGGATGAACCGCGCGCCGCGCCCGTCCCTGCCCGAGGTTTCGATCAGCCAATTGGAGTTAGAAACGCCCTCAGCAATGCCCTTGGCCGAAACCAGCGCTCCGACATCAAATTCGGCGATCAGATCGGCCAGCACCTCGGACCCGAGCTGAGTATAGACGGCCACCGCTCAGTCCTGCCCGGCAAGCTGGCGCGGCAGCTTGAACACCATGTGCTCCTCGGCCGTGACGATGGCTTCCTCAGCCACCTCGCGCCATTCGCCGAGCCGTGCGACCACCTCGCGCACCAGTTCCTCGGGCGCGGAGGCGCCCGCGGTGAGGCCGAGCGTGGAGACGCCTTCAAGCCATTCCGGCTGGATATCTACCCCGCGCTGGACCAGGCGCGCCTGCGCTCCGCACCGTTCGGCGACCTCGACCAGCCTGAGCGAGTTGGAGCTGTTGGGCGCGCCGATCACCAGTACCAGTTCGCACTGCGGTGCAATCGCCTTGACCGCGCCCTGCCGGTTGGACGTGGCATAGCAGATGTCCTCGGCCTTGGGTCCGGCGATGTCGGGATATCGTGCCCTGAGCGCGGTGATTATTGCCGCCGTATCGTCTACCGAGAGCGTGGTCTGGGTAAGGAAGGCCAGCGGCGTTCCCGCCGGGAAGTCCAGCGTGGCGACATCAGCCTCGGTTTCGACCAGTGTCATGTTGCCCTCGGCCACCTGGCCGAAGGTGCCGATCACTTCGGGATGCCCCTTGTGTCCGACAAAAACGATGTGCCGCCCGGCTTCGATCTGGCGCTCGGCCTGGCGATGCACCTTGCTGACGAGGGGGCATGTCGCATCAAGCCACTCAAGCCCGCGCGTGGTTGCGGCCTCGGGCACGGATTTGGGCACGCCATGCGCGCTGAAAATCACCGGCACCCCATCGGGTACCTCGTCCAGTTCTTCCACGAAGATCGCGCCCTTGGCCTTGAGGCTATCAACCACGAAGCGATTGTGGACGATTTCGTGCCTGACATAGACCGGGGCACCATAGCGACGCAGCGCCCGCTCGACGATCTCGATCGCCCGGTCCACGCCTGCACAAAACCCGCGGGGAGCCGCGATCAGGAGGCGTAAGGGCGGCTTGCCGGAGGCTGGAAAGGGATGGTTCATCAAGCGCCCCCTAGCGCTTTGCGGCGCGTGCCGCTAGGGCAGCGAAACACTGCCAAGGACGACCCGTCGATGAATGCCCGCAAACCGCTGCTTGCCGCCCTGCTGATTACTGCCGCGCTCGCCGGGTGCAGATCAAATGGCGATATCGTCGTGGACGAAGGCGTCGGCATCACCGCAGTGCGTAGCGCCTGCCCCGCCGTCGGCATTCCGGACTATACTGGTGACATCACCCTGTTCCGAACCCCGGGCGCAACCGATTCCGGCTCAATCGACGTCGTGGCCGCCATTACCAACATGCGCTCCACCTGCGACGAAACTTCGGACAAGGTCTATTCCAACGTTACGTTTGACGTGCTGGCCCGGCGATCCGATACGCGCGGAGCCCGCAGCGTGACCCTGCCCTACTTCGTGACGGTCCTGCGCGGCGGGAGCGCGGTCATCACGAAGCGCATTGCCAACGTTACCGTGAACTTTGCCGACGGTCAGGAACGTGCCAGCGCCAGTGGACGCGGGGTCGCCTATGTCGACAAGTCGGAAGCGACTTTGCCGGCCGAAGTGCGCCAGCGCCTGACCCGCAAGCGCCGCGCCGGCGATGCCGATGCCGCGATCGACCCGATGTCCGCCCCCGATGTGAAGGCCGCGGTAGCGCGGGCGAGCTTCGAAGTGTTGATCGGTTTCCAGCTGGACGACCGGCAACTCGCCTACAACGCCACGCGCTGATCCCCTCGGGGAGTTTGCAAGCGCGCCCAAACAGGCTAACCGCGCGCCCATGCCACAAGCCAACACCCTTTACGCCGCCTACGCCGGCCACATTGCCGCCGCGCTCGATGCGCTGGAAGCCGCAGGCACCCTGCCCGCCGGTTTGAACCGCGCCGCCGTTACGGTCGAGCCGCCGCGCGATCCTGCGCACGGCGATCTCTCCACCAATGCGGCGATGGTCCTGGCCAAAGGCGCCGCGCTCAATCCGCGCCAGCTGGCCGAAGCGATCTGCACTGAGCTGGGCAAAGCGCCCGGCGTAACCAGCGCCGATATCGCCGGACCGGGGTTCATCAACCTGCGGCTGGCAGGATCAGCCTGGTTGGCGGAACTGCGCACGATCGCCACTTCGGGCCGCGACTATGGTCGTTCGACATCGGGGGCGGGCCGCACTGTCAACGTGGAGTACGTCTCGGCCAATCCCACGGGACCGATGCACATGGGCCATTGCCGCGGGGCAGTGGTGGGCGATGCGCTGGCCAGCCTGCTGGAATTCGCAGGGCACAAGGTGATCCGCGAATACTACGTCAACGACGCCGGAGCGCAGGTCGATGTTCTCGCCCGCTCGGTCCATCTCCGCTACCGCGAGGCGCTGGGCGAGGCCGTGGGCGAGATTCCGGAGGGGCTCTATCCAGGCGACTATCTGGTCCCGATCGGCCAGCAACTGGCGGCCGAATTCGGCGATCGGTTTGCAGCAGCGGCCGAAGGCGAATGGCTTGCCCTGTTCCGCACGCGCGCAGTCGGGGCGATGCTGGAGATGATCCGCGCCGATCTGGCCCTGCTCGGCATCAAGCACGACCTGTTCAGCTCGGAAGCCGAACTCCAGGCCGCAGGCAAACCCGAAGCAGCCGAGCAGTGGCTGCGGGCGCACGATCTCGTCTATGATGGCGTGCTTGAGGCACCCAAGGGCAAGACGCTCGACGACTGGGAGCCGGTGGCCCTGCCGCTGTTCCGGTCAACGAGGTTCGGCGACGACCAGGACCGGCCAATCCGCAAGAGCGACGGCAACTGGACCTATTTCGGCGCCGATCTGGCCTATCACTTCCAGAAGGCCGAGACCGCCGACGCGCTGGTCGACATATGGGGCGCCGACCATGCCGGCACGGTCAAGCGGATCAAGGCGGCGGTCGCGGCCATGACTGGGGCAGAGGGCACGCCCAAGCCGTTCGAAGTGAAGCTGGTGCAGATGGTCCAGCTGCTCAAGGGCGGCCAGCCGTTCAAGATGTCCAAGCGCTCGGGCAACTTCGTCACCCTGGCCGATGTCGTGGAGATGGTCGGCAAGGACGTGGTCCGCTTCACCATGCTGACCCGCAAGCCCGACGCACAGATGGACTTCGATTTCGACAAAGTGGTTGAAGCGAGCAAAGATAACCCCGTGTTCTACGTGCAGTACGCTCATGCCCGGGTCCGTTCGACTTTGCGCAAGGCCGCGGCGGAAGGGCTTGCCCCTTCGGCGGACCGGCTTGACTTGCTGGGCGCGGAAGAACTCGATCTCATCAAGCTGACGGCGCAGTTCCCGCGGCTGATCGAAGCCGCAGCCGCCGCGCGTGAACCGCACCGGATTGCCTTTTTCCTGGGCGAACTTGCCGCAGCGTTTCACTCGTACTGGAATCTCGGCAACGATCGCCCTGAAAAGCGCTTCATTGTTTCGCAGGATGCTAACCTTTCCGGGGCTAGACTTTATCTTGCAGAACAAATCGGGCAGCTTGTCCGCAATGGCCTTGCCCTGTTGGGCGTGGAGGCAGTGGAGGAAATGTAGTCATGGCCGCAGCGGGGGATAATCGAAACGACCTTGACGACGACACGCTCGATACCGAGCGGCTGGCGCTGGACGATCGCGACGAGCCCCTGCCCTGGCTGGATGCGGACGACGATCTGGACGAGGACGAAGGCCCCGACGCGGGCCGCATCCTCGCCCTGGCGGTGGTCGCCCTGGTCGCGCTGGTAATGGTTGCCGGCGGCTTGTGGTGGTTCAACAATCGCCAGTCCGACCAGGTACTGGCGGCTAACGGCGCAGTTATCGAGGCGCCGGTTACACCCTACAAGGAACAGCCGAAGCAGCCCGGTGGCAAGACTTTCGCTGGCACCGGGGATTCGAGCTTTGCAGTGTCGGAAGGCCAGAGCCGTCCGGCGCGGCTCGGAGCAGGCAGCGACGGCGGCGAACCTGCGCCTGCCCCCGCGCCCTCTACAGCTGCGGCAACCACGGCTCCGACGGGCAAGCCCGCAACCGCTCCGGCGGCCCCTGCATCGGGCGGTATCGGCGTGCAGATCGGAGCCTATTCCTCACGCGCTGCGGCTGACGCTGCGTGGGTCCGGCTCTCGGCGCAGGCCGGAGCTCTGGCGGGTGTATCGCACCGCATCGTCGAAGGGCGCGCGGACATCGGCACGGTCTACCGCCTGCAAGCGGTGGCCGGCGACACCGGGGCGGCGAACGCGCTGTGCAGCAAGCTCAAGGGCGCCGGCATCTCCTGCCAGGTCAAGTAACCGGATAATCCACATGCGCTAAGGCGGGGTGCTTGCGGGAATCGCGCGTTCCTGCGACCGTCTGCCCATGACGCCTGCGATTTTTGGCCTTTCCGGAACGACGCTCGGCGCGGACGAACGCGCCTTCTTCTCCGATGCCGATCCTGCGGGCTACATCCTGTTCGGACGCAATGTGGAAAGCCGCGAACAAGTGCGCGCGCTGACCGATGCGCTGCGGGCAATCCGCGGGCGCGACAAACTGCTCATCACCGTTGATCAGGAAGGCGGGCGGGTCGCCCGGCTAAAACCGCCGGTCTGGCCGGCGTTTCCCGCCGGGGCTGCTTTCGAGCGGCTTTACGATCTTGCTCCCGCCAGCGCGATCGAGGCGGCGCGCGCCAATGCCGAGGCGCTGGGCGCGGAACTGGCCGAAGTCGGGATCACCTGCACTCACGCGCCAGTGCTCGACGTGCGCCAACCCGGCGCACACGATGTGATTGGCGACCGGGCTTACGGGTTCGAGCCGCTGCGCGTCGCGGCCATCGGGCGGGCAGTTCTGGACGGCCTCGCCCGGGCCGGGGTGGTCGGGACAATCAAACACATTCCGGGTCACGGGCGGGCGCAATGCGATTCACATAAGGAATTGCCTACCGTCTGCGCCAGCGCGGAAGAACTGGAAAACGATCTCGCCCCGTTCCGCGCGCTCGCCCATGCCCCGATCGGCATGACCGGACACATCATATTTACTGCCTGGGATGCCGACCGGCCGGCGACCCAGTCGCCGTTGGTGATCGAGCAGATCATCCGCCGCAGCATCGGCTTCGATGGCCTGTTGCTGACCGACGATCTCGACATGGAGGCGCTGAGCGGCTCGGTGCCTGAGCGGGCCGAACTGGCCATCTCCGCCGGTTGCGACATCGCGCTCAACTGCTGGGCAAAAGTGGACGACATGATCGGCATCTGCGAGCGGCTTCCCACTTTGTCCGGAGCCGGCGCCGCGCGGCTCCAGCGTGCACTGGCCGGCGCAGGGGTCTCGAACCGCAGCGACGAGATCACGGCGCTGATCGCCAAACGCGACGCTTTGCTGGCGCTGGCCAGTGCCGAGGAACGCGCATGAACGAGGTGGCGGAACAGGGGGCACTGTTTACTGGCGATCCCGATTGGGAGGGCCCCACGTCAGCGCCGACAGACGACAGCGCGCTTTATCTCGAACTCGATGGCTGGGAAGGCCCGCTCGATCTGCTGCTCGATCTGGCGCGGCGTCAGAAAGTCGATCTGCGGCGGATCTCCATTCTCGACCTGGTCGATCAGTATCTGGGCTATATCGAGAAGGCCGAGGCGGTGCGACTCGAGCTGGCCGCCGATTACCTCGTGATGGCCGCCTGGCTGGCCTACCTCAAGTCCGCGCTGTTGCTCCCTCGCGAGGAGCAGGAAGATCCGAGCCCCGAGGAACTGGCGCTGCGCCTGCACCTCAGGCTTCAGCGGCTGGCCGCCATGCGCGATGCGGCGGCGCGGCTGCTGGGGCGCGACCGGCTGGGTCGCGACGTGTTTGCGCGCGGCGCGCCGGAAGGCCTCAGGATCGACCGCAAGAACCTTTGGCAGTGCGACATGTTTTCGCTGCTGCAAGCCTATGGACAGGTCAAGCTGCGGACCCAGCCGGTGGTGCACATGGTCCGTGACCGGATGGTGATGACGCTGGATTCCGCGCTCGCCCGGGTGTCGTCCATGCTCGGCGTTGCGCTTGACTGGATGGAGTTGCGCGATTTCCTGCCGCCCCATGCCGAGCCGAAGTTGCGCCGATCAGCGCTGGCCTCCAGTTTCGTTGCTGCGCTTGAACTCGCGCGGATGGGCAAGGCGGATATTCGGCAGGAAGAGACTTTCGGACCGCTGCGGCTGCGGAGCGTCAAGGCGTGACCCGTCCCGATGAACTGGTCCGGGCAGTGGAAGCCACGTTGTTTGCCGCGGAAGAACCGATGAGCGCCGAGGCGATCTCGGCCCACCTGGCCGGGTCCGACGTGCGCGAAGCCCTGGCGGCATTGGCTGCTGACTACGAAGGCCGGGGCATCAACCTCGTCGAACGCGGCAAGCGCTGGCACTTCCAGACTGCGCCCGACATGGCGCACCTGTTACGGCGGGAGCGCGAAGAAGTGCGCCGCCTTTCGCGTGCAGCGACGGAAGTTCTGGCGATCGTCGCCTATCACGAACCTGTCAGCCGCGCGGAGATCGAGGCGATTCGTGGAGTGCAGACTGCCAAGGGCACGCTCGACGTGCTGATGGAGGCCGGTTGGGTCCGCATCGCCGGCCGGCGAGAAGTGCCGGGTCGTCCGGTGATCTACGCGACCACACCCGAATTCCTCGCCCACTTTGGCCTCGCTTCACGCCGCGACCTGCCGGGAATTGACGAATTGCGGGCGGCAGGACTGCTCGATCGGGTGGAAGACGCGCTCGAGGCGGCCATGGCTGTGCCCAACGAGGAAACAGTTGAATCCTCAGCGCCACTGGTAGAAGGCGAGGAAAGCGCCTAGATAGGCGAAGAGGGGCGCGCGGCCGGCAAGTCAACCAAACGGCCGCAGTTCAGGAGTAATTCAATGGGTCTGTCGCTTCCCCACATTCTGGTGCTGGCCGTCGTAGTGCTGGTGCTGTTCGGCCGCGGCCGCATCTCCGAGATGATGGGAGACTTCGGCAAAGGCATCAAGAGCTTCAAGCAGGGCATGGCCGACGAGACTACCGACCGTCCCGTCACGCCTCCTCCCGCCCAGATTCCCTCGCAGACCGCCGCGCCCACCAGCGAACAGACGGTCGATCAGACCACCAAGTCGCAGTAAGCCCCGCTTCGCCGGGGAGACCTTGCAATGTTCGACATCGGCTGGGATGAAATGCTGTTTACGGCGATCGTTGCGATCGTCGTGATCGGACCGAAGGATTTGCCACTTGCGCTGCGCACTGCCGGCCGCTGGATCGGCAAGATCCGCCGCGTCTCCGGTCATTTCCGCACCGGCATCGAGACCATGATCCGCGAGGCCGAGCTGGAAGACATGGAAAAGAAGTGGCGCGAGCAGAACGCCGCGATCATGCAGGCCCATCCGATGCCCGCACCCGCTGCGGAGCTGGCCGAGCACGCGCCGACCGAACCGGCTCCCGCTTCTGCCGAGGCGGCCGTACCGGCGCCGGCGACCCCGGCCGACAAGGCCTGAACGCGCCATGGCCTTCAAGGTTCACGACATCGACGAGACGCAGGCCCCGCTGCTGGATCATCTGATCGAACTGCGGACCCGGTTGATGCGCTGCATCCTGGCCATCGGCGCCTCATTTAGCGTCTGCCTTTATTTCGCCAGCGACATCTTCGGCTTCCTGGTCCGTCCACTGACTGCGGCTTTCCCGCCCGGGCAGGGCCGTCTGGTCTATACCAAGCTTTACGAAGCCTTCTTCGTCGAGCTGAAGGTTGCGCTGTTCGGGGCCTTTCTCGTCAGCTTCCCGATCATCGCCAACCAGTTGTGGGCGTTCGTAGCACCGGGGCTTTACGCCAAGGAGAAGAAGGCGTTCCTGCCCTTCCTGTTCGCTACCCCGGTCCTGTTCACTGCCGGCGCGAGCCTGGCCTACTTCGTTGTCATGCCCACCGCCTTCCGCTGGATGCTGGGCTTCCAGGGGGTGAAAGGCGGACTGACGTTGGAGGCCCTGCCTTCGACCGGCGATTACCTCAGTCTGGTGATGCAGTTCATCCTCGCCTTCGGGATCAGCTTCCTGCTGCCGGTGCTGCTGCTGCTGCTCAACCGTGCGGGGATCGTCAGCCGGACGCAATTGAGCGGAATGCGGCGCTATGTCATCGTCGCGATCACCGCCGTGGCCGCCATCATTACCCCGCCGGATGTGGTCTCGCAGCTGATGCTGCTGGTACCGATGGTGCTGCTGTTCGAAGGCTCGCTGATCGTGATGTGGCTGGGCGAGCGCAAGGACAAAAAGGAACAGGCCGTGGCCGAGCCTTTGCCGCCTCCTTCAGCCGATCCCAACTGAGCGAGGCGGACCGCGCCGGGCCCGCCCCGTGATCTTCAGGCCGCCGTGGCGTCGACGACTTCTGCGCCGGGCCCGTTCTTCAGCACGGATTCGATCGCGTTTTTGGCGCTCGCCTTGCTCTTGTAGCCTTCGGTCCAGAAGATGGTTTCCGAGTTGTGGCAGAAGTAGGCCACGAACTCGCCAGCCTTGTTCTTGCGGATTTCAAAACGATGCGCCATCGACTCACTCCCTTCCAACAGGAACGGGAAGTCTAGCCTAAGTCTGCGAAATCAAATGTAAAATCTTCCGGGCCGATAGCGCGCGGGTTCTATTGCCCCGTCGCCACGCCCCAGCAGCTGGGCCGCACCCAGGTCTGCGGCGGCCGGCGCGGTCTGGATTCCGAAGCCGCCCTGCCCCGCAAACCAGAAGAAGCCCGGAACTTGCGGATCGAAGCCGTAGACCGGCAGGCGATCGGGCGCGAAGGTCCTGAGCCCTGCCCAGCGATGCTCAAGCTGCTCGATCCGCCAGTCGACCACTTGCTCGAAGCGGTCGATCGCCATGGCAACGTCGAGTTCGTCCGGTGCGGCGTCGCACGGGGCACTCGGAGTTTCGTCGTGCGGGCTGACCCAGAGACGCCCCGCATCGGGCTTGAAATAAAACCGTTCGTCTATGTCGAGCACCAGCGGCAGGTCCGGCGTGGCTGCCGGCACGGTGCGCAGCTGGGCAACGGTGCGACGGTACGGCTGGAAGCCCAGTTGCCGTGCACCGGCCAGCGCCGCGACCTGATCGGCCCAGGCTCCCGCCGCGTTCACCAACGTGTCCGCGCGAACCAATCGGCCGTCCGCCAGACCAAGGTTCCAGCTCCCACTACCACGTGAAGCCTGAGCCAGCCGGGCCGAGCACCACAAATGCGCGCCAGCCTTTCTCGCTGCGGCCAGATAATGCTGATGCAAGGCCGCGACATCTATGTCGCAGCAGTCAGGCTCCAGCGCACCGTGGACCCAGTCGGCCCGCAGCCCGCCGATCCGTGCTTCCAGACCGGCGCGATCAAGACGCTCCACCCGCACGCCAAGCGCGGTGAAGTTCGCGGCAAAGCGCGCCAGTTTGTCACACCCTTCGGCCCGCGCGATGGTCAAGGCCCCGCGCGGTGTCAGGAAGCCGTGATCGCGCAGCCACGGGCCGGAAGCGGTGGTCAACGGCTGGACGTCGGGACCGCCATAGCTCTCAGTCCAGAAAGCCGCCGAACGCCCGGTCGCATGGTAGCCCGGCGCGGCCTCGGCTTCGAGCAGCAGCACCCGCGCATGCGGCGCCAGTTCGGCAGCGAGCGAAGCACCGGCCATTCCCGCCCCGGCGATGGCAATGTCGAACGTTTCGTCCATCGTCACGGCTGCGCGGGGAGTACCCGATCGAGGAAGCCGTCGACCGCTTCACGCGCGCGGTCGCGAACGGCGTCGACCTCACGCAGCACCTCGTGATGTGCCTCGCTGCCAAACATGGTCAATTCGCAGTGCGGCAAACGCGCGGCGGCTTTGCGGATCGCTTGCGGGCTGACCAAGCGGTCGTGATCGGTTGCAACGATGCAGACCGGGGTCTGCACCGCCTCGAGCACGCCGTCCCGCTCGAGACTGGCCATCGAGGCATAGGCTCGCTCGACCCAACCCCAACTCCCCGGCCCCATCGCCACCTCCGGGCGATGCTCGCGCCACCAGACTTCGTCAGCATAGCGATCAAGGTCGTGTGTCAGCAGGGCCGATCGATCTTCCGGCAGCTGACCGGGTTTCTCGCTCCACTTCCAGGCCGGACGGCGCCGGTCACCAATGAGGCAGAGCAGCCGGGCGGCGGCGTGCAACAGCGAGGCCGGCAGGCCGATCGGGTGGAAGCCGAGCATCGGCGCGGACAGCACCAACGCGGCGGGATCGACCCGGCGCTCCGCCAGCGCGCGCAGCACAAGATGTCCACCCATGGAATGGCCGGCGAGGACATGTGGGCCAGGAGTCTGCTGCTTCCAGGCCGCCCAGAAGGAGGCGAGGTCGTCGATCCACACAGAAAAGTCCGCAACGTGGCCAGTTACCGCATCAGCACCCAAACGGCCCGACCCGGCTTGTCCGCGCCAGTCCGCGGCGGTCACCCACCAGCCCTGGTGGTGCCAGTGGTGAAGCGTCTCCAGGTATTTCTCGTAGTGGTCGCCCCGCCCGGGGAAAAACAGCAGCGAGCCCCGGCACGGACCCTCGCCCGCGGGCCAGTCAATCCGGCGGACAGCGTGGCCATCGGGTGCGGTCCAGATGGTTTCGAAAGCGCCGGCAGGTATGGCGCGACGATCGAAACCGGCATTGTCCGCGATGCTCATATGGATAATTCCCGGCTGATCCGCTTGGTTACTATTTGGTAAGCCATGGCCTCTAGTGATGATCCCCGTACCAAGGGGGGCATCCCATGCCGGGTGGACTGATCACTTACGGACTGCTGACAGGCTTGGCAATCGCACTGCTGATTGCCGCAATGACTGACTTGCGCAGCCGCCATATCTACAACTGGCTGACGGCAACCGTAGCGGTGTCTGCGCCGATCTTCTGGATCGCCAGCGGATTGCCGCTGTGGCCCGGAGTGGCGGCGCAGGTCGGCATTGCGGTGTTGTGCTTCGCCGTCTGCTGCGGGCGGTTCTCGAGGGTCAGGTCGGCCACGCACTCCTTCAGCGCACCGGCCTCGCGGCGCAGATCCCTGACCTCATCGGTGGTCGCGGCACGGGCCGTGTCGCCGGCCAGGCGGCGCTTGCCAGCTTCTATGAACTCCTTCGACCACACGTAATACAGGCTCTGGGCAATGCCTTCCTTGCGGCACAGCTCGGCGATGCTGTCTTCGCCGCGCAGCCCGTCGAGAACGATGCGGATCTTGTCTTCAGCCGAGAAGTGGCGACGGACAGCGACGATCAATCGCGAATTGAGCACGCTCTCTCACTTCCTCAATCGTTGCATCGAGTGGAAGTGGATCAAGGCGAAACCGGCAATTCCTAAAGGCGATGAGGTCCGCAAAAAGATCGTAACGCTTTCGCCGACGGAGCAACACAAACTCCTGAAGGCCGCCATCGGCGATCAAGACCCCTATACTTGGTTATTCGTTGCCGTTGCGATGGGCACCGGCATGCGTCACAGTGAGATTCTGCGCGTCCGCTGGGATGAGATTGATTTGCCGAATCGTCGTATCTTCATCGGGCGAGCCAAGGCTGGCCAACGCGAACAGCCTATTTCACCCAACCTCGCCGACATGCTGGAGGGGGAGCGACAGCAGCGCAAAGATCAGGATGGCTGGTTATTCCCGACTAATCGTACCGACGCAAAGGCGCCGCATCGGCAGACTATGGCCGAACAGTTCCGTCGCGCTGTCGAGCGAGCTAATCTAGATCCTCGGAAGGTTACGCCTCACGTGCTAAGGCACACCGCAATAACCGCGCTGGTCAAAGCCGGAGTAGATTTGCCCACAATCCAGCGTGTCAGCGGGCACAAAACGTTGGCCATGGTTCTGCGCTATACCCACTTGAGTGATGACCATATCGACCAAGCCGTGGCAAAGTTGGACAGCGCTTTTCCCGACGTAATTACACCAGAACTACACATGCCCGCCAATGAGGCTACGAGGGGCGCTGCCTGAAAAGGAAAATAAACCTAACAAATTCATAATGGTGCGGACGGTGGGACTCGAACCCACACGGGCAATGCCCAAGGGATTTTAAGTCCCCCGCGTCTACCGGTTCCGCCACGTCCGCGCGAAAGCTTGCGCGCTTTGGCAGATTGCCGGAGCGTCGGCAATGATCCGTCGGGCTACGCCAGCACTTAGTCGTTAAGGCGCTGGCGGATTTCCTTGCCCGGCTTGAAATAGGGCACGCGCTTGCCAGGTACTTCGACTGAAGCGCCCGTTCGCGGATTACGGCCCTTGCGCGCATCGCGCTCACGGGTGGAAAAGGCTCCGAACCCGCGAAGTTCCACACGGCCGCCCTGGGCAAGCCGTTGGGCGATCTCGTCAAAGAAGACGTCAACGACACGCTCTATGTCGTCGGCGCGCAGCTCCGGGTTTTCCTTCGCCAGAGCCTGAAGAAGTTCCGACCTTATCATTTTGCCTCCCCAGCGCGAATTGCGACCCGTGCCCCCGCCCGCTGTTAACGGGCAGTGGAAGCTAACAAGGCTGTAAACTGCCAGACTGTCAGTGGATTCGCAACACGTTACGCCCGATCGGCGCAAGTCGCTGTTAACCTAGGTTTTCCGCCAGAAAATCGGTGGCAGAAATCCCGAGGCGGGACATCCTGGCCCTGATCTCGGGCCATTCCTGCTCGATGAAGATCCGCCGCTCGGCCATTCGCAACCGGTCCCGCGCCCCGGCCGCGACAGTCATCCCGACCCCGCGTTGCACATCAACCAGGCCGTCCAGCTGGAACTGCTGGTAGGCTTTTGCGACGGTCAGCGGATTGGCGCCCTGTTCGGCGGCAAAAGCCCGCACCGATGGCAGCATCGCGCCTTCCGGATAGGTTCCGTCAATGATCGCGGCGGAAATGATATCGCGCAGCTTCAGGTAGACCGGACGACTGTTCTGACTCATAGTGACCCAGTGCCATAATACAGCGCACCACGCAAGCACGGCGGCTCCAACCGCGATAGGATCAAATGAAACGAAATGGGCTTCCGCGAGCCTCTTGCGGGCGCTACGCTGGTCCGCGAACCGCCACACACGAAGGGGTCGCCGATGAAGGATATGTCCAGCTGGAACGAGGGTGACTGGATTGCGGCGATCGCCGCCCTGACCTTGTTCGCGTTCCTGGCCTTCGGCGGGCTGATCTCCGCGCGCAAGAGCGAGGAAGTGCTCGGGCACCCGCGCGGGCTGTTCGTGCTTTACTATGCCGAGATGTGGGAACGCTTTTCCTACTACGGCATGCGCGCCCTGCTGATCCTCTATCTCACCAAATTCTGGCTTTATACCGATGGCAAGGCCAACCTGATCTACGGCGCCTACACCGCGCTGGTCTACATCACCCCGGTTTTGGGCGGCTACTTCGCGGACCGCTGGCTGGGGCAACGCAAGGCGGTGGTGTTCGGCGGTCTGGTGCTGGCGCTCGGTCACGGCATGATGGCGATCGAAGGCATGCAAGGTGCCACCGATCCCGCGGTCAAGCAGGCCGATCCCGTCATCAACGTGTTCTGGCTGGCGCTGGCGCTGATCATTGTCGGCACCGGCTTCCTCAAGGCCAACATCTCGGTGATTGTCGGGCAGCTCTACAAGATGACCGACGTGCGCCGCGATGCCGCTTACACGATCTTCTACATGGGGGTGAACACGGGTGCCGCATTGGGGACGATCCTGGTCGGGTATCTGGGCGAGACCATCGGATGGTCGTGGGGCTTCGGCCTGGCGGGCATCGGCATGCTGGCCGGGCTGGTAATCTTCACGATCGGGCGGCCCGCGCTGCTCGGGAAGGGTGAGCCGCCGGCCCCCCTCACGCGCCAGCGCGAGTATTCGCTTTACGCCATCGGCCTTTCAGCAACGGCGGTGATCTGGTGGCTGATCCAGTATCAGGACGTCATGCAGGGACTGCTGCTGGTCAGCGGCATCGCCATGCTTGGTTACACGCTTTATCAGGCGCTCAAGCTGCCCAAGGAACCGCGCGAGAGGCTGTTCGCGGTGCTGTTCCTGATCGCGCTCAATCCGCTGTTCTGGGGCCTGTTCGAACAGGCGGGCGGATCGCTCAGCCTCTATACCGACAAGTTCGTGGATCGCTCTGGCGTGCCGACCAGCTTGTTCCAGTCGATCAACCCGATCTACATCGTCCTGCTCGCACCGATATTCGCCGTGCTATGGCAATGGCTAGGCAAGCGCGGGCTAGAACCTTCGGCCCCGGCGAAATTCGGCCTCGCGCTGGCGCAGGTCGGCCTCGGTTTCCTGGCTTTCGTCTGGGGCACGCGGGCATTCGGACTGGAGCAGGCCACCCCGGTGTTTCTGGTGTTCCTGATCTACTTCCTGCACACCACGGCCGAACTGTGCCTTTCGCCGGTGGGGCTCTCGGCAATGACCCGCCTCGCCCCGCTGCACCTCGCCAGCTTCATCATGGGCGCGTGGTTCTACATGACCGCGGTCGGCAATTTCATCGCTGGGATGATCGGGGAGGCAACGGGCGGCGAGAGCGGCGCCATGTCGAAGGAGCTGACCCTCTCGATCTATTCCGAGATCGGCTGGATCGCGCTGGCAATGGCGGTCGTCGTCCTGCTGCTATCGCCGATGGTCAAGCGCTGGATGCACCTCGACACACTGGAAGACCGGCAACCCTGATCTTAGGCGACCCGGTCGACCAGCCCGCGTACCGCTGCCATGAACGGTCCGATCGAGACCGGCTTGGCCAGGTAACCTTCCGCGCCGGCATCGCGGATGCGCTCTTCGTCACCCTTGCCGGCGTAGGCCGTGACCGCCAGGATCGGGATGCTGCGCAGCGTTGCGTCGCGCCGGGCGGCCTCGATCAGATCGAGCCCGGAAACGTTGGGCAGCTGGATGTCCATGATGATCAGGTTCGGGACGAATTCGCGCGCGCGGTCCAGGGCTTCGAGCCCATCAGCCACCGGCTCGACTGCGAAGCCCTGACTCTTCAGGACATCGCAGAACAATTTCCGATTGAGGTCGTTGTCCTCGACAACGAGGATGCGCTTTGCCATGGCACATGCCCTAGGCGCTGGATGAGAGGCTGACAATTCTTCGCGACACACCTTCCCCCGCCGATCCGCAGGCGCTCGCTCTTTCGGCGCTTGGCTGGGTGTTGGGCGACACCGACCGGGCGCAGCGGCTATTGGAGCTTACCGGACTGACCCCGGAGGAACTGCGTGCCGGCCTGGATGATCCCGGCGTCCTGGCGGCGGTGCTCGATTTCCTTTGCGCGCACGAGCCGGACTTGCTGGCCGCAGCCGATGCCCTTGGCGTGACGCCGCAGCAACTGGCGAGCGCGCGCGAAAGGATAAATGCATGAACCGGCCCCTGGTAATCTCCGATTGTGACGAGGTGCTGCTGCACATGGTTGTGCCGTTCGGCCAGTGGCTGGACGAGCAGCACGGCATCAAGTTCCACATGAACGGCAACGATTTCTCGCAGGCTGTCCGCTACAAGGACAGCGGCGAGGCGGTTGCGCAGGACAAGGTCTGGGCGCTGCTCGGTGACTTTTTCAAGAGCGAGATGCACCGCCAGTACCCGATCGCGGGGGCTGTAGAGGCGATGGCGCGGCTCGGCCAGGATGCCGACGTGGTGATCCTCACCAACCTTCCCGACCACCACCGCGATCCGCGCACGCGCCAGCTGGCCGACCACGGGATCAACGCGCGGGTCTTTACCAACCTGGGCCCCAAGGGCCCCGCGCTGCAGGCCATCATGGCAGAGTACGCGCCCAGCCGGGCCGTGTTCATCGACGACATCGCCCAGCATCACGGCTCGGTCGCGGAACTGTCACCGCATGTCGCCCGGCTGCATCTGTGCGGTGAGCCGCTGCTGGCGCCCCACATCAAATGCGCGCACGAGGCGGGCCACGCCCATGCCCGGATCGACAACTGGGCAGAAGCCTTGCCCTGGCTGCTCGAGCGGATCTACGGAGACAAACATGACTGACGCCGAAGTCGAAGCGAAGCTGGCCGCACTCGGGCTGGCCCTGCCCGCCCCGGCCGCCCCGGTGGCAGCCTATGTCCCGGTGGTGATCGCGGGCGGCCTCGCGCATGTCTCCGGACAGGTCTCCTTCGTCGATGGCGCACTGTTCAAGGGCCGGCTAGGCGAGGATGTCACGCTTGAAGACGGGGTGCGCGCCGCGCAGGGCTGCGGGCTGATGATCCTTGCGCAGCTCAAGGCCGCGCTCGGGTCGTTCGACCGGGTCGAGCGG
The DNA here is from genome assembly GCA_947472735.1 of Sphingomonadaceae bacterium. Classification (GTDB taxonomy): domain Bacteria; phylum Pseudomonadota; class Alphaproteobacteria; order Sphingomonadales; family Sphingomonadaceae; genus Novosphingobium. Next base: position 65,190 of record CANJBY010000002.1, on the reverse strand, counting down.
ATCGTCAAGCTTGGCGGGTTCGTCAATTCGACCGGCGATTTCACGGATCAGCCGAAAGTGGTCAACGGCGCTTCGGAGCTGATGGTTGCGGTGTTCGGCGACGGCGGCAAGCACGCCCGCAGCGCAGTCGGCGTTCCGGCCCTGCCGCTCGGCGTGGCCGTCGAGGTCGATGCGATTGTCGCTGTCCGGCCTGCTTGATCGCTGGCTGGCGCCGGCGGCGGATCCGCGCAAGGTCGCGTGGATCGGCGCTCATGTTTTCGCGCACCGCGGGCTGCACGGCCAGGGGATACCGGAAAACTCCCCCTCAGGATTCGCCGCGGCAATCGCTCGCGACATGGGGATCGAACTGGACGTGCAGTGCAGCGCCGATGGCGAGGCCATGGTGTTTCACGACTGGGAACTTGACCGTCTGACGGAAGAAGCCGGTCCAGTCGCGACCCGGACTGCAGCGCAGCTCGGCGCGATCCGGCTGAAAGGCGGCGAGGATTGCATCCCCACCCTGCCCCAGGTACTCGACCAGATTGACGGGCGGGTGCCATTGCTTATCGAGATCAAGTCCCGCGCCGGAACTCCCTACGCGCCGCTATGCGAAGCGGTGCTGTGCGCCATCAGCGGACGCTTCGGCGATCTCGCGGTAATGAGCTTCGATCCCCGTGTCTGCCGCTGGTTCGCCCGTCGCGCTCCCCGAACCGCACGCGGATTGGTGATGACCGAGGAGAACGACAGGCCCTGGCTGGGTGCGCTTCGCCGCCATCTGTGGCTGTGGATCGCCCGGCCAGACTTTCTCGCCTATGACATCCGCGATCTGCCGAGCCGCTTCGCCGCAGCGCAGCGCGTCCGCGGGCTGCCGGTGCCGAGCTGGACCGTGCGCAGTGCGCAGTTGCGCGAGCGGGCCGCACGCCATGCTGACGCACCAATCGCCGAAGGAGCCGGTGTTTCGTGAGCTCGGTGGAGTTCATTGCCCATATCGCGCCCTCGGTGGGTTCGCTGCCGGCGGACGAGTGGGACGCGCTGACGCAGGGCAATCCCTTCCTCTGCCATGCCTTCCTCTCCGCACTCGAAGAATCCGGCAGCGTCGGGGGACGATCCGGCTGGACGCCCGTTCCGATCACCATTACCGACGCCGCCGGCCGGCTGGCCGCAGCGCTCCCGGCATATGCCAAGACGCACAGCCAGGGCGAATATGTCTTCGACCACAGCTGGGCCGATGCCTGGCAGCGCGCGGGAGGCGACTATTATCCAAAGCTGCAGATTGCAGTGCCCTTCACCCCGGCCACCGGTCCAAGGCTGCTGCTGGCTGATCCGGCACTGGCGCCGGCGCTGCTTGCTGCCGCTCAGCAGGTCTGCGCAGACAACGGCTTCTCATCCGCGCACGCCACCTTCATCGATCCGGCCCAGCTCCCCCTGTTCGAGACCGCTGGCTGGATGCCCCGCTGTGACATCCAGTACCACTGGGAGAACCGGAATTACGGCAGTTTCGATGATTTCCTGACCGCGCTCTCCTCGCGCAAACGCAAGGACATCCGCAAGGAACGCGCTGCGGCGCAGGCCGGAGTGCGGATCGAACGGCTCACCGGGGATGCGATCCGGCCGGAGCACTGGGATGCGTTCTGGATGTTCTATCAGGACACCGGCAGCCGCAAGTGGGGCCGGCCTTACCTCACTCGCTCGGCTTTCACCCTGCTGGGCGAGCGCATGGCGGATCGGATCGTGCTGGTGATGGCCTACCTGGACGAGCACCCCATCGCGGGGGCACTGAATTTCATCGGGCCGGATGCGCTATACGGACGCTATTGGGGCTCGATCGTCGACAAGCCATTCCTGCATTTCGAGTTGTGCTATTACCAGGCGATCGACGTGGCAATCGCGCTTGGCCTGTCACGGGTGGAGGCGGGGGCACAGGGTCAGCATAAGCTGGCGCGGGGCTATGAACCGGTACAAACGTGGTCGGCCCACTATATCCACCATCCGGGATTTCGCTCGGCCGTAGCCGATTTTCTCGAAAGGGAGCGGGCCGGCGTGGCTTCGGAACGGCAGTTCCTCGATGCGAAGACGCCCTTCCGCAAGGGATAGCGGATCAGGCGGCGCGGCGGCGGCTGTTGGCCGCGATCCACTCGCGGGCGCGGCGCTGGGCCTCGGCAATCTCGCGGGCGCTCATTTCGTCCGAAATGTCGGCCCGGCACATGGCGGCTTCGGCATGGCCGGAAACGGCGGCAAGATTGAACCACTTGTGCGCGTCGATCAGATCGCAGTCGACACCGTGACTGCCGGTCGAATAGGCAACGCCGAGATCGTAATAGGCATTGATGTCGCCTTGCGCAGCCGCGGCCAGGCAAGTCGCGACCAGCATGTCTGCGCTGACCGAGTCCGCCATCGGCATTGCTACGGCGATAACGCTCTCGTGATTCCAGTTCGTACCCATCTTGAAGCCCCCAATTTGGCCGGCCCTGTTGCCCGCCGGCAGCGCCAAGTTCGCGCGCTCATGGTCAACAAATGGTTAATGCTCGTTGCGTTTTCTTTACGATCCCGGGCGGTTATGGGCCTGACGCACGGAAAACGGCGAATTCCCGGGCGTTTTCCGAAATGGTTTCAATTGCACACATCTTCCGCGCATTCGCGCTTGTGCGTATATCCGCTGACCAGTATAGGCGCGGCCAAACCGCCTGTCGGGCAGTTGCCGGGAACACCTGGGACGCAGGAACACCGAGGCGCGGTTGGCATAGTGCGGAGACTTAGATGCCAGCAGCTTTGAGTGACGAGATCGACGTACTCGCGAAAGCGAAACGAGCCATATCCGGCGACTACACCCTCTCGGACAACGAGCCTTACATGAGCGAGGCGCAGCTCGACTACTTCCGGCAGTTGTTGCTCGAATGGAAGAAGTCGATCCTTACCGCCGCCGCTGACACTCTGCAAAGCCTGCAAGACGGCCCCATCCGCGAACCTGACCTTAACGACCGCGCCTCGAGCGAGACCGACTGGGGCATCGAACTGCGCACTCGTGATCGCCAGCGCAAGCTGATCGCCAAGATCGATTCCGCGCTGCGCCGGATCGAAGAGGGAGAATACGGCTACTGCGAAGTGAGCGGCGAGCCGATCGGTCTGGGCCGTCTTTCCGCCCGTCCGATCGCCACGATGACGGTCGAAGCCCAGGAAGCGCATGAGCGCCGCGAAAAGATCTCGCGCGACGATTGATATTGTTAAGGCATCGTTTGTCATTTCGTACTATGTAAACCCGTGGTGGTGGGCACACTGTGCTCCAGCTCCGGAGTTAGGGATCTCGAGGTACGGGCTTCAGTCGCTATGAGTGACAGCGAACATCGTCATATTGCACGCGATAGCCTTTTCGTGCTCGCCGACCTGTGCCTGGAAGGATCGGGCACAGAACATCGCGTGAAAATCCGCAATCTTTCTTCGGGCGGCCTGATGGCCGAAGCCGCGATCAAGGTCGCGCGTGGGGATGCACTCAAGGTCAACCTGCGCAATATCGGGTGGGTCGAAGGCTCGGTCGCCTGGGTGCAGGCGGGTCGCTTCGGCATCGCCTTCGCTGAGGAAATCGACCCCAAGCTGGCACGTTCGCCGATCGTCGTCGGCGAAGGCGTCCCGCGCTATGCCCAGCCGGCAGTTGCCCCCGCGACGCCGGACCATCTCCTCCGCAAGATCTGATGCGCGCACCACGGCGTGACTTGCCGCGGACCGGTGGGTGACTTACCACCGCCTGGATGCCACAGCGTCGTAACCTTCTCCTCGCAACGGTTCTGCCGATCGTGCTCGCGGCCTGCAACGCGCCCGGTGATGCGGCGCTCAAAGTGCTGGTGATAGGCGGACAAGGCGACCTGCTTGGCAAGGGCGTGCGCCTGCCGCCTGCCGGCCAGTTGCTGCGCGGCGCCACTACAGAAGGTCTGGTATCGTTCGACGCCGAAGGCAGGATCATACCCGCGCTGGCTGACCGCTGGATCGTTACCGACGACGGGCTGAGCTTCATATTTCGCCTGCGCGATGGAACCTGGCCGGACGGTACTGCACTGAGCGGAGACACCGCCCGCGATGCGCTGCGCACCGCCCTTGCCGGCTTGCGCGGAACGGCACTGGCGCTCGATCTGGATGCGATCGAGGACGTTCGGGCAATGGCCGGGCGCGTGGTCGAAGTGCGATTGTCGCGGCCGTCACCGGACCTGCTTCAATTGCTCGCCCAACCCGAACTCGGCCTGACGCGGCGCGGCAGGGGCGCGGGACCCATGGCGGCCAAGCCCACTGGCGAGTTTGTCGTGCTGGCAGCCATTCCGCCTGAAGATCGCGGTTTACCCAAAGTGCCTGACTGGCACGACAAGGTTCGTTCGATCCAGCTGGCCAGTGTTCCCGGGCGCCTCGCCGTCGCGAGTTTCGACGAGGACCGGGCTGACGTCGTGCTTGGCGGAAGCTATGACCAGCTCCCGCGCGCCGTCGGCGGACGGTTCCTGCGCGGTGCGCTGAAAATGGACGCGGTGCTGGGCCTGTTTGGCCTCAAAGTCGAACGCGCCGAGGGATTTCTATCGGACCGCGCTAACCGCGAGGCACTGGCCATGGCCATTGATCGCGATGCGATCGGCGCTGCGTTAGGGTTGTCAGGCTGGACTGCGACGTCGCGGATCGTCTCCCCAGGGGCAGTCGGCGATCCCGGTACCGTAAGCGAGCGCTGGGACGGCATGTCACTTGCTGCGCGGCGCGACGCTGCATCGGCCAGGGTCCGCAAGTGGCGATCCGCGAACCCGGATGCCCCTGCCCTGCGCATCTCCCTGCCCGGCGGACCGGGCGCCGATCTTCTGTTCGGCCGGCTGGAAAGCGATTTCCGCACGATCGGCATCGCAGTCCAGCGCGTGGCCGCCGATGCGCCTGCCGACTTGAGAGTGGTCGATCAAGTCGCACGCTATCCTCGGGCGATCTGGTTCCTTAACCAGTTGAGCTGTCCGATAGCGCGCGGGCCGTGCAGTTCCTCTGCTGATACCCGGCTGCAACAGGCAAAACTCGCCGCAGACGAAGCAGGGCGTAATGCGCTTCTGGCAGAGGCCGAGCGCGAGCAGGCCGCCACCAATGTCTATATCCCGTTCGGCGTGCCGGTACGCTGGTCACTGGCCAACCCGCGTGTCACCGGATTTTCGATCAATCGCTGGGCGGTCCATCCCTTGATGCCGATGGCCACGCGCCCCAAATAGGGCAGGTCGGACTTGTCCGACACCCACCAGCAAAGCTCAAAGGGCGTGTAACGGATGCAGCGCATGAAAGATGGACCGCTGCTGGAGCGCGATGCCGCTGCGGTGCGCCAACGGATCGAGGCGCTTGAGCTGCTGCTCGAGCGGGCCTTTGTCATTCCCGGTACCCGCCGCCGGATCGGACTGGACGCCGTCGTCGGGCTTGTTCCGGTCGCCGGCGATGCCGTGGCGGCGGCTATGGGTGTGTATTGCTTGTGGGAGGCCCGCAACCTCGGGCTTCCGCGCTGGAAGATCGTCCGCATGGCCGGCAACGTCGCGTTCGATTTCGCAGTCGGCGCGATACCCTTCGCGGGAGACGTTTTCGACTTCCTGTTCGCGTCCAACACCCGCAACCTTAAGATCATCCGCCGCCATCTCGATCAACACCATCCGGCCGGCGCTATCGTGAACGCTACGGAACGGTAAGGTTCTCGCACCTCGCGACTCGCGCGAATCCGCGCATTTACGAGAAATTAACCTTTCATCTTCATTGGTCATATGGTTAATGGCGTCCATCAGTTCCCACGTCGGGGGCTGCGGGCCGTGAAATCCGGGGCAAAGGGGGAATCCCATGCGCGTGTTGCTGATCGAAGACGAACCGACCACGGCGAGGGCCATCGAGCTCATGCTGACCAGCGAGGGCTTCAATGTTTACTCGACCGATCTTGGTGAAGAAGACCTCGATCTGGGCAAGTTGTATGATTACGATATCATCCTGCTCGACCTGAACCTGCCTGACATGCATGGCTATGACGTGCTCAAGAAACTGCGCGTCGCCAAGGTGCAGACTCCGGTGCTGATCCTCTCGGGCATTTCGGAAATGGATTCGAAGGTGCGCAGCTTCGGCTTTGGCGCCGACGACTACGTAACCAAGCCCTTCCACCGCGACGAACTGGTTGCCCGCATCCACGCCGTGGTGCGTCGTTCCAAGGGCCACTCGCAGTCGATCATCCGCACCGGCAAGCTCGCCGTGAACCTTGATGCCAAGACCGTCGAGGTCGATGGTGCCCGTGTCCACCTGACCGGCAAGGAATATGCGATGCTTGAGCTGCTTTCGCTGCGCAAGGGCACCACGCTGACCAAGGAAATGTTCCTCAACCACCTCTACGGCGGAATGGACGAGCCCGAACTCAAGATCATCGACGTGTTCATCTGCAAGCTGCGCAAGAAGCTGGCGCATGCCTGCAGCGGCGACAACTATATCGAAACCGTCTGGGGCCGCGGCTATGTGCTGCGCGATCCGGGCGAAGAGGCGGAAGCCGCCTGACCTGAATTCCAAGCAGCAGTTAGACCCGATTACGGCCCGCCCCTCTCCGGCGGGCCGTTTTCGTTTCCTGTTTCAATTGCGTAACAGCGCCGATATTCAAAAAATATGCGCAACTCTGCTATACTCCTGCCGCTCGTGATCGCAGTTATCGGGCTGCCTGGCTGCACCCGCTCGGCGGATAGCTTATGCGACTTGCCGGCCAATCGACATTTTTGGCAGGGTCTCAAGGTGACGTGGACCGCCGACTTGGTTGAGTTTAACACCCCTCCGCACGGCGGCGGCCTCTATTTCCGTGATTGGACCTGCGGCAACACGATCCGCCTGCTGCTGTATCATGGAGTATACCAGCCGCGAGCGGATGAGCGGTCTTACACGGCGATGGCAAAATTTCGGATCGCAGGACAGATCGTGTACAAGGATGGCGATGTCTGGCTAAAACCAGATAAAATGCAAAGGCTTGAGCCGTGGTTGACAGGCGAGGCCGCTATTCGCCGTATCGCTCAGGAATACAAATCCATGTGGTCGCGGTTTGATCGCAAGCCCCCCGATTGACCGAGGTGGCAATCACTGCCAACGCCCCTTTCCCATGACTGCCCACAAACCCGGCGATCCGACCACGATCAACCGCCTCTATGGTCGTTCCAAGGGCAAGCCCCTGCGCGCTGCGCAACAGGCGCTGGTTGACCAGCTGTTGCCGCGACTTGCGATGCCCGAGGAAGGACCGGTCACCGCCGAGGGTCTGTTCGGCGAATCCTGCCCGCTGCATTTCGAGATAGGCTTCGGCGGGGGCGAGCATCTGGCCGCGCGAGCGGATATGCTGCCGGGGCACGGTTTCATCGGGGCCGAGCCGTTCCTCAACGGGGTGGCCCAGGCGCTGACTCATGTGGCGGGTGACAACGGAGTTCATCCCCCGCTCGGCAATGTGCGGATCCATCACGGCGATGCCCTGGAGGTGCTGCGGCGCATTCCGGACGGGGCGCTGTCATTCCTCTACCTGCTCCATCCCGATCCCTGGCCCAAGGCGCGGCACGCCAAGCGGCGGATGATGAACGACGGGCCGGTCGATCTCATCGCCGCCAAGCTGCGTCCCGGCGGAGAATTCCGCTTCGGCACCGATCACGCGGTTTACCTGCGCCACGCGCTGATGGTGATGCGCCGGCACCGGGACCAGTTCGAATGGCTGTGCGACAAGCCCGCCGATTTCCAGAACCGCCCTGGCGGCTGGCCCGAGACCCGCTACGAGCACAAGGCTCGCACGGTCTACGGGCATGAAGTCTGGTATTTTCGCTACCGCCGCAAATAGTCGCTTTGGCGAACCGTCTCTTGTTACGCCGATTGTACCAGGATCATTCCTGAAGCACGCGCTTCGACTGGCCTCGCCCAGGGCGCCGCCGCTATCCATTCTTCGCTTGGAAGACGAGGATCTAGATAGGCCTTGTCGAAGCCGGCGATGTCGGCGAGCGCGAATTCATCGAGAATGGTCAAACGGCGCGACTGAAGCTCGATCAGACCATCCTGTCGCAACTGCTGAAGCTTGCGGTTGATGTGGACGGGGGTGAGGCCGAGGACGTCGGCCATGTCCTCTTGCGTGATCGGAAAATCAAACTGCTCCCGGGTGGCCGGGTCAACGATCCGCAGCCGGGTCCAGACCTCGCAGATGAAGTGCGCGGTGCGGGCCAGCGCGTCACGCCGGCCGATGTTGACGATCCATTCCGAGAGGATTGATTTTTCGAGCCGGGCATAAATCCGGAACGCCGCAGCAATGGCAGGATAAGTGGCAGTCACCTGTTCCAGTTCGCCCAGATCAATCCACGCCACGCGGCACGGGCTGAGCGCCACGATCTCGTCCCGGGCGCTCTGCCCGGGCTCGGCATCGTGGTGGCAGACATCGCCGGGCACGAGGATACCGGTGATCTGGCGCGAACCATCGCGCAGCAGATGCGAGCGTGCAGCCCAGCCAGAGAGTATCACCGGAAACGCGGACCGCCGCTCACCGTAGCGTGCGATGTGGCATTTTGCCTTCACGCTACGCCCCCGCCAGCAAAGCTTCATAAGGGCCGCCCGTTCGGCCAGGCCGAGCGGGAAAACCGAGGACAGCCGTTCGACGAAGACTTCACTCATGGATACACTACCTCTTTTGCGTTCCCTTCGGCGATCCGGTCTCACACGTGAGACATGACCATCCCGCCGCTTAACTCGCAGCGCAGCGGGAGGTTCCCCCGTTGGGTTCACAAACAGACAAGCGTAGCGTCAGGGCGTGTATCGATATCCGTGAATCGTCATCTGGAGGCGCGTGCCAAAGGGGAGCGGCAGCCATTTGCCGGTCCAGTTGACCAGATCCACGTTGGCCGGGTTTGCCGCCCACATCTCCATCCAGGGCTTAAGTCCCGAGGTCACGAAGAACCGGGTCTGCTGCCGATCGAACGTATGCACGCGGCTGCCATTGACCAGCATTTCCGCTTTGCCGCTGGCTACATTCAGCTTGATTCCCAGCCGCAGCCGCTTTTGCGAGAGATCCTGTCCGGCGAAGATCCGGGCACTGGTCTTCACATGCTGGCCATTGGGATAGGCATGCATCGTGACGTCGAGGCCCTTGCGGCCAACGAATTCGAAATCGATCTCGTCGCGGGTTTGCGAATTGTAGAGCCAAAGGGGTGCAACGATCAGACCATCGCGAAGCACCGGCAATGTCACGTCCACCTCCCACAGGCCGGACGTATGCGCCACTGTGCGATTGGCTCCCTGCAATTGCGGACCGCCGGCACTGTCGAGGAAGAATGCCACCTTGCCATCTGGCTGCGTTACGATCCGGTTAGCGACCCACGGAATGGTACTGAAGGCATTCGACCACTGCGACGCGTGCCAGGTCTGGTCATAATTCCACAACTGCATGCCCGTAAGGTCCAGCCGAGGTAGCGGAGCCAACGTCGTCGTCGTTTGCGCCATCGCCGCCGAGAGACCGGGCACTGATCGTGTCTGAGCGGCTGATGCGAGCAGAGCGCCGCAACACGCTCCGCCAAGGAATGCCACGAGCAGGTGTTTCATCCCATCATATCCCTAAACAGGCGGCCATAGGTGTCATTGGTGTGCTCGACCGACCGTTCGCGCATGGTTTGAGCCGCTGCGGCGCCGAGTTCAGCAGCCCGATCCGGATTAACCAGCAGGTGCTCCAGCGCATTTGCCAGAGCCTCCGGTTGCGCCGGCGGGACCAGTGGCACGGTTCCTGCTGCGAACTCCGCAATTCCGCCGACCCGGGTAGCCACGCTGGGAAGACCGCAGGCCATGGCTTCCATCAGCGCGAGCGGCATACCTTCGCTGTGCGAACTCAGGACGTAGATGTCAGACCGGCGAAGGTGCTCCAGGATGCCCTCGGGCGGCAGCGCCCCGGTGAATTCGACAGCCTCGGCCAGACCCAGGTCGATCGACTGCTGACGCAAGGCTTCCTCCTGCGATCCTGCGCCGATGAGCGCCAGGGCGACCGGCAGCCCGCGTCGGTGCAATCGCTGCACCGCCTTCAGCAGGACGTCATACCCCTTCACCGGCTCGAGCCGGCCAACGGCCACTAGCCGGGGCATTTTCTTGGCGAGGCTCGGCCTGCCGTCCGGTCGCCAGAACCGGGTGTCAATTCCGTTCGGAACAACGTGGATCGGAACGTTTCTGCTGCCAGGCAAGCGCATCGCCTGCGCCCGGAGCGCCCCTGAAACTGCCGTCACCCGGTCCGCGCCGCGCAAGAGCGCCGGCAGGTAGCCCGCGTCGGGCGGCTCGGGCTTCATGATGTCGCTGCCGTGCAGACTTAACACCAGGCGGTAGCCAAACAGCCTGCGCAGGACGAGGAAGTTATGTGCAGCGCGGGTGGCAAAATGGACGTTGACCAGATCCGGGCGGAACCGGGCCAGCAGCCGCATCGCGCGCCAGATGCTGGGCAGATGCGATCGCCGCGCCGGTACATGGGGCGCATATGGCGTAGTGCGCGCATGGAGCGGACACACATGGAGCCCTTCGTCCGCATTCTCCGCCGGCTCGCTCCAGACGGTCAGAACCTCATGCCCGGCATTCTCGAGCGAATCGGCCAGCGATCCCACGACCTGCTGAACCCCGCCGGCATGCGTCCCGTCCACCGCAGCATAGCAGAGGATCCGCATGGGACGGCCGGTCGAAGGTGGCTTCCCGCTCATCGCTGCCTATCCGGTCGCCATGAGACGGAATTCATCAGACGTTTCCCTGAGCGCCTCGAAACTGCCGGCGGCCTCGATGACGCCATGCTTGAGATAGTAGAGCCGGTCGCACCCACGCACCGTGGAGAGGCGGTGCGCGATCATGATGATCGTGCGGTGGCCGCGCAGCCGGTCCACTGCTTCGATCACCGCGCGTTCGGTGGTGTTGTCGAGCGCGGAAGTGGCCTCGTCGAACACCAGGATCGAGGGATTGTTGTACAACGCGCGGGCGATCCCGATCCGCTGTCGTTCCCCCCCGGAAAGGCGGATACCCTGTTCGCCGATTGGCGTATCCAGTCCGAATGGCTGGCGGTCAATGAACCCGCCGAGCTGCGCAATCCCGACCGCCTCGCGCAACGCAACCTCGTCGATTTCGTGATCCTCGAGCCCCAGAGCGATATTCCGGCGGATGGTATCGTCGGTCAGATAGATCGATTGCGGCACGTAGCCGATCGCCCGTTGCCAGCGATCGATGCCGGCCCCCTGCCGAATGTCCTGTCCATCGACCGTGACCGCGCCTTGCTGCGGGTCGAGCAAGCCGAGCAGCACATCGACCAGCGTTGACTTGCCCGCACCCGTCGAGCCGACGAACGCGACGGCTGAACCTGCGGGAATGTCGACGTCAATGGACTGCAAGGCCGGCTCGGCCCGCCCTTCATAGGCGAAAGTGACCTGCTCGAGAGCTATCCCGTGTCGTAGTTCGAGCGCGGTCAGCGAATTGGCGGCATCCTGCGGCACGTCGTGATCGGCCAGGACCTTCAGGTCCTGATAGATCGGTTCGATCGAGACCAGGCTGTGCCTGAGGTGCGAGAAATGCGCTATCGCTGCGCCGGCGACCTCCTTGAGGCGGACCAGACCGACAATGAACAGCGACAGCGTTACCAGAATTGAATCGGCGCTGCGTCCCAGCACGATCAGAGTGGTTGCGAGCACCAGGATTCCGGTAATTGCAACGAATTCGGAAAGCGGTGGAACGGCCTTCGCCACGAACTGCTTGTGGCGGTCGATGTAGGCCAGACCGCGCACTGCGGAATCCACGCGCTGTTCGAAATAGCCCGTGCGCCCCAGCACGCGCGCCTCCTTGACGCTTCCGAACGCCTGGTTGAGTGCCTGAACAAACGCACTGCGCTCGATCTGCGCCTTGCGGCCCAGCCGCCGCATTTGTCCGCTGAGATAGGCCACGGCGCCACCGCCCAGCAGGCCCAGGAACACCACCCACCCAAGCGTGATGATCGGCTCGACCGCAAATAGGAACCCCAGCACCGCCAACAGAATGAGCATCCGGGTGCCAAGCTCCAGAATGGCCGTAAACACGTCATTGCAGACGGTCGTGATCTCGCTGTTCAAATTGCGGAGCAGTTCCGACGAATTCCGCCGGAGGTGGAAGGCATAGGGCGCCTGCATGTAGGCCCGCATCAGGCGGCGCGAGATCGAGACCCGCAGGTTGGCAACATAGCGACCCTGCTGGTACTGGTTGAAGATCAGAAACGCGCTTTTGACGGCGAATACCGCCAGCATCGCCAGCGATCCGAAAATCACCAGCCGGGTCGGCCCCATCGTGGCGAGCGGCGCCAGCTTGCTGCCCAGCAACGGCGCCGATGCCAGTCTTGCAGGGTCGATTACGGCGCTCACGAAGATCGGGACCACCGCCACGCCGACCATCTCGAGCGTCGCAGCCACCAGCATCATGCCAAGCAGGATCGCGAAATTCCGGCGATCACGCGGCTTCAATACCGCATACAGCATGCCGGTGTGACGCTTGAGCGTAGGCTCGTCAGCTGCGGCTTCGGTAGCGAGATTCGGGTTTGCGGCGAGCAGCTTGCGGCTCTGGCTGGCAGGCATCGGCTGGGGCTGTGTTGCGGAAATGTGCTTTCTCCGGAGATGGCTAGCGATCGAGCCACGCGAACCACATCTCGTGGCAGGCGACTTGGCGTCGCGGGAGCCAACGCTCCCTAACCTGGTTGATGGACGGCCGCGCGTGTGCGCAGAATCGCGCTATGCCGAGGCCGTGCCGCGATGATCAGAAGAAGCGTTCGCCGATCCGGATCGTGTCGCCCGGCCGGATCGGATAGGACGGGGTCTTGCGCAGATCCACCAGCCACTCCTGCGTCGCCATCGCCCGCTTGACGTAAATCGAGCGGGTGTTGGCACGATAGGTAAACCCGCCAGCAGTGGCCACGGCCTGGTCGACCGTCATCCCGATCGCATAAGGGTACTTGCCCGGAGTGTTGACTTCGCCAAGGACGTAATACGGGCGGTAGTCGATGATTTCCGTACTGACCCGCGGGTCTTCCAGATAGCCGGCGGCCAGGCGCTTGCGCAGCGTTTCCTGGAACTGTTCGACCGTGGAATCTCGACCAACACGACCCTTACTGCGGAGACCGTAACCCAACTGAACGCGCTGCTGGGCATCTAACTCCATAGCACGCGCAACACGGGGTCCGGACCGAGTCCGGGCCCCGTTTTGCTGCCCGCGGCTCGTATAAATCCCGTCCTCCTGCTGTTCGGCGCATAAAAGTTTCGCTTTGTGCCACGGCGGGAAAATATTGTTTGGTGACGTCAACCTGAAACTCTACTAAAAAGATCGACAATCTTACGGGGATTCCGGGCGATGGACCTGAGCAGTATAAATCTCGAATACCTGCTGCCGTTCATCGCGGTCGGCTTTGCTGCGCAGCTCGTGGACGGCGCCCTCGGCATGGCATTCGGCGTGATCTCAAACACGCTGCTTGTCGGCGTGATGGGCGTCCCGCCTGCCCTGGCTTCGCAGCGGGTGCATATCGTGGAGTGCTTCACCACAGCGACCTCCGGGATCAGCCACCTGCTCCACGGCAACGTGGACAAGGCGCTGTTCTTCCGTCTGCTGTTGCCCGGCGTAACCGGCGGTGTCCTCGGCGCCTATGTGCTGACTTCGCTGGATGCGAGCGTGGTCAAGCCGTTCGTGCTGCTCTACCTCACAAGCATCGGCATCTACATCCTGGCCCGCGGCCTGTTCTGGCCGCCGAAGATCCGCGAAGCCAAGGTGATCGCCCCGCTTGGCCTGTTCGGCGGATTCCTTGACGCAGTGGGCGGCGGCGGCTGGGGCCCGGTGGTGACGTCCAACCTGCTCATTCAGGGCGCTGATCCGCGCAAGGTCATCGGCACGGTCAACTCGGTCGAATTCTTCCTGACGATCACCGTTTCCGCCGCCTTCGTCTGGCGGCTGGGCTTTGCCGACGTGGCCGGGCCTACCCTGGGCCTGATCATCGGCGGACTGGCCGCCGCGCCGATCGGGGCCTGGGCCGCCAAGCATTTTCCGACCAAGCAGATGCTCATCATGGTCGGCGTCGTGCTGACGCTGACGAGCGCCTACGGGGTGTGGAAAGCCTGGATGTAATTCCGCTCAGATAGCCGCAAGCGCCTTGCGCCAGGCGGCTATGCGGCCGGACCGGGCGGCATCGTCGAGCTGCGGCGTAAAGTGCCGCACCGGCCCGCGCATGGCCTGTGCGGCGGCTGGCAAAGTTGGGTGGAGCCCCGCCCCCACTGCGGCCAGCATCCCGGCGCCAAGCGCAGTAGTCTCGACGAAGTCCGGCCGCTCGACGGTGATGCCGAGCATGTTGGCGATGTCCTGCGCCATCCAGTCGTTCGTGCTCATGCCCCCGTCGATCCGCAGCGTCCGCCACGCGGCGCCATCCGCAGCAAACGCCTCGGCCAGATCGTGCGTCTGCATCGCCATGGCTTCCAGCGCCGCCCGGGCGAGATGGGCGCGCGAAGTGGCGAAGCTCATCCCGGTGATCGCGGCGCGTGCATCGGGGCGCCAGTGCGGCGCGCCCAGTCCGGCCAGCGCCGGCACTATCACTACCCCGCCACTATCCGGCACGGAGCGGGCCAGTTCCTCGGTCTCGCCTGCCGATCCGAGCAGGCCCAGGCTGTCGCGCAACCACTTGATCAGGCTTCCCGCAACGAACACCGAACCCTCCAGTGCATAGCTGCGTTGTCCCCCGATCTGGTATAACACCGTCCCCAGCATGCGGTGGCGCGAGCGCGGCAGCTTGGCTCCAGTGCTGGCCAGCACGAATGCGCCGGTGCCATATGTGGCCTTGGTCTGGCCCGGTTGCAGGCAACCCTGGCCAATCGTGGCCGCCTGCTGATCCCCGGCCAGCCCGCAGATCGGGATGTCATCGCCCAGCAATTCGGGAAGAGTTGCACCGAAGTTGCCGGCACAGTCGACCACTTCGGGCAGCACTGAAGCCGGTACCCCGAAGATCTCGCACAGGGTATCGTCCCAGCCCGGTTCGTCGAGGGGCAACAGACTGGTGCGGCTGGCATTGCTGGCGTCGGTAATGAAGGCGCCGCCAGTCAGGCGGAACGTCAGCCAGGATTCCACTGTGCCCAAAGCAAGCCGCCCGCTGGCGTGCGCTGCGGCGACCGCTTCACTGTTATCGAGCAGCCAGCGCATCTTGCCGGCCGAGAAATAGGGATCAAGCAGCAGTCCGGTGCGGGTCTGCACGTCGCGCTCCTGCCCTTCCGCTTTGAGGCGTTCGCACAGCGGTCCGGCCCGGCGATCCTGCCAGACCAGCGCGCGATGCAGCGGTTGCCCGGTGACCCGGTCCCACGCGACCACCGTCTCGCGCTGGTTGGTGATGCCGATCCCGGCGATGCGCCCGGCGCCGCCCAGGTCCGCCACGACTGCCCGGGCACAAGCGAGCGTCTTGTCCCAGATCTCGCCGGCATCGTGCTCTACCCAACCGGGCTTTGGATAATGCTGGGTAAGCTCCAGCTGGAATTGCCCCAGGACCTTGCCATCCGATGAAAAGGCAATGGCCCGCACGGACGTCGTTCCCGCGTCGAGCACCAGGATAGCATCGCCAGACCTCATCGCGCGATCTTGCCGCGCTTGCGCCAGGAAGTCGAGCGATGCTCGACAGCGCCGCGCGCAATCCCCATATGCGACACCATGGCACTTCCACCCAGGCCCTGGCCGGTCGGCAACTCGGAGCACCTCGAGCCGCTGGTCCGGCGCGTGCTGGCCCCGAACCCCTCGCCCTTTACATACACCGGCACCCAGACCTATCTGATCGGCACTGAACAGGCCCTGGTGGTCCTCGACCCTGGTCCGGCCGACCCTGACCACCTCACCGCGCTGGAAGCCGCGATCGGCAAAGCTAGGGTAGTGGCGATCAGTTGCACCCATACTCACCGTGACCATTCACCGGCCGCCGCCCCGCTTGCAGCGCTCACCGGCGCCCCGATCATCGGTTGCGCGCCCCTGGCCCTGAACGATGACGGTCCGCGGGCCGACGCCGCTTTCGATTTCAGCTATGCCCCTGACCGGGTGCTGGCCGACGGCGAGGCGCTGGCGGGAACAGGCTGGACCTTGCGGGCGCTGGCCACGCCCGGTCACACCTCCAACCACCTTTGCTATGCGCTCGAGGAAACCGGCGCGCTGTTTACCGGCGATCATGTCATGGGCTGGTCTACCAGCGTCGTTTCTCCACCCGACGGTGACATGGCGGATTACATGGTGAGCCTCGAAAAGCTCCAGCTGCGCGAGGACCGGGTCTATTATCCGGCGCACGGTCCGCAGATCGACAAGCCGCGCCAGCTTGTGCGCGGAATGCTTGGCCACCGCCGCAGCCGCGAGCGGCAGATCCTCAAGCTGCTCGAAGAAGCGCGGCAGCCGATCACCGACATGGTGCCGAGGATGTACAAGGGCGTGGATGAGCGGCTGTGGCCGGCGGCGGGCCGATCCGTGCTGGCGCATCTCATCGACCTGGAGGCGCGCGGCGAAGTGGACCGCGTGGGCGAGACTTGGTCGCTGGTGCGCTGACCCGCCCGGCGCCTCGCCTGCCGTGGGTGCTGTTTGCCGGAGCCCTGGCGCTCGCCGTCTGGGCCTTGTGGCGCGCCTTCGGACCTGCGCAACTGGGCGATCCCGTCGCCACCAGCTTGCTCGCCTTTGAAAAGCAGAACCGGCTGACCGTGTTCTCGGCCCAGGTCGCCCCGGTGGTGGCGGCTGACGATGAGCGATTGTTCGGCATGCTCAAGAGCAGGCAAGTCGCGGTGATTCCGGCGCGGGTGGACTATGTGATCGACCTTTCGGCCATGGATCGCCGCCGGATGAACTGGGATGCCGCGACTCACCGCTTGTCCGTCACCCTGCCGCCGCTGCGGCTCTCGCCCCCGAACCTCGACGAAGCCCGCGCCCGGTATTTGCGCGAAGGCGTCTGGATCGGCCGCGAGGCGCAAGCCAAGTTGACTCGCGACAACACTCTGCTGGCCGAGCGCATGGCCGCCGAGCAAGCGGCAAACCCGGTGCTGATGGGCCTGGCACGCGCAGCGGCCAAGGACGCGATCCGTCAGAATCTGGCGATCCCGCTGCAGGTGGCGGGCTACGGCGATGTGCAGGTCGATGTTCGCATCGATGGAGAGCCTGCCCCGGTCAGCTAAGGGTATATTGCCAAGCTTTACTCACCGGTGCATGAACAGGCGCACAAAGTCGCGGGTCGCAGATCTGGGGAGATTTCCGCGATGGCAACACTGGCCGGGCCCGAAGCGCGGGCGCAAAGTGAAGAACGTTTCTTTTTCCGGATGGCCTGCACGATCGCAGTGCTGATCGTGGCGGGTTTCGGTTTCCAGCTTGGTGCCGGACGCTCGACCTTCGCGGTGCCACTGGTATTTCACCTCCATGCATTCGTCTTTTTCGGCTGGGTGGCGCTCTTCGTGTGCCAGTCGGGTCTGGTAGCGGCAGACAATGTCGCGTTGCACCGCAAGCTTGGCTGGCTGTCGGTAGTCTGGTTGCCGCTGATGGTGGTGATGGGAATTATCATCACGATCACCTCGATGCAGCGCAGCGGCGGGCCGTTTTTCTTCGATGCCAACGAGTTCATGATCAGCAACGTGATCGGCCTGCTGGCATTTGCGGGCATGATCAGCACCGCGATCATCATGCGCCGGCGGACCGACTGGCATCGGCGCCTGATCATGAGCGCGATGGCCGCGATCCTGGGGCCGGCGTTCGGGCGACTGATGCCGATGCCCTTGCTCATCCCGTCGGGCCTCGGATGGGAAATCTCGAACGTGATCGGCCTGATCTTCATCCTGGTCGGCATGGCGGCAGACAAGCGCCGCCACGGCGCCGTGCACCCCGCGTGGATGGTCGGGCTGGCGGTCGGCTTCGGGTGGATCGCGCTCGGCCAAGTCCTGTCCTACCAGCCGTGGGCCATCGAACTGACCAAATCGGTCATGGCCGGCCATCCCGGTGCAGCGCGGCCGATGGAGGCATACCTGCCCTAGACCAATTGAAGAGGGGGAATTGTGATGGCGGCACTGGCGGAATTGGGTCCCGGACCCGCGTTCACTCCAGAGCAGCGCGAACGACGCTTCTTCCTTGGCATGGCTATCGCCATCACGGCGTTCGTGCTCTTCGGGTTCGGCGGCTACATTGTGGTGGGCTATTCCAGCTTCCATGCGCCGTGGTGGGCGCATGTCCATGCGGTGAGCTACACGGTCTGGATCGGGCTCTACCTCACGCAGAACTGGCTGGTGGTGCGCGGCGACCTGGCGACGCACCGCAAGCTCGGACGCTTCATGGGCGGACTGGCGCTCTGGTTGGTCGTGGTCGGCACCGCGCTGCTTTACTTGAGCATGTCCGCGCACCGCTCACCGCCGCCGGTCTTTACCGCAGCGATGCTGATCGTGATGGACGAACTGGCGATCCTCGGCTTCGCGGCCCTGGTCATGGCCGGCCTAGCCAATCGCCACCGCAGCGACTGGCATCGCCGGCTGATGCTTTCCGCCACGGTGTGCATAATCGCCCCCGCTTTCGGGCGGATCACGGTTCTGACCATCGGATTTTCCTGGCCGGCGATCATCGCGATGCAGCTGGCGATGATTGCCGTGGCCATGGCGTTTGATTGGCGCACCCGCGGACAGATCCATCCGGCGCTATGGTGGGGTGCGGGCCTGATCGCAGGCATCGGCGTCGCCTCGCCGCTGCTTGCACAGGCCCCGGCGATGATTGCGTTCGCCAACACTGTTGCAGGGGGCTGATCGTCCCCATATGGCCCGGCAGGCATTAATGCCTGTCCTGTCCATAATCGGGGAACTGCCATGACCGTGCTCACCGCCAACCTCTCCGGCATCGACATTCGCGCGGAGATCGAGCGGCTGCGCAAGGAACGCAACGCCGTGATCCTTGCGCATTATTACCAGAGCCCGGAAATCCAGGACCTCGCCGATTACATCGGCGACAGCCTCGAATTGTCGAAGAAAGCCGCGGCGACCGATGCCGAGGTAATCGCCTTCTGCGGGGTCAAGTTCATGGCCGAAACCGCCAAGATCCTCGCGCCCGAGAAAATCGTGATCCTGCCCGACATGGACGCCGGCTGCAGCCTTGAGGATTCGTGCCCGCCCGAGAAGTTCAAGGCCTTCCGCGAAGCTCACCCCGACCATATCGCGCTGACCTACATCAACTGCTCGACCGAGGTGAAAGCCCTGTCCGATGTGATCGTCACCAGTTCCAGCGCCGAGACGATCCTGGCCCAGATCCCGCCCGAGCAGAAGATCATCTTCGGGCCTGACCGCCACCTTGGCGGCTACCTTTCTCGCAAGTTCAATCGCGAGATGCTGCTGTGGCCGGGTGTCTGCATCGTCCACGAAGCCTTCAGCGAAACCGAGCTGCTCAAGCTCAAGGCCCAGCACCCCGGCGCGCCGGTCGCGGCGCATCCGGAATGCCCGCCGCACATCATCGATCATGCAGACTATGTCGGCTCGACCAGCGGGATCCTGAATTTCGCCAAATCCTTCCCGGGCAACACCCTGATCGTCGCGACCGAGCCGCACATCATCCACCAGATGGAAAAGGCCCTGCCCGAAAAGACCTTCATCGGCGCCCCGGGTGCCGACGGCCAGTGCAGCTGCAACATCTGCCCCTACATGGCGCTCAATACGCTCGAAAAACTCTACCTCGCCCTGCGTGACCTCACGCCTCGGATCGAGATCGAGGAAAGCCTGCGGCTGGCGGCCAAGAAGAGCCTCGATGCGATGCTGGCGATGGCCGGGGCAACGGTTGGCAAAGGGGATTTGGGGGCGAAAGACTGACCACGGCCTTCACCGCATCTTCTTTTTGCGGCAATGAGCGCTTTTACCCCGCCATCACCCGCCGCACCATGTCCGGCTCAGCCTCGATCACCTTGAGATAGGCCCGCACGGCCGGAGGTGGCATGTGGCGGGCCAGTTCGTACTGTCGCAAGTTGGCGACCGGAATGCCATAGGCTGAAGCGAATTCCGTCTGGCTGAGCCCGAGGCGATGCCGAAGGATGCGAAAGCGGCGCCCCATGTGGGCACGCTCCAGACCGGCCACCGAGACATCGAAATCCTCTGGATCATTGGGATCAGCGGGGATGGCTATTGTAGTCTCTTTGTTCACCTGCGTTACTCCTGCGAACCGAGATCAACCGGATGCGTTCGCCGCGTTGGACCCAGATGGCAGTATACAGCTTGCCATCGATCTTGCCGACCGCCTTGTATCGATCCTCACCATCGATCAATCGGTGGGAGGGCACGAGCGCATGAAACGGATCATCAAATACCTTCGCTCCGAACGCCAATCGCAAGCCATGCTTGAACCGATTGGCCTCGTCCTTGGTCCGGTCGAATTCGAACTCCATTCGGCCCGACTATGTGAATCACATATAGCACGCAAACCGAACCGACTCCACAACGGATCGTTCGATCCCCGCTTGCAATATCCGTAGCATCCTTCATTGTTTGTCTTACGCACAAAGACGGATCACGGGAGTGAATAAGGCCATGGTAGGCACTGCGGGCGCGACGCTGGATGTTTCGGCGTTCATGCGCGGGTTGAAGTTCACTCGTTACCATCTCTCGATCCTGATCCTGTCGTGCTTCGTCACTTTCTTCGACGGGCTCGACTTTTCGTTGATGACTTTCACCCTGCCCTACATCCGCGACGAGATGCACCTCGACACGGTGACCATGGGCAATGTCAGCGCGGCGGCCTTTGTCGGGCAGATGATCGGATCGCTGGTCGGCTCCTATTTCGGGGACATTTTCGGCCGGCGCCCGGTTATCCTGCTGTGCACGGTCCTCAGCGCCGTCCTCACCTTTCTTACCGGCTATGCCCAGACGCCCGAGCAACTGATGGTGTTGCGGGTGCTCGGCGGGTTCTCGATCGGCGGGCTTCTGGCACCGGCCTGGTCCCTCAACGTCGAATCCATGCCGGCTTCGATGCGGGCCACATCGGTGACCATCGTGATGCTGGGCTTTAGCACCGGGGGCGCGGCCTGCGGCTGGATCACTAACGCCATCGCGCCGACCCACGGCTGGCACGCCGTGTTCTTCTTCTGCGGCGTGACGACTTTTGCGCTGGCCGTGCTGCTGCAGTTCACTCTGCCGGAATCCGTCCGCTGGCTCGTCGCCAAGGACAAACCGGCCACCCGCATCGCGGCCGGGTTGGCGAAGTTTGCCCCGGGCGAGGACATGAGCCGCTTTTCAGCCTTCACGCTTTCGGACGAGCCAGGCGCCAGCAAGTCGGCCTCGCCGCTCAAGATGTTCGGTGCGTTATTCAAGGGCTGGCTGGTCTACATCACGCCACTGGTGTGGCTGGCCTATTTCTTCTCGACCTTCGCGATCTATCTGAAGACCAGCTACGGCGTCTTGTTCCTGGAAGAACTGGGCATGAGCGTGACCGAAGCGACCACGATCGGCTCGATCGGCGGTCTGGTCGGGGCGATTGGCGGCGTCGGCCTGCTTGCGCTGACCGAGCGGCGCGGGCCGGCCTGGATCACCCTGGCGCCGTTGCTCGGCATTCCGCTGGTCGCGCTCGTCGGCTTGGGAATCGTGCAGTATGGCAGCGGCCTGTTCGTGCCGGTGATCCTGATGGGGTCGATCATGGTGGGCGTCGGGCACGCCGCGGTCATTTCAATCACGTCAATCTACTATCCCAGCGCGATCCGTTCGACCGGCGGGGGCTGGGCCAGCTTCATGGCGAAATTCGCAGCGGTTGCCGCACCGCTCGTCGGCGCACGGCTGTTCCTCGGCAGCACGGAGAAAGTGCTCAACGGCTATGTCACCACGGCCGCCTGCCTGGCCGGGATCGTGATCTGCGTGCTGGCCATGGCCAACTTCGCCAAGCGCCACGTCTCCGAAGAGCAAGGCTGACAGTATTTCGCGGCCTTCACGGATCAAACTCCCGGCCGGCGTGGTTATACCCGCAGTACCTGGCCGGGAAGGAGACGTGCATTGCAAGTTACCGAGGGCCCGTTCGGCCCGGCGCGGCTGCGGGAGCAGATCCCCGCCGGCACGGTGGAAGCGATGTACCGTCGCAAGTGCGACGCCACGGTGGATTTCTCAGCGCTCGCGGTCGAGACCCTCGACCTCTACGAATGTGAGCGTACCGGCACCCGGTTCTGGCGCCCGGAGCGGCTGGCCGGTGACGAAGCGTTCTACCAGCAGCTCTCGCGCAAGTGGCCGAACTACTATCACGACTGGCGCTGGGAATATGGCCCTGCGCTGAAACAGCTGCGGCCGACTGACCGACTGCTCGAAGTCGGATGCGGGCGCGGCACCTTCCTCCGTCACACGCAAGGCCGGGTGCGCGAGGCCGCCGGTCTTGAACTCAACCGCGAAGCGATTGCCGACAAAGTGACCGACTGGCCCGTGCTGTGCATGGACATCGCGAGCCTTGCCGCCGCCAAGCCCGCCTCCTACGACGTCGTCTGCTCCTATCAGGTGCTCGAGCACGTGGTCGATCCGGCCGGGTTCCTCAGGGATTGTCTCGCCTGCCTGCGCCCGGGCGGCCGCCTGATCGTCAGCACCCCGGACCCCGAGAACGACATCCTGCGCGCGCGCGAGGATGCTTTCGACCTGCCGCCGCACCACATGAACCACTTCACACTCGACAGTTACCGCCGGATTGCGGAACTGCTCGGCGTCCGGCTGCTCAACGTCGCGCGCGCGCCGGTTGACCCCTGGGGCACCCGCCCGCCGGGGACCCGTTCCACCGACGGCCTGAAGGCAACCTGGCGCCGAAACGCGCGCAACCTGGTGAACCGCATGCGAGGCAAGCGCGGTCCTACGTTGATGGTCACGCTCGGCGCCTGAACAGCACGGTCCGCGTCAGCCGGGCAGGCCCTTGGTCTGCCGCAGCGCCTCGCCCAGCGCGAGACCGGCCGACATGGCGAGGTTCATGGAGCGCACTCCTGCCCGCATCGGCAGCCGCAACCGGGCCGCGCAGCTATCCGCCACTACGGCCGGCACCCCTGCGCTCTCCTTGCCAAACAGCAGGACGTCGTCCGCGGCAAAAGCGAAATCGTAAGGCGACTGGCTGGCCTTGGTGGTGAACAACACCAGCCGCGCTGCACCGATGCTGGCCTGAAACGCCCCGAACCCGGCGTGGCGCACCACCGCGACATGGTCGATATAGTCCATCGCAGTCCGCCGCACCCGCCGATCGTCCCAGACGAACCCCATCGGCTCGATCAGATCCACCGCCGCGCCCAGGCAAGCCCCAAGCCGCAGCACCGCACCGACGTTTCCGGCGATTTCGGGTTCGTAGAGGGCAATGCGCATCGCCCCGCTGCTTATGCGCGTGGGGCGCATTGCTCAACCGTCATGGCGCGTCCGGGCCATCGCTCGCTGGCGAATGCGGGATAGCGCCGGAAGGGGAAACATGCGGACGGGCTTGACCGGCACAGGGATGTCTGAGCCATACAGATTTGGCTGGCGCGCGATTAGCTGCGAACGGATGACCAGCGGCGCGCCTTTCTCGATCACTTCGATCCTGCGTGCGAGACGATGGCGGGCGGATTGGCGCTCGTGCAGCCGACCTTAGGTGCAGTATCTGATCAGTAGGCGTAGCCGGAATGCCCTAGACGTAACAGAAAACCCTGTTGCGCCTAAATATCGGCGATCATTGGCATATGGTCACTCAACGATAACCAAATGTTAGGATCACCAATCTGGATTCGGCAATTCTCGGCGCTTATCAAACAGTCATGCGCAAAAATAAAATCGATATGAAATGGTTTTTCAGGCTTACGATAGAAATAAAACGTCGGCTCCCGCTCCTGTCCCTGCCCTTCACTTCGAGTGTGATGATACAGGCTCGTGAAGCTCAATTCTCTAAGCGCATTTACGCAATCGGAGTGATTCCACGCACGCCGCGGCCGATCCCAAATAGAGTTGCTGTTGAAATCACCGAGAATGACAGTACTCTCATCCAAGCGCGCCTTGTTCGATTGCATGAAGTGCCAAAATTGCCCGATGTAACTGTAAGTCGCAGGTTTACTGTTTTGCGTCCACACGCCAAGAATGGTGAGGGTGCGGTCGAGCCGGGCAGGTAAAAATAATTGGTACTCCTGACCCGCCCAGTCGAGTGGCTCAATCAGTTGTCCCTTGCGGGGGAAAATACCGACTCCCTTGCTCTTCCCGTATCCGGTCCACAGATATTCACCTGCCCAATCGCGATAAGCAGCTGTCGATTGCGCAGGGTCTTCGCATTCCTGAATTACCAGAACGTCGGCATGCAAGGCATCGACTGCCTGCCGTTTGAGACGAAAAGCACCGTTACAGTTCCAAGTCACAATTCTCAAAGAAACCCCCCCAGCCACCTTCCTTCTAATGAAGCATAGTTTTCTAAGCCGAAAAAGGCCGGAGCGCTTCCGCCCCGGCCTTTTAATTCATAGTATCTTTGTGCCGTGACTCAATACACCCGCTTCTTCGGCTCGATGTACTCCACGTCGTCCGTCAGCGTGAATTCGTGGACCGGGCGGTAGTCGATCTTCACCGTGCCGCCTTGCCCGCCCCAGCCTTCGAACCAGGCGGCGGTGTGCTTCATCCAGCCCTTGTCGTCGCGGTCGGGGAAGTCCTCGTGGGCGTGGGCGCCGCGCGATTCCTTGCGGTTGTGAGCGCCGTGCAGCGTGACGATGGCCTGCGAGATCAGGTTGTCCAGCTCCATCGTCTCGACGAGGTCAGAGTTCCAGATCAGGCCCCGGTCGGAGACGTGAATGTCGGCCATCCGCGCATAGGTCGCCGTCAGCTTGGCCTTGCCTTCGGCCATCAGATCGTCGGTGCGGAACACGGCGGCGTGCTGGCTCATCGCGCGCTGCATCTCGGTGCGCACTTCGGCGGTGGGCGATCCGCCCTTGGCGTTGCGGAAATGGTCGAGCCGGGTGAGCGACAGATCGGCCGAATCCTTGGGCAGCTCGGCGTGGGCGGTGCCCGGCGTGATCAGTTCCTTGAGGCGGTGACCCGCCGCGCGGCCGAAGACCACCAGGTCGATCAGCGAGTTGGAACCCAGGCGGTTGGCGCCGTGAACCGAGACGCAGGCCGCCTCGCCCACCGCGAACAGGCCGGGGACCACGGTTTCCGGATTGCCGTCAGCCCCGATGGTGACGACTTCGCCGTGGTAGTTGGTGGGAATGCCGCCCATGTTGTAGTGCACGGTCGGCACCACCGGAAGCGGCTGGCGGGTAAGGTCGACGCCGGCGAAAATCTTGCCGCTCTCGGTGATCCCGGGCAAGCGCTGGGCCAGCACGTCCGGCGCGATGTGATCGAGGTGGAGGAAGATGTGGTCCTTGTTCGGGCCCACGCCCCGCCCCTCACGGATTTCCAGCGCCATCGAGCGGGAAACGACATCGCGGCTGGCAAGGTCCTTTGCGCTCGGCGCATAGCGCTCCATGAAGCGCTCGCCTTCGGAGTTCGTCAGGTAGCCGCCCTCGCCCCGTGCGCCTTCGGTGATGAGCACGCCGGCACCATAAATGCCGGTGGGGTGGAACTGGACGAATTCCATGTCCTGCAGCGGCAGCCCCGCGCGCAGCACCATCCCGCCGCCGTCGCCGGTACAGGTGTGGGCCGATGTCGCGGTGTAGTAGCAGCGGCCATAGCCGCCGGTCGCCAGCACCACCGCCTTGGCGCGGAAGCGGTGCAGCGTGCCATCATCCATGCACAGCGCGATCACGCCGACGCACTGGCCCTTGTCCATGATCAGGTCGATCGCGAAGTATTCGATGAAGAAGTCCGCCGCGTACTTCAGGCTCTGCTGGTAAAGCGCGTGGAGCATGGCGTGGCCGGTACGGTCGGCCGCCGCGCAAGTGCGCTGCACCGGGGGGCCTTCGCCCATGTTCTGCATGTGGCCGCCAAAGGGCCGCTGGTAGATCGTGCCATCGGCGTTGCGGCTGAACGGAACGCCGGCGTGCTCCAGTTCGTAAACCGCGGCGGGCGCCTCGCGCACCATGTATTCGATCGCGTCCTGGTCGCCCAGCCAGTCCGACCCCTTGACGGTATCGTACATGTGCCAGGTCCAGTGATCGGGCGTGTTGTTCTTCAGGCTGGCAGCAATCCCGCCTTGCGCCGCCACGGTATGGCTGCGGGTCGGGAAGACCTTGGTGATGCAGGCGGTCTTGAGGCCGGCTTCGGCCGAGCCCATCGTGGCGCGCAGGCCAGAGCCGCCGGCGCCGACGACCACGGTGTCATAGGTGTGGTCGATGATCTTGTAGGCAGGAGCGGACATCAGGCAATGCCTCCAAGCGCGATGCGGACGACGCAGAACAGGCCGAACGCGGCCCCGGCGAAGGCCGCGAGATTGAGCAGCGTCATGACTGCAAACTTGTTGGCGTGCTCATGGACATAGTCCTCGATCATCACCTGCATGCCCAGACGCCCGTGCCAGAAGCTGGTGACCACAAGCAGGCCCATCGCCGTGGCGGGGACCGGCCGGGCCAGCCACTCATGCACGGTTTCATAATGCAGATTCGGCAGGGTGATCAGCGAGAACAGCAACCAGGGCACAAGCACCAGGCTGCCGATTGCGGTGAGGCGCTGCATCAGCCAGTGATGCGCGCCGCTGTGAGCCGATCCAAGCCCGCGAACGCGGCCGATCGAGGTTCCGTTGCCCATCGCCTGCGCCTCCTTCAGCGAATCAGGATCGCTGCCCAGAAGGCAGCGGTGAAAAGAATTCCGACCAGCGGGGTGATGATCGCCCAGCGAGCATTCGCGACCAGTTCATAGCCGGAGCCGATATCGAGCACGAAGTGGCGGACGCCCGAGGCCAGGTGGTTGAAGAACGACCAGCTCACCCCCACGAGGATGACCATGCCCCACCAGCTATCCACCAGGCGGGTGAAGGTTGCGTAGCTCTCCGCTCCGCCGGCCAGCGCGCCGAGCCACCACAGCAGCAAGCCCAGGCCGGCCACGGCCAGCCCGTTGCCTGAAATGCGGTGGAGAATCGAGACCGTCATGCCCGGACCCCAGCGCCAGATCTGAAGATGCGGTGAGAGCGGACGATTGCGTCCACCGGTGCCGGCTTGGGCCATGCCAGAATTCCCCTAAAATGAAGCGCGGTCACCGCCGCATGTGGCTTACCCCTTAGCCAATTCGACCCGCCTTGCAAGACGGTGCGCGTCCATGCTTGGCGAGCGCGCGGCCAGCCCCTATGGCGCATCCATGTCCGAAAGCTGGAAGATTACCGTTCACGCGCCCCGCCAGGTCATCGAGGGCGCACTGATCGCGCACGAGGATGCGCTGGACTGGGATCCAGGAGTGGTTCTTTCCGGCAGCGAAATCGCCGAAGACCGCCCGGAAGACTGGCGCCTGGAAGCGTGGCTCGCCCGCAAGCCCACCAGCGCCGATCGCGCCGCCATCGCCGCGCTGTTTTCGGGCGCGGTCCCGCCGCTGGAAGTCGAGCAGCTGCCCGAGGTGGACTGGCTGACCCTTTCGCAAACCGGTCTGGAGCCGATCCGCGCCGGTCGCTTTCACGTCCACACCCCGGAACATCCCCCGCTCCGCGAGCATGGCGTGCGGGACTACTGCATTCCTGCCAGCCAAGCCTTCGGCACGGGACAGCACGCCACCACCGAAGGCTGCCTCGCGCTGCTCGATGCGATGAAGCGGCAAGGCGTGGTCGTGCGCAATTGCGCCGATATCGGCACCGGCACCGGACTGCTCGCCTTCGCCGCACTGCACCTGTGGCCGCGCGCGTTCGCTACGGCGAGCGACATCGACCCGGTCTGTGTCGGGGTGGTTGAGGAAAACGCGGCGCTTAACGGCGTGCCCATGGGGGGGCGGGCTGGCGAACTGACCATGCTGGTAGCCGACGGGATGGAGCATCCGCTGCTCGCCGTGCGCGGGCCGTATGATCTGATCATCGCCAACATCCTTGCCGGCCCACTGATTCACCTCGCTCCGGAATTCGCCCAGGCACTGCTGCCCGGCGGGCATCTGCTGCTGGCGGGACTGCTCGAGACGCAGGAAGCCCAAGTCCGCGCCGCTTGCCGCCGCGCCGGGCTGCGACTGGCGGCGCGGATGGTCAATGGCGACTGGTCGATCCTGTGGCTTCGCAAGCGGGGCGGTGCGACCGTCCGGGCAAGCCGGCCGGGAGCCTTGCCGGACTGGGCACGGCGCTGGTGATCGAGCCTAGCCGGCGGCCCTGACAATCTCGGCCCAGGCTGCCTCGTCGATCACTTCGATCCCCAGTTCCTGTGCCTTCTTGAGCTTGCTGCCCGCACCCGGTCCGGCGACCACAAGATCGGTCTTGACCGATACCGAACCGGCTGAGCGCGCACCGAGCCGTTCGGCCTGGGCCTTGGCTTCGTCACGACTCATCGTCTCCAGTGCCCCGGTGAAGACCACGGTCTTGCCGGCGACCCGGCTGTCCTTCGTCTCAACCACGTAGGGAGGCGGAGACACTTCGGAGAGCAGGTCTTCCCACACCGCGATATTGTGCGGCTCGTGGAAGAAATCGCCCAGCGCCTCGACCACGGCGGGGCCGATGCCGTCGATCGAGGTGAGTTCGGCGAGGGCTTCAGCGTCGCCGGTCCGCGCCAGCTGAGCGGTTTCACGGAGCGCGGGGAGCATCGCAAACCGCTTCAGCAGATCCCGCGCCGTTACCGCGCCGACGTGGCGGATGCCGAGGCCGAACAGCAGCCGCGCGGCATCGGGTGCGCGCTTGGCCTCGATCGCTGTCAACAGGTTGTCCACAGACTTGTCCTTCCACCCCTCGCGGGTCAGGATCTCGCTGCGTCGGCGCCTGAGGCGGAAGATGTCGGCCGGGCTTTCCAGCCAGCCGAGCGCGAAGAATTCATCGATGGTCTTTTCGCCCAGCCCCTCGATGTCGAGCGCAGCGCGGGAGACGAAATGCTTGAGCCGCTCGGTCCGCTGAGCCGGGCAGACCAGCCCGCCCGTGCAGCGCACGTCGACTTCGCCTTCTTCCGCGACGGCTTCGCTGCCGCATTCGGGGCAGTGATCCGGGAAGGCATAGGGCTTTGCCGGTGCGTCTCGGGTCAGGTTCTCGACCACTTGGGGGATCACGTCGCCGGCGCGCTGGAGCACTACCCGATCGCCGATCCGCACGCCCAGTCGCGCGATCTCGTCGCGGTTGTGCAAAGTAACGTTGGAGACCACCACTCCGCCCACCGTCACCGGCTTGAGCCGTCCGACCGGGGTAAGCTTGCCGGTGCGGCCGACCTGGATGTCAATCGCCTCCAGCGTCGTTTCGGCGCGCTCAGCCGGGAACTTGTGCGCCATGCCCCAGCGCGGCGCCTTGGCGACGAAGCCCAGCCGATCCTGCCAGTCAAGCCGGTCAACCTTGTAGACCACGCCGTCGATATCATAGGGTAAGTCCGCCCGCCGCGCCTGGATCGCCTGGTAATGCGCCAGCAGGTCGGCGGTCGCGGTGCAGCGATCGAGCAGCGGTGAAACCGGCAAGCCCCAAGCCGCAATCCGCCGCATCATCGCGAACTGCGTCTGCTCCGGCACCGCGCTGGCGGCGCCCCAGCCGTGAGCCAGGAAGCGCAGCGGGCGACTGGCGGTGACGCTCGCGTCCTTCTGGCGCAGCGACCCGGCGGCGGCGTTGCGCGGATTGGCGAAGACCTTGTCGCCCTTTTCCTCCTGCGCGGCATTGAGTGCGAGGAAGTCCGACTTGGCCATGTAGACCTCGCCGCGGATCTCGAACACCTCGGGCACCTCGCCCGCCAGTTGCTGCGGGATATCGGGAATGGTTGCGACGTTGGGAGTGACATCCTCGCCCACCTGCCCGTCGCCCCGGGTAGCGGCGCGCACCAGCCGGCCCTGCTCATAGCGTAGCGAGCAGGACAGCCCGTCAATCTTGTCCTCGGCGGTCATCGCCACCTCGGCGTCGGCCGGCAAGGCGAGGAAGCGCCTGACGCGGGCAACAAAGTCCTCCACCTCCTCGTCCGAGAAGGCGTTGTCGAGGCTCATCATCCGCACTTCATGCGCGACCTTGGAGAGCGGCGAAGCAGCGACCTCGTGCCCGACCAGCCGGCTCGGACTGTCGGCCCGGATCAGCTGCGGGAACGCCGCCTCCAACTCGGCATTGCGCCGCACGAGCGCGTCATAATCGGCGTCTGAAATCTCCGGCGCGTCCTCGGCATGGTAGAGCCGGTTGTGCTTCGCGATCTTGCGCGCCAGCCGCATCAACTCGTTGGCGGCCTCGGCTTCGGAAATGTCAGTCACCTGCCCCCCTCCTCTTCAGAGGAGGGGGTTGGGGGGTGGTGCTTCCCACGCCTGACCATCGATCCGGTCTGCGCTCCAGTGTCAAAGCAAGCCTAGTCACCACCTCATCCATTTCCCTCATCACCTCGGTGTTCGTGAAGCGCAGCGTAACAAAGCCGGTGCGGCGTTCCAGTTCCATGTCATTCGCCAGATCGCGCGGGCGATCATGCGTTTCACCGTCCACCTCGACAATAACTCCCTTCGCCGGGCAAAAGAAATCTTCGATCCGCGATCCCATCACCACCTGCCGACGGAACTTGAAACCGCGCAAGCGGCTGTCGCGCAGGACCATCCACATGCGGCGCTCCGGTTCGGTCGGGTTGCTCCGCATGCTCGCTGCGCGTTCGAGCATCAGCTCGCGCGTAGGGCCACCACCCCCAACCCCCTCCTCTGAAGAGGAGGGGGCTTCAGACGAGCCGACGTTCAAATCGCTCATTCTCACGCCTTCGCAATCATCGTCACCACCAGTAGCCTGCTCAGGGCAAAGCCCCGCCGGTAGTAAAGCGGAATGGCCTTGACGTTTGCGGCTAGAGGATCGAGTCCGCTCAATGCCTCCCACCCACCGGAACAACCTCCGCCCGGGTGCCGAACCCCGCAAGGATCGGCCGTGCCTTGGCGATCGCTGCCTGCACCTGCGGCAACGAGAGACTGGCGGCGTGCGCGGCCTTGTCCTTCCACACCTCGACGATCCACAGCGCATCGGGATCGGCGGCGTCCTTGTTGATCATGTAGGCGAGGTTGCCGGGCATCTCGGCGGTGCCCTCGGCCAGATAGCGGATCAGCTCGTCGCGCTTGCCTGGGGCGGCCATCATCTGCCCGATCAGGCCGTAGAGCTCGGCATTGGCAACGACTTCATCCATGGTGGTCCTGCATCCTTGTGCGAGCAAAACAAGCGCCGCCGCGCCGACGAATTCGCGGCGGGCGAAGTTCATCTGGGGAACTCCTGTGTGCATTGTCGGCGCCTGATGGTGAAACGTTGAACGTCCGTCATGCCATGCGTGACATATCCGATACGGCACATCGTCGCCGCGCCATCCGAATAGACGATCCGAATCGTCCCATCCGCATCGGAACCGTTCCATTTGCCCCACCAGGCTCCGTCGAGGTTCTTCGTCAAGGCCGCGGCTTGTCCATTCAGCGTAAGTGTCCCGTTGATGATGGCTTCGTCAGAATCCACCCTGAACATCACCGGTGGTGAGCAACTGCTCAGCAGCGTGGCCGCCGTGAACGCAAGTATACGCCTCACACCCCCTCCAGAAGCCTGTCCGCCTGCGCCCGCGCTTCCGGAGTCACTTCCGCGCCGGACAGCATCCGCGCAATCTCCTCTTGCCGGCCCGCCGCATCGAGCAGGGCGACCGAGGTGCGGGTGACGGTGCCTTCGGAGCTCTTGGCGATCATGTAATGCATGCCCCCTCGCGCCGCGACTTGCGGCGAATGCGTGACCGCCAGCAGCTGCCCACCCTGCGCGAGCCGGGCCAGCCGTTCGCCGATCGCGCTGGCAACAGCGCCGCCGACCCCGCGGTCGATCTCGTCGAAGATCACCGTCGCCGCGCCGCCTTCTTCGGCCAGCGCGACCTTGAGCGCGAGGATGAAGCGCGAAAGCTCACCGCCCGAGGCGATCTTGTTGAGCGGGGCGAAATCCGCCCCGGGGTTGGTAGCGATGAGGAACTCGACCGCGTCGATCCCGCTTGCGCCCCAGCGCTCCTCGGGCAGGCGCAGCACCTGGGTGCGGAAGCGCGCGGCGTCGAGCTTGAGCGGATCGAGTTCCGCGGCCACGGCCCGGTCCAGCCGGGCAGCGGCCTCGGTCCGCGCGGCGGAGAGCGCCTCGGCCCGGGTGCGGTAGTCCAGCCCGGCCTCCCGCGCAGCGGTTTCTAGCGCGGCCAGCGCTTCTTCTCCGCCCTCGATCGCATCGAGCATGGCGCGCATTGCCAGCATCCGATCGGCCAGCTCGTCTACGGTGCAACCATGCTTGCGAGCAGCGGCGCGCAGCTCGAACAAGCGGGTCTCGACCGCGTCGAGCACTTGCGGATCGTGGACCAGCGCTTCGGCGGCACGGGCAAGCTTGTCCTCAGCCTCGGTCGCCTCGATCACGGCACGGTCCAGCGCGGCGAGCGATTCGGCCAACAGCGGATGCTCCCCGGCGATCCGGTCAAGCTTGCGCGCGGCGACGCGCAGGTTGGCGAGCGCGGAATCCGAACCGGCCCAGAGTTTCTGCAGGTCGGCGAGGTCACCGGTGAGGCGCTCTCCCTTCTGCATGTCCGATCGTTGCCCGGCGAGCTCCGTCTCCTCGCCCGCCACGGGCGCAAGCGCAGCGAGTTCTGCGAGGTGAGCGACCAGCAGGTCCTGCTCGGCCGCAGCGCGATCGACCGAAGCACGGGCTTCGGCCAACGCCGCTTCCGCCTCGCGCCAGCGCCGCCAGGCCTGTTCGACCCCGGCGGCGTCGGCGCGGGCATAGCGATCGAGCAGCAGCCGGTGCCCACGCGGATTGACCAGGCCGCGGTCATCGTGCTGGCCGTGGAGTTCGACCAGGCTGCCGGAAAGATCGCGCAGCAGGGCAACGCCGGCGGGCTGGTCGTTGATGAAGGCGCGGCTGCCGCCATCGGCGCGCAGCTGGCGGCGGATGATCAGCGGCTCGCCCGGCTCCACCTCGATCGCTGCCGCATCGAGCGCGGCGCGCAGGGCTTCAGGCAGAGCGGCAAATTCGAAGCTGGCGACGACACTGGCGCTGTCTTCCCCGGCCCGGACCAGGCCGCTGTCGGCCCGCTCACCCAGGACCAGCCCCAGCGCATCGAGCAGGATCGACTTGCCCGCTCCGGTCTCGCCAGTCAGCACGCCAAGGCCGCCCGCGAACTCCAGGTCCAGTGCTTCGATCAGCACGATATTGCGGATGGCCAGCCGGGTCAGCATGTTCGCGTGCTGTTCTAGCGGCAAAGTCCGCCGCTGCAAACTCCCCTGCCGCATGCGGGAGGGGATGGGGGTGGGCCCTTGCTCCTTTGGCCATGCGCTACCGCCGGTAACAACAGGCCCACCCCTGGCCCCTCCCGCGAGCGGGAGGGAATGCCGTCAGAACTCGATCTTGATCGTGCCGCCCCAGGTGCGCGGATCGCCGGGGCTGCCGACGATCAGGCCGGTATTGCCGGATGGCACTGCGAGCTGCTCGTAATAGTTGACGTCGAAGGCATTGCGCACCCAGCCGAACACGTTGACCCCGCTGTCTGTGCGGAAACCCAGGCGGAAGTTGGTCAGCGTGTAGCCATCGACCCAGGTGTAGGCCGAGGGTGTCGGGTTGGACGAAAAGCGCGTGCGCGCGCTGCCGTCGAAACCGAAGTATGCCTCGCCTTCCTGTCCGAATACTGTGGTCGGAGCATTGGCTTCTGCCCCCCATGAGAACGACCACTTGGAGACCCCCGGCAGGCGCTGGCCGGATATGTCGCAGTTCGCAGGGCTGTTGCCCGGCACGCACGCCGCTGACACCGGCGTGCCGTTACCGCCGCCCGAAAGCTCGGGCGGACACGGCGCGTCGACGAACTTGCGGTAAGTCGCATCGGCATAGGTGCCGTTGAGATAGGCGTTGAAGCGCTTGCTCGGCCGGACCGAGAGATCCCACTCGATCCCTTGCGTGCGGACCTTCTGCGCATTGGCGAGGTAGCCGCGCAGCACGCCGAGCTGGCCGTTGGTAACCAGAGCCTGGAAGTCGCTGATGTCGGTGCGGTAGGCCGAAAGGTTGAGGGTGATCTTGCGGTCCCAGAACTGCGTCTTGAGCCCGGCCTCGTAGTGGTTGAGTGATTCCGGCTTGACCGTCGCAGCAGCCACGATCGGCACCCCGGCGGCATCCGCCGGCACGCCGTTGAGGTTGATCCCGCCCGACTTGAAGGTCTTGGCATAGGTCGCATAGGCCATGATATCCCGCGCGACTTTGTAGCTCGCCGTGACGTCATAGCTGAAGTTCCAGGCGCTGAAGCTGGGCTCGATCCGCTGCGGCGCCAGCACCCCGCGCTGGGCGACGATCCACGGATCGGAAGCATAAGCCCCGGTGAACAGCACCGGCTGGCGCGTTCCGTCAGAAGCAGTGCCGGTGACGACCGAGCTGTAGAGCCCCTTCTTCTTGTCGTAGTTGATCCGCACCCCGGGCTGAATGGTCAGCGCATCGTTGATCTTCCAGCTGACTTGCCCGAAGGCGGCAAGGCTGGTGTTGTCGAGCCGGATGTCGTTTTGCGCCGTCAGCTTGTCGAGTACCGCCGGATTGTTGGACAGCGAAGAGGCGGGGCTGAGCAGCCACTTGCTCGCGGCCGGTCCCTGCACCTGGAGTCCTTGCGTCCGCACCGTTTGGTAAAAGCCGAACAAGCCCGCCACGAAATCGAAGTTCTGCGCGGACTGCGCATAACGCATTTCCTGCGTGTACTGGTGCTGCTGCGAGGGATTGTTCGAGCTGGTGGTGATCGGCAGTCCGATGAAATCGCGATCGTTGGCCGGCTTCCAGTCCCAGAAGCGCCAGGCGGTGACCGAGGTCAGCGTGCCCGGCCCCTTATCCCACTTCACCCGCAGGCTGACGCCGCCGATCTTGTTGCCGGCATTGAGATCGGCATCGAGATCAGTCACCCGATCGAACGGGTTGGCCGAAGGCACGGCGTAGTTCTGCGCAGCGGCCAGTGCGGCGAACTGACGATTGAGCGGCCGCTGGGTTGCGCCGGTCGTGACGAATATCTGACCGCAGCATTCGGGATCCTGCACCGAATAGTCCCCCGCCAGCGTCACGTCGACGCTATCGCTAGGTCGCCACAGCAGCTGCGCGCGCAGGCCGAGATTGTCCTGCTCGTTGATCCAGTTGCTGGTCTTGACGTTGAACAGCGTGCCCTTGCGGCTGGTCGCCGAAATTGCGAAGCGCGCGGCCAGATGGTCGGACAGCGGGCCGGATACGGCGGCCTTGGCTTGCTTGAAGGCAAGGTTGCCGATCGACACTTCGGCCCGGCCCTGGAAATCGAAGGACGGCTGGCGCGAGGTGATGTTGAGTGCACCGGCAGTAGTGTTCTTGCCGTAGAGCGTGCCTTGCGGGCCGCGCAGCGTCTCGATCCGCTCGACATCGAGGAAATCGAAAGTCGAGGAAGCCGCGCGAGAATAGTAGACATCGTCGACATAGATGCCGACGCCCTGTTCGATCCCGTCATTCGTCAGGCCGAAGGGCGCCCCGATCCCGCGGATGTTCACCGAGCTGTTGCGCGGGTTCGAGGTGTAGAACTGCACTGTCGGGGTCAGCTGCTGCAAGCGCCCGACATTGAACGCGCCGGTGTTGTCGATGTGATCACCGCCCACCACCGAGATCGCCAACGGCACTTCCTGCGAGGTTTCCTGACGGCGCCGGGCCGTGACGAGGATTTCCTCAACGTCGTCGGCAGCGCCGGTTCCGACTGAGGTTTGCTGCTGGTCCGGGGCCGAGGCATCAGCCTCGGCGGTGGCCGCGAAGGCAGCCGGGGTGGCAAGAAATGTGGCGGCGAAAAGCGCCGCGCGCAGTTGCGAATGCATGTCCAAATCCTTGTGTGAAGGTCATTGGCTGCATCCGGCGGTCCGGTCTGCCTCCCTGTTTGCTGGTGTCAGGTCAGGTGAAGCGTTGCCGCTCAGTGACTTCGAGCTGGACGATCCGGCCGTCGTGAACGGTAAGCTGAATCGTCCCGAAACGCAGGCGCGCCGCCGCTTCCGCCACCGCTTTCAGCACGGCTCCATGGGCCGCCTCAACCGAGGGGACAGGGCGTGATGACGGGCTGGTAGAAGGATTAGACATCGGCTGACTCCTGTGCCGCCGACTATAACTCTACTGTTTTCATAGACAATAGAAGAATGGCTTGCCTGCGGCGAAGCGCGGCTTTGCTGCGGCAGATGGACTAGTCGGCCGATTCCGTCTCGGGGAACGGCGGTTCGACCTCGATCGGGTCGGCCAGGGTCATCCGGTCAAGCATGGCGGCCATCTCGTCGCGCAACGTCAGCATAAGACCGCGCAGGCGGCACTCCGCCTCCGGCAGGCAGTTCTGGCAGTGCTCGTGCGCGTTGCGCGCGGCGCAGGGGACTAGCGCAAGACTGCCGCGCGTGAGCCGGATGATGTCGCCATAGCGAATGTCCACCGGCGGCAGACCCAGTTCGTAGCCACCGTCCCGCCCCCGATGCGAGATCACCAGGCCCTCGCGGACCATTTCCGAAAGGATCACGGTGAGGAATTTGCGCGGGATGTTCTGCGCTTCGGCAACAGCATCAAGCCGAACCGGTCCTTGCCGCCATTTGTCGGCAAGGTGCTGAAGGGCGCGGATTGTGTAACGGGTTTTTTGCGAAAGCATCGAAAGCGCAACAAGCGCCCGTTGAGCAACAATGTCAACCGGCTGAGTAGAAAGCCGGCGCGATCAGATCGCCTTGGTACCCGGGGCGTGCTTGTTCATCAGGTCGAATGCCTTGGCGTACCATTCGGTGCCGGGATAGTTGGCCCCGAGCACAGCAGCGTTCTTCTGCGCTTCGTCAAGAATGCCCATGGTGAGATAGCATTCCACCAGCCGGTACAGCGCCTCGGGCGTGTGGCTGGTGTTCTGGAACTTCTCGGTCACATTGCGGAACCGGATCGAGGCGGCCAACCACCGGCCCGACCGCTGATAAAGCCGCCCGATCGTCATCTCCTTGCCGGCGAGGTGATCGTTGACCAGATCGACCTTGAGCCGCGCATCGGAGGCGTAGCGGGTGTTGGGATAGCGCCGGATCACATCGTTCAGCGCAGTCAGCGCCTGCTGGGTGACCTTCTGGTCGCGCGTCACGTCGCTGATCTGCTCGTAATAGCACAGCGCGACGAGGTAATAGGCGTAAGGTGCATCCTTGTTGCCCGGGTGGATCGACAGGAAGCGCTGCGCCGATTCGATTGCCTTCGTATAATCGCGCGCCACGTAATACGAAAAGGCGCTCATCAACTGCGCGCGGCGGGCCCAGGGCGAGTAGGGATGCTGGCGCTCCACCTCGTCGAACAGCGCAGCCGAAGCGCGCGTATTGCCCCGATCGAGCTGGTTCTTGGCGGCGGTATAGAGCGTTTCCACGTCACGCGCGACATAGGCCGTATCGCGGTTCTTGCCCCCGCGACCGCCACAACCGGCAGTCAGCATCATGGCGCCGGCGGCAACGGCAAGGACGACGAGCTTGAGCGGGGAGTTCCTGAGCATGCAGCGCCTATAACCAGCAGCAGGCTGAACGCCAAGTGAAACGGATGCAAGTCGAACAGACTGGACCGGCCGCCGGTGATCCGGCGCCAAGCGCAAACTCAGAACATCGCCCGACCGCAATTGTACGCCGGCAGCGCGCCCAGGCCCGAACCGATGAAGCCGGCGTAGCGCAGGTCGTCCCGTGCGAGGAAGTTAAGATATTCCTCGATATTGGGGTAACCGTCGCCGTCCGCATCTTCGTTGGCATCCCAGACGTTGGGATTGGTGTTCCTGAACCGGACTTCCCAGCTGTCGGGCATGCCGTCATTGTCAGTGTCCTGCAGGGAGCCGCCGGTCGGCATGATCTGCGCATATCCCCCCGCCTGCGCGGCGGTTCCGGGGAAACTGGTGTCGAACAGGTAAGGGGCCCGATCGCAGGTCCGGATGTCCTCGATGTACATCTCATCGACATTGTCGCGACAGGGACCATCACGGCAGAGGTCTGCGCCAGCGAACGCCAGGGCGTCACGCATGGCCTGCTCGGGGCCGGTAATATGCCACGGTTCGAACTGCAGCGCAGTGATCCCCGGCGCTGCCGCATAGAAGCTGGTCTGGATGACGTCGTAGCCCTTGATCGTGCAATCGGCCACGCCAAGGGCATTGACGCCGCAGGTCTTGGCGAGATCGTCTGCGGTGGGAAACCAGACCGATGCTTGCTGAGCATCGCTGACGATCTGGCCGAACGCCCCGAACACACGGGTCCGCTGGGTGACATTGTCCTTCATGTAGACGTTGAAACCGTAGGCATCCACAGTATCCCGGGCGAAGATCGCCGGAAAGAAGTTGCTGACTGGCTTGTCGTTAGGACCACGAAACGCGACGTTGGCGATGTAGTTGACATAGGCGCTGCCGTTCTGGTCGGATAGTGAACCGGTCTCGTCCGTGAAGTGGTAGGTCACGTTGTTGAACACATCCGCCTGCCCGAATGTCCCGGCCACGCGCTGCTTGATCCCGAGGCCCAGATTGATCCCTCGAAACTGGCCATGCTGCGAGATATTGTGAGCGACGGTGATATTGTTGCCCGGATTGATGAAGAACGTCTTGCAGTGCACGGATGATGTGTGCCCGGCGTTGATGCACATGTTCGGGCCGATGATCGACCATTGAATGGTGCAATTGCGGCAATTGGGATTGAGGCTTTCATCGGTCCCGAACATCGTCGAAACGTGGTCGATGATCTGGTCACTGGTATCGTTGAGGCGGATCGGATCGCCGTTATTCGAAATCCGGTCCGGATGCTCGCCAAGGCGGGTACGCACATAGCGCAGGATCATGTGATTGCCGCCCGCGCGCGTGTCGATGAGGGAGTCGACCGGGTTGTAATTTGCACCAAGCCGAAACTCGACGCCGCCCGGCGAGGACTGGCCCGCAATGTAGATGTGCGGCTGGGTGATGGGCGCCGGTGACTGGAGGATGATCGCCCCAGCGACCTCGAACAGGCAATAGCGCGGCCGGTTCGCCGGGATGGCGTAAGGCGTCGTCACCGCCAGCGCGAGGGCGCATTCGCGGTAAGTGATCTTGCCATCACCCGGCACCGCGGAGTCTTCCAGGGAGTTGATCTTGTAGACCACCGCCGTGGGTCCGCGAACACTGGCATTACGGCCAAACCCGATCGCGGTCGGGAACGCGATCGGATGCTTGGCTCGGTCGGGAATGGTCCCGTCGTCAGGGTTGGCGAAGGCCGACGCACTACCGAGCGGGCCGGTCGGGCTCGGCGAAGGAGTGGGTGTGGGAGTCGGGGTTGCCGTTGGAGTGGGAGTGGGAGTGGGAGTGGGAGTGGGAGTTGGTGTCGCCGTTGGTGTTGGCGTTGGAGTTGGTGTGGATGTCGGAGTGGGGGTGGGAGTAGGCGTGACTGTCGCAGTCGGTGTGGGCGTCGGCGTAACCGTTGCGGAAGGCGTCGGTGTGGGAATCACCGTAGCAGTGGGAGTTGGAGCCGGCGTCGGCGCGGGTGATCCCGAGCCCCCGCACCCCGAGACAAAGCCGATCGCAATCAGTAAGTCGCGCGGGCCTGGGTAAAGGGCCCGCTACGATTGGGCTGGGCAACTGCCGTGACTTACGGGTTCTACGCCTTGCGCCACCGCTGGGCCGAATTCTGGCGGCTCGGCAAAGGGCCGTTCGTCACCACGCTCTATCCCTTGGCGGCGGTCCTGCTGCTGCCGCTGCTGCTCGGCCTGCCCGTGGCACTGCTGCTGGGGTTACTGCTGCCGAACTGGCTCGCGGCCCTGCTGGGTCTTGGCGCGGGGATCGCATTGGCGCGCGGCCCGATCGACAAGCTCCGCGCGTTCTGGCTGATCCGCCTGTTCATCAATACCGACCGGCAGGCCCGGCGCGGCTTTGACCCGGAGACCGCACAGCGGATGCGCGACCACGCCGAAGCGATTGCCGAGGCGCTGGCCGGCGATGCCGACGAGGTTCTGCTCGTCGCCCATTCCAACGGATCGATCATGGCTGTGCCGCTGCTGCTCGACCTGTTTGAACGGACAGGCGGGCAATTGCCCGGGCGCTTCACCTTCGTCACTTACGGCCACTGCATCCCGCTGCTGGCTTGCCGGAGCGACGCCGGGTGGTTCCGGGCGATGATGACGGAGCTTTCGGGCCATGCGTTCCGCTGGATCGACATCGGCTCTCCGCCCGACGGCGCGGCCTTCTCGCTGGTCGATCCGCTCGCGCCAGCCGCCGGGCACGGGGTGATTGACCTGACCTTGCTCAGCCCGCGCTTCCACCGCTTCTACGATCCCGCAACCTACCACTCGGGCTATGCCGACAAGTACGAGATCCATTTCGACTACTTGCGCTGCGGCGACCGGGTCTCGACGCTCGACTACCCGTCCCTTACCGCCTCCCCGCAGCGGATCGACCAGGCCGTCGCGGCCTTTCGCGAGATCGCATGAACCAGCCCTTCATCCCGCCCTATCCGCCGCCGCACCGCACCCGCTCGAGCTTCCTCAAACGTTTCGGCCGCTCGTGGACCAGCTGGATCCACGGCCTGTTCGAGAAGAGCTACACCATGCTCATGGGCGAGATCCGCATGCCGGGGCTGCACATCTTCATCCCCAATGAGCTGCCGCTGATCGACCGGGTGATGGACGAGGCGAAGAACTTTCCCAAGCATTCGCTGATGGTCGAGGTGCTCGAGCCCGCGATCGGCGTTTCCACCTTCACCGCCAATGGCGAGGACTGGGAGCAGCAGCGGGCGATGATTAACCCGGCCTTCCAGCACACCGCCCTCGCCAAGACCCTGCCGCTGATGGCCGATGCTGCGGATGCCCTGGTGGCGCGGATCACGGAGCAGCTGCCGTCATCGGGCATCATCGACATCGACCCGTTGATGACTCACGTCGCGGCCGACATCATCTTCCGCACGCTGTTTTCGGTGCCGCTCGACGCGGCCGGTTCAGCGGTGATCCACCGGCGCTTCAACCGCTTCCAGCGCTTCGCCCAGTCGGGCAGCGTGCTGCGGCTCTACGGGCTGCCGACGCTCGGTTTCAAACGCCGCTCCGACCGCGAGGCACGCGGGATCCATGAGGTTTTCGCCCCGATCGTCGAGGAGCGTTACCGCCGTTTTCACGAGTCCGGCGAGGTGGCACATCGCGACATCCTGCAATCGCTGTTCGAGGCGAAGCATCCCGTCACGGGCGCGCCTTTCACTCTGCAAGGGGTGATGGAGCAAATCGCGCTGATCTTCCTGGCCGGCCACGAAACCTCCGCCAGCCTGATGGCCTGGGGGTCTTACCTGCTGGGCGAGTGCCCGCACGTGCAGGAAGCGATGCGGGAGGAAACCGAAACATTGACCACCGGCGGCCCGCTGACGATGGAAGCGCTGCGCCGGATGGAGCGCACCCGCAACGTGGTGCGCGAAACGCTGCGGCTCTACCCCCCGGTGGCCTTCCTGCCGCGCGATACGCTTTGCCCCGTGACGATGCGCGACAAGGCGATCAATCCTGGCGACATGCTGGTGGTCTCTCCCTGGCTCATCCAGCGCAATGAGAAGAACTGGGCCTGCCCCCATGCCTTCATGCCCGAACGCTTCGAGACTGCCGAAGGGCAGGACATGCTGAAGCGCGCCTGGCTGCCTTTCGGCAAAGGGC
The DNA here is from genome assembly GCA_947472735.1 of Sphingomonadaceae bacterium. GTDB lineage: Bacteria > Pseudomonadota > Alphaproteobacteria > Sphingomonadales > Sphingomonadaceae > Novosphingobium. The sequence continues at coordinate 23,661 of CANJBY010000002.1, read as the reverse complement.
CCCGGCTGTGCGTGGGTGCGGGCTTTGCCCAGCAGGAGGCGATGGTCGTGCTGGCGACACTCGTACGCCGGTTCCGGGTCGAGGCGCTGGCCGACGACCGGCCCGAGCCCGTCAGCCGGCTGACGCTTCGGCCGAAGGACGGGATCCGGCTGCGGCTCGCACCGCGGGCTTGACCCGGTCGTCCAGTGCCGCCGCGGCGAAGCGCAGAAGGTACGGGAGACTGTCGAGCGCCGGACCAGCCGGCTCTGGCGAAGGCACGCGCGGCGGCGGGCCCAGCGCGGCACCGGCAATGAACCGCAATCGGGCACGCAATTCGGTAGCCGACAGGTGCGGGAGCAACGGACCGAGCAGCTCCTGCACCCGCCGAGCGATGCCGACCATCTCGTCCATCAGCCGGGCGCTGATCTCGGGCGAACCGTGCGCTGCAATCTCGTCCAGCACGATCACCGCTCGGCCTTGCGGGTGGAATGCGGCTGGGGCGCAAAGCGGGGCGAGCCACGCCTTGAGCACCGGATCAACCTCGCTCGCCGCCACTTGGCGGTCAAGCGCTTGCCACCCACGCAGCATCACCGCGAGATTGCATTCGCACAGTTCGGCGAGCAATTGGGCTACCCCGCCGAAGTGATACGTCACCAGCGTCGCATTAAGGTCCGCAACCTTGCCGACATGGCGCACGGTCAGCGCGTGGACCCCTTGCTCGACAAGGATGCGCTCTGCCGCCTGGAGCAGCCGGTTGCGGGTGGTATCTTCCATCGCGGGAGACATGCTGCGGCGGGTCGTCATATGCAAATGCAAAAAGTTCCCGCTTGTGACTTTTTATACAGATGTATAACCCCGTCCGAACAATTGCTCCGGGAGACAACCATGGCGACGCTCGCCTCCGATATCGAGGATACCGCCCGCACCACCACCGCGCTGATTCGCTACCTGGGCCCGGATGACTATGTCACCCGCCGCTATGTCAGCCAGGGGGCGGAGATCAACACCGGCGACTATTTCGACCACGAGATGCCGATGCGCGACGGCATGCCGATCCGCGACCACTTCACGCTCGACACGCACGGCTTCATGATCGGACGCAGCCCCAGCCAGGTGCGTGACTTTTACGACAAGCCGGATGTCGATGCGCATTACCTCGCGGAGGTGGAAACTGCGATCAAGGTGCTGACCGGCGCGGACCGGGTCGCCGCACAGGGCTGGATGATCCGCACCACCGCCGACCTTTCGCAGCGGGTTCAGGAAAAAGTCGCGGGCTACCAGCACAACGGCGGGATCCAGCCGCAAGCCGGCGAAGCGCACATTGACTACAACCCGCTGACGGGCGAGCGCGCCGGCGCGCGCATCTACAAGGACCGCTTTCCCGGCGCCCCCGGCTTCCGCCGCCACATCTGCTTCTCCTTCTGGCGCACTTTCTCGCCCGGTCCGCAGGACTGGCCGCTCGCGCTGATGGACGGCCGCTCGATCGTCGGTGACGAGATGGGCAACAACACACTGTTCGTGGTCGACAGCTTCCCTGAAGGCGACGCGCTCACCGCTCCGGTCGAGGGCGAGGACCAGATGATCGCCGCTTCGATCTTCCGCCACCGCCCGGACCACCGCTGGTGGTACTTCTCGAACATGGACCGCGACGACGTGCTGCTGTTCAAGTTCTATGACAGCGATCATTCGGTCACCTGGCGCTGCCCGCACACCGCCTTCCACGATACGAGCCTGCCCAACGCGAAAATCCGCGAAAGCATCGAGGTGCGCGCAGTCGCCTATTTCGAATAGGGACGCTATTTCATCCCTTTGCGCACTCCCCATGCGCCGCCGCACCCGCTATGAGTGGCGGCGGCAAACGGGGGCGAGGGGCAAGTGGGGATGCGATGGGGAGACCGGCTCTGCGCTTTGGCGCTGGCGCTAGCCGTTCCCGTGTCAGCGCTGGCCGCGGATAGCCCTGAAGCAAGCATCGCGGTCGATCCCGCAGCCGCCATCGCCGAAATCGACCTGCGCCTTCCGACCCTGCGCGATCCTGCCGCCCGGGCCCGGGCGCTGGAACACAAGGCCCTCGCCCTGTCGCGCCTGTCCCGCTGGAGCGAGGCGGGCGCAGCCTTCGATGGCGCCATCGCGCTCGCGCCGAAAAGCGACGAGGATCTGCGCGCCGAGCTTGCCTATGCGCGATCCGTGCTGGCCTCGGACCAGCTCGATTTCGTCGGCGGGATCGAACAAGCTGATGCGGCGCGGGCGATCTGGGAGAAGCGCCACGGCGCGGATGACTTGCGCACTGTCCAGGCCGCAGCCTCTTGGGCGGTGAGCGCCATGGCGCTCGGCCGCACGGCGGAGGCGCTGTCACTGGTCGAGCATGGGTGGGAGATGGCTTTCCGGCAACTGCCGGCGGGCGATTCCGCGCGCATGGAGATCGGCATCGCCTATGCCACCGCGCTGTCGCGCTCGCGCCTGAGCGAGCGGGCCGAGCCGCTGCTGCGCCAGCTTCTCGCAGAATCGGCCTTGCTGCCGCACGGGCACGCCCTGCGCGCCAAAGTGCGGATTTCGATGGGGTCCGAACTGCTCTCGCAAGGCCGCATCGGGGAAGCGATCCCGATCCTGCGCCAGGGGGTGGACGAGGGTCTCGACGCCAAGGGCCTGATCATTGGCGAACGCGCCAATGGCCTTGCGGTGCTGGGCAGTGCGCTGCTCGCGCTGGACCGCCCGGAGGATGCCGCACCCTTTCTCGCGGCATCGGCTGACTTGTTCGGCACGATCGGGCGGCGCTCGCTGCAGGCCTCGGCGATGATCCTGGGCGGCGGGGCGGCCGACCGCGCGGGTGACCGGCCGCGCGGGCTGGCGATGCGCCAGCAGGCGCTCGACATCTACCGTTCGCTCCCCAATGGCAGCGAACTCGGCGTGGCGCTCAGCCAGTTCAAACTGGCCCCCTCGCTGGCCAATGCCGGGCAACTCGCAGCGGCAGAAAGCACGGCCGAGCAAGCCGCCGAAGTGCTGGGGCGCCTGCGCGCGCCGACCCATTTCCAGACCACCAACAGCCGCATTTCGCTGGGCTGGATCAAGGTGCTGCGCGGTAATGCGGCGCAGGGCCTGCCGCTTGTGCGTGATAATTTCCGCCTCTCGGTCAGCACCAACGAGCATCAGGAAGTGGCGCGCAGCCAGGTCGTGGGCGTGCTCGACAATGTCGAGGCTTACAGCCAGGCGCTCGATGCTGCGATCCTCGGGCATGATTCCGAATTCGCGTTCGAAGTGCTCCAGATCATGGCCGAGAGCGACGCCAGCCGCGCCGCCGTGGCGGTCACGGAGCGGGAGCAGGCGGGCGACAGTGCGCTTGGCCTGCTGTTGCGCCGACGGCAGGAGGCAAGTGCGGCACTCGGCGATGCCGAGATGGCCTTGAACCGCAGCCTCGGGCTGGACGAAACGCGCGGTATCGCACAGCAGCAGCGAGACGAGCGCGCAGCGGCTCTGATCGCGGTCGAGGTCCAGCTTGATCGCGCTTATCCGGCCTTCCGCACCTTGCTGCGCCCGCGCCGGCTGCCACTGGCCGAGGTGCAGGCGCGGCTGGCCCGGCGCGAAGTGCTGCTGGTCACCGTGGAGAGCGATCTTGGCCTCGTTACCATGGCGATCACGCAGCGAGAGGTAGCAATCACGCGCTCACCGCTGCGCCGGCACGAGGTGCGCGCGCTGGTGCGGCGGCTGCGCGCGGGGATCGACACCGGCAAGGCTGCCGATTTCGATCTGGACGCGGCGCATGCCCTTTATGGCGCCATTTTCGGCCCTGAAGTCGCCCGGATGGTCCGTCCCGGGACCCGGCTGCGCGTTGCAACCGGCGATATCCTCTCCGCGCTCCCGTTGAGCGTGCTGCTACGGGAGCGCGGCACGAACCTCGCCACGTCGCGCTTCCTGATCGAAGATCACGCGCTTTCCGTCGTCCCGGCGATCGCCGCGGTGGGAGCGATGCCGGTTGACCGGATCGGCAGCGGGCGGCTCGTGGCAGTCGGCGCCCCGATCGAGCCGGCCGACCCGGACTTGCGGCTGCTCGGACCGCTGCCCCAGGCCGAGCGCGAGATCGCCGCGATGGCAGAAATGCTCGGGCGCGGAAGCCGACCGGTGATCCTGACCGGGGCGGATGCGACCGAAGAAAAGCTGCGCGCGGCCAATCTTCACGGTGTCGGCGTGCTGCTGTTTGCCACCCACGGCCTGGTTGCCGGTGCGTTCGATACGCGCAGTGAACCGGCGCTGGTCCTCAGTCCCGGCGGCGGTGGTGGCGCAGCGGACGATGGTCTGCTGACCGCCTCGGAAGCCGCCGCGCTGGATACCGACGCGCAGTGGGTGGTGCTTTCCGCTTGCGATAGCGCCACCGGAAGCCAGACCAGCGCCGCCGCCTATACCGGGCTGGCGCGCGCCTTCCTGTTCGCCGGCGCGCACCGCGTCATCGCCAGCCACTGGCCGGTGCGCGACGATCTTGCCGCCCGGCTTTCACTTGGCACGATCGAGGCGGCGCGGGCCGGCAAGAGCCCCGACGAAGCCCTCCGCCGGGCGATGCTGCGCGTGATGCATGACCGCAAACTGGCGGATGCGCGCAATCCGGCGCTGTGGGCACCGTTCATGGTGGTGGTGCGCTAGGGGGACTCTAGCCCTCTCCCATTCAGGGGAGAGGGTTGGGAGAGGGGAATGGCAGGGGTCGCCCCCTCTCAACTTCGCCGAGCGAGCAAGCTCGCAAGCCTGCGTATCTCTCCCCTGAAGGAGAGAGATCGACCGTTGCTCTTCGCCCCTAAATCAGGTCGTCCAGCGCGATTTCCTTGCCCTCCAGCGCGGCCTTGTTGGCGGCACGGCGCAGGCGTTCGATTTCGAGGCGCTCGGGCGGGGCTTCCTCGTTCGGCAGGGCGGCCAGCGATTCCTCGAAGATCGCCTTGAAGTCCTCGGCGAATTCGGGGTGGGTGAAGATCGTGCCCTGATTGGCGCTCATCCCGTTCACGATCCGGCGGCCGGCTTCGTGCGGGTCCATGCCCGCAGAGAAGGCGCCGCCGAAGCGGGTCAGTTCCTCGCGGTCGACCTCGCCGAAGCCGCTGTCGGCAAATTCTGCCGGGCGGCGGAAGGCCGAGTCCCAGGCATTGGTCGCGACCAGCGCCGGGCAGACCAGCGAGACGCCGATGCCCTTGGCGACAAGGTTGTAGCGCAGGGACTCGGTCAGCCCGCGCACCGCGAACTTGCTGGCGGTGTAGAGCCCGGCCTGCGGGCCTGAAAGGTACGCTGCCATTGAGGCGACATTGGTGATGTGGCGGCGGCCATCGGCCTTGCGCAACTTGGGCAGGAAGCTGACCATGCCATTGACCACGCCGCCAAAGTTGACGCCCATGATCCAGTCATAATCGGCATAGCTGGCATCCGCCGTGTCCCCGAACACACTGACCCCGGCATTGTTGATCAGCACGTGCACCGCGCCGAACCGGGCCTCGACCTCATCCGCCACTGCGGCGAAACGCGCTCGGTCGGTCACGTCGAGCTTGACCCATAGCGGTTCTTCGCGGCCATTGGCGGCGAACCACTCGGCGGCCTGGCGGCGGTAGTCCTCGTTGCGGTAGGACAGGGCAAGGCGCATGCCTGCATCGCTGCAGGCCTTGGCGATGCCCAGCCCCAGCCCCGATACGCCGCCGGTGATCATCGCCACGCGGCCGGTCCATTCACTCATGAGTCGATTCCCTCTCGCCAAGACGTTCACATTTGTTAGTGTTGCTTACTAGATTTTTGGGAGAGTCGAAATGGCTGATGTTGATGCGCGGCTTGCCGCCCTGGAAGCGCGCGTGGATGAACTGGAGGATCTCAACGCGATCCGCCGCCTGCAGATGGCCTATGGCTATTACATTGACTACAACCGGCCGGAAGAAGTAGCCGCCTTGTTCGCCGATGACGGCGCGGTGGTGTTCCTTTCGGGCGAATATCGCGGCCATGCCGGCGTGATGCGGCTCTACGGCACCTGGTTCCAGAACCTGTTCACCGGCGGCCGCCGCGGCCCCGTGAAGGGCTTGCTGCTCGATCATTTCCAGCTTCAGGACGTCATCACCATCGCCCCCGATCGCCAGACCGCCAAGGGCCGCTTCCGCGGTGTGCTGGCCGGCGGCTGGCACGATGAAGTGAAGGACATGCTGCCTCAGGGGATGCCGCAGCAGTTCTGGGAAGCGGGCATCTACGAGAACGACTATGTGCGCGAAGGCGGCGTGTGGAAGATCAAGCGGCTCAACTACATGATGCAGTGGCAGGCCGATTACGAGGACGGCTGGGCCCACACCGTGGCGCACCTCCAGCCGGCGGTGCAGTGCTTCCCCGAGAACCCGATCGGCCCGGACGTCATCCTGCCCCAGGAAGAATGGCGCGAGACCTGGCCGCACCGTCAGGAAGTGGCGATGAGCTTCGCCCACCCTGTGCTGGGCGCGGCCTTCGTGGTGGAAAACTTCACCAAGCTGCAGAAGAAGTGGCCCTGAGCTGAGGACCAGACGCCGGCGGATCGGGCTTGCCCTCCGCCGGGTCCCTCATTTTACCGCGAAAGCTGGAAGATCGCGTGCTCGGCCATGAGGTTGGGTGCGGGTCCGGTGGTCCGGCGATCGCCCGAGAGAAACCAGGTGTGCTCGATCCGGTAGCCGCGATCGGCCACCAGCCCGCGGAAATCGTCGACCGTCACATGGTGGATGTTCTGCGTCTCGTACCAGGCGACCGGCAGCGAATGCGTGACCGGCATCCGTCCCCCGAACAGCAGGCTCAGCCGCACCCGCCAATGGGCGAAGTTGGGAAAGCTGACAAAGGCCGTGCGGCCGATCCGCAGCAGCTCGTCCAGCACCCGGTCGGGTCGCATGGTGGTTTGCAGGGTCTGGCTGAGGATCGCGCAGTCGAACGAGAGGTCGGGATAGAACGCAAGGTCGGCATCGGCATCGCCCTGAATCACCGAAAGCCCGCGCCCCACGCACTGCGCGACGTTGCCGGGATCAAGCTCCATCCCCCGCGCGTCGCAATCGCGCTGGTCCCGGAGCGCCGCCAGCAGCGACCCGTCGCCGCAGCCGATGTCGAGCACCCGCGACCCGGGGGCGACGGCCCCGGCAATCACCGCCAGGTCGGGCCGCAACGCGCTCATGCCGAAAGGAACCCGGCCACGACCCGGTCCAGCGCAGGGACATCGAGCAGGAAGCTGTCATGCCCGAACGGGGCGGAAAGCTCCATGAAACTGACTTGCGCGCCCGCTGCATTCAGCGCGTGGGCGATGCTCCGGCTCTCGATGGTAGGATAGAGCCAGTCGGTATCGAAGCTGACCAGACAGAACCGCGCCGTGCTGCGGGCAAAGGCATCGGCCAGCAGGCCGCCGTGCTCTTCCGCCAGATCGAAATAGTCCATCGCCCGGGTGATGTAGAGATAGGAGTTGGCGTCGAACCGGTCGGTGAAGCTCAGGCCCTGATAGCGCAAGTAGCTCTCGACCTGGAAATCCGCGTCGAAGCCAAAGGTCTTGGTTTCGCGGTTCTGCAGGCGGCGGCCGAACTTCTCGGTCAGCCCGGCTTCGGAAAGATAAGTGATGTGCGCCGCCATCCGCGCCACGGCGAGCCCGGATTCCGGACCTTTTCCCTGCCAGTAGTAATCCCCGTCCAGCCATTTGGGATCGGCCATGATGGCTTGCCGGCCGACCTCGTGGAACGCGATGTTCTGGGCCGAATGGCGCGCGGCAGAGGCGATCACCAGCGCGGCGCGGGTCCGTTCGGGCCAGTTGGCGGCAAAGCTCAGCGCCTGCATTCCGCCCATCGATCCGCCGATCACCGCATGCAGCGTGTCGATCCCGAGGCTATCTAGCAGCGCCACTTGCGCCCGAACCATGTCGCGGATGGTGATCACCGGGAAGCGCATGGCAAAGGGCATGCCGTCCGGCGCCTGGCTGGCCGGTCCGGTCGAGCCCATGCAGCCGCCCAGCACGTTGGCGCAGATGATGAAGAACTGGTCGGTATCGATCGGCAGCCCCGGCCCGACCATTCGCGCCCACCAGCCCGGCTTGCCGGTGATCGGGTGCGGGCTGGCCACGTGGTGGTCGCCGGTCAGCGCGTGGAAGATGACAATGGCATTCGACTTGTTGGCATTGAGCGTGCCGTAAGTCTCGTAAGCGACACGCACGCCTTCCAGCTGCTGCCCACCGTCAAGCGTCAGCGGCTCGGCCAGGGCCAGCGTGGTGCTGGTGGTGAGGATCGGCGCGTCTGCCATGCTGCGGCGGAATTGGGGGAGGCGGGGCGGCGTGTCAATCGTGCGGGAGTGTGTACCGCAAAGAACAAGGACGGTCCTTCGACAGGCCCAGGACGGACGGGTACGACTATCCTCAAGCCAGCCGTCTGCCCTGAGCTTGTCGAAGGGCTGTATTTCCTTTTTCCGCGCATTGCCCTATCCGCACCCCCGCAATGGCCAACGCACCCGTCCCCAAGCCCTGGATCGCCGAAATCCACGCCTATGTCGCCGGCAAGAGCGCCGGGGACGACGGACGGCCGCTGGTCAAGCTTTCCGCCAACGAGAACCCGCTAGGCACCAGCCCGGCGGCCTTGGCAGCGCGGGCCGATGCGGTGGTCCCCTCGCTCTATCCCGATCCTGACAGCAATTCGCTGCGCGCCGCGCTGGGCAAGCTGCACGGGATCGATCCGGCGCGGATCGTCATGGGCACCGGCTCGGGCGAGTTGCTGGCAGTCGCAGCCAGCGCGTTTGCCGGGCCGGGCGACGAGGCGATCTATGTGCGCTACGGCTTTTCACTGTACGACATCGTCATCCGCCGCTGCGGCGCGACCCCGGTGATCGCGCCCGATGCCGATTACGGCACCGACGTAGACGCGCTGCTGGCCGCGGTGATCGAGCGGACCCGGCTGGTCTTCGTCGCCAATCCCAACAACCCCACCGGCAGGTTTTTGCCTCGCGCCGAACTCGCGCGGCTCCACGCCGGGCTCCCCGCAGACGTGCTGCTGGTGCTCGATCAGGCCTATGCCGAATATGTCGATCCGGCGGATGATGACGGCAGCCTCGAACTGGCCGCGCAGCACCCCAACGTGCTCGTCACCCGCACCTTCTCCAAGGCCTATGGGCTGGCTGGCGAGCGCGTCGGCTGGGCGACCGGGGCCGAGGCGCTGGTCGAGATCCTCAACCGCATCCGCGGACCATTCAACCTCGGCAACACCGCGCAGGCGACCGCGCTGGCGGCGGTGGGCGATCAGGCCTTTGTCGAACATTCGCGCCGCCACAACGCCGCCGAACGCACCCGTTTCGTCGCCGCGCTGGCGCAGCTTGGCAATCACGGCATCCGCGTGGTGCCGAGCGAGGCCAATTTCGTGCTGGTGCTGTTCGAGGGCAAGCTGACCGGCGAGGCGGCCTACAAGGGCCTCGCCGTGCGTGGGACGATCACCCGCTGGCTACCCGGTCAGGGCCTGCCGCATGGGCTGCGCATCACAATCGGCACGGCTGAGCAGATGGACGCGATTGCGGCGGGACTGCGCGAAATGGCGGAGTTGGCGAAGTGAGCTTCGAGCGGATCGCAATCATCGGCCTCGGCCTGCTTGGCGGCTCGATCGGGCTGGCGGTGCGCGAGTACCTGCCGGGCGCGCAGACCACCGGCTATGACGCTGACCCCGCCGTCCGCACCCGCGCGGCCGAGCGCAAGCTGGCTGACCGGATCTGCGACAGCGCCGCCGACGCGGTGCGCGAGGCCGATCTGGTGATCTTCTGTGTGCCGGTCGGCGCGATGGGCGCGGCGGCGGCGGAAATTGCCGGCGCCTTGCCGAAGAACGCGCTGGTCAGCGATGTCGGTTCGTCCAAGCAAACGGTGGCACGCGAACTCGCCGAAGCACTGCCGGGGCAGACGATCATTCCCGCTCACCCGGTTGCCGGAACCGAGCACAGCGGACCGGACGCGGGCTTTGCCAGCCTGTTCCAGCAGCGCTGGTGCATCATCACCCCGCCGAAGGGCGCGGACGGTGCCCTCGTCGACCGGCTCGGGGCCTTCTGGGAAGCGCTCGGCGCGCGGGTCGAGGTCATGGATCCCGAGCATCACGACCTCGTGCTTGCCGTCACCAGCCATCTGCCGCACCTCATCGCCTACACCATCGTCGGCACCGCCTCCGACCTCGAGGATGTGACCCAGGGCGAGGTGATCAAATACTCGGCGGGCGGCTTCCGCGATTTCACCCGCATCGCCGCCTCGGACCCGATCATGTGGCGCGACGTGTTCCTTTCCAACAAGGACGCGGTGCTGGAAATGCTCCAGCGCTTCACCGAGGACCTCACCGGTTTGCAGAAGGCAATCCGCCTCGGCGACGGTGAGGCCCTGTTCGACCACTTCACCCGCACCCGCGCCATCCGCCGCTCGATCATCGAACAGGGCCAGGATGATGCGCGGCCCGACTTCGGGCGGGGGGATCATTAGGGCGGGTCAGCTATCGCCAGCTGGCAGGTCGCTGTTGAAGATGTCGGCAGCCGCTTTCCATTCGCCGTTCACCTTGCGCCAGACGACCACGTACTTGCCGGTGTCGCTCATGGCCTTGCCTTCCGGCGCAACCTTCAGCTGGTAGGTTCCGCGATCCAGCGCCATGTCGGCCGAGCCGGACAGGACGATCTGCTCCGGAGCAAAATTGAGTTCGAACCCGGGCGTGCCCATCATCCCCGCCCAGGTCTTCTCGATATCGGCATGGCCTTTGCCGATCGGCCCGTTCGGCGGCATCACCGCGCCATCTTCGACATAGAGCTGGGCGATCGCGGCCGCGTCCTTCGCCTTGATCAGCTCAAGCCAGCGCGCGACCTGGCTGCGGATCGCAGCTTCGTCGGCAGCGGGGGCATTGCTGGCAGCGGCTTCGGACGACGCGCCGTTCGCAGGTTCCTTTGCGGTGTTACACGATGAGATCAGCAGCGCGATTGCAGTCAGCAGCAGCAGGCGGATTGTCATGGCATTCCTCCCAAATAGCACAATGGACCCAGACTAGCGCGGATTGCTCAGAGACGGAAGATGGCGAGCCAAGGTGTGGGTTGTGCTGCGTTCCGCCAAGGTTCCGCGGGTATTCTGGTGGCAACTTGTCTCAACTATCCGACCTAAGAGGACATACCGGACACGACAACATTGCGGACATTCAGGTAAGTTGCCAGAACCCCTGGAATGAAAACTGGTCTTGCCCTCCGTTACCGCTTCAGTGGCGATCCGAACGATGACTTCGGATGGTTGGATGTGAAAGTCGAAGGTGACCAGTTTTCTGGCAAAGGCGGCTTCTGGGTTCAATGGCAAGATGTGAAGGAGTTCGGCGAAAGGCTGGCGACATACCCAATCCTGCCAGACGCTCCAATCGAAGTCTCATGGGGATACGAACCGTGGGAAGGTGATTCTCTAGTCGTTAGCGTGAAAATCGCACCGGCGGATAAGCGGGGGAATCTCGCAGTCCACGTTTGGCTGCGCGATTACACCGAGAATGGCGAGGGTCAGCCCTCGAATTGTGTTCGCACCACCTTCAAGGCGAATTATCCTGAACTTGAAAGTTTCGGCCATTCCATTGCACGCCTGATCGATGGAAAGGTTGAAGAGGCAGTGTTGGTTGGGCTGTAGCTCTCCGCTCCCCCCGACATTCCAGACATTTGTGTCCAAGTGGCGGTTCTCCGAAAGCGGACAATCGACCAGAACCCAATTGGGCCAAACCGCCGACGTTGCCCTCACTCAACTCAGCAAAAACACCCCCGCAATCGCACCCATCACCGCGGTCGACAGCCACCCCCCCAGCGCCAGCTTCCGCCCGATCGTGAACTTGCCCATGACCTTGCGGTTGCTGGCGATCAGCATGGTCACCACCATCAGCGGCGGGGCGAGCAGGCCGTTGACCACGGCCGCCCAGTAAAGCGCGCGCATCGGGTCGATGCCGATGAAGTTGAGCGCGATCCCCCCTGCGGTGGCCAGCGCGATCACGCCGTAGAAGGCCTTGGCCTCACGCGGGCGGCGATCCAGCCCCTCGACCCAGCCGAAGGTCTCGCTCACCGCATAAGCGGCGCTGCCCGCCAGGATCGGCACGGCCAGCAGCCCGGTGCCGATGATCCCGACCGCGAACAGCGCGAAGGCGAACTCACCGGCAATCGGTCGCAGCGCCTCGGCTGCCTGCGCGGCGCTGGCGATCTCGGTGATCCCGTGGGCGTGCAGCGTGGCGGCGGTGGCGACGACGATGAACAGCGCGACGATGTGGGAAAACCCCATGCCGATCATCGTATCGGCGCGGATCCGCTTGAGCTCGCCATCGGCGCGCTTATGCGAGATCATCAGCGGCTTCACATGGCGGCGGTGCTGCTCTTCCACTTCCTGCCCGGCCTGCCAGAAGAACAGGTAAGGGCTGATCGTGGTGCCGAAGATCGCGACCATGGCCATGGCGTGCGCCTTGTCGAAGACCAGCTCGGGCACCAGCGTGCCGTAGGCCGCCTCGCCCAGCGGCACGTCGGCGACGAACACCACCGCGACATAGGCAAACAGTGAGAGCGTGGTCCATTTGAGAATGCTGGCGTAGCGGTTGTAGCTGACCATGACCTCGAGCAGCACGCTGATCACCCCGAAGGCGGCGGTATAGGCCAGGATGTTGCCCGGCAGCAGCAGCGCCAGCGATTCGCCCATCGCGCCAAGGTCAGCGCCGAGGTTGATGACATTGGCGATCAGCAGCAGCACCACCACGGCCCGCAGCAGCGAGGGCGGATAATGCAGCCGCAGGTTCTGGGCGATGCCCTTGCCGGTGGTCGCCCCGATCTGCGCGCAGATCGCCTGGATCGAGGCGAGCAGCGGGAAGCCGAAGAACATGGTCCAGGCCATGCCGTAGCCGAACTGCGCCCCGATCTGGCTGTAAGTGCCGACGCCGCTGGGATCGTCGTCCGCCGCGCCGGTAACGAGGCCCGGGCCGAGGACCGAGAGCAAGTCTCGTTTGGGCTCGGTCACGTTTCCGGATTCAGTACATTGATCGCTTCGGTCACACGGGCCTCTATTTCTTCCCGGGGCAGGCCGGACGGTATGCGTTCGCCGAAGCGGATGGTGATGGTGCCGCGCCGCTTCCAGCGGTGGTGATAGCACGGCCCGCTGTCCACCGCGACCGGCACGACCGGCAGGTTGAGCAGCTTGTAGAGGCCGGCAAAGCCCGCTTGCAGCGGCGCGCGCTGGCCGTGCGGGATGCGGGTGCCCTCGGGATAGATCACCAGCGGCCGTCCGGCGCCGGTCACCGCCCGCGCCGCTGTCAACATCGCCCGCAGCGCCTTGGCCCCGCGATCCCGCTCGACCCCGATCAGGCCGTATTTGCGGCCAGCCAGGCCCCACAGCGGGATCTTCAGGAGTTCGGCCTTGGCGAAAACGCCAGGGTGCGAGAGCAGGTTGGGCGCGTCGATCGCCTCGAAAAAGCTCTCATGCTTGATCGCCAGCAGCACCGGACCGTCCGGCGGCGTACCATCGGTGATCACCGTGATGCGCAGCAATCCGGTCACGCAGCGGCGATGCCAGGCGGCCCAGCCTTCCACAACGATCCGGAACAGCCGGTCGTGAAACGGCAGGGTCAGCAGCGCGACGAACACGAACAGCGCCGTCCCGCCATAGAAGGCGACGTAGAACGCCAGGCTGCGCAGGACATCGCCCGGCCGCGCGGTTGAAGTTGCCGCCTCCCCCATCATCCGCCCCACAGCCGCGAAGCCTGCCGCGCCAGCAGCTTGTGATATTCCATGAACAGGATCCGGAAGCTCGGGCGCGAGGACACGGCATCCTCGATCAGCCGGACGTCCGCCGGGATCACGGCCTCCAGTTCCAGCGCGGCGCGGCGCATGTGCCAGTCGGTCGTGACCAGGCGAACGCTGCGCAGCTTCTTCTGCGCGATCCAGCCCGCCGCCTCGGCCGCGTTGGAGCGGGTATCGAAGGCTTCGAAGCCCAGAGTCACGCAGCAATCCATCGTTTCGGACGGGACGTGATACTGGACGGCAAATTCGCGCGGCTTGACCTCGCGATCAACGCCGGAGACCAGCAACTGCTTCGCCTGGCCATCTTCGAGCACCTCAAGGCCGCGCGCGATCCGGCCTTCCCCGCCGGTCAGCACCACTGCCGCATCGGTCGCATCATCCCCGGCCGGGCGCGGCAGGAACACCGAGAACCAGACGAACCCCAGGGCCCACAGGATCAGCAGCAGCGAGGCGAGACGGCGAAGCATCCGGCGGCCTTACAGCATTCGCCTGAGCGCGCGCAGCACCGTCAGCCGCGCGGTCAGCATCGCCAGCACCACGCCGGCGAAAGGAATGGCGAGCAACAGCGCCCAGTCGCTCCAGCCCAGCGCGCCGCCCAGCGCGACACCGGCACCCAGCGCGGCAAAGCGCTGGCCGACGAACAGGATCACCGTCAGGCCCAGCGCCAGCCCCACGGCCCCGCCGCCGACCGCATCCCGGCCGATCGAGCGCTGGAAGATCCGGGCGATCTGCGCATCGGTGCCGCCCAGCAGATGTACCACCTCGATCGTCCCGCGGTTGGCGCCGAGCGCGGTACGGGCGGCCAGCAGCACCGCCGCCCCGGTGCAGAGCCCGAGCAGCACGATCACGCCCACGGCCAGCCATTGCAGCGACTGGATCGCATCGAACACCGGGCCGAGCCAGCTCGACTGGGCATCAACCCGCGCGGCCGGGGCAACGGCCTTCAACTGGCTCTGGATGTCGGCGATCCGTCCCGCGCTGACCTTGCCGTCCAGCCGCGCATCGAGCATCGCGGGCACGGGGATCGCGTCGACCCCGGACAGCGTCCCGGCCCCAAGCCACGGCTCGATCAGGGCGTCGACCTCGTTGGAGGGGATCAGTTCGGCGGAGACGATTCCGGGAATGGCCTTCAGCCGCTCAAGCGCAGCGGCGGCCTGCTGCTGGCGCGCTTCGGGCGCGGCCTCCACAATCTGCACGGTAATCCCGCCTGAAAGATCCTCGCGCGCGGACTGAGCCGTGTTGCGCAGCGCCAGCGCGGCGGCGCCGGCAATGACCATCAGAGCGATCATGATCGCGATCACCCAGGGCATCGGCCCGGAGAGCCGCGATTGCGGCACCAGTTCGCTTTCGCCGCTGCCGGCCAGCGATCGCCAGCCGCCCGTCAGCAATCCGGGGAGACGAAACAAGCTCATGCCGGCACCGCCGGTCGGCGCGGGGGATAGCGCAGCGCCCCGGTGGGATCGGACAGCCGGCCCTTGTCGAGCCGCATGATCAGCGATTCCGGCACCTTGCGCAGCAAGTGGACATCGTGGGTCGCCACGACCACCGTCGTGCCCAGCCGGTTGAGCGCCTCGAACAGGCGCAGCAGCTTGACCGCCATTTCAGGATCGACGTTGCCGGTCGGCTCGTCTGCGACCAGCAGGTCGGGGCGGCCGATCACTGCACGGGCAATCGCGACCCGCTGCTGCTCACCGCCGGACAGCGTCGCCGGCCGGGCATGGGCCCGTTCGCCCAGGCCGACCCACTCGAGCATGTCGGCCACCGGCTTGGCCAGCTCCCGCTCCGTCACGCCGACCACCCGCAGCGGCAGCGCAACGTTATCGAAGGCGGACAAGTGCGGGACCAGCCGGAAATCCTGAAAGACCACGCCCAGCCGGCGCCGCAACCCGGGCAGCCGGTTGCGCGGAAGGGTTATCGCGTCGGTCCCGAACATGCGGATCACCCCGCGCGAGGGGCGCTGGGCGAGATAAAGCAGCTTGAGCAAGGAGGTCTTGCCCGCGCCGCTCGCCCCGGTGAGAAAATAGAAGCTGCCCGGATGCAAAGTGAAGCTGACGTCGGACAGCACCTCGCGGTCCGAGCCGTAGCGCAGCCCGACATTGTCAAAATGGACGATTTCCGCGTCGGGGCTGCTGCTCATCTTGGCTAGGTAATCCGGGTTGCGACGCGGCGAAACGGCTATAGCCGCCAATCCATGTGGAAAAAAGGGCATTGCACCCCAATGCCTTCCTGCCAGGCCTTGTCGCATGGGTACGGCGCGTGCTTAACCTCGCAGGCAATGATCATCGCCTGCCCCGCCTGCTCCACGCGCTACGCCGTGCCCGACAGCGCGATCGGAATTGACGGGCGAACCGTGCGCTGCGCCAAGTGCCGGCATAGCTGGTTTCAGGATGGTCCGCGGGTGGAACCCCAGGCCCAGCCGGAGCAAATGCCGGCCCCCGCGCCGACTGCTCCACCGCCTGCTCCACCGCCGCCGCCCGTCGCCGAGCCCATGCCCGAGGTGGAGCGCCCAGCCGAAGCTCCGGCCGAGCCTGCGCCTCCGCCCGCCGAACCCGAGCCAGAGGCCCCGCCTCCTCCGCCAGTAGCGCAGGACATCCCCGCGCCGCCGGTCTATTCCGACGAGGGCGAGAGCTATGCATCGCCTTCGAGCTTTGATTACGAGCCCCCCTTCCGGCCCCGCCGCAACCCCGCCAAGCTGTGGATGGCCGTGGCGATCACGTTCGCGGTGATCGCGCTCGGATCGATCGGCGCGGTGGCCTGGTACGGTCTGCCTGACTGGCTGCCCTTCGCCCGCACCACGTTTGCCGAGGCCCAGCCCGACCTTGTGCTGGACTTCCCACCTAACCGGAAGGATCGCCGCACCCTGCCGAACGGGGTCGAGTTCTTCGGGGCGAGCGGCACGGTGACCAATGTCGGCAAGCAGGCGCGCAGTGTCCCACCGATCCTGATCGTGCTGCGCGATGCCCGCAACCGCGTGGTTTACAGCTGGGAAGTCATGCCTTCGAAGCGCGTGCTCGCCCCGGGTGAAAGCGTAACGATTAACGAAGCCGTGACCGATGTGCCGCGTTCCGCCAAGTTTGCTGAAGTGGGCTGGAAGCCGGGCTGAGTTCGTCACGGTTACCCGACCCCGCTCGTCCTATCCGGACGTTGCGCGGCACCCTTCGACAAGCTCAGGGTGAGCGGAAGTCGTTTATAAGTTCAGCACCATCAACAGCCACGCCCGGGTATCTCGAGCCCCAGATTGCCGCGCAGCGTCTCCGCCTCGTAAGCGGTCCGGAACAGCCCCCGGCGTTGCAGCTCCGGCACGCAGAGGTTCACGAAATCGTCGAGCCCCTCGGGGAAGGTCGCGGGCATGATGTTGAAGCCGTCGCAAGCCCCGCTCTCGAACCACTCCGCCAGGTCGTCGACCACGTCCTGCGGCGTTCCGATCACGACCCGGTGGCTGCGCGATCCGACCAGTTCGCGCCAGGTCTGGCGGATGCTTGCTCCCTCGCGCGCGGCATAATCGGCAATGACCTTGCGGTGACCGACGTTCTCGCTGAGGTCGAAAGCGGGCAGCGGATCGTCGGGTGGGTACTGCGAGAGGTCGATCCCGATCGAACGCGAGAGCATGATCTGTCCGAGATCGTCGGGAATGAGCCGTTGCAACCGCTCGAACTTGTCCTCAGCCTCGGCCCGGCTAGGCGCGGTCACGACCATCGCGCCGGGCAACACCTTGACCCCATCGGGTGAGCGGCCGGCTTTTTCCGCCCGCGTGCGGATATCGGCGCGGAAGGCGCGGGCGCTGGCCAGATCCCGCTCGACGCTGAACACCACGTCGGCGGTTCCAGCGGCCAGCGAACGGCCCGCGTCGGATTGCCCCGCCTGGACGATCACCGGGCGCCCCTGCGGCGAGCGCGGCATCGTGAGGGGCCCGCGGGCGTCATAATATTCGCCGTGATGGTTCAGCGTGTGGACTTTGTCCGGTGCGATGTAGATTCCGCTTTCCTTGTCAGCGACCACGGCATCGCCATCCCAGCTGTCCCACAGGCCCTTCACCACTTCGGCGAACTCCCCGGCGCGCTGGTAGCGCTCATGCTCGGGCGGCAGCGTGATCCCGAAGTTGGCCGCCTCGGACAGCCCACTGGAAGTCACGAGGTTCCAGCCCGAGCGCCCGCCGCTGATCTGATCGAGCGAGGCGAAGAAGCGGGCGATGTGCATCGGCTGGTAGAAGGTGGTCGAAGCCGTGGCGACCAGCCCGATCCGGGTGGTCACCGCCGCCAGCGCCGCGAGCAAGGTAAACGGCTCGTGCCGCGACATCCGCGTGGTGCGGCTCCACACCTCGGGATCGTCCGGCCCGAACATCGCGAAAGTATCGGCGGTGAACACCAGATCGAACAACCCGCGCTCCGCCGTCCGCGCGATCTCGGCGAAATGCGCGAAAGCCTGCCGCTGCGTCGCATCGACCAACGGATCGCGCCAGGCCACGGTGTGGTGCCCCAGCCCCTCAAAGAACAGGCCGAGGCGCATTTTTCCCTCAGTCATCGCTTGGCGTCCCCTATCGCCTGCTTGACTGTCCGGGCGAACCCGGCAGTGTCCACAGCACCCAGGCAAACAATTGCATCTGGAAAATAGCGAGACAAGGGATGCTGGAAGGAAACGCGGTAATCATCACCGTCGCACTCAACGGTGGTGCACAAATGAGCCGCGATGGTGCGATCGTGCCCACCCAGCCCGCCGAACTGGGCGAGGCAGCGGCGCGCTGCTATGAAGCCGGCGCCGCGCTGGTCCATGTCCACGCTCGCGACCGGGAAGGACGGAACAGCGGCGATCCGACGATCTACTCCGAAATCATCCGCGAAATCCGCGCGCGTTGCCCTATCCTGATCCAGACCACCAATGGCATCGGGATGCGCCGCGACCCGGTAACCGGCAATCTCCAGTGGCCCAACGACTCCGAGCGGCTCGGGCTGTTGAATATCGAACCGGCACAGGATCTGTTCGGCATCGCGGGCGGGTCGGCGGACTTCTACAACCCGGAAGGTGGGTACCCGGCGGAGATTCCGTTCGTGAACTCCCCCGAATTGCTCAAGGCCACCATCAAGGCGGTGTACGAACGAGGCTCGGCCGTTGAATTCGAGGTGGTCGAGGCCAGCTCGCTCCATCGCCTGCTGCGCTACGCCAACGACGGCCTCTTCGACCGCGAGCGCGACAACGTGTGGCTGTTGCACGGCGGCGGCTTCGGAGCGACGCCGGCCGTCGCACGGAACGTGATCTTCAACATCGACGAGGGCCAGCGCCTGTTCCCGAACGCCATCTGGGGCATCACCGCGACGGGCCGGGAAATGTTCCGGTTCGTCACGCTCGGCATGGCCATGGGCTGCGATGTGGTGCGCGTCGGGTTCGAGGACGGCGTGCATTTGCCTGACGGCACAGTCGCCGCGCACAATCACGAAATGGTCGCCGCCGCTGCCCGGATCGCCGAACTCTACGGCGCCCGTCCGGCAACCGTGGAGCAGGCCCGCGCGCGCTTCCGCTTGCAGGGCTGAACCGCCCGCTGGTGCCGCTGCAGTAACCGCAGCGGCACCAGGCCGTGTCAGGTCTTCGAATTCCAGCTCGTCAGCGTGTCCGGCGGGGCCAGTGGGGGGAGCGCCGGGTGGTTGGCCAGGCGATCGCGGATGAAGTCGCCGAAGTAGGTTTCCCAGTCAGCCAGCTGCTGGGTCCGGCCCTCATCGCCGACCCGGGGGGCCGCGTAGGCGATGTAAGGCGCGGCGACGTCAAGTCCGAGGTAGCCCAGCTTGCAGTGGGTGAACGGCCACAGCACTTGCTCGATCGAGCCATAAGTGCTGCCCGGCGAGAAGCGCTCAATCGTGCCGCCGGTGGGGATGCAGGCCATCGCCGCGCGGCCCTTGAACAGGCCGCGTTCGAAGCGGGCGCCGTCAACATAGGAGAAACCGTAAGCCAGCACCCGATCGAACCAGCCCTTGAGGATCGCCGGGAAGCCACCGCCCCACAGCGGGAAGATGAAGACCATCGCGTCGGCCTTGCGGACTTTCTCCTGCTCCGCGACGATGTCGGGCGCAAAAGTGCCGTGCTGGGCGGCGTGGAGCTGCTCGGTCTGGTAATGGAAATAGTCCGGCTGGGCGACAGAGGTGAAATCGTGGCGGCCGGCAACAGGATTGAAGTTCTGCGCGTAGAGGTCGGTCACCTCGAAGCTGACGTCTTCCTGGTCCAGCACCTTGCAGGCCCGCTCGAGCAGGGCATGGGTGAAGGACTTGGGCTCCGGATGGGCGTAGACAAACAGGACGTGCATCAAATTCTCCCCGGCTTCATGACTTGCCAATTCGCGCGGCGCCGGGGCCGGACGATTGACTCGTTAACATGATAATTGCATGCCCCTGTGGCATGGCCGAAGGCTAGCGGCAAGCTGGGGAGAATGCGATGCCGAAACGGTACCAATCCTTGCGTCAGATTATTCTGGCCGCGTTCGCTGCGCTGTTGACGCCGGGCGCACCGGCGCTGGCCGATCCCGCTCCGGCCTACCGCTCCGATCCCGCCTGGCCCCTGCCCTTGCCGAATAAATGGACGGTCGGCGATGTGGGCGGAGTGGCGGTCGATCGCAACGATCACATCTGGATCGTCCACCGCCCCGGCACCCTGCGGCCAGTCGACGTTCAGGCCGGCAATAGCCCGCCCACGGCCAAATGCTGCGCGGCCGCCCCCTCCGTGCTGGAATTCGACACGGCCGGGCGCCTGCTGCGCAGCTGGGGCGGGCCAAAGCACGTGCCGGACTGGTTCGCCTCCGAACACGCCATCTTCGTGGACGATGAGGACAATGTCTGGATCGTCGGCGCGGGTGCGGGTGACGGGCAGCTCCTGAAGTTCACGATGGACGGCAAGCTGCTGCTGCGCATCGGCCGCAAGGGCCAGTTCGGCGCGGCTGACGATCCGACCATGCTGGGCCTGCCGACCGACGTCTATGCCGACACCAAACGCCGCGAGGTCTATGTTTCGGACGGGTACCGCAATCACCGCGTGATCGTGTTCGACTCCGTTACCGGCGCCTTCAAGCGGCAGTGGACCGCCTACGGCAAGAAAGTCGATCCGACCTATTTCTCCGGTCCGGAGCAGACCGGATCGCGCGGGCTGCACCTCCAGCCCGAGATTTTCACCACGGTCCACTGCGTCACAATGATCGGTGATGAAGTCTTCGTCTGCGATCGCACCAATGACCGGCTGCAGGTGTTCAAGCCCGACGGGACCTGGCTGCGCGACCTGCCGTTCAATCATGCCGAAGCGGGCGGCGTCGGGGCGACCTGGGATGCCGCTCCCGTTCCGGGGCAGCCTGACCGCATTGTCGTGCTCGACGGGACCAACAGCGAATTCGGGGTCATCGACACCCGCAGCGCCGCGGTCCGGTCGCGGTTTCTCGCCAAGGGTCACATGGCCGGGCAGATGAACTGGCCCCACCAGATCGCGGTCGACCGCGAAGGGCGCGTTTACGTCAGCGAAGTCGGCGGTTCGCAGCGCTTCCAGCGGTTCATTCCCGCGGGCGTGCCGGACCGTTCGGCCGATGCCGCTCCCGGCAAGGCGACCTACATCACCAGGGAAGAGCTTGACCGCGTCGCCGCAGCGATCCCCGACGGAGACCGCAATGTCCGCGTGGTTGATATCGGGCACGAGAACTTCGCGGTCGGCATCGTCCACCGCGGCAAGACCGGTGGCCGCCCGGGCACCGCGCGCAGCAATTTCCTCGCGAACGGCACTCCCTGCGGGCGCCAGGCCGACACGTTGCCGGCGGGTGGTTATCCGATGGGGATCATCCACGACGCCCAGGCCGAGGGCTATTACATCACCTCGGGCGAGGGGACGATGTTCACCGACGGCTACGTGGTGAACGGCACCCGGATCGACATGACCGATCTCAACGGCCCAACCTGCTTCGGCAATGCCTATGGCTCGACCGTCCGCAAGTTGAAGGCTGGCGACATCGTGATCATTCCGGCCGGCACGGTCCATGGCTGGACCGACGTGCCCGACCACGTCGATTATCTCAGCTTCCGGCCCTCTACCGGGATCCTCACCCCGGGGTGGGAGAGCCCGGCGCTGAAGGACTGAGCCGGGCTGAACGCATTGGCTTGACATTCGGCTCCGAACGCCGCTTTTGCGCCGCATTTGGTGGCCAATGGTCGCCCAACGCTTCGGGAGCTAGAATAATGGACCGCGCCGCCACCGCCGAGACCATCGCCGCGCTGATCGCGCCTTTCAACAAGAAGGGCGTGGAGCTGACCGACGCGGCCACCTTTGCCGGCGATCTGGAATTCGACAGCCTGACGGTGATGGATTTCGTCGCCGCGATCGAAGATGAATTCGACATCATCATCAGCATGAACCAGCAGGCCGAGATCGAGACTTATGGTCAACTGGTCGATGCGGTGGTGAAACTGCGGAGCTGATGGCGATGGGTGACCTGTTCGACAAGTTTCAGCCGATCATCGATCTGCGCGCCGGGCTACTTTCCACCGGGGCAGAGGATCCGTTCAGTCTCGTGATGGAGCGGGTGATTTCGCCCACCCAGGCGGTCTGCAACGGGCGCGAGACGATCCTGCTCGGCACTTACAATTACATGGGCATGACCTTCGATCCCGACGTGATTGCGGCGGGCAAGCAGGCCCTCGACGAATTCGGCGCGGGCACCACCGGCAGCCGTGTGCTCAACGGCACCTATGCCGGGCACAAGGCGGTCGAGGAGGCGCTGAAAGAGTTCTACGGCATGGATCATGCGATGGTCTTTTCGACCGGGTACCAGGCCAATCTCGGAATCATCTCCACCGTCGCCGGCAAGGGCGATTACATCGTGCTCGATATCGACAGCCACGCCTCGATCTGGGACGGCTGCAAGCTGGGCGATGCCGAGGTCGTGCCGTTCAAGCACAATGATATCGAGGCGATGGAAAAGCGGCTGAAGCGCATTCCGGAAGGCGCCGGCAAGCTGGTGATCCTGGAAGGCGTCTATTCGATGCTGGGCGACATTGCCCCGCTCAAGGAGATGATCAAGGTCGCCAAGGACAACGGCGCGATGGTGCTGGTCGACGAGGCGCATTCGATGGGCTTCATCGGCCCCAACGGGCGCGGCGTGGCCGAGGATCAGGGCTGCCTCGACGATGTCGACTTCGTGATCGGCACCTTCTCCAAGTCGGTCGGCACGGTCGGCGGCTTCTGCGTTTCGAACCACCCCAAGTTCGAGATCCTGCGGCTGGTCTGCCGGCCCTACGTGTTCACCGCCTCACTCCCGCCGAGCGTGGTCGCAACCGCCTGCACCTCGATCCGCAAGCTGATGCACGCGGGGAACAAGCGCGCGCACCTTTGGGAGAATTCGCGGGTGCTGCACAAGGGGCTCAAGGACAAGGGCTTCCAGCTTGGCACCGAAACCCCGCAAAGCGCGATCATCGCGGTGATCATGCCCGATCTGGAACGCGGCGCCGCGATGTGGGAAGCGCTGCTCAAGGAAGGGCTTTACGTGAACCTTGCCCGGCCCCCGGCAACTCCGGCCGGCATGACCTTGCTGCGCTGCTCGCTCTGCGCCGAACATACGGCCGAGCAGGTCCAGACGATCATCGGCATGTTCGAACGCGCCGGCACGAAGGTCGGGATAATTTAACCGAGCGATATTGACACAACGAACCAAATAGGTTATACGCCCGCCCGCAACGGGTGCCGGGGCTGAAGCGCTTCGCCTCCAGCCTCGCATGCGGCCGACGCCCGGGCGGACCCGGTAGCGTCCGCACATCAGGGATGCGTGGAGGAGCTGCATCAGCTCCGAAATCTCGGGATATGTCCCGCCGGTTGGTGGCAAGAGCGCGAGCCCGCCCCACCGCCGCTGCGCACCGCAGGGCCGAGTTGGCAGGTGACCGTCTGCACCCCGCTGACCACTCGCTAGTATTGCAGCAAAGCCAAGCCTGTCGTGCCAGGCCC
>CANJBY010000001.1 GCA_947472735.1 Sphingomonadaceae bacterium | reverse complement strand
ATCGTGCTGGACCGCAAGGTTTCCGACAAGCGCATCTTCCCGGCGCTCGACGTGGGCAAGAGCGGCACGCGCAAGGAAGAGCTGCTCGTTCCGAAGGACCAACTCTCCAAGATGTGGGTACTGCGCCGCATCCTGATGCAGATGGGCACGATCGACGCGATGGAATTCCTGCTCGACAAGATGAAGGATTCCAAGTCGAACGAGGACTTCTTCGCGACGATGAACCAGTAAGGCCGTTTGCCGACCATGCTGGAGAATCTCGACTTTTCCGCCGTATTCACCGCGTCCGGGCTGGCGATGCTGGCCCAGATCATCATCGCCGACCTTACCATGGCCGGCGACAACGTGGTGATCATGGGTACCCTCGCTTCGGGCCTGCCGGCCAAGGATCAGCGCAAGGTGATCCTGTTCGGCGTGTCGATGGCGCTGGTGTTCCTGATCGGCTTCGCGCTGATTGCGACCTGGCTGCTCAGCGTCACCGGCCTGCTGCTGGCCGGCGGATTGCTGCTGCTGTGGGTCGCCTACAACATGTGGCGCGAGCTGCATCCATCGAAGCCGGTGGTGGCCGACGATCCCGATACTCCGCAACGCGAAGGTCCGGCGGCCACCAAGACCTTATTCCAGGCCGCGGTACAGATCACCATCGCCGATTTGTCGATGAGCCTCGATAATGTGCTGGTCGTCGCCGGTATCGCCCGGGCCAATCCGGCGGTCCTGTTCATCGGCCTGACTTTCTCGGTCCTGCTGATGGGCACCGCTGCCGGATACGTGGCCAAGCTGATCCAGCGCTACCACTGGATTGCCTGGATCGGCCTGTTCCTGATCCTCTATGTCGCCCTGAAGATGGTCTGGGAGGGCTGGCACGAGATTGTGCCGATGATCACCGCCTGACGCGCGCTACGCCAGGTTGGCGGCGAAAAACTCCTCCGTCCGCTGATCCGCCAGTTTCGCCCCGGCATCGTTCCGGCGTGCGCTGAAAGTGTCGGCGAAGCCGTGGTCGAGCCCTGCGTAATCGTGGAGCGTAACCTGCGGGTTGCCGTCCAGCCCGGCGTGCATCGCGGCTTGCTGGTCTGGTCCCACAAAGCCATCGGCGGTGGGGATGTGGAGCATCAGCCGGCCGGAGATGTTCTTGGCCTCATCCAGCATGCCGGCGATGCCGACCCCGTAATAGCCCACCGCCGCCTCGACATCGGTGCGTGCGGCCATCTCGTAAGCGATCTTGCCGCCCATGCAGAAGCCGACCACTCCCGTTTTCACCCCCGGCACCTGACCGCGGATCCAGGCGAGCACGGCCTTGAGATCCTCGAGCCCGCGATCGAAATCGTGCTTCGTCATCAGGGCGATGGCGTTCTGGAACTCGGCCGGCACGTCGGAATCAAGCTCGACCCCGGGCTCCTGCCGCCAGAACACATCCGGCGCCACGGCGAGATAGCCCAGCGCCGCCCAGTCTTCGGCCTTCTTCATGATCCCCGGATTCACCCCGAAGATCTCCTGCACCACGATCACCGCGCCGCGCGGAGCTCCGGACGGCCGGACCACATAAGCGGGGATATTGCCGGTGGAATCGAGCGTGGGAATCGCGGTGTTGGTGGCCATCGGGCATCTCCTAGGTTCGTTTTGCCGCGCACCTAAGCTGGCGTGATGGACTTTGCCAAGGGTCTATGCCAGCAACTGGAGAGCCGGGGGCAGCGGAGACAGGCCATGAAGATGAATGTCGAGTTCGACTGCACGCCCGAAGAAGCCCGGCGCTTCCTCGGCCTGCCTGACGTGACCAAGGCGAATGAGGTCTATGTGGAGACCATCGCGAAGGCGATGCAAGGTGTCGGCAGTGTCGACCAGCTGCAGGAACTCGCCAAGCAGGTCGCGCCGATGGGGCAGATCGGGCTCAAGTTGTTCCAGCAGTTCATGGAAAGCAGCGCAGGCCTGGGCGGCAAGAAGTCCGGCGAATAGCTGAACCTTCGATCATGACTGCCACCATCTTTGCCAACTCCAGCGGACAGCCACCCGCGGCGATTGCCGTTATCCGGATCAGCGGTCCGCGTGCGCGAGCCGCGCTCGAGGTTCTGGCGGGCCGCATTCCGGCTCCGCGGCATGCGAGTTTGGCCGCGCTGCATGACACGCGCGGCGAACCGCTCGACCACGCCATGGTGCTGTGGCTGCCCGGACCCGGGACCGCGACGGGTGAGGATGTGGCCGAACTTCATTGCCATGGGGGCAGGGCGGTCGTCGCCGCGGTTGAAGCGGCGCTCGCGGCTATTCCAGGTCTGCGCAAGGCAGAGCCGGGGGAGTTCACCCGTCAGGCTTTCCTCAACGGCAGGATCGATCTGGCCGAGGCTGAAGGACTGGCCGATCTGCTCACTGCCGAAACCGAGTTGCAGCGGCGTTCTGCCATGGCCATGGCCGGCGGGGCACTGTCGCGGCGCGTCGAGGATTGGCGCGAGACCCTGCTTTCCGCGTCAGCCCGGCTGGAAGCGGTCCTCGACTTTTCGGACGAGGGGGATGTTGCCGAACTTCCCGCCGAACTGACGACGGGCATCGCCGCTTTGGCCCAGGAGATCGAGCTGTGGCTGGACCGGCCGCGCGCCGAAGCTTTGCGCGAAGGCTACCGGGTCGTCATAGCGGGTCCGCCAAATGCAGGAAAAAGCACTCTTTTCAACATCTTGGTTGAGTCGGATGCGGCTATCGCGACTCCTATCCCCGGAACCACGCGCGACGTTCTGACTCGCCCGGTGTCGCTGGACGGGGTGCCGTTCCTGTTTGCCGATACCGCTGGTCTGCATGACAATGCCGGGGACGAGGTAGAAGCGATCGGCATTGAGCGGGCACTCGATGCGCTGGACCGGGCCGATCTGGTGTTGTGGCTAGGTCCTGAAGGGGCAGGCCCGCGCGGCTGCTGGGAGATAGCGTCGCAGTGCGACAAGCCCGATGCAATCCGCAAGCGTCATGCTCGTCACCGCATCTCGGCTGTGACCGGGGAGGGTCTGTTCGACTTGCGGGCCGATCTGGTCGGTGCCGCCCGGGCGGCGCTGCCGGGCCCGGGGGAGGCTGCGCTCAACGCCCGCCAGCATGCGCTGCTCGAAAAGGCCTTGCGGTCGATCGCTGAGGCGGCGGACGACCAGGATCCGTTGATCGCAGCGGAATGTCTGCGGCAGGCCCGTGTGGCATTCGACGCACTGCTCGGCCGGTGCGAGACTGAGGACATGCTCGACGCTCTGTTTGGCCGGTTCTGCATCGGAAAGTAGCGGCTTGGCGCAAAGAATGTTCCACGTGGAACAGTCCTGCGGTATGGGCCGAGCCGGATGGATAGCTTCGATATCATCGTTGTTGGCGGCGGACACGCCGGAGTAGAGGCTGCGGCGGTTTCTGCCCGCATGGGCGCGCGGGTGGCGCTGGTCAGTTTCGATCTGTCGACCATCGGCGCGATGAGCTGCAATCCTGCCATCGGCGGACTCGGCAAAGGGCACCTAGTGCGCGAGGTGGATGCCTTTGATGGACTGATTGCCCGTGCCGCCGATGCCGCGGCGATCCACTACCGTATGCTCAATCGCTCCAAGGGTAGCGCAGTGCAGGGCCCTCGGATTCAGGCGGACCGTCGCCTGTTCAAGGCGGCCATCCAGCGAATGCTTGCGGAGCAGACGAACCTGCAACTTGTGGCTGGAGAAGTAGCAGCGCTGAAGTTGAACAGCGGCGCGGTTTCCGGAGTCGAATTGGCCGACGGAACCGGATTGGCTGCCCGGGCCGTGGTGCTGTGCACCGGCACGTTCCTCGGGGGCACCCTGTTCCGGGGCGAAGAGCGCATGACCGGAGGCAGGATCGGTGAGTCCTCCGCACACCGGCTGGCGGCGCAGATGCGGGAAGCAGAACTCCCGATGGCGCGCCTCAAGACGGGTACTCCCTCGCGCCTCGACGGTCGGACGATCGACTGGGCGCGGCTGGAGGAGCAGCATTCCGACGTAGAACCCTGGACCATGTCGCCGCTGACGGCCGCGCGGATGAACCCGCAGGTGTTCTGCGGCATCACACGGACCAACGCGCGAAGCCACGACGTCATCCGCGCCAACCTGCATCGCTCACCTCTATTCACGGGTGCGATCGGAGCACGGGGCCCGCGCTATTGTCCTTCGATCGAAGACAAGATCCATCGCTTCGTCGATCGTGATGGCCATCAGGTTTTCCTCGAGCCCGAAGGACTGGACACTCATTTGGTCTATCCGAACGGCATCAGCACTTCCCTGCCGGCAGACGTCCAGCTGGCGATGCTGCGGTCGATGGAGGGGCTGGAAGCTGTCGAAATGGTCGTTCCGGGCTATGCGGTCGAATACGATCATATCGATCCCCGAAGTTTGCGGGCGAATCTGGAATTGCGCGCGATTCCAGGCTTGTTTTGCGCCGGGCAGCTCAATGGAACGACCGGGTACGAAGAGGCGGCGGCCCAGGGACTGGTGGCGGGGATGAATGCTTCAGCCAGGGTGCTGGGCCGTGAGACCCCGAAACTCGACCGCGCCAACAGTTACATGGCGGTGATGATCGACGACCTGACTTTGCACGGCGTGACCGAACCGTACCGCATGTTGACCGCCCGGGCTGAGTACCGGCTGCGTCTGCGGGCAAACAACGCCGCCACCCGCCTGACGCCGCTCGGACTCGAAGCTGGATGTATCGGGCCCGTCAGGCGCACCTGGTTCGAACGGCGTTTGGAGACACGGGCGTCGCTCGACCACGAGTTCGACAAAGAGCTGGGCGCTGCTGAACTGGCGCGGGCTGGCGTACCGGTCCGCATGGACACGGGACGTCTGACCATTCGGGAGTGGCTTCGGTTCGGGGGGGTGGACCTGGCGGTGGTAGAGCCCTGGCTGACGCCTGAAGCCCTGGCCGATCGAGAACTGGCGGCAGAGTTGGTTGAGGATGCGGTCTACGCGCCGTATCTGGCGCGGCAGGATAGTGAATTACGCGATTTGCGGGCGAGTGAGGGACTGCTGTTGGGGGAGGATTTTTCTTACGAGACTGTCCCCGGACTCTCGCGCGAAATGGTCGAGCGGTTAGGCACCTACCAGCCAGCCACCCTTGCTGCTGCAGGCCGCGTGCCTGGGATAACGCCGGCAGCGCTTGCTGCGCTGCTGGTGCACGCCCGGCGGCGCGCGGCATGATCGAAACTGAAGATCAGGCCAGAAGCTGGATTGCACAGTTGCCGGAAGCGGATGCCGACGCGATCGAACGGCTCGACCGCTTGGCGGCTTTGCTGGCGGAAGAGAACCAGCGCCAGAACCTGGTCGCCGCGGCCAGTCTGCCCATGGTCTGGCAGCGCCATATCGCCGATTCGGCCCAGTTGCTTCCCCACGTGCCGCGCGCGCGGAGTTCCCCATGGCTGGATCTTGGTACCGGTGCCGGCTTTCCTGGGCTAGTCATCGCTGCACTTCGGCCGGAATGCGAAGTGATCATGGTCGAATCCAGAGCCCGACGCGTCGAATGGTTGGAGCGGGCACGAATCGCCTTGGGTTTGGAACACGCGCGCGTAGTGGGATCACGCCTTGAACAAATGGAAACGGTACCGGTCCAGGTCATTTCCGCCCGCGCATTCGCACCGCTTGACCGGCTCGTCGCGTTGTCCGCACGCTTTTCCACAAGCGACACGATCTGGCTGTTGCCCAAGGGCCGCTCAGCCCGGCAGGAACTGGACCTCATCCGCGGCTGGCAGCATATGTTCCACGTGGAACAATCGCTGACCGACCCGGAAGCTGGCATCATTGTCGGCTCGCTTGCACGCAAGAAGGGAAAGTAACGGTGATTCGCGTAGCCATCGCCAATCAAAAGGGCGGGGTGGGCAAGACCACCACGGCTATCAATATCGCCACGGCCATGGCTGCCACCGGCTGGCGCGTGCTGCTGATTGATCTCGACCCGCAAGGCAACGCCTCTACCGGCATTGGCATTACCGGGGATCAGCGCACGTCCTCTTCCTACGATTTGCTGGTCGATGGCCTGCCGCTGAGCAATTGCGTGATCACCTCGAAAATACCCGGGCTCGATGTGGTGCCTGCCACGGTGGACTTGTCGGGTGCGGAGATCGAGCTGGTCTCGGTCGAGAACCGCACTGATAGGTTGTCGCGCGCGCTTGCATCGGAGACGGGCTACGACATCTGCTTCATAGATTGCCCTCCGTCGCTGGGATTGCTTACCCTCAACGCGTTGGCAGCCGCAGACACGCTGCTGGTTCCGCTCCAGTGCGAGTTCTTTGCCCTGGAAGGCCTGTCGCAGCTGCTGCGCACCGTGGAGCAGGTCCAGCAGCGCTTTAATCCGGACCTTGGGATCATTGGCGTGGCACTGACCATGTTTGACCGCCGCAATCGTCTGACCGATCTGGTTTCCGACGATGTCCGTTCGTGCCTCGGCGCTTTGGTGTTCGAGACCGTCATCCCGCGCAACGTGCGCTTGTCCGAAGCGCCCAGCCACGGGTTGCCCGCGCTGGTTTACGATCACGCCTGTGCCGGGAGCCGGGCGTACATGGCCCTGGCGCGCGAGCTCATCACGCGTTTGCCTGAACGGAGAAAAGCCGCATGAGCGACGATCCGGTAATTCGCATGCCCGCGCCGCCAGCGCCGACGGCGAAGCGCAAACCACTCGGCCTCGGGCGCGGGCTTGGCGCCTTGCTGGGGGAGACAAGGCGCGAGGAGCCATTGGTCACCTCCGGCTCGGATCTGACCGGAGAGGCAGGTTCACGGGCAAACTCGGGGGGCCTGGCACAACTGCCGGTGGCGGCGATCGAACCGCACCCGGACCAGCCACGCCGCTTTTTCGATGACGCGGCGCTCGATGAACTGGCCGCGTCCATCGCGGCGCGCGGCGTGATCCAGCCGGTGATCGTCCGGCCATTGGGGCCCGGCCGTTACCAACTCGTCGCGGGTGAGCGCCGTTGGCGTGCGGCCCAGCGCGCGCAACTTCATGAAATTCCAGCATTAATCCGCGACCTCAGCGAACGCGAAGTAACTGCGCTGGCGCTGATTGAAAATTTGCAGCGCGAAGACCTTAATCCGATTGAAGAAGCGCGCGCCTATCACCGTCTCGCTGAGGGTGAGGGCATGACCCAGGCCGACATCGCCAAGATGGTCGACAAGTCGCGCAGCCACGTCGCCAACTTCCAGCGCCTGCTGCAGCTGCCCGACAGCGTGATCGGGCTGGTCGAAGCCGGCAGCTTGTCGATGGGCCACGCGCGAGCACTGATCGGCGTGAATGATGCGGCTGCGCTGGCCGAGGCGGCCGTGACCCGGCGGCTTTCGGTGCGCGAGGTGGAAGCGCTGGTGCGCCGCGGCCTGCGTGAAACCAGCAAGCCACGCCGCGCGCGCAGCCAGAGCGGTGATGCTGATTCGGCTGA
Organism: Sphingomonadaceae bacterium; assembly: GCA_947472735.1. Lineage (GTDB taxonomy): Bacteria > Pseudomonadota > Alphaproteobacteria > Sphingomonadales > Sphingomonadaceae > Novosphingobium. The sequence goes on along the minus strand of CANJBY010000001.1, from coordinate 222,117 downwards.
TATTGCCGCAGTACAGGCGCACCTCGAAGAATTCCTCGGCTTGTCCGTGCGAATAAACGCCGATTCCGATCCGCGTTCGGGTGCTGTTACAATACGTTACCGCTCGCTCGATCAGCTTGACCTGATCTGCCAGCGACTGACAGGCGGCGGAATATAGCTTCTACGGGAGTTTCCCTAAGCGGCTCGGCGCAATTTGTTAATTTTCGGCCGGCCCGTGGTAACCACCTTTACCAGCAATCCGGGAAGGACTGCTCTCTACAAGCGGTGCTGCGAACGGCGGCATGCCCGTCCTTTCGAGTGGCGCCTCCTGCAGGCGCTGCGGGGGTAAAGATTGCTTGTAAGGGACCAGAAATTCATGCGTAACACGATCCGTCTCGCGGCCCTGGCCGCCGTTCTCGCCGCAACAGGCGCTCAGGCTGCTACTACCGCCAACGGTACCGCAACTGCTGAAATCCTCACCACGCTGACTGTCGCGCCGACTCGTTCGCTCGACTTCGGCCAGATCGCTGCAAATGGCGCAGGTACGGTTGCCATTGCTTCGAACGGCAACGTGACCTGTTCCGCCCTTCTGGTCTGCACCGGCGCGCCTACTTCGGCTGCTTTCGACGTGGCGGGCACTGCCGGCGTTGCATATGCCGCCACCATCACCACGCCTTCAGTCAGCCTGTCGGATGGTGGGACGAACACCATGACGCTCGACGGCTTCTCGATCGGTTATCCGTTCGGCACGACGCTGGCGGCTGGCGCGAGCGCGTTCGAAGTCGGTGGCACGCTGCACGTCGGCGCAACCCAGGTTGCTGGTGCCTACTCGGGTTCGTTCACCGTACCAGTAAGTCATACTGCGCAATTGAACGCACATCGAGGCCGCGTCCGGGATACTCGGGCGCGGCCTTCGTGTGTCTGGGCAGGGCGCGCAACGGGTTACGGTTAGCCGGAAATTAACCCTCTCGTCCTAGGAAGTAGGGGATTCTACCGGGGGAGTGTCCCCCGGCTAGTTTACCAACTCCGGGGCGAACCAGATGACACTTGGTGGAATGCAGCTTCCCGCAGAGCTGGGCGGGTTTCTTCTTGCCGCTGCCTGTGGTGCAGCATGGCCGGGGGCGGCGCGGGCACAGGGCGATCTTCTGGTTGCGCCGACACGCGTAATTGTGGACGGAGCTGGCAGCAAGCAAGTGGTGCTCAGCAACATCGGCGAACGCCAGGCTACTTATCGAATCACGCTGGAATTGCGCCGCATGACGCCCGATGGCGACATTGTTGACGTGCCGCTTACCGAGGCCAGTCCCGCAGAAAAGGCGGCACTGGCCATGGTGACCTACGCTCCGCGGCGAATCACCCTGCAGCCAGGCCAACCGCAAGCGGTGCGCATAAACGTGCGTCCCCCAGCGGAACTCCCGGCCGGTGAGTATCGCGTGCACATGCGCTTTGCTGCAGTGCCTGAACCCGCTCCGGTCGCTGCCGCAGCCGATCCGCAGGCTCCCCCGTCCGGCCTCAGCATTCGACTAACCCCGATCTACGGAATTACGATCCCGCTGATCGTCCGCAAGGGGCCGCTTTCCGCTGCGGCGACAATCAACAGCATCTCGGTGCGGCCGGAAGGCAAAGGCGGCGAGATGTCTCTGGCAATGAGCCGTACCGGCCAGCGCTCGCTTTACGGTGAGATCCGGGTGACTGCGCCGGGCTCGCGCGAACCGCTCGTGCTCTCGCGAGGGATCGCAATCTATGCCGAACTCACTGACCGCAAGCTCGATCTGCCGGTCACGGCTGAGCAACTGACCAAGCTCCACGGCCCGGTGCGGGTCGAATACCGCGAGCTGCCGGAGAACGGCGGGAAGCTGATCGCCGGCCTTGATGCTCGCCTTCCATAATTGCGTAATATTTTCAGCAGACTGAAACCTTTGAACCCATGACGTCACGCCTGCCAACGCTGCACCAAGCCGTCGCGATACTCGCGGCGGCCGCTGGCGTTGGCGCTTCAGGCGGAGCGGCGGCGCAAGGCTGGCAGCCGACCGAGGACGACCAGCTGCTGCTCGAACTCAATAGCGGCTCCTACCGTCTCGGCGACACGGTGCGCGGATACCAGACCCCCGCCGGCGTCTGCGTCGACATGGCGGACCTCATCCAGGCGCTGGATCTGCCGGTGCGGCTCGACAAGAAGTCGCGCCGCGCAACTGGCTGGATATTTTCGGAAAGCGAGCACTTCGACCTCGATCGTGAAGCAAATACGGTACAAACCGTGAACATTGGCGGTGCACTCGGCACCAGTGATGTGCTCGACACGCCGGAGGGTTGGTGCGCAAACCTGGGGGCCTTGTCGAAATGGTTCGGGGTGACGCTGCGCCCCGATCTCACGAATCTGAGGGTCGTGATCGAAACCGACCGCAAGCTCCCGTTCCTCGAGGCGATCGAGCGCAGAAGTCGCGCTGCGCGACTTTCGGCCCGGACCAACCTTTTCGATATCTCGAAGCTGCCACGGCAGGATGTCCCTTACGAACTATGGCGCGGCCCGTCGGTTGACATCCAGGTCATTGGCGCTGTTCGCGGCGGGGGGATCGGCCGAGCCCGCGATGTCCGCTACGAAGCCTTTGCCAGCGGCGAGGCACTGGGCGTGAGTTACGACGCCCGCTTCGCGTCGGATGCATCCGGCGTGCCAGACTCCCTGCGCCTGCGGGCCTATCGCTACGATCCCGAAGGCGAGCTGCTGGGCCCATTGAAGGCCACCCAGGTGGCCGCAGGTGACGTTTCGACGTTTGCCGGTGCCCTGACTGGCCAGAGCGCAGTCGGTCGCGGTGTTTTCATCTCCAACCGTCCCATCAACCAGCCCGCGCGCTTCTCTGTCACGACGCTGCGCGGCGAGCTGCCAGCCGGTTGGGATGCGGAACTGTATCGCAACGGTCAGTTGATGGCGTTCCAGGCCGATCGCGGGGACGGTCGCTACCAGTTCGACGATGTCGAGCTGCTGTTCGGCAACAACAGTTTCGACGTGGCGCTGTACGGCCCCCAGGGCCAGGTGCGCCACGACAAAACCGAGATCCCCGTTGGCGGTAACAATATACCGCCAGGCCAGACGCTTTACTGGGCTGGAATCATCGACAAGGGCAAGGACCTCGTTGATTTTCGTAATGAATTTGCCGGTCCATTGACGGGTTGGCGCTGGGGGGTCGGCGTAGAGCGCGGGATCGGGGATAGAACGACCGCCGGCGCCGAGTGGCAGAGCCTGCTGCTTAATGGTCGCCGTCGCAATTACATCGAAGGAACGCTCAGGCAAGCACTGGGCCCGATGCTCGTTGAGCTTTCGGGGGCGCAGGAGCTTGGCTCGGGCCGCGCCTGGCAGGTCCAGACGCTCGGCCAGCTTGGCCCGGTGAAGTTCGAAGCCCGGACGATGTGGGTCGGGGGCGGCTTTGAAAGCGAAATGGTCGCGGCGAATGACCGACGGATCAGCGAATTCCGGCTGGATTACGACCTCAAGCTAGGCAAGCGGCGGCTCCCGTTGACGACTGCGTTCGAACAGCACGTCTCCCGCGATGGCTCAAAGGTTAACGAATGGTTACTGCGCGGGTCGTGGACCGGGCGCGGCGTTGCGCTGACTGCCAATCTCGCCGACCGCCGCAGCTACGGCCCCTCGGCAAGCCCGGATGATGACGGGACGCGGCTCGGCCTGATGGCGAATACCGGCATCGGTCACATCGGACTGCGCGGCGAGACGGTTTATCGTCTTTCCGGGGCGTACCAGGGGTTCGAGACCGCGCGGCTGACCGCCGAAACCGCCTTGTCGCAGCGCAGCTCCTTGCGCGCGACAGGCGAATACTTTGCGCGGGAACATCGCGCTGATTTCACGCTGGGTTATGTCCGGAGGTTCGAGCACTTTGCGCTGCGCGGCGAAGCCCTCGCCGGGACGCGCGGCAATTATGGGCTCGGCGCGTCCCTGTTGTTCAGCATCGGCGCCGATCCGGTCCGAGGCGGGCTGCGCATGGTGCCTGACAAGCTCGCCCGGAACGGCGAGGTGCTGGTTACGGTCTACCGCGACGACAATGGCGACGGGTTCCGTGGTCCCGGCGAAGCGCCGATCGAAGGCGTCGAAGTGAAAGGCGGCCTGTTCGTCGGTGCCAGCCTGTCAAACGCCGATGGCCGACTGATGGTCGACAACCTGCGCCCGTTCCATCCGGTGCTGGTCTCCGTCGAGCCGAGCAGCCTGCCCGACCCGCTGTTGCAACCCAAAGGCCGCGGCGTGGTAGTCGTCCCGCGCCCGGGTATCGCTGCGGAAGTCGAACTGGGTCTCGCGCCAACCGGCCAGGTGGATGGCACCGTGCGCGGCGTGGACGGAGAAGTGAAGGAAGGGATCGAACTGCAGTTGATCGACCCTTCGGGCCAGGTCGTGGCCCACGGCATGACCGAGTTCGACGGCTACTTCATGCTCGATCTGGTGCCTTATGGCCGCTACCGCTTGCGGGTCTCTCCGGAGGTTGCGGGTGCGCTGGGGGTCAAGGAAGAGCTGGTCCGCGATGTTACGCTGAGCCGCGGCACTCCCACTCGCAAGTACGATCTGCGATTGTCGCTTGCGTCCGATGGAGACCCGCCGTCGGACGCACCTGCACCTGCACTTGCGGCAGCCCCAGTGTCGGCCCCGCATTCAGAAAACGACGTCGCTTTTGCGTCGCTTGGTGCCGAGATCAATTCGCCTTCCACGCCCACCGCGCCAGCTCGAACCGCGATTGCCGGGCCGGCGATCCTCGTCGGGAAGGATTCAGTCGGCCCGCAGCCGCTTGTCGGGAACGATCCGCACGCGCTTGTCGGGCGCGGCGCGGCGCGGGATCAGGCGTTGACGAACCGGGACCGTGATCCATTCCTCGGTCGTGACCGTCCTGGTGCAGGGCCGGCGCTCGACCGGCTGGGCGACCGGCACCATCATCATGGGAGCGGCATAACCGTAAGCCGGGTACCCATAAGGAGGATAAGCGCCAGCGGGATAGCCGCCCGCAGCGGGAGCAACCGGGTAACCGTACGCTCCGCCCGGATAACCCCCGATGCCGGGCCGGGAATAGTAATCGAGGTAGCTCTCGCAATAGTCCTTGGCCTGGCGATTGTCCTCGGCATTGCCTATCGCCGCGCCCGGCGATGAGGTTGCCGGCAACGCCGCCAACCACACCCCCAATCACCGCACCGCCGACTCTGCCATCGCGACCGCGATTCTGCTGGGTCCGGCAATCGGCAAGCCATTGCTCACGCGCTCTGGCGAAGGCGGCTGCTTGCTCGGGCGGGAGCGCCGGGGGAGCCGGCATTGCCGTCATGACCGGTTGGGCCGGGAGCGGGGGCAGTGCCTCTTGCGCCTGGGCCGGTGCACAGAGTGCAGCGCAGCCGGCCACGGTGAGAAGAACGGTCAAAGTGCGCATGGCTTGTCTCTAGCGATGAACCAGGCGGATCCCGGTGTTAATCCGGTATTTAGCATCGCGAGCGGCCGGCAACCAAGTCCCCCGAACGGCCAGACTCTGGCCGCCTGTCCCGAAACGGTTCAGGCCAGACGTTTCAGATGGCGCGGGCGATCAGGCGGGCCAGCGCTTCGATCCCGGCCGAATCCTCCGAGTCGAAGCGCGCCGGATCAGGGCTGTCGAGGTCAATCACGGCGACGACTTGCCCTGCGCGGATCACCGGCACCACCAGTTCCGAGCGGCTTGCCGCATCGCACGCGATGTGGCCGGGGAAGGCGTGGACATCCGGCACGAGCTGGGTCTGGGCCTGCGCTGCAGCAGCCCCGCAGACTCCCTGTCCCAGCGGAATTCGGATGCAGGCCGGCTTGCCGATGAAGGGTCCGAGCACCAGCTCACCCTCGATCATCCGGTAGAAGCCCGCCCAGTTGAGCCCCGGCACGAATTGCCACACGAGCGCCGCGACATTGGCCATGTTGGCGACCGGATCGGGCTCGCCCTCGATCAGTGCGCGCGCCGCTTCAGCGAGATCCCGATAGAGGTCCGGCTTGGGAAGCGTTGCGTCGGGAGCAAATTCGTACATACCCGGCAGTCTAAACCCGCGCGCGGTTGCCGCAAGGCCCGCCCTCGACTATCTCGCGTTCCATGACGAACCGCACCTGCAAATTGCTCATCGCCCTCGGGATCCTCATTCTCGTTGTCGGAATCATCGCCTGGCTGCTGCATCCGCGCACGGCCGAGCATACGGTCGACGAAGTTTCGGGACATCGGCCCATACTCGTCGAAGCCGACAGCGAGGTCGTTCCCGGGATCAACCTGATCAAGTCGATCGGCTGGGGTGCCTCCGGGAAGCCGCAGGCGGCGCCCGGTCTCGAGGTGACGCGCTTTGCCGAAGGCCTCGATCACCCGCGTATCATGCACGTCCTGCCAAACGGCGATGTGCTGGTGGTGGAAACCGGCGGCCCGGGCGGCGGCCCCGGAGGGATCACCGGGTTCTTCATGAAGCTGGCCTTCATGCGCGTAGGGGCAGGGTCTCCCTCACCCAACGCGATCGTCCTGCTGCGTGACGGCGACGGCGACGGAAAAGCAGAGCAACGCTTCGTTCTGCGCCAGGGCGATGGCCTGGCGTCCCCCTCGGGCCTCGCCTGGCGCGACGGCAAGCTCTATGTCACCAACCATGACGCTGTGCTGTCATTCGACTACGCGCTGGGCGACACCAAACTGGCGGGCGAGCCGAAGAAGCTGATGGATCTGCCCCCGGCGGGCAATCACTGGATGCGCAACATCGTGCTCAGCCCGGACGGCAAGTATCTCTACATCGCGGTCGGTTCCTCTTCCAACATCGGCGAGAACGGCATGGAGGCAGAGCGCGGCCGCGCCGCGATCTGGGAACTTAATCTCGGAACCGGCAGCCGGCGCCGCTACGCCGAGGGTCTGCGCAATGCCAATGGCCTCGCCTGGAACCCCTCGACCGGAGAACTGTGGACCACCGTCAACGAACGCGACCAGCTTGGCCCGGATCTGGTGCCGGACTATCTCACCAATGTGCCGGTCGGCGCGCAGTACGGGTGGCCGTGGGTCTACTGGAAGGATCAGATCGACTGGCGCGTGAACGATCCGATGCCGGAGTTCCTCAACGAATACACCCGCAAGCCGGAGTACGCGCTGGGACCGCACGTCGCCGCGCTGGGACTGGCCTTCGTCACCGGCGGAGAGCGACTCGGCTCCAACTTCGGCAACGGTGCCTTCATCGCCCGGCATGGCTCGTGGAACCGCACGCCGCCCTCGGGCTATGACGTGGTCTTCGTGAAGTTCGATGCCAATGGCAATCCGCAGGGCCTGCCGCAGCCGGTGCTGAGCGGCTTCCTCGCCGGCAAGGGCGAGACCCGTGGGCGCCCGACGTGGGTCGCGAAGGCAGCCGACGGCGCGTTGCTGGTGACCGACGATACCGCCGGCATTGTCTGGCGGGTGGTGGCGCCGGGCGCCACGCCGGCGGCTGCGGTCAAGCCGGTGGTGACCTCACACATGCCGCCGCGACGTCAGATCGATTCGGCGACCGAAGCCAGCTTCGGCAAGGATCCCGAGGAGGAATAACGCGGCGTTACAGCGCTTTGCCGGCCCGTCCGGCGAGCTCGGTTACATAGTGCCAGGCGACCCGGCCCGAGCGGGCACCGCGCCGCCGCGACCATTCCAGCGCATCGCCTTGCTCGAATGAAAGGCCGAACGCGGCCGCGTAGCCGGCGATGATCGCCAGGTAATCGTCTTGGCTGCAGTTGTGGAAGCCGATCGACAGCCCGAAACGATCCGCCAAAGCGAGCCGGTCATCAACCGCATCGCGGGGATTGAGGGGATCGTCCTGCTCGCTGGCGTGCCGAGCGACGATCGCGCGGCGATTGGATGTGACTGCCAACCGCACGTTGCCGGGCCTCGCCTCGACCCCGCCTTCCAGCCACGAGCGCAAGGCGCGCGGGCCGCTGCCGTCGCCGTCCTCGAAGCCGAGATCATCGATGAACACCAGAAAGCTCCGCTGCGCCCCGCCGAGCGCTGCAAACAGACTTGCCAGCGAGGACAGCGCGTCCTGCGCAACCTGCACCAGGGCAATGCGTTCGCTCCCGGCCAATTGCGCGGCAGCAACCGAAGCGCGCAGCAGCGCCGACTTGCCCATCCCGCGCGAGCCCCACAGCAGCATGTCATGCGCGGCGTGGCCGGCCGCGAGGCGAGCGACGTTTTCAGTCACCAGGGTCTTTTGCTGGTCGATACCCTTGAGCAGTTCGAGCGGCGGAGCCTGGATTCGGAGAATCGCTCGCGCCGACTTGCCGTCCCAGGCATAGGCGGGCGCGGCTAGCCAGTCTGCACCAGGCGCGGCGGTTGGGATCAGCCGTTCCAGTGCGGCGGCGATTCGGGCAAGCGGATCGCCCTGATCCGCGCTCATGCCCCTGTCAGCTCCGCAGCATCGAGCGCATAGAGCAGCGCGGCTCCACCGGTTGCCGCGGCCTTGAGACCGGTTGCCTCGGGCACCAGATGCTCAAGGAAATAGCGCGCCACCACCGGCTTGGTCCGGGCGAGCGTGCCGCCCTGCTCGAGCGCAGCCTGTTCCTGCCGCATTAGTTGCCACCCTGCCACGGCCACGGCACACATTGTGCAGAAGGGAACGCTGCCTGCCAGCCGGTCGTCAAGGCTGGCATCGCCGCGCATCCATTCACCGATCGCCGCGCAATCGCGTGCCAGGTCCGCCAGGGCCGGGGCGTCGCCGGCCTCGTTGGCGATCTGCACCATCAGTTCGGCCAGCACGGCGCCGTTGTCCATGCCGAGCTTGCGGGTAACCAGGTCGGCCGCCTGAATGCCATTGGTGCCTTCGTAGATCGGGGTGATCCGGGCATCGCGGTAGTGTTGCGCTGCGCCGGTTTCCTCGATGAAGCCCATGCCGCCATGAACCTGCACGCCCAGACTAGCGACCTCGCAGCCCACATCGGTGCCCCAGGCCTTGAGCAGCGGGACCAGCAGCTCCGCGCGGGCCTGCGCCGTCGTGAAGCCAAGCGCACCGCGGTCAATCTGGCCGGCGGTATAGTAAAGCAGCGCGCGCGCGCCTTCGGTCAGCGCCCGCATCCGCAACAACATGCGGCGCACGTCGGGATGTTCGACGATCGCCACCGGCGTGCGATCAGGCGAACCGGCACGGCTCGACTGGATGCGCTCGCGGGCGAAGGCCATGGCTTGCTGCAAGGCTCGCTCGGCGATCTGCACGCCCTGGTTGCCGACGTTGATCCGCGCAGAGTTCATCATCGTGAACATGCATTTGAGGCCTTCGTTCTCGGCCCCGATCATTTCGCCGATGCATGCGTCGCTATCGCCAAAGCTCATCACGCAAGTCGGTGAGGCGTGGATCCCCAGCTTGTGCTCAAGGCTCACCGCGCGCAGGTCGTTGCGCGGCCCCGGATGACCTGCGGTATCGGGCAGGAACTTGGGCACGATGAACAACGAAATGCCCCGGCTACCGGCGGGGGCGCCCGGAGTGCGGGCCAGCACCAGATGGATGATATTCTCCGCGAGCGAATGTTCACCCCAGGTGATGAAGATCTTGGTGCCCTTGATCCGGTACTTGCCGGCGTGTTCGCCATCCGCGACCGGGGTTGCGGTGGTTCGCAGAGCGCCGACGTCCGAACCGGCTTGCGGCTCGGTCAGATTCATCGTTCCCGACCATTCGCCGCTGACCAGCTTTTCGAGATAGCGCGCTTTCTGCTCGGCCGTACCGTGATGCTCGATCGCCTCGATCGCCCCCACCGTCAACGTCGGCAGCAGGTTGAAGGCGAGGTTGGCCGAACCCAGTGTCTCCAGCACGCAGCAGGCGAGGGTGAAGGGCAGGCCCTGTCCGCCGAATTCGACCGGGCCGGCGATGGCGTTCCATCCCGCCTCGACATAAGCTTGCCACGCGGCCGCAAAGCCGTCGGGCAGCATGACGTCGCCGTCGCTGATCTGCGCGCCTTCGGTATCGCCCGCGCGGTTGAGCGGGGCCCATTCCCCGGCGGCCAGCGCCCCGATCCCCTCGGCAATCGCTTCGACCATGTCGAGGCTTGCCCCGGCGAAGCGCTCGTGCCCGGACAGTTCCTCGATTCCGGCGCAGACTTTCATCGCGAATACCTGGTCGGCGGTGGGGGGCACGAAGTCCATGCTGCATCCTCGTCGGCGATTGAGCCCAGCAAATGCTGTTGCAAATTATGGCATGGCCTATAGCGGCAAGCCATGACCCGCAACAGTCTGCCCGAGATGCTTGCGCCCGATACCTCCGGGATTGCGCGGGCCACCGAGATTCTTGCCGCTGGTGGTCTGGTCGCGGTGCCGACCGAGACCGTCTACGGCCTCGCGGCCCGGGCTGACAGCGATGCGGCCGTGGCAGCGATCTACCGCGCCAAGGGCCGGCCGGATTTCAATCCGCTTATCGTCCACGTACCCGACCTTGCGGCGGCTGAGGCGCTCGCCCACTTTGACGACCGGGCGCGCCGGCTGGCGGGCGCATTCTGGCCCGGCGCCCTGACCCTGGTGCTTCCCCGGCGGGCTGATGCGCGACTGGCCGCTGCGGTCACGGCCGGATTGCCGACCGTCGCACTGCGCTGTCCCGCGCACCGGGTGATGAAGGACTTGCTCGGCGCGGCAGGCTTTGCCCTCGCCGCACCATCGGCCAACCAAAGCGGCGCGGTCAGCCCGACTAGCGCCGCGCATGTTGCCGCGTCGCTGGGCGCACGGGTCGACGCGATCATCGATGGCGGAGAATGCCTTACCGGTATCGAATCGACCATTCTTGCGCTGCGCGCGGACGGCAACTGGGAGATCCTGCGTCCCGGCCCGATAACGAAAGACCACATTTCCGAGGTTCTCGGTACCGAGAATGAAGCTGTGACGTCAGCCGGCGGCGTCGAGGCCCCGGGCCAGCTGGCCAGCCACTATGCTCCGGGCAAGCCGGTCAGGCTCGATGCGAAAGAGGCACGGCCGGGGGAGTTCCTGATCGGGTTCGATGAGGTCGCCGGACAGGTTTCGCTATCGCTCGCAGGTGATCTCGCGGAGGCGGCGTCCCGGCTCTATGCCTGCCTGCATCTTGCGGCGCAGGCGAGCGAGCAGCGCGTTGCCGTGGCCCCGATCCCGGACGAGGGAATCGGCGCGGCCATCAATGACCGGCTGCGCCGCGCGGCGGCGTGACCGCACACTTTCGGCGCGCTCGGGCCTGCACACGAAAAAAGGGCCGCCCTGAGGACGGCCCTTTTGTATTTCCCGCAGAAGCGAACGGTCAGGCCGGCGATGCCACCTCGTAGTACTTGGGTGCATGCTCGTTGAGGATCTCGAGGATCTTCTTCAGCGCGGACGGCTCATCGGTTTTTTCCATCGCGGCCAGCTCGCGCGCCAGGCGCGAGGAGGCGGCTTCGAAAATCTGCCGCTCGGAATAGCTCTGCTCGGGCTGGTCGTCGGCGCGGAACAAGTCACGAGTCACTTCCGCGATCGAAACGAGATCGCCGGAATTGATCTTGGCTTCGTATTCCTGGGCGCGGCGCGACCACATGGTGCGCTTGACCTTGGGCTTGCCCTTGAGCGTGTCGAGTGCTTCGCGCAGGGTCTTGTCCGACGACAGCTTGCGCATGCCGATCGCCTCGACCTTGTTGACGGGTACGCGCAGCGTCATCCGTTCCTTCTCGAACCGCAGCACATAAAGCTCCAGTCGCATGCCGGCGATTTCTTGCTCCAGCACCTCCATCACCCGGCCAACGCCATGCTTGGGATAAACGACATAGTCACCAACATCGAAGGCGTGCGCCTTGACTGTCATGTATCGTCCTTTCATCTGGCGGACTGCGCGCCTCTTTGACGCTGGGGCAATTGCGTGTCAGGGGAAACTTCAAAGTGCCGAATGCTCGGCCCGATGATCCCATCTACCGTTAGTCCCTGTCCGCCTTTCACGATTATCTGCCCACCGGACAGACCCGAATGGTCCGGCAAGTGCCCAATTATATAGCAGCTCTGCAACAAAATTACCAGAGGCGAGAATCGAGGTTCGATTCCCGCCGCCAGTCAGTCCCGCAATGGATCAGGAACGCCGCCCAATGAGCAGCGTGAAGGCTCAGTCACCCTCGCCAGGTTCTGGTGAGAAATACTTCTCGTACTTGCCCGCCACACCCTTGAAATCGTCCGCGTCGTCGGGCGCATCCTTCTTGGTGGTGATGTTCGGCCACTCTGCGGAATACTTGGTGTTAAGCTCGAGCCACTGCTCCAGCCCGCCTTCGGTATCGGGCAGGATCGCTTCGGCCGGGCATTCCGGTTCGCAGACACCGCAATCGATGCATTCGTTCGGATTGATGACGAGCATGTTCTCGCCCTCGTAGAAGCAGTCCACGGGGCAAACTTCCACGCAATCCATGAACTTGCAGCGGATGCAGGAGTCGGTGACGACGTATGTCATGGCTGCGGGTTTCCTTTGGCAGCGGTGGTCTCTGGACCGGCTGCTATGGGATAAGCGCGTTGCTCGTCAAGCATCCGATAACAGCTTTGCGCTTCTGTGGCTGGTCCGCGCCGTTCCGGCAGGGTCACCAGCTCGAATACGCACACCCCGCCGGGCAGGGGTACCACCAGCACATCGCCGGCCGCGACCTTGTGGTGCAGCCGCTCGACCCGTCGGCCGTTGCAGCGGATATGGCCTTGCTCGACCAGGGCCTGCGCCAGGTTGCGGCTGCGCACGAAACGCAGGAACCACAGCAGTTTGTCGATCCTCATGCGACCAGCTCGGCAAGGCCAGCGAAGGCGCCTCCGCCGCCAGCAGGAGCTGACGGGGGATCTCCCTCACGCCGATTCGGCTGCCATCGCCAACGCGCAGGAGCGGCCGGGCCGAAAGCGCCGTCCGGCAGTTCGCGCGGCACGATCGCTTTGAACCCGGCATCGCGCAGCAGCCGGGCATAATTTGCGGTGGTGAGTCCCATCGAGGTAGCCAGCGAAGGATCGAGCACGAACTCGCGTCCGGAGGACGACGTGCGCCGCCGGTGTGCAGCGTGCAGCAGCTTCTCGGCCATGTCGATCCGCAGTGGCTGTTGCCCGGCGCGGCGATATCCGGAGGGTAGCAATCCCGGCGTCGCGGGCAGCACCGGTGGCATGACGTCAAGCGGAGTGACGGATTTCCGCGACTTGCCGTGCGGCAGCAAGTTCGCTGCGGCGGCAGCAGCCGGTTTGAGCATTGCTGGAAGGAAAATATCGAGCGCGCCGATCTTGACGCCCAGACGGCGCAAGCGCTCGCGCTGTTCGGGGGCGAGTCGGTCTATCCCCGAGCCTTCGCGCGCAATCGCGCCGCCCGCGTCGACCAACCGGATCAGCAGTGCACGCAATTCCGGACCGCCCTCACGGGCCAGACTGGCCTCCGCCAGGCGCCGCAATGGCGCCAGTGGGGCGAGCTTGGCAGCCAGCCATTGCTCCAGCGCGGCTTCGAGTTTCAGGCGGGCAGCTTCAGGGATGTTGTGCAGGCCGCTATCCAACCGGATCCGCGGGTCAAGCAGGGTCCGTCCACGCTCGATCCGGGCGACTTCGTCATCCTCCCACAGCAGCACCAGTCCACTCATATCCAGCCGCGCCGTCCCGGCGTCGATCTCGCCCGCCAGCCGGGTGGCTGCGGCGGCAAGCAAGGCCGGCAAGTGCCGCTCGGCCGCTGCAAGCAGCAGCTTGCGGTCGCTGGCCCGGGCCGCGGGATCGACGCGGAAGCGGAAGCCGGTCAAGGTCCCGATCGCTTCGCCTTCGACCAGCACTGATCCGTCTTCGACCTGAACCGACAGCAGGCGCGTATCCTGTCCGGTACCGCGCATCAGCACCGAGGTCCGGCGATTGACGAAACGCTCGGTCAGTCGCGAGTGCAGCGCATCGGAAAGTCGCGCCTCCACCGCCCGGGCCCGCGCCGCCATTTCTTCGCGCGCAATCAGCCAGTCGGGGCGCTGCGCGATGTAGGCCCAGCTTCGAATGGCAGAGATCCTGCCTTGCAACGTATCGATATCGCCCGAAACGTTATCGAGTTGAGCGATCGCCCCCGCGACCATGTCGAGCCCCAGCGGCCCGTGCGCGAGATCGCTCCACAGACGCGCTACGAAGCGCGAATGGGTCTCGGCGCCTTGTTGGCGAAAATCGGGGAGCGAGCAGACCTCCCAGAAGCGGCGCACCTGGCCGGGTGTGCGCAAAGTCGCCACCGTGGCAGGATCCTCGGCGAGCCGCCGCAGCACCGCAAGATCGACAGCCTCCGGTGAAGATGTGAGTTCGGGCAGGGTAGGCGGACGCACAAGATCGCCGATCAGGGTCGCAAGATCGTCGCAGCGCGGTTCTGCCTCGCGCCAGAACAGCTTGGTCAGCGGCGGGAAGCGATGCTGCTCGATCGCGTAGACTTCGTCATCGCTAAATTCGACTTCGTGGCCCGATCCGGACAGCGTACCGAAAGTCCCGTCGCGCTGGTGGCGTCCGGCGCGCCCGGCAATCTGCGCCATTTCTGCGGTCGTCAGCCTTCGCTGGCGCACGCCGTCATACTTGGAGAGCCCGGCAAAGGCGACATGGGTGACATCCAGGTTCAGGCCCATCCCGACCGCGTCCGTAGCGACGAGATAATCGACCTCGCCCGACTGGTATAATGCTACCTGTTTGTTGCGAGTCTCGGGAGAAAGCGCGCCCATCACGACTGCCGCTCCGCCCCGGAACCGGCGCAGCAACTCGGCCACCGCGTAAACCTGCTCTGCCGAAAAAGCGACGATCGCACTGCGCGGCGGGATCCGCGAGAGTTTGCGCGCGCCGGAATGCGACAGGGTCGAAAACCGCGGGCGCGAGACGATTTCCGCTTCCGGGACCAGTGCCCGAACCATGGGCTCCAGCGTGGCGGACCCCAGGATCATGGTCTCCTCGCGGCCCCGGGCATTGAGCAGACGATCGGTGAAGATGTGGCCCCGTTCACGGTCCGCGGCGAGCTGCGCTTCATCGAGCGCGACAAAGGCCAGCTCCCGGCCCACCACGGGCATGGCCTCGGCGGTGCAGAGCAGCCAGCGCGCGTCGGGCGGTTCGATCCGCTCCTCGCCAGTGATCAGCGCCACCCGGCTTGCGCCCTTGATGGCACAGACCCGGTCATAAACCTCGCGCGCCAGCAGCCGCAGCGGAAAGCCGATCGCACCGGAAGAATGGGCACAAAGCCGCTCAATGGCGAGGTGCGTCTTGCCGGTGTTGGTCGGACCGAGAACGGCCTTTACGCGCCTGTCAGGGGAAACATTCGCCATCGCAGAAAGCAATGTGGCATCGCCCTGTCCGACCGACAAGGCAGCGTCATGACATCATCCACCGATGCACGGAAGTATTGGCGGATTTCCGCGATATTAGGCGAAGATTAACCTAACTCGTGCAGGCATGCCAGGTGTTCAAGCCACGCGATCCCTACGAGCCGGTCCACGGCGGACCCATGTCGCTCGCTGCGGTGCTGACCGCTGCCGACCTGGCCTCCTTGCCGGGCACGCCGGTCCGCCAGCGGACGGTGCAGTGGCGCGAAGCGCTGGAGCGGCTCGACATTGCCACGGATCTTGCCGAAGACATCGGCAGTCGCCGCTGGTTGCGCGGACTGGCGACCCTGATTGGCCTGTGCGGCCTTGCCATCTGGCTGCGCCCCGATTTCGCCATTCCCGGTACCTTGCCGGGTGTCACGCTTGACGCGCCGGCCCGCGATGCCCTGCGCAGCCAGATGATCCTCCCGCTCGGTCTGGGCGGGGATAGCGGAGCGCACGTGGCGCCCGGTGCGCAGGTTGTGCCGCTCGCCGCCGCGCGCCGGCGTGGGGGAAGGGGACGCATCGCGGGTCGCACAGCTGGTGGGCGGACAAGTGCCACTGACCCAGATCGAGCCCGGCACGCGCTTTGCCGTCAAGCTTGGCCCGCGTCCGGCAGCCGATTCGCCGCGGCCCCTGCTCAACCTCGATTTCAGGGCCCGTTTCGATCTCGACCTTGCGGTAAGCCGGTCCGGCCAGGGGCTGGTGGTCCAGGCGAGGCCGTTGGCTGTCGACACCACACCCTTGCGAATTCGCGGCACGGTCGGACCCAGCCTCTATCTCTCGGCCCGCGCGGCGGGCGCGCCAATCAAGGCGATCCAGCAGTATCTCCAGACGCTGGACGCGCATTTCGGCCTCGAAGGCGAGATTCGGGCCGAGGACACTTTCGACATCATCGTTGGGTTCAAGCGCTCCGCCAGCGGCGAGACCGAGACCGGCGAGCTGCTGTTCGCAGGACTGGAGCAAGGCGGAAAGCCGCGCATCCAGTTGCTCCGCTGGGGCAAGGATGGCAGCTTTTTTGAAGCATCGGGCATCGGCCAACCCCGCGCCAGTCTCTACTTCCCGGTCGCGGGACGCATGACGTCAGGCTTCGGGCTGAGGCGCCATCCGATCCTGGGCTATACCCGGATGCACGCCGGCGTGGATTTCGGCGCCCCCTATGGATCGCCGATCTACGCCGTTGCAGCCGGCACCATCTCCTTCGCGGGAAGGCACGGCGGACACGGCAACTACGTGCGGATCGAGCACGGCGGAGCGATGGGCAGCGGCTATGGCCACATGAGCCGGATCGCAGTTTCGCCAGGTATGCAGGTCAATGCCGGGCAGGTGATCGGCTACGTCGGCTCCTCCGGCCTCTCGACCGGCCCGCACCTCCATTACGAGGTCTACCAAAGCGGCCGCACAGTAAATCCGCTCTCGGTGCAGTTCACCGTCACCCCGCAAATCGATCAGCACCAGCTGGCAGCATTCAAGGCCCGGGTGGCCGAGCTCAAGGCCGTAAGTCCCGGCGCGACGCTCGGCGGCTCGCAAGTTGTGCGCACGGCGCACCCTTCCGGAATGCGCGAAATCGCCCGGGTCAACGACACCCTCTGACGGCAGAATGAGCGGCCGGATTCGGCAAATCCGTTGATGCGCGGGCAGCTTTGCGTCAGAAGCCTGCCGCATGAGCGCATCCTATCCCGCCACTCGCCTGCGCCGGACCCGTGCTTCGGCGTGGAGCCGGGCGCTGCACCGTGAAAACCTGCTGACTCCGGCCGACCTGATCTGGCCGCTGTTCGTCACCGAGGGGACCGGCACCGAAGAGCCGATCGGCTCGCTCCCGGGGGTGTCGCGCTGGTCGGTCGATCTGATGGCGCCGCGGGCGAAGGAAGCGATGGCGCTGGGCATCCCCTGCCTCGCCCTGTTTCCGAACACGCAAGCCCAGCGGCGCAGCGATGACGGGCGCGAGGCGCTGAATCCCGACAACCTGATGTGCCGTGCAATCCGGGCGATCCGCGATGCCTGCGGCGAGGGGATCGGCGTGCTGACCGATGTCGCGCTCGATCCTTATACCAGCCACGGCCAGGACGGGCTGGTGGACCCAGCGGGCTATGTGCTGAACGATGCGACAGTGGAGGTGCTGGTTGGCCAGAGCCTCAACCAGGCCGCCGCCGGAGCTGACGTCATAGCGCCATCCGACATGATGGACGGGCGGATTTCCGCAATTCGTGCCGCGCTGGAAGGCGACGGCCACGTCAATGTCCAGATCATGAGTTATGCGGCGAAATACGCTTCCGCCTTCTATGGCCCGTTCCGCGATGCGGTCGGCAGCAGCGGGCTGCTCAAGGGCGACAAGAAGACCTACCAGATGGACCCGGCCAACGGCGAAGAAGCGCTGCGCGAAGTGGCGATGGACATTGCCGAAGGCGCGGACAGCGTGATGGTCAAGCCCGGCCTGCCTTATCTCGACATCGTGCGGCGGGTGAAGGAGCGCTTCGAGGTGCCGGTCTTCGCCTATCAGGTGAGCGGCGAATACGCGATGATCGAGCATGCCGCAGCTGCCGGCGCCGGCGAGCGCGACGCCCTGGTGCTGGAAACGCTGCTGGCCTTCAAGCGCGCTGGGTGCTCGGGCGTGCTGACGTACCATGCGGCCCATGCGGCGAGACTGCTGGGTGCCTGAAGTCACGCTGGAGACCGAGCGGCTGCTCCTGCGTCCGCCGGTCGACAGTGATCTCGAATGGCAGATCGAGTGGCTCAATACCCCAACGGTGATGCGGTATCTCGGAGGAGCGCCCCGAACGCGGGATAACGTGGCCAAAGGCTTCGAGCGCAATATAGTGGCTTGGTCCGCCGGTGAACCCGCCTATTGGACGGTAATTTTGCGCGAAAGCGGAGAGCCGATCGGGAAATGCGGCTTGAGCCGGATCGAGGTCGAGGCCGCTCCTCCGGAAATCAGCGGGGGCATTGAAGTTGGATGGTCGCTGGCCGAGCGATTCTGGGGCAAAGGCTTGGCGACCGAAGCGGCGCGGTCGGCTATCGGCCAGGGCTTCGGCGCCTGGCCCATCTCGGCAATCTGGGGCCAGACCAGCGATTCCAATTTCGCTTCAACCCGGCTAATGGCCCGACTTGGCCTGCGCCGCCGTGCGGACCTCGATTACTACGATCCTGCCTATCCTCCGGCGGATAACCCGACCACGATCCATCGCATTGGCCGCGAAGAGTGGGCGAAGGCATGATGCAGTCACGTTCGTCCGTAGGTCGCGCCCTGTTCGTCGCGACTATCCTTGCCGGGAGCTTCCTGCTCTTCCTCGTCCAGCCAATGGTGGCGCGGATGGCCTTGCCGCGGCTGGGCGGGGCGCCGAACGTGTGGAACAGCGCCATGCTGGTTTACCAGGCGCTGCTGCTGGCCGGATACGGCTATGCGCACTTGCTGGCGAAGTACCCGCTGCGGCGCCAGGCAAAGATCCACCTGGCGCTGCTGGTGTTCGCGGCGCTTACCCTGCCGGTTTCGCTGGCCAACCTGCCGCCGCCGGCCCCCGGACGGGAAGTGTTCTGGGTCCCCGCGCTGCTGGCGCTGACGATCGGGCCGGTATTCCTGCTTGTCTCGGCCCAGGCACCCCTGATGCAACGCTGGTATTCTGCCGATCGTACGGCGGGCGAGCCTTGGGCGCTTTATGCGGCCTCCAACATCGGCAGCTTCACCGGGTTGATCGCCTATCCGCTGCTGGCCGAGCCGCTACTGTCGATCCATCAACAGAGCTGGGGCTGGAGCATTGGTTACGCCGGCCTGATCGCTCTGGTTGCGCTGGCGGCGCGGTCGCGCTGGCACACCCCGCCTCACCATGACGTCTCCGATCTGGCAGTGGAGCCGGTGCCCGCACGGAGGATCGTGCTCTGGCTGCTGCTTGCGGCCGTACCTTCGGGGCTGATGCTGTCGACCACGACACATCTCACCACCGACCTCTTCGCCATGCCGCTGTTGTGGGTGATCCCGCTGGGCATCTACCTGCTGAGCTTCGTGATCGCTTTTTCCGACAAACAGCGGCTCGCCTCGGCGCTGTCGGCACTCGCGCCGCCGGCAATTCTGCTGGCTGGTGGGATGGCGATGGTTTCGCGGCACAGCCAGGCGCTGGCTCCGGCGTTTGCCAGCCTTGCGCTGCTGCTGATCGTATCGGTGGCGTTGCATGGGCGGCTTTATGCCTTGCGGCCGGGGGTTTCGCGGCTGACGTTTTTCTATCTCATCATGTCGGCGGGCGGGGCGCTGGGCGGGCTGTTCACCGCGCTGGTCGCGCCGCTGGTGTTCGACTGGGCATGGGAACACCCCCTGCTGGTCCTTGCTGCGGCCTTGCTGCTGCCGCAGACGCGCTGGCTCGACTGGCGCCGGATGCCGGGGCTTTCGCCGGAGCTGGAGCGCCTTGCGCTGCTCGCACTGCTTGCGATGGCGGCGTTCCTGGCCTGGCAGTTGTCGGACGTTGCCGATCTGGCCGAGCCAGGCGTGACCCGCTGGGTGCTGAGCGTCGCGGTGGCGCTGTGCGGGCTCGCGCTATTGCCCTGGAAATGGGCGTTCGCGGCAGTCGTGCTGGCGACCATGCTGGCGCAAGGCGGCTTGGAAACGATCGATGCATCCAAGTGGGGCCTGCGCACCCGCAGCTACTTCGGGATTTACACGGTGCGGGACTATCCCGATCGAAAGGTGCGGACTCTGGCGCACGGTACGACGCTGCACGGCGAGCAGAGCCTCGATCCCCGGCTGCGGCGGGTACCGGTGACCTATTACGGGCCCGGTTCCGGGGTGGGCATGGTTTTGGGGGAGGCGGGCCGGCTGTTCGGCGCCGGAGCCCGCGTCGGCGTAGTCGGCCTGGGTGCCGGCACGCTGGCTTGTTACCGCGAGCCCGGTCAGTCGTGGCGGTTTTACGAAATCGACGCAGCGGTGCTGGAGTTCTCGCGCAATGGCACCTTCACGTATATCCGCGATTGCGCGCCCGATGCGCAAGTCGTGCTGGGCGATGCCCGGATCGAACTGGCCAAGGCACCGCGCGGATCGTTCGATATCATCGCGATCGACGCTTTCTCGTCTGATTCGATCCCGCTCCATCTGCTGACGGACGAAGCCTTCGGCGTCTATCTCGACGCACTGACGCCAAAGGGCGTCCTGCTGGTGCACATCTCCAACCGCTTCATCGAACTGGAACCGGTGCTGGCTGCCGAAGCGCGCAAGCGCGGGCTGGCCGTGGCCTTGCGCGACGATAATCCGCAGCGCGGCGAAGACGGACTGTTTACCCCGTCGTCATGGGTCTTGCTGACCCGCGACCCGGCAATGCTCACGCAGTTGCGGCAATTGCAGCCGGACCTGCCCCTAACTCAACTAAAACCACCCGCACCGCGTGCTTGGACTGATGACCACGCCTCAATCCTGCCCTATGTCCGCTGGCGCAACATCCTGGGAAAACTATGAGCAACGACATCACCATCATCCCGCTGCACGGCAAGACGCCGCGCATCCATTCCAGCGCCTTCATCGCCCCCGGCTGCCGGATCATCGGCGATGTCGAGATCGGCCCGGATTCCTCGGTCTGGTACAATTGCGTCCTGCGCGGCGACGTGAACCGCATCATCATCGGTGCGCGCACCAATGTGCAGGACGGCACGGTGATCCACTGCGACAGTCCCAAGCCCAAGCGGCCCGAGGGGATCGCCACGATCATCGGCGACGATGTGCTGATCGGCCATCTGGCGATGATCCACGGCACGGTCCTTGAAGACCGCGCCTTCGTCGGGCTCGGGGCGATCACCATGGATGGCTGCAAGATCGAATCCGAAGGCATGCTCGCCGCCGGAGCAATGCTCGCGCCGGGCAAGGTGATCGGCGCAAGGCAGCTGTGGATGGGCCGTCCGGCGACATACGCCCGCGATCTCAACGATGCGGCGCTGGCCGACATGCAGGCGGGCACGCAAGGTTACGTCGTCAACGCGCGCCACCACAAAGCCGCCCTGCTTGGCCAAGCCGAAGGCTGACCTGCCCGATCGCGCCGCGCTGCTGCAGCTGGTCGACGCGGAAGGTCGCCTGGCGGTGCGCGTGACGCCCGGGGCGCGAACCGAAGCGCTCGAACTGGCGGAGGGGCGCCTGCTGGCCAAGGTCCGGGTCAAGCCGGAAGACGGCAAGGCCAACGCGGCAGTCGCAGAATTGCTGGGAAAAGCGCTGGGTCTCGCGACGTCGCGGCTTCACTTGTTGCGCGGCGCAACATCGCGTGAGAAGGTGTTTCGGGTCGAGCTCTAACGCTCGGGCGCGGACCATTCCTCGGCCGCCAGGCGCTTGCCGTGCCAGCGCAGCGCCAGCCCGAGTGCCACGCCGGCGCCGATGGCGACGGTCAGGTCGGCGAGCACGGTCAGCACGAGCGTCAGCACCAGCAGGACCCGGTCACTGACAGGAGCAGCCCAGTAGTGCGGCCACTTGTGCGGCTCGCTCATGTTCCAGGCGGTGGTCAACAGGAGCGCCGCGAGTGCCGGCATCGCGAGATAGCCCGCGAGCGGTGCGGCGAGCAGCATGACGACCAGGATCGTCACTGCATGGACCAGTCCCGCTACCGGCGTTTTGCCGCCCGCGCGCACGTTGGTGGCGGTGCGGGCGATGGCCCCGGTCGCAGGCAGGCCGCCGAATAGCGCGGAACCGATATTCGCCCAACCTTGCGCCAGCACTTCGGCGTTGGGGCGGTGGCTGCCCTCAATCATCCGATCAGCGACCATCGCCGAAAGCAGCGATTCAATCGCGGCGAGGAACGCGATGACGAAGGCGGAAGGCAGGAGCTCCGCGATCCGCGCGAGAGTGATCGTGGGCAGCGTCGGCATCGGCAAATGTCGCGGCAGCTCGCCATAGCGTGAGGCGATGGTGTCGACCGGCAAGGCCCACAGCGCCACCGCGCCGGAGACCAGGGCCATCGCCACGATCAGACCGGGCAGACGGGGCGCGAGGCGGCGCAAGCCCACGATCAGCACCAGCGCGGCCAGGCCGGATCCCAGCGCCACCGGGTTAAAGCTGCCACGTGCCGCCCACAGCACCTCAAGCTTGGCGATGAATTCGGCCGGAACCGGGCCGGTGGCAAGTCCCAGCAGGTCCTTGAGCTGACTGCTGCCGATGATGATGGCGATGCCGATGGTAAAGCCATTGATCACTGGCTCGGGCACGAAGGCGATGAGGTTGCCTGCCCGCAGCAGGCCGGCCAGTACCAGGATCACGCCGGCCATCAGCGTCGCCAGCACCAGCCCGTCGTAACCGTGTCTGGCGATGACGCCGTAGACCACGACGATGAAGGCTCCGGTCGGGCCGCCGATCTGGACCCGGCTTCCGCCCAGCAACGAGATCAGGAAGCCGGCGACGATCGCAGTGACAAGGCCGACCGCGGGACTCGCTCCCGAAGCGATGGCAATGGCGATGCTCAGCGGCATCGCCACCATCGCCACGGTCACACCCGCCATCACATCCCCGCGAAATTGCGGAAAGTCGTAGGTCTGCAGGGTGGTGAGAAGCTTGGGCGTCACGGTGTCAGCTTTCCGGCGCCACTGGGGAGCCGAGCGGGATCACCGTGCCATGCCCAGCGACAGATCGGACAGTACGCTGCTCAGCGCGCCGGCCATTTGCGCGTCCACCGGACCGACATCTGCGATCGCGCGTTGCATTGCCTCGGCCCATTGCCCTGCGACGTCATGGCTGATCGTGAAGGGTTTATGCAGGCTCATCATGCATTTACCCGGATTATCCTCAAACCAGTCGCGCGGGCCGCCGCACCATCCGACCAGAAAGCGCGCCAGCTCAACGCGCATCCGCGTCAGGTCCGGCGCGTGCATCGCGCGGAGTTCGGCATAGGCCGGATCGCTGTCCATCAGGTCGTAAAAGCGATTGGAGACCGCTTCGATAGTTTCGCGCCCGCCGATCCGTTCGAAAGGACTGGCAGCAATGGCGTCGGTGGCCAAGGTTCGGGTCTCCGCAAGGCGAAATGCCTCAGGCTGCGTTTAGCGGCCTGAGGTGCAAGTTACTTTGACCGCCGTCAATCGCCGCTGGCTTCGGGCTTGGCCTTGGTCTTCTTCCCAGGCTTCTTTGCCTTTGCCTTCACCAGCTTGGGCGGAGCCGGAGTCAGTTCGAAACCGAGCGCCCCGTCCTTGATGCTGACGTGCACCTCACCGCCATGGGCGAGCTTTCCGAACAGCAATTCTTCGGCGAGCGGTTGCTTGACCTTCTCCTGGATCAGCCGCGCCATCGGCCGGGCACCATAGAGCTTGTCATACCCGCGCTCGCCCAGCCATTCGCGCGCGTCCGTATCGAACTGGATGTGGACGTTCTGCTCGGCCAGCTGCAGTTCGAGCTGGAGAATGAACTTGTCGACCACGCGGCTGACCACTTCCGTGCCAAGATAGGCAAACGGCACGATCGCATCGAGGCGGTTGCGGAATTCCGGCGTGAACATGCGCTTCACCGCCTCGTCGCCTGCGTCTTCCTTCGACACGTCGCCGAAACCGATGCCCTGCTTGGCCATGTCGGAGGCGCCGGCATTGGTGGTCATGATCAACACGACATTGCGGAAGTCGACCGTCTTGCCATGGTGATCGGTGAGCCGGCCGTTATCCATCACCTGCAGCAGGATATTGAACAGGTCGGGGTGGGCCTTCTCGATCTCGTCGAGCAGCAGCACGCAATGCGGCTGTTGATCCACTGCGTCCGTCAGCAAACCGCCCTGGTCGAAGCCGACATAGCCCGGAGGCGCGCCGATCAAGCGGCTGACCGAATGGCGCTCCATATATTCGGACATGTCGAACCGCTGGATCGGGATGCCCATGATGCTGGCGAGCTGCTTGGCGACCTCGGTCTTGCCGACCCCGGTCGGGCCGGAGAACAGGAACGAGCCAATCGGCTTGTCGGGATCGCGCAGCCCGGCGCGGCTGAGCTTCATCGCGCTGGAAAGCAGCGCGATCGCCTTGTCCTGGCCGAACACCACTCGCTTGAGGTCGCGCTCGAGATGTTCAAGCACCTGACGGTCGTCCGAGGATACCGACTTGGGCGGGATTCGCGCCATGGTGGCGATCACTGCCTCGATCTCGCGCGCGGTGATGGTCTTCTTGCGCTTGGAGGGGGGAACCAGCATCTGCATTGCCCCGACCTCGTCGATCACGTCGATCGCCTTGTCCGGCAGCTTGCGATCATTGATGTAGCGTGCCGAAAGCTCGACCGCGGTCTTGATCGCTTCCGGAGTGTAACGCACCTTGTGGTGCTCCTCGAAAGCGGTGCGCAGCCCCTTGAGGATCTTGATCGTGTCCTCAACCGTGGGTTCGTTGACGTCAATCTTCTGGAACCGGCGCAGCAGGGCGCGGTCCTTCTCGAAGTGGTTGCGGAATTCCTTGTAGGTGGTCGAGCCGATGCAACGGATCGTCCCGCCCGACAGCGCGGGCTTCAGCAGGTTGGATGCGTCCATCGCCCCGCCACTGGTCGCGCCGGCGCCGATAACGGTATGAATTTCGTCGATAAACAGGACTGCATCGGGCATCTTCTCGAGCTCGGAAACGACTTGCTTGAGCCGTTCCTCGAAGTCGCCGCGATAGCGTGTCCCGGCCAGCAGGCTACCCATGTCGAGCGAGTAGATCACCGCATCGGTCAGTACTTCGGGTACGTCACCTTCGACGATCTTGCGCGCCAGGCCCTCGGCGATGGCGGTTTTGCCCACGCCGGGATCACCCACGTAAAGCGGATTGTTCTTCGAGCGGCGGCAGAGGATCTGAATCGTCCGGTCAACTTCGGGACCGCGGCCGATCAGCGGATCGACTTTGCCGGCCAGCGCCTTCTCGTTGAGATTGACGCAAAACTGGTCGAGCGCGGAATCCTTCTTACTGTTTGATTTTTCAGCCTTTTCTTCCTGCTGCGGAGTTTCGGCCTCGGCGCCCTTGGGCGACTTGTCCTCGATCCGGCGGCCGCCCTTGCCGATGCCGTGGCTGATGTAGCTGACCGCGTCGAGCCGGCTCATGTCCTGCTGCTGGAGGAAATAGACTGCATAGGAATCGCGTTCGGAAAACAGCGCGACCAGCACGTTGGCGCCCGTCACGGTGTCCTTGCCCGATGACTGGACGTGCAGGATCGCCCGCTGGATCACGCGCTGGAAACCGGCGGTGGGAGCAGGATCGCCTTTTTCTGCGGTCTTGAGCGACTGGTATTCCTGGTCGAGGTACTGGCGAACCACGTCGCCAAGATCGCCCAGGTCCACGCCGCACGCCTGCATCACCGCGGCAGCGTCGGCGTCGTCGATCAGGGCCAGCAGCAGATGCTCAAGCGTAGCGTATTCGTGGCTGCGCTCCGCCGCCTGCGCCAGCGCGCCGTGGAGGGTCTTCTCGAGATTCTGGGCGAAACTGGGCATCTAACGCACTTTCGATGGTAAAACTGCATTCCGCCTTTGCGGATGGGATGAAGCAAGGGGGTTAACATCGTCTATATGGGACGATGCCTTGCGATTGCGAGGGCCTGTCTCGCTCATGGTGCTTTTCGGGCGAACAAGGCATCCGCCGCTGACATGTGGGCGCTGACTTTCGCCTTGTGCGCCTTCACCCGTTCGATCTCTGCCTCGAGCAGGGCAACACGCGCATCAAGCTCGTCGCGCGAATAGCTGTCAAGGCTTTCGCGGGACAGCAGGCTGGCGGCATCGCCGCGAGGCCTCGGTCTATCATCGTCGTCCATGTCGGTGCAGGTTCTTCCGCTTCGCCCTTGCTGTCAACCGCCCCCCGCGTTAGGGCTGCGCGCCGTGTCTTGCTGGCAACAGGGGGCTTAAATGCCTGCAAATCTTCCTAAAACGATGTTAGCCGCCGGTTTTGACGCACCTGGCGGTCCGGAAGTTTTTCGCCTTGAGGAGCTGCCGCTGCCGGTTCCCGGCGAAGGGCAAGTGCTGGTCAAGGTCGCTCATGCCGGGGTCAACCGGCCGGACGTGATCCAGCGCACCGGGTTCTATCCACCGCCGCCGGGCGCCTCGCCGATCTGCGGACTCGAGATTTCGGGCGAAGTGGTCGCGCTGGGGGCAGGGGTCGACCAGGCATTGCTCGGGCAGAAGGTCTGCGCGCTGGTCGGGGGCGGGGGCTATGCCGAATACTGCGTCGCTTATTCCGGTCATTGCCTTCCGGTTCCGGCCTCGCTGTCGATGGCCGAGGCTGCGGCGCTGCCGGAGACGCTGTTCACCGTGTGGCACAACGTATTCGAGCGTGGTTGGGCCAAAGAGGGGGAGACCATGCTGGTCCACGGCGGCACCAGCGGGATCGGCACCATGGCGATCATGCTTGGCAACCTGTTCGGAATCACCACGATCGTCACTTGCGGCGGCGCGGACAAGTGCGCCGAGGCGCTGCGGATCGGTGCGGCCCATGCGATCGACTACAAGGCGAGCGACTTTGTCGAGGAGACCAAGCGCATCACGGGCGGAGCCGGGGTCGAGCTGGTGCTCGACATGGTCGCCGGCGACTATGTGGCGCGCAACCTCAAATGCCTCAAGGACGATGGCCGCCATGTCACCATTGCGGTGCAGGGCGGGGTTCGCGCCGAAATCAACATGGGCGAGATCATGCGCCGCCGCCTGACGCTCAGTGGATCGACCCTGCGGCCGCGCTCGCGTGAGTTCAAGGCGCTGCTCGCGCAGGAGATAGCACGCAATGCCTGGCCCTTCGTCGAGGAGGGCAAGCTGCGCCCCGTGATGGACCAGAGCTTCCCCCTGGCCGATGCCGGGGCTGCCCATGCGCGGATGGAAGCAGGGACGCATATCGGCAAGATCATTCTCGACGTTTGAAGCCTTGCTGTTTTGAACCTTGCCGTAACGCCCCACATCGCCTAAATGCCCAAGCGAACGGCCGCTCCGCAAGGGGCGGCCCTATCTATTTCTACCGGAGATTTCCCGTGACCCAGCCCACCCCGTTGATGCCGCACGCCACCGCTTCGTGGCTGGTTGACAACACCGCGCTGACTTTCGAGCAGATCTCGGAGTTCTGCGGCCTCCACATCCTCGAAGTGCAGGCGATGGCCGACGATCTGGCCTCGAGCAAGTATACCGGACGCGATCCGGTCCGCTCTGGCGAGTTGACAATGGGCGAGATCGAGAAGGGTCAGTCCGATCCGACATATTCGCTCAAGATGCACAAGGCGCCGGTCACTGTCAGCCGCACCAAGGGCCCGCGCTATACCCCCGTTTCCAAGCGCCAGGACAAGCCGGACGGCATCGCCTGGATCCTGCGCCACCATCCGGAAATTTCGGATGCTCAGATTGGCAAGCTGATCGGCACCACCCGCAACACCATCGCCGCGATTCGCGATCGCAGCCACTGGAACATCAGCAACATTCAGGCGAAGGACCCGGTAACGCTAGGCCTGTGCTCGCAGCGCGAGCTTGATGCCATCGTCGCCCGCGCCGCCAAGAAGGCCGGCCTGACCGACGATGGCGGTGACGACGACCGGCTGGGGACCGACCGCGAGGCGCTGATCGAGGAACTGCGCGCCGAGCGTGAGGCCCAGACCAAGGCCGCCTCCGAAGCCGCCCAGGAAGCAGAAGCGCAGGCCTGGCTCGAAGCCAAGCGCGCCGCCGAGGCTGCTGGGGAAGAGTAATCGTAACGCTGCAGCGAGAACCGCCGGGAAAATCCTTGCCACGGCGGGGGTGAGGCGGCAGACTAACTTACATGAGTGTAAGTAAAGTGCCCGAACCGTGGCGCGAGCGCTATCAGCATCCCGTTGCGTGGGAGCGGGACTATCCCCCGCTCTCACTGGTCGAGCTGTTTGCCGCAAGCGCAGAGCAATGGTCCGATCGCGCCTTGACCGAGTTCCTTGGTCGGACCACCAGCTACCGCGCGATGCTGGAAGAGGCGCGGCAGTTTGCTGCCAGTCTGAGCGCGCTGGGAATCGTTGCCGGAGACCGGGTCGGGCTGTTCCTGCCCAACGTGCCGGCTTATATCCCGGCCTACTTCGGAGCGATGATGGCCGGCGCGGTGGTGGTGAACTTCTCGCCGCTCTACACCGCCCGCGAACTCGAGGCGCAGGTGGCGGATTCGGGGACGCGGCTGATCGTCACGCTCGATTCGGCTGCGCTGCTGCCCAAGGCGCTGGAAGTGCTGGCCGGCTCGAATCTTGAGCGGCTGGTCGTGGCCCGGCTCGCCAATCAATTGCCGTTCTTCAAGGCGCTTGCGCTGCGGCTGCTGGGTCGCAAGCAGCTGACGCCTATCCCTGCCCGGCCCGACATCACAGCCTGGGACGCTCTGCCGCGCGGTCGAGTTCCGGCGGAGCGCACCTTCGATCCGGCCACCGAACTTGCCCTGCTGCAATATACCGGCGGAACCACCGGCACGCCCAAGGGAGCAATGCTGACTCACCAGAACCTGACGGCCAACGCCCGCCAGCTGCGCGATATTGATCCCTTCAAAGGGGAACGCGACGTTGCCCTTGCCGTGCTGCCGCTGTTCCACGTCTTCGCCAACAGCTGCATCCTCAACCGCACCGTGCTCAACGGCGGGACCATCGCCCTGCTGCCCCGCTTCGAGGCCGGGCAGGTCCTCGCCACGATCCACCGGGTGCGGCCGACGGCGATGTTCGTGGTGCCGACGATGCTGCAGGCCATGCTGGATCATCCGCGCATGGAAGGTACTGACTTCTCCAGCCTGCGCGTGATCATTTCCGGCGGCGCGGCCCTGGCCCTGCCGCTCAAGGAGCGGTTCGAGGCGGTGAGCGGCGCGCGGGTGGTTGAAGGGTACGGACTCACCGAGGCGGCCGGGGTGATCGCGACCAATCCGCTGGGCGAAGGCGACCGGGACGGGACCATCGGCCAACCCCTCCCGGCGACGCGCATCCGCCTGATCGACAAGGATGACCCGGCGCTGGACGTCGCGCCGGGCGAGCCCGGCGAACTGGTCGTCCAGGCCCCCCAGGTGATGCGCGGCTACTGGAACCGGCCTGATGCTGCGGAAAGCACCTTTGCCCGGCGCGACGACGGGCTATGGCTGCGCACCGGTGACATTGCCCAGTTCGATGCCGACGGCTTCATTTCCATTGTCGATCGCAGCAAGGACATGATCGCCGTCGGTGGCTTCAAGGTTTTCCCAAGCCAGGTCGAGGCGGTTCTCGCGCAGCATCCCGCGGTGAAGGAAGCCGCCGTAATCGGCGTGCCTGATGCCTACCGCGGCGAATCCCCTCGCGCTTATGTCACCTTGCAGCAACCCGCCGAAGCAGACGAATTGCGCAACTGGCTCAACGACCGTGTCGGCAAGCATGAACGCGTGGATGCGGTCGTCGTGCGCGACAGCCTGCCGAAAACGATGATCGGCAAACTCGATCGCAAGTCGCTGAAAGCAGAGGCCTAGTTGGCCAGGGTCAGCCGGGGTTCTGCATCTTCCGGTGCGGCCTCGTCACTGACCCGGCGCGGGGCAAAGCGGCCATCGACCGAGGCGCCTTGTTCAATCGTCAGCGCATCGTAATGGACGTCGCCATGGATCCGCGCGGTGCGCAGGATCACCAGTTCGCGCGCAGTGATGGAGCCGCGCACCGTACCGGCCAGACGCGCACTCTCCGCACGGATCGCGCCGACGACTTCGCTCGATTCACCCTGAACAAGCGAGGCGCACGTAACATCACCCTCGATCCGGCCATCGACATGAAGATCGGCGCTGGCCGAGACGTCGCCCTTGATCGCCGTATCGGCTCCGAACACGGAAAAGGTCGAGCTAGTCATGGGCCTGCCCTGTGTCTGACGCGGATGGTCCGCTGGTTTCTTTGAGAACATGAGTTGCTGCCTCCAGGAATGGACGCGGATTGATGGGCTGGTCGTGCAGCCGCACTTCGAAATGCAGGTGCGGACCGGTCGAACGGCCGGTCGAGCCGATCAGGCCGATCTGGTCGCCCGGCTTGACCGTAATGCCCACCCGCGTGCGGAAGCCGGACATGTGGGCATAGCGTGTGACCAGACCGTTGCCGTGATCGATCTCCACGCAGTTGCCATAACCGCTGCGTTGGCCGACGAAGCTGACGCGCCCGGGCGCGGCGGCGTAGATCGGCGCGCCCAGCGGACCTTTGAAATCAAGCCCCGGGTGGAACGATCCTGCCCGGGTGAAGGGATCGGCGCGATAGCCGAAGCCGGAGGAAATGTAGTCAAAGCTGGCCGGAAGGACCTGCGGCAGGCTTTGCACACCGCGCACCAGCGCTTCCATCCGGGCAAGGCTGAGGCCGAGTCGCTCGAAGCGGGGATCAACCGAGCCGTCGGACGACGTCGAAAGACGCAGCAGCGGACCACCCTGAGCGCTGCGATCGTTCAGCGAAGCTAGCAAGCTGCCGGGATTGAGCCCGACTTTGCGGAGATGCTGGGCAGCCGCCGCGGCGCGGCGATCGGCATAACGGGTCAGACGTTCGGCGAAAGCCAGCTGGCGTGCTTCCATCCGGGCCAGGCCGGCTGCTTCGGGCAGTGCGGCGCTGACTTTGTCGATCGTCCGTTCAGCCTCGGTCGACGAATCGGACACAGTCTCGCCAGCCTTGGCATCGGCGGGAAGGTCCCCGAGGTGCGCGCGTGTCACTTCCTCGATGAAATCCTGCCGCTTGCCGAGATCGCCTGCGACTTTGCCGAGATCGTCACGATAGGCCGATGCGCGGCTTTCTGCCGTGGTGACTTTCGCTTCGCGATCGAGCAGCGAGAGCCGGTCGCGCGCGGCGGAGTACTGGGCGATGGCCATGCCCGCCATGGTTACCAGCCACACCAGGAGCAGGCCGGCCACGGCCGCGGCCGCGATCATCTGCAGCCGGGGCGAGATCCGGATAAAACGCACCTGTCCGCCGGAGCGCATGAAAAATTCACGCTCTGGAAACCAGCTCCGCATACGCTGCTGCAAGCTGGCAACGGTCAGGTTTTTCAATGGAATCGACCCCGTCGGCATTTATTGCGTTAGGGGCGCGGCTAGCAGGTCGGCTATGGGCAGGCGAATCCCGACTTTGCTTTTGAGTTGAATCGGTTGAGTCGCACGATGAGTCGATGGAACAAATGCGACAATCGACCAATTGTTAATTTTCGCGCCAAGTTGGGCGATTCGCGAGTTGGAATTTCTAGGCCGCTGACTTGCGCGCGATTCAATGGTAGGGCGCACACCATGAACGCCCAGACTGCCCCGCTCGAGACACCCGAAGCCCTTGTAGAATCGCTTGCTCGCAAGGGCCGCGATGCGCAGCGCGTGCTAGCCGGGATGAGCGATGCCGACAAAACCGCGGCGCTTGTCGCAGCCGCAGCCGCCTTGCGTGCGGATGAGAAGGCAATTCTCGCTGCCAATGCGCGCGATCTCGCTGCGGGGGAGGCCAATGGTTTGACCAATGCGATGCTCGATCGGCTCAAGCTCGATCCCGCGCGTCTCGCCGGGATTGCCGATGCGGTCGAACAAGTTGCGCGGCTGAAGGATCCGGTCGGGCAGGTGATCGACAGCAGTGAGCGGCCCAACGGGCTGCGGCTCAGTCGGGTGCGCGTCCCCATCGGTCTGATCGGGATTATCTACGAAAGCCGCCCCAACGTCACCGCCGATGCCGCCGCCTTGTGCGTGCGCGCGGGAAATGCGGCGTTGCTACGTGGCGGCAGCGAGGCGGTTCATTCCAACCGGGCGATCGAGGCGGCGATGGCGCGCGGGCTGGCCTCTGCCGGCGTGCCGGAAGGCGCGGTGCAACTGGTGCCGACGCAGGACCGCGCCGTGGTCGGCGCGATGCTGACTGCGGCCGGGCTGATCGACATGATCGTGCCGCGCGGCGGCAAGAGTCTGGTGGCGCGGGTCCAGGCCGATGCCCGCGTGCCGGTGCTGGCCCATCTCGATGGCATTTGCCATACCTACATTCATTCCGCCGCCGATCCGGCGATGGCCACGGCGTTGGCGCTGAATGCCAAGATGCGGCGCACCGGCATCTGCGGCGCCACCGAAACGCTGCTGCTCGACGCGCAGTTCCCTGCTTCGCACGACGTGGTCTCCGCGTTGCTCGATAGCGGCTGCGAACTGCGCGGCGACGCCCGCGCCCGCGCGCTCGATCCCAGGATCCTGCCGGCCAGCGCGAACGACTGGGACACCGAATATCTGGACGCGATTCTCTCGGTCGCGGTGGTAGACGGGCTTGATGCGGCTCTGGCACACATTGCCCGCCACTCCTCGCACCACACCGACGCCATCGTCACCGGCGACGACGCGGCGGCTGAGCGCTTCCTCAATGAAGTCGACAGCGCGATCGTCATGGTCAACGCCTCGACCCAGTTTGCCGACGGCGGCGAATTCGGGCTCGGCGCGGAGATCGGCATCGCCACCGGCCGGCTGCATGCGCGCGGGCCAGTCGCGCTGGAAGGGCTCACCACTTACAAGTGGCAGGTGCGCGGCAGCGGACAGACCAGGCCCTGAAACAGCTGACCGGCCTCCTCGGGGGAAGTTTCAACCCTGCGCACGGTGGGCATCGGCGCATCTCGCTGTTCGCGCGCGAGGCGCTGGGGCTGGATGAAGTGTGGTGGTTGGTCTCGCCCGGCAACCCGCTCAAGCCCGTGGCCGGGATGGCTGCTCTGGGACAGCGCTTCGCTTCGGCTGCCGCGCAGGCCCATCGCGCGCCGATCCGGGTCACCGCGCTTGAGCGCGAACTGGGCACGCGGTACACGCTCGACACCCTGCGCGCGCTCAAGCAGCGTTATCCCAAACGGCACTTCGTGTGGCTGATGGGCAGCGATAATCTCGCCCAGTTGCACCGTTGGCGCGACTGGCGCGCAATCGCCCGATGCATGCCGATTGCGGTAATCGCGCGTCCGGGCTATGATGACGCTGCCTTCGCGAGCCCCGCGGCGGCCTGGCTCGGCCGTTACCGGCGGTCCGCAGCCCGATTACGCACCCGGGCAGGATGGAGCGCGCCTGCGCTGATACATTTGCGTTTCGATCCTGATCGTCGTTCCGCGACCGCCGTTCGCCGCGTCGATCCAGACTGGGCGAGCCGCTTTTCCGGCCGGATCCTCAGGGACCAGTTGACGCACCATCCTATCGCATCCGACACCGCATGATGGCCCCGCCATTTCGCGCCGCCCTTATTCAGGAGTGGTTTTTTCCTACATGACGCCTGCTTCCGCCCCAACTCCTGCCACGCCGGCTGCTGCCGGCGCCCCCACCCCGCTTCCTCATGCCGAGCCAGGGACGCTCCACGCACTGGTGCTTCAGTCGCTTGACGACGACCAGGCGCAGGAGATCGTCTCGATCCCGCTGGAGGGCAAGACCGCGATTGCGGATCACATGGTGATCGCATCGGGCCGCTCGACCCGCCAAGTCACTGCGATGGCGCAGAAACTTGCCGAGCGGATCAAGCACGGCGGCTTCGGCCATTCCCGGATCGAGGGCCTGCCGGCCGCCGACTGGGTGCTGGTCGACGCCGGTGATGTGGTGGTCCATCTGTTCCGACCCGAAGTGCGCAGCTTCTACAACCTCGAGCG
The DNA here is from genome assembly GCA_947472735.1 of Sphingomonadaceae bacterium. GTDB lineage: Bacteria > Pseudomonadota > Alphaproteobacteria > Sphingomonadales > Sphingomonadaceae > Novosphingobium. The sequence goes on along the minus strand of CANJBY010000001.1, from coordinate 188,448 downwards.
GATGTGGGCCTTCGGAGACTCGGGCGAAGCCTGACCGGATTCGATGCGCCTGCATGTCATTGCGCGGGGAAAGATCGGCCGCAGCCCCGAGAGCGAGCTGGTCGACCGCTATCTGAAGCGCATCACCTGGCCCCTGAAGATTACCGAACTGCCTGACGTCGGCGGCACCATTCCAGCCCCGCCCGCTCAGCATCGCGAAGTGCTGTTGGACGAGCATGGCCAGCACCTTTCTTCCGAGCAATTCGCCGCGCTTCTCGGCAAGTGGCGCGACGAAGGGGTGCGCGAAGTGCGCTTCCTGATCGGTGCGGCAGACGGCCACGGCGAATCGGCGCGCGAATCGGCCGACCTGCTGATTGCCTTCGGCCCCATGACCTGGCCGCACATGCTCGCTCGCGCGATGCTCGCAGAGCAGCTGTGGCGTGCCACGAGCATCCTCGCCGGGCACCCCTATCATCGCGCCGGCTAGCGCGGTAAGACCGCCAGCATGAGCTTGCGGGTTACGGCAATTGTCCTTCTGGTTGCGGCATTTGCGGTGCCGATCGGGCTGTCGGCGCAGCAGGCCCCGGCCTCCATCGACGAAGCCGGTGACGCCCGGCGGGCATTGGTTGAAGCACGAGCCCAGGCAGCGCGAGCGGGCGAGCGGGCCCGGCGACTCGAAACCCAGGCCTCCGGAGCAGTCGAAGCGGCCGACCGTACCGCCCAGGAATCTGCTGCGCTGGCTGCGCGAATCCAGCAAGTTCAGGCCGAGATCGCCGGTCACGAGGCGCAGGGACGGTTGATCGCCGATCAGCGTAAACAACTGCGCACCGAATTGGCGCGTCGCCAGCGCCCGCTGGTCCAGCTGACCGCCGCGCTGCAACGCCTTTCGCGCCGCCCCATGGCACTGGCACTGCTGCGTCCCGGTTCGGTTCGTGATGCCATGCACATGCGCGCGCTGGTCGCCACCATGTTGCCGCAGGTCGAGGCGCGGACGGCGGCGCTGCGCGGCGCGATCACGCGGTCCCGGACGCTTGAGACGGAAGCCCAGCGCGCTGCGGCAAGCCTGCAGACGTCGCGCCGTCAGCTTGACGAGCGGAGACAGGCCCTGGCGGCGGTGGAAACGCGCCAGCGGCTCGAGGCCCGAGACACCGGAGGTCTCGCCGACCGTGAAACGGAACGCGCGCTAGCGCTGTCGGAACAGGCCCGCGACTTGATGGGATTGGTCGCCCGTATCGGAGAGGCAGCCGAACTGCGCCAGCAACTGGCCGCCTTGCCGGGGCCGATCCCGCAACCCGCGGCTGGAGGGACGGTGGCTGCGGAAGTGCCCGCTGCGCCAATGCAAAGCGGAGCGCCGGGCCGCTATGCCCTGCCGGTTGATGGACGATTGGTTACCGGGTTCGGCGATGCCAGCCCCGGCTCGGTGCGTTCCCGCGGCATTTCCCTGCAGGCGCGCGGCGGCGCGCAAGTGGTCGCTCCGGCGTCAGGCCGCGTTGCTTTCGCGGGCCCGTATCGCGGGTACGGACAGATCGTTATCATTGAACATGCCGGGGGTTGGACCAGCCTGGTAACCGGGATGGCCCAACTCGATGTCCGTGTCGGCCAGCAGCTGCTGGCCGGATCGCCGGTCGGAGTCGCTGGTCCGGGCCGACCGGTGCTCGGTCTGGAGCTGCGCCGCAATGGCGAGCCGCTCAACCCGCTCGACATGCTGCGCGGCGGCTAGCCCCGCGACAGCAGGAACACGGTCAGCGCGCCAGCGGCGATCCGGTACCAGGCGAAAGGCGCGAAGCCCGAGCGGGCGACGTAGGCGACGAAAGCCTTGATCACGGCCAGCGCGACCACGAAGCTGACCACGAAGCCGATCGCGATTTCGCTCCAGCCAACCGCGCCCGTCCCGGCCATCAGCGCCTCGCGATTGTCGAGAATTTCGAGCGCGCTTGCGCCCAGCATGGTCGGCACGGCCAGGAAGAAGCTGAACTCGGCAGCGGTGCGCCGCTCGATCCCCATCGCCAGCGCCCCCATGATGGTCGCCCCGGAGCGGCTGACACCCGGGACCATCGCGAGGCATTGCATCAGGCCGACCCCGAAAGCTTGCCGCATCGGCAACTCCGCGACGCTGGTGGCCGGGCCGGGCTTGGCCATCCGCTCGATGGCGAGGATCGCGATTCCGCCTGCGATCAGTGCCCAGGCCACCACCATCGAGCTGCCCAGCAGCACATCGATTTGCTTCTTGAGCGCCAGTCCGATGACCACCGAAGGCAGGAATGCGACCAGGATGTTGCGCAGAAAGGCGATGCTCGTAGCCTCGAGTCGCAGCAGTCCCGTGCCGACCGCCCAGAAGGTCCGCCAGTACTGCACGACCACGGCGAGGATTGCGCCCAGCTGGATGACGACGTTGAACACCTTCCAGGTGTCGGCGTCGTAGCCGAAGATTTCGGTGGCAAGGATCAGGTGACCGGTGGACGAAACCGGAATGAATTCGGTCAGGCCTTCGACGACGCCCAGCAGGATCGCGGTTAGGGTCTGGTCCATCACTTATCCTTGCTGCGCGGGCTCAAGCCGGGTCTCATCGAATTGCAGGCTGGCGAGCCGGGCATAGAGCCCTCCGGCGCGGCTCAGCTGGTCGTGCTTGCCCTGCTCGACCACGCGGCCGGCCTCCATCACCACGATCCGGTCGGCAGAGCGCACCGTAGCGAGGCGGTGGGCGATGACGAGCGTGGTGCGCGTTGCCATCAACCGCTCCAGGGCGTCCTGAACCAGTCGCTCGCTTTCGGCATCGAGCGCGCTCGTCGCCTCGTCAAGCAGCAGGATCGGGGCATCGCGAAGCAGCGCGCGGGCGATGGCGATGCGCTGACGCTGGCCGCCCGAAAGTCGTGCGCCGTCCTCCCCAAGGAAAGTGTCGAGTCCGTCCGGCAATTCGCGCAGGAACGATTCGGCATTGGCCGATCGCGCGGCCTCCCAGATCGCTTCGTCGCTGGCCTCCCAGTTGCCATAGCGCAGGTTGTCGCGCGCGCTCGCCGCGAACAGCACGCCCTCTTGCGGAACCAGCGCCATGCGGCGGCGGACTTCCGCCGGGTCGACCGAAACGATCGGCACGCCGTCGAGCTTCACCGTCCCGGCCTGCGGATCGTAAAACCGCTCCGCCAGCTGGAACAGGGTGGACTTGCCCGCGCCGGACGGCCCGACAATCGCCACGGTCTCGCCCGGCTCGATCGTCAGCGAAAAATCCAGCAGCGCGGCTGGCTCAGGACGGGTCGGATAGCGAAACGTCACATGATCAAAGGTCAGCTGGCCTCGCGGTGGAGTAGGCAGGATCAGCGGCCGGGCGGGTGTCGCGATGGCCGGCTTTTCGTGCAGCAGTTCGTTGAGCCGGCTGGCGGCTCCGGCGGCGCGGACCAGATCGCCATAGACCTCGGAGAGCGAACCGAAAGCGCCCGCGACCAGCGCGCCGGCGAGCACGAATGCGGCAATGGTGCCGCCACTGATCGTCCCTGCCGCGACCCCGAGGGCGCCCCGCCACATCAGCAGGGTCAGCGCCCCGAAGATCAGGAAAATGATGACCGAAGTCATCACGGAGCGGATCACGATCCGCCGCCGTGCAGTGGCGAAACTCCGCTCTACAGCCCCGGCAAAACGATCAATTTCGCGGCCTTCCTGATTGAAGGCCTGGACGATCCGGGCTGCGCCGAGCACCTCGGAAACCAGCGCGCCGATCTCCGCCACCCGATCCTGGCTGGTGCGCGAGGCCTTGCGCAAGCGCCGGCCGAACCAGACGATCGGCAGGACCACGCCCACGATGCCGCCGACCAGCCACAGCGTAAGCTGAGGCTGGAGGTAGAAAAGATAGCCGGTACCGCCGATGGCCGTGATGGCATTGCGCAGCGCGACCGAGACCGTCGTGCCGACCACTTGCTCGATCAGCGCCGTATCCGATGTCATCCGCGATGAGATCTCGCGCGGGCTGTTTTCCTCGAAGAAGGCTGGAGAGAGGCGCAGGAGGTTCTTCTGCACGGCCAGGCGGATATCGGCGACCACGCGTTCGCCCAGCCACGAAACCGAATAGAACCGAATGGCGGTGCCGAGCGCGAGCACGAAAACCAGCAGCATCAGGTACTGGAACCAACGATTGATGTCCGCCTCTACGCCGCCTTGCGCAAAACCGCGGTCGATGATCAGGCGGAACGCCGAGGGAATCGCCAGCGTCGCCGAAGCGGTGACGGTCAGCGCACCGAGCGCGGCGGCGACCCGGCCCGGGTAGGCCGCTGCCGCGCGCCAGATCATCTTCAGCGGGCCAAGGCTGCGGCTGGACGGTGCCTGCTCGGCGGGATCGGCTGCGGGCGCGGCGCTCTCGGCTTCCATGAAACCGGCCCTAGCGCAGAGGTTGGACCGGGAAAAGCGCCAAGCTGAGACAATCCCTATTTGCCGCATTGCAACATTCATGAATTGGCCTAGTCTTGAGCGTAACAAGGGATGCATTGCGCATCGCAGCAGGAAATCTGGCGTGCTCTACAACCTTCATGAAGTGCAGCGCAGTTGGCTCAACACCGCCGGGGCCATGGCCTCGATGGGCGCGGAGATGCTGACCTTTCCCGGCAATCCGATGGTCATGATGGGTTTCGCTCCGGTCATGGCTTCCGCCCTCGAAGTTTTTGCTCACGCCACCGCGGCACGGGGAAAGCCTGAATTCGGGATCGAACAAGTTACCGTCGACGGCGTGAGCCACCCGGTAACCGAGGCGATCGTCCAGCATCGTCCATTCGGCAACCTGCTGCGCTTCACGCATCAGGGCCTGCCCGCGGACGCTCCGAAGCTGTTGATCATCGCGCCGATGAGCGGCCACTTCGCTACCCTGCTGCGCGGGACCGTGGCGCGGATGATCGCGCGCTGCGAAGTTTACATCACCGATTGGGCCGATGCGAAGATGGTCCCGCTCGAGGCAGGGCATTTCGATCTCGACGACTACATCGACTACGTGATCGGCTACCTTGAGTTCATCGGCCCGGGCGCGCATGTGCTGGCGGTGTGCCAGCCTTCGGTGCCCGCCTTCGCCGCTGCCGCAATGATGGGGGCCGAACGCCACCCGTGCCGGCCGGTCACGCTCACCATGATGGGCGGCCCGGTCGATACGCGCGAAGCGCCGACCAGCGTCAATGATGTCGCCATGCAGCGCCCGCTGTCATGGTTCGAGACCAGCGTGATCGCTACCGTCCCGCTGATCTATCCGGGCGCAGGACGGCGGGTCTATCCCGGCTTCCTCCAGCTTGCCGGGTTCATGGCGATGAACCTCAGCAGCCACCTGGAAGGCCACTACCGGATGTTCAAGCACCTGGTGGTCGGCGACGGCGAAAGCGCCGATTCGTCCAAGGCCTTCTACGAGGAGTATCGCTCGGTCAGCGATCTTCCGGCGGAATATTATCTCCAGACCATCGAACACGTGTTTCAGCGGCATTCGCTGCCGAAGAACGAATTCGTTCATCGCGGGCGGCGGATCGACCTGGCGGCCATCACCGATACCGCGCTGCTCGCGATCGAGGGCGAGAAGGACGACATTTCAGGGATCGGCCAGACCCGCGCCGCGCTGCACCTGGCGACCGGCCTGCCCGAAGCGAAGAAGCGCTACATGCTTGCGGAAAATGTCGGCCACTACGGCATCTTCAACGGCAGCAAGTGGCGCACCAAGATCGCTCCGGTGCTGGAAGAGTGGATTTCACGGCACGATCGGGGACACCTGAAGGTCGTTGCCTGATATCGCCCAGCGGCAGGTTCGCGGGCAATTCCGGACAGTTGCACCCCCTTTCGGGGGAATTTGCCTTGACGCCGGCGCGAACAGTTCTCTTTGCCTGCCCGATAGAATTGAAATGCTGCATTGCACGCGCATGACAAACTAATCGTAACCTGCCCCGCCTATGTGCAATGGCGGCAGGCGAACGGAGCAGAGAATGGCGCAAGGCGCACCCAGGGCTAACCTGACCCACCTCCAGCGGCTGGAGGCCGAGGCGATCCACATCATCCGCGAGGTGGTGGCCGAGGCGGAGCATCCGGTGATGCTCTATTCGGTGGGCAAGGACAGCGCGGTGATGCTGCACCTCGCGCGCAAGGCCTTCTATCCCTCTCCGCCGCCTTTCCCGCTGCTGCACGTCGACACGACCTGGAAGTTCCAGGACATGTACCGCCTGCGCGACCGGATGGCGAAAGAAAGCGGGATGGAGCTGCTGGTCTATCACAATCAGGAAGCGATGGAGAAAGGGATCAACCCGTTCGACCATGGCGCCCTGCACACCGACATGTGGAAGACCGAAGGGCTCAAGCAGGCGCTCGACAAGTGGGGCTTCGACGCGGCCTTCGGCGGCGCGCGGCGCGACGAGGAGAAAAGCCGGGCCAAGGAGCGGATCTTCTCGTTCCGCACTGCCAGCCATGGCTGGGACCCCAAGAACCAGCGGCCCGAGCTGTGGAACCTCTACAACGCTCGCAAGCACAAGGGCGAATCCATCCGCGTCTTCCCGATCTCGAACTGGACCGAGCTCGACGTGTGGCAATATATCCACCTTAACGACATCCCGATCGTCCCGCTCTATTTCGCGGCCGAACGGCCGACCGTGGAACGCGACGGGATGCTGCTGATGGTCGATGACGACCGCTTTCCACTCAAACCCGGTGAGACCCCGGTGATGCGCTCGATCCGCTTTCGCACGCTCGGCTGCTATCCGCTGACCGGCGCGGTGGAGAGCGCGGCGAAGACGCTGCCCGATGTGATCCAGGAAACCCTGCTCACCACCACCAGCGAACGCCAGGGCCGCGCGATCGACAAGGATGCGGGCGGGGCCGGCATGGAAGTCAAGAAGCAGCAGGGGTACTTCTGAGATGACCGACCCCGTATACGTCACCGAGGCGCTGATCGCCGAGGACATCGACGCCTATCTCGACCAGCATCAGCACAAGACGATGCTGCGTTTCATCACCTGCGGGTCGGTGGATGACGGCAAGTCGACCCTGATCGGTCGCCTGCTGTATGATTCGAAGATGATCTTCGAGGACCAGCTGGCCGCGCTCGAGTCCGATTCCAAAAAGGTCGGCACGCAGGGGCAGGAAATCGATTTCGCCTTGCTGGTTGATGGCTTGGCCGCCGAGCGCGAGCAGGGCATCACCATCGATGTCGCCTACCGCTTCTTCAACACCGAGAAGCGCAAGTTCATCGTCGCCGACTGCCCGGGCCACGAACAATATACCCGTAACATGATCACCGGCGCTTCCACCGCCGACCTTGCAGTGATCCTGGTCGATGCGCGCAAGGGCGTGCTGGTCCAGACCCGCCGCCATTCCTACCTCTGCCACCTGATCGGCATCCGGAACCTGGTGCTGGCGGTGAACAAGATGGACCTGGTCGACTATAGCCAGGAAGTGTTCGACCAGATCGTCGCCGATTACACCGCGTTCGCCAGCAGCATCGGGATCGAAAGCTTCACTGCGCTGCCGATCTCCGGCTTCAAGGGCGACAACATCACCGCGCTTTCGGCCAATACCCCGTGGTATCAGGGTCCGACGCTGGTCGAGCATCTTGAAACGGTGGAAGTGAATTCGGCGCGCGATGCGCAGCGTCCGTTCCGCCTGCCGGTGCAGTGGGTCAACCGGCCGAACCTCGATTTTCGTGGCTTTTCGGGCCTGATCTCGACCGGGTCGGTGAAACCGGGCGACCAGGTGCGGGTGCTGCCATCGGGCAAGACCAGCACGGTCACCCGGATCGTCACCATGGACGGCGATCTGGACGAAGCGGTGGCCGGCCAGTCGGTCACCTTGTGCTTCGCCGACGAGGTGGATTGTTCGCGCGGCGATGTGATTGCGCTCGCCGACAATCCCCCGGAAGCCGCCGACCAGTTCGAAGCGACCATCGTCTGGCTGAATGACGATCCGCTGCACGTCGGGCGGGCTTACTGGATGAAGCTCGGCACGCAGATGGTCTCGGTGACGGTGCAGCAGCCGAAGTACGCCGTGAACGTCAACACAATGGATCACGTCGCGGCCAAAACGCTTGAGCTGAACGCGATCGGGGTGGCGACCATCACGACCGACAAGCCGGTGGTGTTCGAACCCTATGCGGCCAATCGCACGCTCGGCGGGTTCATCCTGATCGACAAGATGACCAACAGCACGGTTGGTGCGGGGATGCTCAATTTCTCGCTGCGCCGCGCCCAGAACGTGCACTGGCAAGCGCTGGATATTGGCCGCGAAGCGCATGCCGGGCTCAAGAACCAGAAGCCGGCGGTGCTGTGGTTCACCGGGCTCTCGGGCTCAGGCAAGTCTACCATCGCCAACATGGTCGAGAAGAAGCTGCACCGGATGAACCGGCACACCTTCCTGCTCGATGGCGATAACGTCCGCCATGGCCTCAACAAGGATCTCGGCTTTACCGAGGCCGACCGGATCGAGAACATCCGGCGCGTCGGTGAAGTGGCGAAGCTGATGGCCGATGCCGGCCTGATCGTCATCACCGCCTTCATCAGTCCGTTCCGCGCCGACCGCGACATGGTCCGCAAGATGCTGCCCGAAGGCGAATTTATCGAGGTGTTCATCGATACCCCGCTGGCCGTAGCAGAAGAGCGTGACGTGAAGGGTCTCTACAAAAAGGCTCGTGCCGGCCAGCTCAAGAACTTCACCGGGATCGACAGTCCCTACGAAGTCCCCGAGAGCGCCGAGATCCGGATCGACACCACCACAATGGACGTGGAGGAAGCCGCTGACCTCATCGTCAACACATTGTTGGGTGACGGCTGATGGCGGCGGGGGACGCAGAGCTCGCCGCGCAGCTGGCAGAGGCGGCGGGCCGCTTGCTGCTGGTGGTGCGGGACAGTGGCTTGCTGAGCCTCAAGGCGCTGGGCAAGGCCGGCGATGCCACCGCGAACGAGTTCCTGATGCATGCCCTGCGCGAGCAGCGCCCCGACGACGGCCTGCTGTGCGAGGAAGAGAAGGACAACGCCGAACGCTTGTCCGCAAGCCGGGTGTGGATCATTGATCCCGTCGACGGCACGCGTGAGTATGGCGAGGAGCGGGTTGACTGGGCGGTGCATGTCGCCCTCGCGGTGGATGGCAAGGCAGAGATTGGCGCTGTCGCCCTGCCCGGTGCGGGCGTGGTGCTGCGCAGTGACAAGCCGCTGGTCGTGCCGGCTGCCCCGGCGCGCCTGCGCATGGTGATAAGCCGGACCCGGCCAGCGGCCGAAGCGCTGGCGGTGGCCTCCGCGCTCGATGCCGAACTGATACCGATGGGCTCGGCCGGAGCGAAAGCCATGGCAGTGATCCGCGGCGAGGCGGACATCTACCTCCATTCCGGCGGGCAATACGAGTGGGACAGTTGCGCACCGGTTGCCGTGGCCCTGGCCCACGGCCTGCATTGCTCGCGCATCGACGGCAGCGAGCTGGTCTACAACCAGGCTGATACTTACATGCCTGACTTGTTGATCTGCCGGAAAGAGCACGCGGCGCGCGTGCTTGAAGAGATCGGACGGATTCCTTCAGCCGCGTAGGTCCGTCAGTGGCCCGGAAAATCCATCAACGCTTCGACCTCCAGTTCCGCCGCGCGTAGCCGGTCGGCCCCGCCAAGGTCCGGTAGGTCAATCACGAACACGGCGTGGCTGACTTTCGCGCCGGCGGTCCGCAACAGCTGCGCTGCGGCGAGCGCGGTGCCACCGGTGGCGATCAGGTCATCGATGATGACCACGTTCTGACCGGCGCCCACCGCTCCAGGATCAACCTCAAGCGTGTCGGTGCCGTACTCCAGCGCATAGTCGATCGCCAGCGAGGGGACTGGCAGCTTGCCGGGCTTGCGCACCGGGATGAAGCCGATGCCGAGATGGGCTGCGGCGGCCGCTCCGAAAATAAACCCGCGCGCCTCCATGCCGGCGATGGCTTCCGCTCCGGCTGCACTGGCGCGTGCGGCGAGGTGTTCGATGGTCGCGGCGAAGCCGGTCCCGTGGCCGATCAGCGTTGTGATGTCACGGAACAGGATGCCCGGCTTGGGAAAGTCCGGAACGGTGCGTACCAGGGCCTTGAGCTCAACGGGGGTCATGCATGGGGCTCCAAATGAAGCGCCCCCCGCATCGGGTGATGCGAGGGGCGGAATTTCATGCTGCGGGGCTTTCAGGCTCAGTGGCCCTTCTTCTCCGCCCAGACATTGCGGTAGGCCATGTAGGCCAGCACTGCGGCGAAGAGCAGGAAGCCCAGCACCGGCCAGCCTGTCTGCTTGCGCTTGTCGAGCTTGGGCTCGGCGGCCCACTCGAGGAAGGCCGAAACGTCTTGCGACATCTGATCGACCGTAGCCTTGGTACCATCGGCGTAAGTCACCTGACCGTCGGATGCCAATGGCGGCGGCATCGCGATGTTGAGGTTGGTGAAGTAGGGGTTGTAATACAGCCCCTCGCCGGTCTTGCTGTCGGGATACTTCTTGACCAGTTCCGCCGGCTGCTCGGCATAGCCGGTCAGCAGTGAATAGACGTAAGCCGCCCCGCCATGACGGGCCTTGGTGATCAGCGACAGGTCAGGCGGAGTGCCCTGGCCAGCATAGACCACCGGCGGGAAGTAATCGGTCGCCAGGCCGTCGTGGCTCTTCACTTCGCCGGTCGAGGCGTTGTACGCCGGGATCTGGAAACCCTTGGCGATCGCCTTCACTTCAGGCTCGTTGTAGCCCAGCGCCGTCAGGTCGCGGAAGGCGACGTGGCGGAGCGAGTGACAGGCGGCGCACACTTCCTTGTAGACCTGGAAGCCGTGCTGCAGCTGCCGGCGATCGAAATGGCCGAAAGCGCCATTGGTCGAAAGGTGCAGCGCCTTGGGATGCTCGTGGAATTCCTTTTCGGCGGAATGCGGCAGCCCGTCTTTGGCAGTGCCGATCGCTTCGAAGATGAAGGACAGACCCAGCACGAAAGTGAAGGCCAGACCGGCGAGGATGGAGAAGATGCGGATCATGGTTTCGTCTCTTTCCGTCTCGTCTCAGGCCTTGAGGGCCGCGGCATCGTCATTGCCCAGCACCGCCTCGGTGATCGAGAAGGGCAGTGGGTCCGGCCGTTCGATCGAGGAGACGATCGGCAGGATGACGAGGAAGTGGAGGAAGTAGTACATCGATGCGATCTGGCTGATCATCAGATAGGGCTCTTCCGCCGGGGCACCGCCGCAGTATCCGAGCACCAGCACGTCGACGCACAGGACCCAGAAGAACTTGCGGAAGGTCGGACGGAAGTTGCCCGAGCGGACCGGCGAGCGATCGAGCCAGGGCAGGAGGAACCACACCAGGATCGCGGAGAACATCGCCAGCACGCCCCACAGCTTCGCGGGCAGGATGAAGTCCGTCGTGAAGGCGCGCAGGATCGCGTAGAACGGCCAGAAGTACCATTCGGGCACGATGTGCGCCGGGGTCTGCATCGGGTTCGCCGGGATGTAGTTGTCCGGATGGCCGAGCATGTTCGGCGCGAAGAACAGCACCGCGCAGTAGATCAGCAGGAACACCACCAGCCCGAAGCCGTCCTTTGCCGTGTAGTACGGGTGGAACGGAACGGTATCGCTTTCGCTCTTCACTTCGACGCCGGTCGGGTTGGATGAGCCGGGGATGTGCAGCGCCCAGATGTGCAGCACGACCACCGCAGCGATCACGAAAGGCAGCAGGAAGTGGAGCGAGAAGAAGCGGTTGAGCGTGGCGTTGTCAGGCGCGAAACCCCCGAGCAGCCAATGCTGCAACGGTTCGCCAACCAGCGGGATCGCGCCGAACAGGCCGGTGATGACTTGCGCGCCCCAGAAGCTCATCTGGCCCCAGGGAAGGACGTAGCCCATGAAGGCGGTGGCCATCATCAGCAGGAAGATCACCACGCCGAGCAGCCACACCATCTCGCGCGGCGCTTTGTACGAGCCGTAGTAGAAGCCGCGGAAGATATGGAGATAGATCACCACGAAGAACGCCGAGGCGCCATTGGCGTGGCTATAGCGCATCAGCCAGCCCCAGTTGACGTCGCGCATGATGTGCTCGGTCGAATCGAAGGCGACACCCGCGTTGGCGGCATAATGCATCGCCAGGACCACGCCGGTGATGATCTGCAACATCAGGCAGAAGCCGGCAAGGACGCCGAAATTCCACATGTAGTTGAGGTTGCGCGGAACCGGGTAGCCGGCGCCGATGGCGTTATAGACGAAGCGCGGCAGCGGCAGCTTTTCGTCCAGCCACTGCATCAGCGGGTGGTTCGGCTTGTATTCGTTGGCCCAGGGAAAGCTCATGGTTGTCTACCTCAGCCGATCTTCACGACAGTGTCGGAGGTGAATACATATTCCGGAACCTGCAGGTTCTTGGGCGCAGGGCCCTTCCGGACGCGCGCGGCGGTATCGTAGTGCGAACCGTGGCAAGGGCAGTAGTATCCGCCGAAATCACCGCGGACCTCACCTTCTGCCGTACCCTGCGGCACGCAGCCGAGGTGGGTGCAGACGCCCATGGTGATCAGCCACTCTTCCTTGCCTTCCTTGGTCCGCTCTTTCAGCGTCTGAGGATCGCGTAGCGAAGCGACGTCGACATCGTTCGCCTTCTTGATCTCGTCAGGAGTGAGGTGGCGGATGAAGACCGGCTGCTTGCGGAACATGCCCTTGATCGCCTGGCCCGGCATGATCGCGCTGATGTCGATCTCGGTCGAGCTGGCAGCCAGCACGTCGGCCGAGGCCGACATCTGGCTGATCAGCGGGACCAGCGTGGCGATTCCGCCCACGCCGGCAGCGCTGACTGCTGCGATGTTGATGAAATCGCGCCGACGCACCCCATCTCCGGTACCGTGGTCCGGAGTGTCAGTGCCCGCATCATGTGCCATGGTTGACCTTGCCTCGATTAGGATGGGCCCATGCCGGTCGGCACACGGCCCGAAAAACTGGAACTGGTATTACCCCGCGAACCCCCCGCCAGCCGCACACGACAGACCGGTGGCGGGTGCCGACTTGGCCGGCCTGATAGACGCGAAAATTTTGCCTGCCAACCGCCTTTTTCGGCTTTTGCGAAGGCCTCTCATGTAAGACCGATCAATGCGATCTGCCGGCCGTAGTCTGCTTCGCCGCGATGCGTGGCCCGGCGGAACGAAAAATAGTCCGCCTCGTTCGAATAGGTATCGATTCCAAGCGCTTCCACAATGCCGATCCCGGCGCCGAGCAAACGCGCCGCGACATATCCGGAAAGATCGAACTGGCGATGGCCGGGCCTGCCGGGGGTGAAGAAAGCTGCGGTAGCCGGATCGTCAGTGAGGAAACGCTGCCAGAAACGATCGTCCACTTCGTAACTGGACTGCGCGATGCAGGGGCCGACGGCCGCCACGATCGCTTCGCGCCGGGCCCCGAGCCGCTCCATTGCGGCAACGGTGCTGTCCATCACCCCGGACAGTGCGCCCTTCCACCCCGCATGGGCCGCGCCGACCACGCCGGCTGCGCGGTCCGCCAGCAGCACCGGCGCACAATCTGCGGTGAGAATGCCGAGCAGCAAGCCGGGTTGGTCGGTGACCAGTGCGTCGGCGCGCGGTCGATCGGCCTCTTCCCAGTCCCCCGCGACCACGCAATCGCCGGAATGGACCTGGTAGACCGTGACAAGCCGGGCGCCGGGCAGAACCGCCGCGATCCCGCGCCTGCGGTTCTCCGCAACGGGCGCCAGACGCGGATCAGCGGGATCCATCGCCCGGGTCCCCATGTCGAGTCCGGCCACGTCGCCAATGGAAACGCCTCCGCGCCGTCCCAGGAACCCGTGCGGCACCCCGTCGAGGCACGCCGCGCGGACTATGCCAATCTCCTCAGCCAAGGCTCTTGCTTACTTGCTCAAGTGTGTCGCGAGAGAGCTTCGGGGTCGCCGCGATGCGTTCCAGCTGCGCCTTCATCAGCGCTGCTCGCCCCGGCTCGATGCGCCGCCAGCGCCCGAGCGGCGCCACAAAGCGGGCCGCGGTTTGCGGATTGAGCGGATCGAGCGCGAGGATCGTATCGGCGACCATGGCGTAGCCCGCCCCGTCCGCGACGTGGAACGTGCCGGAATTCATTGCCGCCGCCATGTAAAGCGCCCGGACCCGGTTGGGATTGGTCATGGTGAAGTCAGGATGCGCGGCAAGTGCGCGGACGTGGTCGAGAACACGCGGATGGAGTGACCCGGCCTGAAGCGAAAACCACTTGTCGATCACCAGCGCATTGCCGGCGAACCGCTGGTGGAAATCCGCCAGCATCTCCTCGCGCAGCGGCGTTTCGAGTCCGGAAAGCACCATCAGTGCGCCTTGCCGGTCTGTCATGTTGTCGGCCGCCCGGTATTGGTCGGCTGCGCGCTGCGCCGCTTCGGATGGTGCTGCCGCGGCAAGGTAGACCAGTGCCTGGGTCTTGACCTTGCGCGCGCCCCGCGCGTCCGCATCGAGCGAATATGGCACCGCGCTGGCCCGGTCGTGGAGTGAAACCAGGCGGCCGTGCAGGTTGCGCGCGACCACTTGCTTGAGCGCCTCGCGCTCTGCGCGGATCTGGCCGGGATCACTGATCAAAAGCTGCTCGGCGATGTAGACCTCGCCCGGCAGGATCAGCAGTTCGCCTCGCATCAGATCGTCCAGTGCGGGATCGTCGAGCACCGCGCCCAGCGCCGCGACAATGGCCGATTCTCCGGTCGCGCGCTCGCTGCCGGACAAGCCGCCACTCACCGCAGCGACGAGATGCTGCACGACCAGGCCCTGCAACGCCTCGTAGCGGGCAAACGGATCGTCATCATGCGCCGCCAGGAATACCAGGTCATCGCGCGCCAGATCCGCATCGATCGCGACAGGTGCGGAAAAGCCGCGGTTGATCGAAAGCACAGGCCGCTCGGCAAAGCCATTGAAGCTCAAGTCGGCTTGAGCTTTATCGAGCACCACCAGCTGTTCGCCCGCGTGCCGACCGGTAGCGCGGTCAAACAGCGCGAGGCGCAGCGGGATCGGCATCGGCTGCTTTTCGCCCTGCCCGGGAGTGGCCGGAACGGTCTGTTCGAGATGCAGCGTCGTGGTGTCAGCCGCGTGTGACAGCCGCACTTTGACCTGCGGGGTGCCGGCCTGTGAATACCACAGGCGGAACTGCTTGAGGTCCAGCCCGGCGCCGTCCTCGATGGCCCGCACGAAGTCTTCACAGGTGGCCGCTTCGCCGTCGTGCCGGTCAAAATAGAGGTCGCAACCTTGGCGGAATCGCTCCGGGCCGGCCATGGTCCGCATCATGCGGATCACTTCGGCGCCCTTGTTATAGACTGTGGCGGTGTAGAAGTTCGATATTTCCTGGAAGGCGTCGGGCCGGATCGGATGGGCCAGAGGTCCCGAATCCTCAGGGAACTGTGCCGAGCGCAGCACCCGCACATCCTCGATCCGCTTGACCGGTTCCGATGCCATGTCGGCGCTGAACAGCTGGTCGCGCAGCACGGTGAAGCCTTCCTTGAGGCTGAGCTGGAACCAGTCGCGGCAAGTCACGCGGTTGCCAGACCAGTTGTGGAAGTATTCGTGCGCGACGACACCCTCGATCCCGTCGTAGTCGGCATCGGTGGCCGTTTCCGGGTCGGCCAGGATGTAGCGGGTGTTGAAGACGTTGAGCCCCTTGTTCTCCATCGCCCCCATATTGAAGTCGGACACCGCCACGATGTTGAACAGGTCGAGGTCGTATTCCCGGCCGAACACCTCCTCGTCCCACTTCATCGAAGCCTTGAGCGCCTCCATGGCGTGATGGGTGCGGTCCTGGTCGCCTTCGCGGACCCAGATGTTGAGAGCGACCTTGCGCCCCGTCGTCGTGATGAAACTATCGGAATTGGCGACCAGATCGCCGGCTACCAGTGCGAAAAGATAACAGGGCTTGGGCCAGGGATCGTGCCATTCGGCCCAGTGGCGGCCATTCTCGCCTGTGCCGCTGGCGATGCAATTGCCATTGGACAGCAGCACCGGAAAGGAAGCGGCATCCCCCTCCATCCGCACCCGGTAGATCGAGAGCACGTCGGGCCGGTCAGGAAAGAAAGAGATCCGGCGAAAGCCTTCGGCCTCGCACTGGGTACAGAGCATGCCGTTCGAGGCGTAGAGGCCCATCAGCTGGGTATTTGTCGCCGGTTGGACCAGGGTCTCGATCTCGATCTCATGCGCTTCGCCGGAAAGGTCGATCAGCAGATCTTCGCCGTCCATCCGCCAGGCGTTGATTTCGAGTCCATCGACCCTGACCGCGCGTGCGGTCAGGCCATCGCCGTTAAGGCGGATCGTCGGATCGCCTTCTCCGCTCGGATTGCGCCGCACGGAAAGGCGCGCGTTTACCGTGGTCTCTTCGACCCCCAGTACGAAATCTAGGGTGATCTCCGGCACGAGCCAGGCGGGCGGGCGATAGTCCTCGCGGCGGATTACAGGCGGGGCGGCTTCGGGGGTAGCTCGGGTGTCCATGACGGCACTTTAACCATTCGAACGCGAATGCGAACCCATTTCCCGTCTGTACGGAGCGCGACACAAGCAAAGCAAGGCGCTCACCGGCCCTCATTTCCTGTTCTTCCGGCAATGCCGTGCACACCAAGAAAAGTGGCGCTTTCGAGCAGCGCAGGGGAGACTGAGAGCGTAAAGAACGTTAGCTGTTTGCGCCATGCAACGCCTTTTCATCTTCGGACTCGGCTACACGGCGAGCCGGATCGCCGACGCGGTCACGGCAAGTGGCTGGGAAGTCATCTCGACCGGTCGCGACGGGACCTTGTCGTTTGACGATTCGGGCTCGGTGCGGATGGCCCTGGCCGACGCGTCGCATGTCCTCTCGTCAGTTCCGCCGGGGGGGGAAGGCGTTGATCCGGTGCTGGAAGTTTACGGCGGCGCGCTGGCCGGCAAGTGGCTGGGCTACCTTTCGTCCACCGGGGTCTATGGCGACGTCGGTGGCGCTTGGGTCGACGAAAGCGCTCCGATCGGCACCGGCCGCCGCTCGGCCCGGGCCGAAGCGGATGTCCGGTGGCTGGCATTGGGCGCGCGGGTGCTGCGCTTGCCCGGGATCTACGGGCCGGGGCGCAGCGCGCTTGAACGGGTGCGGGCAGGGCTGGCGCACCGGATCGACCTGCCGGACCAGGTGTTCAGCCGGGTGCATGTCGAGGACATCGTCACCGCGGCGCTCGCGGCACTGCACGCGCCGGCCGGGGCCTACAACGTCGCCGACGACGAACCCGCCAGCCAGAATGCGGTGATCGAGGAAGCCTGTCGACTGCTCGGGCGCGCGCCGCCGCCGCTGTTGCCGCTCGATCAAGCCGGTCTCTCACCGCAAGCCCGCGCCTTCTATGCGGAGAACCGGCGGGTCGCCAATGGCAAGGCCAGGCGGATGCTGGGCTGGGCGCCGCGCTTTGCGAGCTATCGCGACGGGCTACGCGCGCTGCTGTCGACCGGATAGCGCTATCAGCAGGCCGACCATCGCGATGACCGTTCCGGCCGCCGCCAGCCAGGTCCAGTGATAGCCCTCGAACAGCGTCGAAAGCGCCATGGCGATGATTGGCACGACCACGCCGTTGTAGGCCGCGCGGCCTGCGCCAAGTTCGCGGATCAGCAGGAAATAGAGCGGGAAGGTCAGCACTGACCCGATCACGGCCAGGTAAACGAGGCCCGCCCAGTATTGCGGACGCGGATCGAATGCCGGGGCGCCGTCGACCGCCAGCGCCAGCACGACGTCCGCCCCGGCTCCGAAAATCATTGCCCAGGTGAGCATCGGCACCAGCGGCACCTCACGCGCAGCGGGCGTTGCCTGCAGCACATTGGCGACCGAGGCGAAGGCCAGCCCGCCGAAGGCCAGCGCGACCCCGAGCAGGATCGATCCTTCCGGCGGGGCGAGGCGGTATTCGTGCAGCAGCAGCAGCGCGATGCCCCCGATCGCGATGGTCGATCCGCAGAGGAACCGGCGGCTGACCGGCTGGCGCAGGAACACCCAAGCCGCGAGTGCGTTCGGTACCATCAGCAGGGCGTAGAGCACCGAGACGATCCCCGACGTCAGATAACGCTCCGCCTGGTAGACCAGCTGGAAGTTGCAGGTGAACTGCGCGATCCCGATCAGCGCCGCGAGCCGCAATGCCGGAGCAGGAAGGCGCAGGCTCTCGCCGCGCAGCAACGCCAGCGCTGCCATCGCGATCGAGGCAAGGGCGAAGCGGAAGCTTACGGTCCAGGTCGCCGGGACCGCGGAGACCTGGTCCTTGATTACCAGCCAGGTCGAACCCCAGACGAGCGCGACGATGGCGAATGCGGCCACCAGCCGCAGGTTCGAGACCGGTGCGCCGGTCACAGCGCGGCGATTGCTCGGGCGAGGGCGGTGACGTGCTCGTCGCGGCTGTTCCAGGCGGTGACCAGTCGCGCGGCGTCCGCGCCCCAGTCGTAGAAAGCGAAGCCCTGCGCCCGCAGCGCCGCGCGCTCGGCCGGGCTGGCGTGGAGGAAGATCTCGTTGGCCTCGACCGGGTGCATCAATCGGCTACCCGCGGCGGCGGCGATCTCTGCCGCGGCAGCGTTAGCAGCGCGGCCGTTGGTCAGCCATAAGTCGCCCTCGATCATCGCCAGTACCTGCGCGGCGAGGAAGCGACCCTTCGACTGGAGATGCCCGGCCCGCTTGCGGCGCAGCCGCACGACATCGGCCAGGGCGGGATCGAACAGCACCAGCGCCTCGGCTCCCAATCCGCCATTCTTGACGCAGCCAAAGGTCAGCGCATCGACGTCGCCTGCGGCCTGCGCCGGGGAACAGCCGAGATATGCCACGGCATTGGCAAAGCGCGCGCCGTCCATATGGATCGCCAGACCGTGATTGCGGGCAGTCGCGCAGACTGCGGCGACTTCAGCCGGAGCGTAGCAGCGACCATATTCGCTGGCTTGGGTGATCGAGATCGCGTGCGGCTGGACCTGATGGATATCCTTGCGGATCTCGCCGATCGCCGCGGCGATGGTCGCGGGGGAGAGCTTTGCCCCCTCACCCTCGGCCAGGATCAGCTTGGCGCCGTGCGTATAGAAGCCGGGAGCGCCGCACTCGTCGGTCTCGATATGGGCTTCGCGGTGACAGATCACTCCGCCATGCGGGGGTACCATGGCCGACAGCGCGAGGCAGTTGGCCGCCGTCCCGGTGGCGACCCACAGTGCGACACTGGGTCGCCCGAACAGCACGGAGAAGGCCTCATCGAGTCGCTGGCTGGCCACATCGTTGTCATAGGGCGCATCGGGCGCATCGGCGGCACGCATCGCCTCCCAGACGCTGGGGTGCACCGAAGCAGCATTGTCGGAGAGGAACTGCATGACCATATCGGATGGAAGGCGCGAGGCGCGCCGTCAAGCTTGGAGCCAGTCATGGATGAAGTCACGATCACCCGGCACGCGCAGGGTTCGCGCGGCGAATACCACGCCCATGTCGCCGGAAGCGGCGCAATCGGGCGGCTCACCTGGGTCAGCCGTGATGGCGACCGCGTGGCCGACCATACCCTGGTTCCCAAGGAAATCGGCGGGCGCGGGGTGGCTGCGAAGCTGGTCGAGGCGCTGGTCGCGGATGCCCGCGCGCAGGGTTTCAAGATCGTGCCGCAATGCTCTTATGTTGCTGCGGCTTTCGAGAAACATCCGGAATGGACCGACCTCAAGGCCTGAGCGCAGCTTGACATTTCCCGCCGCGGGGAAGAAGATCGCTTCCTAATTATTTCGCGAAGACAGCGAATACCGGGAGAGCCGGAATGGCCGAAAAGATCACCGTCATGGACCCGCGCGGTTACCCGCCCAAGGTGGTGGGCAAACGCCTCGCCAACCGGCCGGAATCGCTCGATGGCAAGGTACTCTACCTGATCGATTGCCTGTTCGATAATGCCGACGTCTTTATCGAGCAGCTCCGGCTCTGGTTTGCCGAGCACATGCCCGGTGTCGAAACCCGGATCGAACGCCCCAAGGAAAGCTGGGTCGACGATCCGGAGATGCGCGCCCGGGTCGTTGCCGGGGGCGACGTTGCCATCATTGGCGTTGGCCTCTGAAGCACCTGTTGCCCCACGGTCGTGGGGTTTGCATTGGAACTGGAAAAGGCCGGGATCCCCACGATCCCGGTGAGCACCCACGCCTTCGCGCGGCTCGCCCGGGCGAGCTCGCTGGCCGAGGGGATGCCCACCGTTCGCAACGCCTTCGTGCCCCAGCCGGTCGTCGGGCTGAGCGCCGGTGAACTGCGCGCCTATATCGAAGGCATGGATCCGATCGCCAAGCGCCCCTTCATGGAAGGGGTGCTCGAAGGGCTGACCGGCCCGCTGACCGACGAGGATTACAAGGGCGCGACGTTCGAGCGGACCACGCCGCGCTTCCTCGAACCCGATACCGAAGACAATCTGCGCGAGCGGTTCATCCTGGAAGGCTGGACCGATTACCTGCCGATCATCCTCCCCACTGAGGAGCGGGTCGAAGCCATGCTGCGCGGCACCAGCCACGCCGGCGATACCTTCGTCAACCGCATGGCGCCAACCAGTTTCCGCGAGAAGTGGGACTATGATGTCGAGAAGGTAGCGATCAATGCGGTGATGGCCGGGTGCCGCCCCAAATACCTGCCGGTGGTGCTGGCGCTGTGTTCAAGCGGCTTCTCCGCCCGCTCCAGCTCGACCACCAGCTGGGCGACGATCAGCCTGATCAACGGCCCGATCCGCGACGAGATCGGGATGAATTACGGGGTCGGCGCGCTTGGTCCCTACAACCATGCCAATGCCACGATCGGCCGGGCCTATTGCCTGCTCTCGATGAACGCCCAGGGCGGCAGCGAGCCGGGCATAACCTACATGGGCAGCGTCGGCAGCAACTGGAACTACACCGCCTGCTTCGCCGAGAACGAGGCGGACAGCCCGTGGGAGCCGTTCCACGTTTCCAAGGGTCACAAGCCGGAGGAAAGCACCGCCGCGATCTTTTTCGGCGGCTGGTACACTCAGGCCGGCTTCGGCCCGCGCGAGACCTGGCAGGAGAAGTTCAAGCGCTGCATCACCGCAGCCGATCATTTCAGTCCGCCGTTCATCGTGATGGACCCGCTGGTCGCGAAAGATTTTGCCAAGATGGGCTACACCAAGCAGTCGCTGATCGAATGGTGTGCCGACAACGCGCGGATGCAGGCGAAATACTATTGGGATGATCAATGGACCACGACCCTGATCAAGCCCCACGCCGACGCCGGGGTAGAGCCCTATGCCAGCTGGTTGAAGGCCGCTCCTGACGAGATGATTCCGATCTTCCGGCCTCAGGACCTGGAGATCATCGTGACCGGTGGACAGACCCAGGGTGCATTCAAGATGATCTCTGGCCGGCTGATCGGAGGTGCGGGCTTCCGCGCCGGCGAGCAGCAGGGCAGTCCACTGTTTTCGATCGACAAGTGGCGCTAGGACCATACATAATTAGCAAGCTAGTAATATTGCGTTTGACGTGAAACGGCTCTAGGCTAGCCGGGCGAGAGGATTGCCCGGATATGCCAGATGAAGCCCTGAAGGCCGCACAGCAGCGCCTGACCGCCTTGGCACATGGCGGCGGGTGCGGATGCAAGATTGCCCCCGGGGTGCTGCGCGAGCTGCTCCAAGGGCAATTCGCAGCGCCTGGTGACGCCCGCCTGCTGATCGGCAACGGCACCTCCGACGATGCCGCGGTCTGGGCGCTGGATGATGAGCGTTGCCTGATCGCCACCACGGACTTTTTCATGCCGGTGGTGGATGATCCCACCACTTCGGCCAGATAGCCGCGACGAACGCGATTTCCGACATCTACGCCATGGGCGGAAAGCCGATCTTCGCGTTGGCCGTGGTCGGCATGCCGCTCGACAAACTCGACACCGCCACGATCCGCGCGATCCTCGCCGGCGGGGCCGACGCCTGCCGCCGGGCAGGCATTGCCGTGGTTGGCGGCCATTCGATCGACAGCGCCGAGCCAATCTACGGTCTGGCAGTCATTGGAGAATGCCAGCGCTCAGCCTTGCGCACCAACGCCGGCGGCCAGGTCGGCGACGTGCTGATCCTGACCAAACCCCTGGGGATCGGCATCTATTCCGCTGCGTTCAAGCGCGAAATCCTTACCGCCGCCGGCTATGCAGAGATGCTGCACTGGACGACCATGCTCAACGCCGTTGGGGCGGAGCTGGGCCGCGATCCGGCGGTCCACGCGCTGACGGACGTCACCGGTTTCGGGCTGCTCGGTCATGGGCTGGAAATGGCCCGGGCTTCGAACTTGGCGATTGCCATCGATTGGGCCGCCGTGCCGCTGCTTGCGGAAGTGGAGGCGCTGGCTCGGCAAGGCGTGATCACCGGCGCATCGGGGCGCAACTGGGCCAGCTTCGGCGATGCGGTGAAGCTGAGTGACGAGATCGCGGAATGGCAACGCGTTCTGCTGGCCGATCCGCAGACGTCCGGGGGCCTGCTGGTCGCCGTCGCGCCGGATGCGGCTCAAGCCGTACTCGCCCGCATCCGTGACGCGGGGTTCGGCGCGGCCGCCGTTGTGGGGCAGATGGAAGCGGGGCCGGCCGGCATTACCGTTTCGTGACAATCAGGGAAGGCAGCATGCAGGAATTCGAAATCATCGTCATCGGCGGCGGCATCGCCGGAATGAGCGCGGCGCTTACGGCGGCGCGACTTGGACGCAGCGTGACGATTTTCACTGGCGGTGTGCCTGGCGGCGAACTGCTCAACATCGATCGGATCGACGGCATTCCGGGCTATGAGGACGCCATCGCCGGCTATGATCTCTGCCCGATCGCGCAGGAGCAGGCGACCAATGCCGGCGCGCAGTTCATCATGGACGAAGTCACCGCGATAACCGCTGGAGAAGCAGGCTACATAGTCTCCGGGCCGACCGCTTGCGCGACCGCTCCGGCGCTGGTTCTGGCGATGGGCGCGCACATCGCCAAGCTTGGCGTGCCGGGCGAGGCCGAGTTCACCGGCAGTGGCGTCAGCCAATGCGCGAGCTGCGACGGGCCGCTGCTGCGCGGCAAGGACGTGATCGTCGCCGGGGGCGGCGATTCGGGCATGCAGGAGGCGCTGGTTCTCGCCCAGCACGTGGCGAAAGTGACCATCGTCGAGAGGGGTCCGGGTCTATCCGGACAACAGGCCTATCGCGAAGCCGTTGCGGCCAATCCGAAGATCGAGATACTGGCCGGCCATGAAATCGCGGCAATCGAGGGCGGAACTTCGGTCGAGCAGGTCCGGCTTCGTTCGGCCAGCGGTGAGAGTACCCTGGCCGCGTCGGGGGTGTTTGCCTTCATCGGGCTCGAGCCAAGCAGCACGCTTGCCGACGGGCTGGTGGAACGCGACCGATCGGGGCACGTGGTGGTCGATGCCGCGCTGCGCAGTTCGGCGCGCGGGGTCTGTGCCGCGGGCAACGTGCGCTCGGGCAGCGCCTTTCGCGCCGCAGGGGCCATGGGGGACGGGGCGACGGCCGTGCTGACGCTCGATCGCTATCTCGCCGACGACGCATGGCCAACCGCCTGATCCTGCTGGCCCCGCTGGCATGATCGTTGGCACCGCCGGGCACATCGACCATGGCAAGACTGCGCTGGTCAAGGCGTTGACCGGGGTCGATGCAGACCGCCTGGCCGAAGAGCAGCGCCGGGGCATCACCATCGACCTCGGCTTCGCCTACTTGCCGCTGGCTGACGGGTCCGTGCTCGGCTTCGTCGACGTCCCGGGGCACGAGCGTTTCATGCGCAACATGCTGGCCGGAGCGAGCGGCATCGACTTCGCGCTGCTGGTGGTGGCGGCGGACGACGGGATCAAGCCGCAGACCCGTGAGCATCTGGCCGCAATCGAACTTCTCGGCGTGCGGCGGGGTCTGGTCGCGCTGACCAAGTGCGATCTGGTCCCACCCGAACGGATCGCGGAAATGGCCGGGCAGATCGCAACACTGATCGCCGGAGGGACGCTGAGGGACGCCGCGATCCTGCCCGTCTCGGCGCGCACCGGGAGCGGCATCGCCGCCTTGCGCGAGGTGCTGGCGGCAGAATCGGCGCGGCCCGCGGTCGGTGGGACCGAACACGCTTTCCGGCTCGCGGTCGACCGCAGCTTTTCGCTCAAGGGCACCGGGACGGTGGTCACCGGGACTGTCCTGGGCGGCGCAATTGAAGTCGGGGCGCATCTGCTGCTCAGCCCTTCGGGACAGGAAGTGCGGATCCGTTCGCTCCATGCGCAGAACCAGCCGGCGGAGCGGGCGGACGCCGGCATGCGCTGCGGGGTCAACCTTGCGGGGGTGGCCGCAGAGGCAATCCAGCGCGGCGAGGTGCTGCTCGATCCGGCCCTGCACGCGCCGACTGCGCGGATCGATGCGATGCTCCACCTGCTGCCCGCCGAAGCCAGGCCACTTGGGCACTGGACGCCGGTACGGCTGCATCATGGCACCGCCGAAGTCGGCGCGCGGGTGGTCCTGCTCGGGGACGAGAAGCTTGTGCCCGGCAGTGCCGCGCGGGTCCAGCTGGTGCTTGAGCGACCGATCGCCGCAGCCGCGCGTGACCATTTTGTCCTGCGCGATACCAGCGCCACCCGCAGCATCGGCGGCGGGCACTTCATCGACCTGCGCGCCCCCGCGCGGCGAAGTCGCACACCCGAGCGGCTGGCCCAGCTCGAGGCGATGGACCGCGGCGATCCTGCGGCCGCGCTCGCCGCGCAGCTGGCCTCCGCTCCGCACTGGGTGGACTGGACTGCGTTTATTCGCGACCGGGCCCTATCGGGTTCCGCGGCAGGGGCGGTCCTCTGTGCCACCCGCCACCGCGCGCTGCCGGCCAAGGGCGGGACCTATCTGGTGGACCCGGACCACTACGCCAGGCTGGGCGCTGAGGTTCGGCAGGTCCTCGAACAGTTTCACCAGCGCCATCCGCAATTGCTCGGCATGAGCGCCCAGCGCATCGTCGCCGCGCTCGACCCGCGCCCGCCGCGCGAGCTTGGCCCTGCGGTGCTTCAGGAACTGCTCCGCACCGGCCAGCTCGCCGGCAACGTGGCGATGATGCGGCTGCCGGATCACCAGCTCGGGCTGGACCGTCCCGACCAGCTGCTGTGGGACCTCGCGCGCCCGCACCTGACCGGCGAAGCGCGCTTCCAGCCGCTGCGCCTGGCGCAACTCGCCGAAGCTACGGGACGCCGCGAGTTCGACTTGCGCCGCGTGCTCAAGGCCAAGGCGCAGCAGGGGGCCCTGGTCGAAGTGGCACCCGGCCTGTTCATCCTGCGCGAGGCCATGGCGGAGGTAACGACTCACGTGGCCGAACTGGCCGAGCTTGCCGAGGACGGCCTGTTCCCCGCCGCCGCCCTGCGTGACCGGTTAGGCGGCGGCCGCAAGGCGGCGATCCAGATGCTCGAGCATTTCGACCGGCTCGGGATTACCTTGCGCCGGGCTGACCTCAGGCTTATCGACCCGCGGCGCCTGGCCGCCTACAGGGAACAAATTGGAAGGGACGCGTCTCCGGTGGGGCGTCCGGACTTCAAATCCGGGTAGGGCTGTCAGCCAGTCCTGGGTGGGTTCGACTCCCACTCCCTTCCGCCATTCCCTATCCTCGCGAGAGTTTGGTCTCCTGCTCGGTAATGAACTCCAGCAGCGCCGGTTGTCCCGCTTCGGTCGCGGCGATGGCGCGTTGCAGGGCAGGGACAATGTCCTCTGCCTTCTCCACCCGCTCCGCATAGCAGCCGAGCGAACGGGCAAACATGGTGTAGTCCCCCGAGATGTCGGTCGCGCGGAAACGTTCGGTCGCCACCGGCATGATGTCGAGCTCGTTGGCCATGGCGGAGTTGTTCAGCAGGATCGAGAGGATCGGCGCCCGCTCGCGCGCGGCTGTCTCGAGATCGGTCCCGGTAAAGCCGATTGCCGCATCGCCCCAGACGTTGATGCAGAGCTTGTCCGGCAAGGTCAGCTTGGCGCCCATGGCGAGGCCGAGGCCATAGCCGAGCTGGGTCGACTTGCCCCAGCCGATGAAGCTGTGCGGCGAGGTGCTTTTCCAGAACGGCACCAGCTGGTCGCGCGGAGAGCCGGCATCGTGAGTGATGATCACCTGATCCTTGCCGGGATGCGCGGCGACTGTGCGCTGCAGCTCGGCCAGCACGCGATAGGGGCTGAGCGGCGAGCTTTCCTGCTCGACCTTGGGGCGCCACTTCTCGAACCACTCGGCCTCGACCGCCTTGATCCGCGCCGCTACCGGAGCGCTGTCGCGCGGCTGCGGCACCCGGCGCTTTACCGCTTCGAGCAACGTTACCAACGTCAGTTTCGCATCGCCCACCAGCGCGACTTCACACGGCACGCTTTTGTCGATGTCGGTCGGGTCGAGTGTGGCGTGGATCACGGGCTTGCCCGCCGGGATAGCGAGGCCGAAGGCCGTGGATGTGAAGCTGCACCCCACGCCCAGCAGCAGGTCGCAGTCGTCAAGCCAGCGGCGGACGCAGCCGTTGATTCCATGCCCCCCGGAACCGAGCGCCAGTGGATGCTCCTCGTTGAAGCTGCTCTTGCCTGGCAGGCTGGTCATCACGGGGATCGCCAGATGCTCGGCCAGCGCCTGCAGTTCGGCGTAGGCTTCTGACCAGTGGATGCCCTGTCCGGCATAGATCGCCGGATCCTTGGCCGCGATCAGTCGCTCGGCCGCAGCTTCGATCGCGTCCTGACTCGGCTGGCTCTTCACGACCTTGCCGGGAACGTAATCGAGACTACCGGTGAACGGCTGGTCGATCACATCATAAGGCAGCTCGATCAGCACCGGCTGAGGCCGACCGTTGCGCAACATGGCAAAGGCGCGGCGCAGCGCCGGGACCAGCTGCTCCGGCCCGGTCAGCGGCTCGGCATGCTTGGTAACGCTGGCGAGCGAGCGCACCGCGTTGAAGTTGAATGGAACGTGGGCCTGGGCCTGGGCATAGCCCTGCGGCATGACCAGCACCGGCACCGAATCCGCGAAAGCCTGGGCCACGCCGCCAAAGGCGTTCTCGGTGCCCGGGCCCTGCTGCATCACGAAAACACCCATCTTGCCACCGCGGCTCATCCGGCTCATCGCATCGGCCATGTGCAGCCCGGTGCGCTCCTGCCGCACGATCACCGTCCGCAGCCTGGCCCGCGCCGCCGCCTCGAGGATCGCGTTGCGCGGATAGCCGAACACGATCTCGACGCCCTCACGCAGCAACACCGCCACGATCGCATCGGCGACCGTGCCATTCGCATGAACCGCCTGTGCGGGATTGCCCTTCCCCTGTCTCATTACGAATCAAGCCTTTCCTGCTGCGAAATCCCTTTCGGCGAGGAAGCGCTCGGCATCAAGGGCGGCCATGCAGCCGGTGCCGGCGGCGGTTACGGCCTGGCGATAGGTGTGATCCATCACGTCGCCGCAAGCGAACACGCCGGGGATCGCGGTTTTCGGGGTGCCGGGCTCGACAATCAGGTAGCCGCCGCCATCTACCGCCAGCTTGCCCTTGAACAGCTCGGTCGCGGGGGCATGGCCGATCGCGACGAAGGCGCCTTGCGTGGGCTCGACGCTCTTCTCGCCGGTGACGGTATCGGTCAGTGCGACGCCGGTCAGGCCGGTGTCGCCGCCGACGAAACTGTCGACTGCCTTGTTCCACAGCACCTTGATGTGGGGATGGGCGTGCAGCCGGTCCTGCAGGATCTTCTCGGCGCGGAGCGAATCGCGGCGGTGGATCAGGGTCACGTCCTGCGAATGGTTGGTGAGGTAGAGCGCCTCTTCCACCGCGGTGTTGCCGCCGCCGATCACCACCACCTTCTTGCCGCGATAGAAGAAGCCGTCGCAGGTGGCGCAGGCGGAGACGCCCTTGCCGGAAAGCTCCTGCTCGCCCGGCACGCCCAGCCACTTGGCCTGCGCGCCGGTTGCGATCACCAGGGTATCACCGATGTACTCGTCGCCGCTATCGCCGACGGCGCGAAAGGGCGAGCCGGAAAGGTCCACCTCGGTGATCGTGTCCCACATCATCCGGGTGCCGACATGCTCGGCCTGGGCCTGCATCTCTTCCATCAGCCAGGGCCCCTGAATCACGTCCCGGAAGCCGGGATAGTTCTCGACGTCGGTGGTTATGGTCAACTGGCCGCCGGGCTGGAGGCCCTGCACCACGATCGGTTGCATCCCCGCGCGCGCGCCATAGATCGCGGCGGACAGTCCGGCCGGTCCCGATCCGATGATCAGCATGCGAGTGGTGTGGGTGGTCATGGGAATTCACGCTCCGAATGAACTGGAAAACAACCTGCCGGCGGGGCAGGCAAGGGATGGGATTAGGCCTGCAGGCCGCGGTCGACCCGCCCCATCAAGTCGCGCAGGAAGGCGCTGTGCGCCCTGATTTCGGCTTCCGAATAGCCTTCGACAAGCTTCATCCGCAAGCCGTCGCAGATCATAAAGATCTCTTCGAGCGTCTCTTCGCCGCGCTTGGTCAGCCTGAGCAACTTTGTCCGGCGGTCATTGCTGTCGGGCAGGCGCTCGACCAGCGAATCCTTCTCCAGCGCGTCGAGCATCCGGGTCAGCGTGGGCCCTTCGATCCGCAGCCGCTTGGCGATTTCCACTTGCGGGCTGAGCGGAGGCGAGGCGTAGATCGCCGCCAAAGCCTCCATCCGGGCCGTGCTCTGATCGATCGGGCGGAGGTGTTCGTCAAGCAAAGCACGCCACCGCCGCGAGACCAGCACCATCAACACCGTCAACTCCAGTTCGGGCGAGGTGGTGCCTTGGCCGTAACTGACGAATTTGCTGCGATCCCAGTCGCGATCCTTCTGGTCTTTCGTCATGCCCCGTCCTTGTGGTGCCGCGTCGCTGCCGAGCGCGCGCGCACCCGATAAATTCGATCTGCAATAATTTCAATTTCAATCAATTCGCACGCAACCATTGACCGATTCTTTCAGCCAGGCAGGTTGCTGTGATTGGGCATGGCCAGTGCCGCCGCCACGCCGGGACGGGCGCGCATCCGCTGCAGCCAGTCCAGCATTCGCGGCGTGGCCGTGATGTTGGCGAACTCGGGGTAGGTTTTCGGCATCGAGAGCGCCATCGCGAAGACCGCGATGTCCGCCAGGCTGAACGCGTTGCCGACCAGCCAGTCGCCGTTGGCCAGCGCGGTTTCAATCCGCCGTGCCGTATCCTCCAGCTGAAAGCGCCACGTCTCGAGATCGTGTGCGGCAAAGCCGCCGCTGGCGGCAAGCCGCCATTTGCCGCGCTTTTCGCGCAAGGGAATGCGCGCCAGCTTGGCCTCGAATTCCTCAGCCGAAAGGCTCGCGACCATGCCGGGAATCACCCGGTGCCAGGCGAGGAAGCTGAGCGCCGGGCGGAACACCTCATCGACATACTTGGTCCAGATCCGCATCTGGGCCCGGTCGTATTCGTCGGCCGGACGAAGCTGCGGTCCATCGAACACGGCATCGATATATTCGTTGATGACAGTCGATTCGGTCAGCACCCGGCCGCGGTGGAGCAGCGCCGGGACCTGGCCGGCCGGATTGATCGCCAGAAAGGCGGGATCGTGCTGCTCGAACTTCGTCAGGTTGATGTAGTGACTGGTGAACGGCACGCCTTTCTCGTGAATGGCCTGCAGCACCTTGAGGCTGTTGGAGGCGGGTTCGGCGTGGAAGAGATCGACTTGGTCCAAGGTGACCTCGCTGTTATCGGGCTGCGGGTGCGGCGAGTAAGATGGAGAGGTTTGATGCAGGATTTCAATGGGGCACTGGCGTTCATCACCGGCGGAGCAAGCGGGATCGGGCTGGGCATCGCCCGGGCGCTCGCCGCGGAGGGCGCTGTCCTCGCCCTGGCCGACCTGCGCGAAGATCATCTGGCTCAGGCTGAGGGTGTGGCCGATGCTGAAGGCTGGGGCGACCGGTGCCTGCCGCTGCGCCTCGATGTGACCGACCGTGCGGCCTATCTCGCCGCGCTCGACACTGCCGAGGCCCGCTTCGGGCCGCTGCGGGTGCTGGTCAACAACGCCGGGGTCGGCATCAACGGGCCGATCGCGGAGGCAAGCTTCGCCGACTGGGACTGGGGGATCGACGTCAACCTCAAAGGCGTGATCAACGGGCTGGTGCTGGGGCTGCCGCGGCTTCGTGCGCACGGCCAGCCAGCGGCCGTACTCAACACCGCCAGCCTCGCGCCGTTCATTCCCGCGCGGCCGCTGCGGGGAGTATATGCCGCGGCTAAAGCGGCCGTGGTGCTCGCAACCGAGCACCTCGCGCTTGACCTGGCCGACAGTCCGATCGGTGTTTCGGTACTTTGTCCCGGACCGGTCACCACCAACATCCATCAAGCGGCACTGCTGCGATCCGACACTTACGGCGAGGCCAGCGCCGCCTTTCGCGCGGTGGAAGCGGAGTCGCTTGCCGCGGCGGCGCCCGAGCCCACGCCGCTGTGGCGCGATCCGCTGGAAGTAGGGGAGCTGTGCATCAAGGCGATGCGCGAGCGGCGGCTCTATGTCTTTCCGCACCCCGAGTTCCTGCCGATCACGCACAAGCGGCACGCCGCGATCGAGGCAGCACTGGAAGAGGCCGCGCAAGAGCGGGCGGCATCCGGTAACTGATCGCGCACTGTTCGGCATGGTCAAGTTTCCTGGCCCTTGCGAGCCTTATCGGCGAACAAGTTAGCACCCTATTCATCTATGGCAAGCGGCGGGGGGCCAACTTGCTCGAGGCGGCAGCTAAAGCCCGGAGCTGCGCACTTTGCGCATGACTTTCACCAACTTGCGCCTATCTTGACCGCCAAGGAACCCGATCAGTCATGCCCAGCACGCACGCCACTGACACTGTCGTCGACATGCGCCGCCCGATCAGGCGCGATCAGGGATTCGCCGAGGAAGTCTCCCACATATTGCGCGGAGACATTCTCTCACTCCGCATTCCGCCCGACACGCGGATGTCGATCGATAGTTTGGCGCGGGAACTGGGCGTATCGCAAACCCCGATCCGCGAGGCGCTGCGCCAGCTCGAAGTCATGGGTCTCGTCACCAAGCGGCACTATGCCGGCTATCACAGTGCCCCAAAACTCACCCGCCGCCAGATCGACGAGCTCTACGAGGTCCGCCTGCAGCTTGAACCTTACGCCGCCCGGCTGGCTGCGGAACGGATGAGCGCGGCGCAGCTGCAGCAGGTGCGCCAGCTGGTTGCCGAGATGCAACCCGGCTTTACTCACCCCTCATTCGGCCGCTTTGCCGAGCAGGACGGCGAGTTGCACGATCTCATCGCCGAAGGCAGCGGAAACCGCATCATCAGGGAGATGCTGGCGCGCCTGCACCTGCATTTCCACATTTTCCGCCTGCGCTACCACAGCGAAGTCACGACCGAAGCGATGACGGAGCATGACAAGCTGATCGCGGCGTTCGCGGCACGCGATGGCGCGGCTGCAGAAATTGCCATGCGTGAGCATATCGAGCGGTCCTACGCCCGCCTGGCGCCGTTCGCCTCGGAAATCGACCAGCCCGATTGACCTGATCGGCCGGGTGCGGCTCAGTCCTTGACCGGGCCGACCGGGGGCTTCTGATAACCATGCGCCGTCAGCCGCATCGTCGGCGCGATCTCGCACGATCCGCAATCGGCCTGGAAGTTTTCCGGGCGCCGCCCGCTTACCGGGTTAAGGTAAGGGAACCACATCGGCAGGATCTGCGGCCAGGCCCAGGTCTCGCCAGTGCCGCCGCGGAAGTGCTCCTGCCGCTTGCCCATATCGGTCAGCAGAATGTCGGGCGGGAATTTGGAGAGCAGGATCGAAGGCTTGGGCTTTTCGCCTGCCGGCTTGTCCTTCATGCCGGACCACCCCAGCTTCCAGCCGTTCGATTCGAAGTAATGTTCGTCGAGCGTCAGGTTCCAGATCCGCCAGGTCCCGCGTTCGAGGTACATCTGGTTGTTGTACATGCCGCCGTGCAGGCCGGCACCCATCATCTGCCCGGGCTGTCCAACAGCGATCTGGGTGCGCGGTTGGAACAGGCGTGTGCGGGCGCTGGCCGAACGGCCATCACGTGCAACGTTGATCACCGGCTGCAGCAGCCAGTGGAACGAGATCGCGGCGCGCGGCGCAGTCGGCGGCGGGCCGTACTGCGTGCTGGCGGCCTTGGCGATCCGCTCGCGACCGATGTAGTAACCGGCGAAGGGGGTCTGCTTCGATCCCAGGTCCCCGTGGATTGCGGCCAGGCTGGGCCACTGGAAATCGTCAAGATACATGCCGTAGGCGGTCGAGACGTTTTCCGCCCCGTCCCAGGCCCGGGCCATGGCCAGCTTGCGGCGCTGCTCGGCGAGCCAGGCGCGATTGGCGGTTACTTGCCCGCGGGCGGGCGCGGCAATCGTTCCGGTAAGCGGCGTCGTGGCCACGAGCCGGTAACCGGCCGGGGCCACCACCGGCGTGCCCGTGGCAGGGTTGGCATCGGCAAAGTCCGGCATCATACGCTGCTGTTCGTCGGCGGACGGCGCAGCTTGCGCTACGTCCGGCGCCTGCGCCGCCGCGGGTTGCGGCTCGACCAGCCGGCTCTTGCCCCAGCCGTCGGCATAGTCCGAGCGCAAATGCGGGAACAGCCGCAGCTCACGCAGCTTCCAGATCCCGTCTTCTTTGACGAAGCGATTGCTGAAGGTGGTCACTTCCCAGTGGGCCTGATCCTTGTCGCCATCGCCAATCAGACCGAGCTCGAGACCCCGCGTGACAGCTTCTCGCCCACCGGGCAGCACTGTCACCACGGTGTCCATCATGATGTGCTCGTTGAGCACGCCATGCGCCAGGCCCTGCGGACCCATCCGTTCCATCGCCCGGCGCACGCCGGACTTGCCCTTGTACAGACCGATTCCCGAGACTTCGACCGTGCCATCCGCTGCAAACAGGTCGACCACATCGTCCCACATCCGGCGATCGACGTAATAGCCGTAGGCGTTCTGGAGGTTGCGCACGTTCTGCTCGTCGACCAGTGCCTGGATGCGCGCGCCAAGCTCGCCGGGCGTGGCCTTGGTCGCCAGTACCGCGCCGGCCGCGCCCAGATCGGGCTTGCCGCTCTCGTCAGCGTCGAAGTGATAAGGCGCCAGGCCGATCGGCTCGCCGTTGCGATTGGTCCAGCCGGACTCGTAAGGCCCTTCGTATTGCACGGTGAAGCGCTGCGCGGCGATCTTCCAGCGGCCGAACTCGCGCACATATTCGTTCTCGTAGACTCCGCCGCGGATGCTGGCGCCGCCCTTGCCGTCGGAGAGCAGGTGGAAGCCGTACCAGCGGCCCTTGGCGTGTTCGCCATCGGGTGCGAGATTGACCAGCGGGTGTTCGATGAACTGGATGTGGAATTCACCCGGCTTGAGCCCACCGGGGCCGAGCGCACGCTTGAGACCTGCCGCGAGCGCCTCGCGGCCGACAATGTCCGCGCCGCTGCCGAAGTTCACCACGCCGTCTTTGGCGAACAGTGAAGCGAGGTCCTGCCACAGCCCGAACTGAGCGAATTGCGAATAGGTGCGTTGCAGGTCCTTGACGGCCCGGACCGACTCCGCCCGGTCCACGTCCCGCGCCAGCTCTGCGAGCTGCGCCGGTGACGGGGACTTTGCGGGGGCGGCGTGTACGGGTGCCGCTGCGGCCAAGGCCAGCGCCGAAGCCACGAGGAGTCTACCTGCCATTGCCACATTCCCCATCACTATCTTGATTCACGCGTTAACTTACCGCGCCTGTTTCAGGCCGCAACCCGGTCCACGCATCCGGCCGCGACACCCTCCAGCGTCGTGCGGCGGTAAGCGCGCGGGGACACGCCGAAGCGGTCGCGGAAGCTGCGGGAGAAGTGCGGGGCGCTGTTGAAGCCCCAGGCAAACGCGATTTCGGTCATCGAATGGCCGCGCCAGCGCGGGTCGCCAATCTGACGGGCGCATTCCTCAAGCCGGCGGCGCAGGATATAGGCAGAGACCGTCGCGTCCCCCGAAGCGAAAATCAGCCGCAGGTAACGCGGCGAAAACTTGAGCCGCGCGGCGATGGTGCAAGGCGTCAATTCGGGGTCGCGCAGGTTCTGCTCGATGAACAGTTTCACCGACGCCTGCCTGCCGACGATGATCGAGGAATCGGCCGCGGTGGCATCGAAGGCGATGGCATAGGAAGTCGCCACCAGATCGAGTAGGTGCCGACCGACCCGCTGCTGATGGGCTTCGCTCAGGGCGGCGGCCGAGCCATCCATCAACGACTGAAGCATGGCAACGATCGGGGCGTTCATCCCGGCCTCGCGGGTCATTGCGCGCGAACAGAACCAGTCGGGCGAGGGCAAGTGGTCCTTGAGCACGCGGAAGGGCACCCGGACCCCGAGTATCTCGCCGCCATCGACGATCTTGAGATCGAACGCCGCCGCCATGTCGCACAAACAGGCGTCGCCGGGTTCGAGCTGCGCACTTCGGCCCAGCTGATCGATCCGGCTGCGGCCGGACAACTGGAAGATCAGGATACCCGCCTTGTCACGCTGGGCAGCGGCGCCGGGCGATTCGCGACGGATCAGCGCCGGGCTGCAATCAAACCGGCCGATCGACATGGAGCCCAGTTCGACAATCTGGGGCGCTCCGCTGATGCAGCCAGGTTCGAACGGAAACAGCGCAAGGGCTTGATGCAGTGCCGCGACCGACGTTTCCGCCCCGGAAATGCGCGGACGACGCAATGTCGAATCGCTGGTCTTCATGAGCACCGGCATTCCCTCGCACATGCGGGGCGTGATCGCCCTCAATTCCTATATCCTATATGATCCAGAACTTGCCCCTACGTCAAGCGTGCATTTGTCTTTCCTGAACGCCATTCGGGGGGTGTGGCTTTCCTTCAACGGCTTGTGCCGCCTCGGGCAAGCGCTCCCGGCTGCTTCGGGGCACATCGAGAGCCATAGATAGCGTATCAGGGGTGGCAGTTCGGCGTGAGTGAAGATCGGTTGGTTTCGTTGCACAATGTCCGAACCGTGCGTTTTGGTCCCGGCTGCGCAGCGATGTGCGCAGACGACCTGGCAGAGCAAAGCCTGCGCTCTGCCTTTCTTGTAACCACGCCGCCGACCCGTGGCTTGTGCGATCCGTTGCTGGGCGCACTGGCGGCCCGCGGCTTTGCCGTCACCATCTGGGATGATCTGGCCGGTGAACCGACCCTGGATGACTTTGCTGCGGCCATGACCGCGGCGCGGGCGGCCAACGCGGACTGTGTCATCGGACTTGGCGGCGGCAGCGCGATGGACGTTGCCAAGCTGGTCGCCGCACTGTTCGGCGGCCGCCAGGCGATTGGCGATGTGATCGGCGTGAACCGCCTCACCGGCCGTGATTTGCCGCTGGCCTGCATCCCGACCACCGCCGGGACCGGCAGCGAAGTGACCCCGATCGCCATCCTTGGCGACGAAGATGAGGACCTCAAGAAAGGCACGGTCAGTCCGTTCCTCGTGCCCGACTACGCCTATCTCGACGCCTCCCTGACCGTCTCGATGCCCCGCGCCGTCACCGCTTCGACCGGGATTGACGCGCTGACCCACTGCATAGAAGCCTATGCCAACAAGTTCGCCCATCCGGTGGTCGACAGTTTCGCGATCGAAGGCATCCGGCTGATTGCCGGGCACATCGAACGGGCCTGCACGGATGGTGCCGACCTCGAAGCGCGGGCCGCGATGCTGCGCGCCAGCTACTACGGCGGGCTCTGCCTCGGTCCGGTCAACACCGCCGCGGTTCACGCGCTGGCCTATCCGCTGGGGGGCGAGTTCCACGTCGCGCACGGCGTCGCCAATTCAATCCTGCTGCCGCATGTCCTGCGCTTCAACGTCAGCGCCGCGCCGCGCCGCTATGCCGACATCGCCAGCGCCATGGGCATCGCACGCAGTGGCAACGACTTGCGCGATGCCGAAGCCGGGATCGAAGCGATCGCCGAGCTTTCGGCGCGCATCGGCATTCCCGCAGGCATGGCGGCCTATGGGATCAGCGCCAATGCCGTTCCGCACATGGCCGCAGCCGCCATGTCCGTGACGCGCCTGCTGGCCAACAATCCGCGCGAGGTGACCGAGGCCGATGCCCGCGCAATTTACGAAGCCGCGCTCTGACCGCAGCAGCGCCATGAAATTCAGTGAGGTATGACAGTGTCCAGCCCGTCCAGCATTCGGGAAGCAACCCGGCGTTCGGCCTATATCCGTCCAGAAATCACCATCGGCGGTGAATGGCGCGCGGCCGACAGCGGCAAGACCATTTCGGTCGATGATCCCTTCACCGGCGAAACCATTGGCGAGATCGCCGATGCCGGAGCGGCGGAGACGGAAGCCGCAGTGGCAGCCGCGAGCGAAGCCTTCGCGCCGTGGGCGGCCCGCCCGGCGATCGAGCGTGGGCGCCTGCTGCGGCGCTGGTTCGATGTAATCGTTGCCAACAAGGAAGATCTGGCGCGCCTGATCACGCTGGAGAGCGGCAAGGCGATCAGGGAAGCCCGCGGCGAAGTCGATTATGGCGCGGCCTTCGTGGAATTCTACGCCGAGGAAGCCAGCCGCGCGAACGGCGAGATCATCCCGGCGCACGTCCCCGGACGGCAGTTGCGGGCCGAGCGCGAGCCGGTTGGCGTCTGCGCGGCAATCACTCCGTGGAACTTCCCGATCGCCATGCTCACCCGCAAGGTTGCTCCGGCGCTGGCTGCGGGCTGCACGATGGTCGCCAAGCCGGCGCAGCAGACCCCGTTTTCCGCCCTTGCCTTGGCAAGGTTGGCACAGGAAGTCGGAATCCCGGGCGGCGTGTTCAACATAGTCACCGGCCAGGCGGCGGCCATTGGCGGAGTGCTGACGGGATCGCCCGTGGTCCGCAAGCTCAGCTTCACCGGCTCGACCGGCGTGGGCGCGCGGCTGATGCAGGCCTGCGCCGGCACGATCAAGCGCGTCTCGATGGAGCTCGGCGGCAATGCGCCGCTGCTGATTTTTGACGATGCCGATCTCGAGACCGCGGTGGAAACCGCCATGGTCGCCAAGTTTCGCAATGCCGGACAGAGCTGCATCGCGGCCAACCGCATCTACGTTCAGGCCGGCATTCACGACCGCTTCGTGGCCGCATTCGCAGCCCGTACCGCGGCGCTCAAGCTGGGGGACGGCTTCGACGAGACCACTGACATTGGCCCGCTGATCGAGGCGGTCGCAGTCGACAAGGTCAATGCGCATCTCGAGAAT
The DNA here is from genome assembly GCA_947472735.1 of Sphingomonadaceae bacterium. Taxonomy (GTDB): domain Bacteria; phylum Pseudomonadota; class Alphaproteobacteria; order Sphingomonadales; family Sphingomonadaceae; genus Novosphingobium. Next base: position 151,469 of record CANJBY010000001.1, on the reverse strand, counting down.
GCGCTGGCTGGCGGAGCGCAATTGCTTGCCGGTGGGAAAGGCGAGGGACGCCTGATGCCGCCGACCTTGCTCGCCGGGGTCGCCCACGACGCCCAGCTTTCCTGTGAGGAAACCTTCGGGCCACTGGCGGCGGTCATGCGCTTCGAGACGTTCGAGGAAGCCATTCGCCTCGCCAACGATACGCCGTTCGGCCTGGCATCCTACGTCTGCTCACAGGACCCGGCGACGATCTCTCGGGCCGGGCGCGCGATCGAGAGTGGGATGGTCGGCATCAACACCGGATTCATCTCGACCGCCTGGGCACCGTTTGGCGGGGTCAAGCAATCCGGCGTGGGCAAGGAAGGCTCGCGCTTGGGACTCGACGAATATCTCAATGTGAAATACCTGTGTCAGGCAGGCTTATAATACCGGGAGAGTAAGAATGTTCGATCAAGGCCGTAACCGCAAAGTCATCATCACCTGCGCGCCGACGGGCTCGATCCACACACCTTCGATGTCGCCCAACCTGCCCGTGACGCCTGACCAGATTGCCGAGGCGGCGATCGGCGCGGCCGAGGCCGGCGCTTCGATCCTCCACCTCCACGCACGCAATCCGGTAGACGGAAGCCCGAGCCCGACCGCCGAAGATTTCATGCGCTTCCTGCCGCGGATCAAGCAGTCGACCGACGCCGTGATCAACATTTCCACCGGCGGCAGCGCCTCGATGAGCCTCGACCAGCGGATCGAGGGTGCCAAGGCCGTGAAGCCCGAACTGGCCTCGCTCAACATGGGCCCGTTGATCTTTGATTTCAGCGGCGCCGGCGGCCGCGTGAAGGAGTGGCGGCACCCCTGGGAAGAGCCTTATGTGACCAGCTCGCGCGGGCGGATCATGTACAATGACAACGTCTTCATCGAACGCATCATGACCGAAATCGGGCTGGAGTTCGGCACCAAGTTCGAGTTCGAATGCTACGACATCAGCCACCTCTACACGCTGGCGCATTTCGCCGAAAAGAAGCTGATCGAACCGCCCTTCATGATCCAGGGCGTCTACGGCATCCTCGGCGGCATGGGCCCCGATGTGCGCAACCTGGCGCACATGGTCACCGTGGCCGACAGTCTGTTCGGCAAGGACTACCACTTGTCCAGCTTCGGCGCGGGCAAGCACCAGCTGACCTTCTGCACCCAGAGCGTGCTGCTGGGCGGGCATTGCCGGGTCGGCATGGAAGACAGCCTCTATATCGGGCCGGGCCAGATGGCGGTCTCCAATGCCGAACAAGTGAGCAAGATGGTCCGCATCATCAACGAACTGGGCCTTGAGGTCGCCACGCCGACTGAAGCACGCGCTCTGCTCGGGCTCAAGGGCGGGGACAAGGTCGGGTTCTAACCGGCGTTCCCCACCACCCAGCAGGCGAGGGCCAGCAGCAATCCGGCAAAGCGGTTCGACCGGAACCGGGCGAGCGCGTTTACAGCATCGTCCGGTTCAAGGGTCAGTACCTGCCACAGCAAGTGCCAGCCGACCGGTAGCAACGCGACAAGCGCGATCCAGTCCGGCCGCAACAGCCAGATGACAAGCATCCAGCTGGCCAGCGCGCCAAGGTAAAAGCCGCATACGGCCAGCTTGACGTGGCGGCCCAGCGTCAACGCGCTTGAACCGATTCCGATCAGCGCATCGTCTTCGCGGTCCTGACAGGCGTAGATCGTGTCATAGCCGATGCACCACAGGATTGCCCCGGCATAAAGCGCGGCCAACACGTCCAGCCCGTCGCCGCGGACCGCTATCCAGCCGACGGGCGCGCCCCAGGTAAAGACCAGCCCGAGCCAGGCCTGCGGAAAACCGGTTATGCGCTTCATGAACGGATAGGCCACCACCAGGGCGAGGCTGCCGAGCGCCACGAGCTGCGCCGAAAAGCGCAGTTGCAGCAGCACGACCAGTCCGACCCCGCATAGCGCCAGCAGCCAGATCCATGCCGCGCGCTTGCTGATGCGTCCGCTCGCCACGGGGCGGGCGGCAGTGCGAGCAACTTGCCGGTCAATCTTAGCGTCGACGATGTCGTTATAGACGCAGCCCGCACCGCGCATTGCGATCGAGCCGAGCAGCATCCAGGCAATCAGACGCCACTGCGCGGCACCTCCTGCCAGCAGCACCCCCCAGGCACAGGGCCAGAACAGCAGCCACCAGCCGATCGGCCGATCAAACCTGGCAAGCTGCGCGAAGTCGCGCAGCGGCTGAGGCAGCGCGGCAACAAGGCCCTTGTGCTGCGAATCCGCAACGATTTCCTGTTCGAACGCCTGAACCATCGCTGCGGCATAGCGGCAGGCGGTGCGATCGGCTAGGGCGGTGCCATGCCCGCCACCCCTGCCTGGCCCCACAAGAGCGCTCCGCGCCTGTTCGTGCCGTCGGTCCTGTCGGAGGGACTTGCCCTGTCGATCGAGGGCCCGCAGGCGCACTATCTCGCCCGAGTAATGCGGGTCGAGCCAGGCCAGGCCGTGGTCCTGTGCGACGATGTCACCGGCGAATGGTCGGCGCGGGTGACTGCCGCGGGCAAGCGCGAGGTGGCAGTTTCTGTCGAGGCACTGCTCCGCCCGCGGGAGGCAGTGCCCGATTTCACGCTTTGTGCGGCTCTGCTCAAGAAGGATCGCTTCGATCTGGTGCTGGAAAAAGCCTGCGAGTTGGGCGTCGCGCGGATCCAGCCGCTGCTGACCCGGCGCTGCGTGGCCGACAAGCTCAACCTTGAGCGGGCCCGGACGATCCTGATCGAGGCGGCAGAACAATGTGCCCGTACCGGATTGCCGCAACTGGCCGAACCGGTGAAGCTCGACGCGCTGCTTCGCGCCTGGGAGCCGGATCGGACCCTGTTCTTTGCCGACGAGAACGGGGGCGAAACCGCAGTCAGCGCCTTCAGCGCAAACAAGGGTCCGGCCGCGCTGCTGACCGGCCCTGAAGGCGGCTTTGACGATACCGAACGCGTCGCTATCCGCAGTCATGCGTGCGCCCGCGCCATCACGCTCGGGCCGCGCATTCTGCGCGGTGAAACGGCTGCCATAACCGCGACCGCGCTATGGATGGGCGTGGCCGGGGACTGGTAAGCAGAGCAAACAAATTGCTGGCGCAATCGCCATCGAGGCTCTAGTCCCCCGCCCCATGTCAACGCGGCAAGTTTCAGATCGCGACGATCCGGTGATCGAGGATGTCCGCCAGCTCGCCGAGCCTATGGCTCGGGGCGAGAAGCCGCGCGAGAAGTGGCGGATCGGGACCGAGCACGAGAAGCTGGTATTCTCTCGCAAGGACCATCACGCCCCTTCGTATGAAGAGCCGGGCGGAATCCACGATATGCTCATGGCGCTCACCGATTTCGGCTGGGAGCCGGTGATCGAAGGCGGCAAGGTGATTGCCTTGTCCGGCAGCGACGGAGCAGTCAGCCTCGAGCCGGCCGGTCAGCTGGAACTCTCCGGGGCGCCGCTTGAAAACCTGCATCAGACCTGCGCTGAAACCGGTCGTCATCTCGATCAGGTCAAGGCGATTGGTGAGCGTACCGGAACGGCATTCCTTGGCCTCGGCATGTGGCCGGACAAGCGCCGCGACGAGCTGCCGATCATGCCCAAGGGGCGCTATGCCATCATGCTGCGCCACATGCCGCGCGTCGGCACCATGGGTCTCGACATGATGCTGCGGACTTGCACCATCCAGGTCAACCTCGACTATTCGAGCGAAGCGGACATGGCGCAGAAGTTCCGCACCAGCCTCGCCCTGCAGCCGTTGGCGACCGCGCTGTTCGCCAACTCGCCCTTCACCGAGGGCAAGCCCAACGGCTATCTCTCCTATCGCAGCCACATCTGGTCAGACACCGATCCGGCGCGCACCGGAATGCTGCCTTTCGTGTTCGACGAAGGCTTCGGGTACGAGCGCTATGTCGACTACATGCTCGATGTGCCGATGTACTTCGTTTACCGCGACGGCAAATACATCGACGCGGCTGGACAGAGCTTCCGCGATTTCATGGCGGGCAAGCTTCCGGCACTTCCGGGAGAACTCCCGCGGGCGAGCGACTGGGTCGATCATCTCTCCACTGCCTTCCCCGAAGTGCGCCTCAAGAGCTTCCTCGAGATGCGCGGCGCCGATGGCGGGCCGTGGAACCGGATTTGTGCGCTGCCGGCCTTCTGGGTCGGCCTGCTCTACGATCAGGGCGCGCTTGATGCCGCCTGGGATCTGGTGAAGGGCTGGGACATGGAGGGCCGCGAGGCCCTGCGCAGCGCCGTGCCGAAGCTCGGGCTCGATGCGCCGCTGCCCGGCGGCGGCAAGCTGGCCGACATTGCTGCCGAAGTCGTGGCGATTTCCCGTTCGGGACTGCAGGCGCGGGGCAAGCTCAACGCGGGCGGCGACAACGAGACCGGGTTCATTGCCCCGCTCGAGGAAATCGTGCGCAGCGGCAAGGTGCCGGCGCAGGTACTGCTCGACAAATACCACGGCGAATGGGGCGGCGACATCACCCGCGTCTATGAGGAGGCCTTCTGATGAGCGTTGCCCTGATCGGCCATTTCCGGGTGCCCGTGGACAAACTCAATGAAGCGCGCCCGCTGATGCGCAAGCTGGTGGAAGCAACCCGCCAGGAGCCAGGCTGTATCCAGTACAATTTCGCGGAAGACCTGCTCGATCCCGGCCTGATCCGAATCAGCGAAATCTGGGAGACCCGCGAAAACCTCGCCACGCATGTCGCCTCGTCGCACGTGCAATTATGGGGCGGGCAGCGCGATGGCGTTGGCGTCCATGCCCGCGACATCGACATTCTCACAATTTCGGCCTCGGGAAAACTCTGAGCGCCTGAAGGAGCATTCCCCATGACCGTTGCAGTTATCGGCAATTTCCGCATCCCCGCCGACCGGATGGAAGAGGCGCGCCCCTCCATGCGCAAGGTGATGGAAGCAACCCGCGCGGAAGCGGGCTGCATCCAGTACAACTTCGCTGAATGCGTGCTCGACCCCGGCCTGATCCGCGTCAGCGAGCTGTGGGAAACGCGCGAGCAACTCGCTGCGCATCTGAAGACCCCGCACATGGCCGTGTGGGCCGAGGAACGCGCCGGGCTGGGCCTGACTGGCCGCGATATCAGCGTTCACGAAATTTCGAGTTCCGAACAGCTCTGATCACTTGGCCGGGCGGGGCTTCACTCCGCCTGGCCTCAGCATCGCGCCGAGGCGGCGCAAGCTGCGGGTGATCAGAGCGTTGTCCTGCATCCAGGCGTGATAGGTGCGGTATTTCGCGTCTTCCGCCAGCTGGTGTTTTTCTTCGGTCTTCGCCCGCCAGAAGTAGACCGCGCTGACCAGTGCCAGAAGCACCGTGTTGCGCAGCGCATCGGAAGTCGCTCCGCTCGCCGCCAAAAACGGCAGTGTCTCGCACCACCAGAACAGGTTCTTGGCCAGATAGGCCGGGTGCCGGGTGAAGCGGTAAGGGCCGTTTGTCAGCACGCCGCGATACGTCAGGTTGGAAAAGCGGATGCCGAAGGCGACCGTCGCCCAGGCATAGATCCCCGTCAGGAACACCAGCAGCGCTCCCCAGCCCCATAGCAGCACCGGCTGGCCCTGCATCCAGAAGGCCCAGTCGGCGGTGCCGTGGTGATAGTCCAGCGGATCGCCGCTGCCCATCAGCAGGAACGGCGGATAGCACATAAGCGCCGCAACCCAGCCCGCCAGATGGGGATTGGCCGTGCGGATCTGCGCATCGAATGGCTTCATCGTTACCAGGTAGCCGACCATCGCGATCTGCACGTCGATCACGAACAGCAGTTCGGCCAACGACATGGCCAGCCTCACCGGATCACCCAGGATCGCTGCGAGATCGAGATGGACGATGGCCGCGAAGCCCGGTGGCAGGATCGAGATCATGAAAGCACAGAAGAAGCCTTTCACCGCCCAGGCGCGGAGGTGATGCCAGACCTCCTCGCGGTCGTGCGTCTCGCGCCCGATCAGCATCGCGCCGAAGTGCCAGGCGCCGTCACGAGGTTCAAGCAGCAACCGGTCAAGCCACAGGACGTACGGCACCGAGAGCAGGAACATCGGGACGGCGGCCGCGCCGATGACCTCCATCGCGAACAGGTACTGCCCTTGCCAGTACCACCGCGCGATGAAGTAGCAGGCGCCGATCAGCGCCCATGTCGCCCAGAGGCCCGCCAGCTTGGTGATCGAAACGTCGCTCACCTCGGCCAGCGCGCGGGGCTTGTCCCAGGCGATCCCGGTTGAGGCCCGGCGGTGCACCTGGTCGACCAGCACTGACCAGGCCAGCATCGGGCCGCCCGAGAACACCACGGCCATCAGCGCGGCATGCGGGCCGGAAAGCACCTCCCGCCGGCCGGGAAGGTCAAAGGCTTCGGCAAGGCCCGGCCAGTTGCGGCAGATCGCAATCCAAAGAAACAGTCCCGCCAATCCCGACAGGCCGACACCTGCGGACACATCGCTCGGGGGCGGTCCCCCGGCTATTTTGGCGTGCGCGGTCATGCCCGGGCTGTTACGCCGGAAAGGGTTAAGGCGGCGATAATCGCAACCGATCAGCGAAACGCGTTGATCTTGCCGCCGTCGTCCAGGATGTAGAGCGTGCCGTTTGCCACCACCGGCGCGAGGCTTACCGAACTGCCCAGCTTGGTGAACTGCTGCACGCTGCCGTCAGCGACACTGGCCGAGAAGACTTCACCCTTGGTATTGGCCATCCACAGCCGGCTGTTGGCCAGCACCGGACCGGTCCAGAACACCGGGTTCTTCTTCTTCTTCTCGTTGCCGAAGCGCTCAAGCTGGGTCATCCAGCGGACCTTGCCGGTGGCCCGGGCGATGCACAGCAGCTTGCCTTCGTCGGTCAGGGTGAAGATCCAGTCACCCGCCACTGCCGGGGTGGAAATGCCAGCCAGGTTGAGCTCCCAGATACGCTGCCCGGAAACCAGCTCATAGGCAGCCATGCGGCCACCCTGGCCCAGCGCGTAGACCCGGCCGCGATCGATGATCGGATCCGCGTCGATGTCGGTCAGCACGCCTACCGTGGTGGACAGCGAGGTACGGGCCAAGGCGTCGTTCCACAGCACGCGACCGTTCTCGTAGCGATAGGCAACCAGCTCGCCCGAGCTGAAACCGGCGATGACGGTACCTTGCCCGGCGGCGGGGGCCGCGACACCGAACACGCCGGCCTGGCCGAGCGAAGCGCTTTCCGACCACAGGACCTTGCCGTCTGCGGCATTGAGCGCGTGGATTTCGTTGTTCTGGGTCATCACGTAGACCGATTCGAACGCGATCGTCGGGCTGCCGCGCAGCGGACCGGCTGGCTTGACCTTCCATACCTGGCTGCCATCGGCGGCCTTGAGCGCGGCGACCTCGCCAGTGCCGGTCGTTATGTAGACCTGATCGTTGGCATAGCTGACCCCGCCGCCGAACACCGAGCTGGCGCCGTCGCCGGAGATCTTGAAGCTGGTTTGCCACGCCTGGCGCCCGGAGGCGGCGTCGAAAGCGTGGACGATGCCGGACGTATCCATCACGAACAGCTTGCCCCCGCCGACGACCGGCGATGCGGCCAGGCGCTGTTGCTTGCTGGATCCGGTGATGCTCGCCGTCCAGGCGCGCCCGGGTGTTTCTGCCAGCGCAAGGTTGCCGTAACTTTTGTTGGCCGGACCACCGGCCTGGGGCCATTCCGGGTTGGTTTCGGCGGGAGGCACGACCACCGCGACAGATTCCAGCGCGCTGTCGATCTTGGCGCTGGTGTCGATTCGCGTCAGGATCGGGACGCGATTGCCCACGGTCGGCGTTTTCGGACCGGACTTGCCGCCCAGCACGCCGCATCCGGCCAGCGCCGTCGCGAGCACAAGGGCCAGCGGCACGGCAAGGCGGCGGGTCGGGGTCGATTGCATCATTCAGGCATCCTCTTCAAACCTACTGGCCGGGCGCGGCTGGGGCGGCCTGCGGCATCGCTGCGGCCTTGCCCGGATCGTCAATCGCGTCGACCCCGAGCAGGCCGGCCATTTGCCGCGCGCGCGATCGCGCGGAATCCGAAGCATCCTTGTCGCGCGAGATCGCGGCGAACAGCGGTCCGGCGAGGTCGTTTTTGCCCTGCTTGAGATAAGCCATGCCGACCAGTTCCGCAGCGCTTGCGAACCACGGATTGCCGGGCGTAGCGAGTGTCTTGAGCTTGCCCACGACGTCGTCAGGTCGCATCGTATCGAATTCGACTGCCACTTGGCGGACCAGGGCGAGGTCGCGATAGGGCTGCGCCGCGGCGCTATCTCCCGCGACAGCCGAGAGCAGCTTCACGGCCTCGCTCTTGCGGCCCTGCTCCAGCGCGATCCCGGCCTGCAGCATCCGTGCTGCGGCCTGGCTTCCGTCGCCGCCCTGCTGCGCGAGCGGATCGAGCGCCTTGTAACCGGCATCAAGCTGCCCGCCCTCAACCTGGTCGAGCGCGAGAACGAAAGTTTCTGCTCGTTCCGCCCGGGCCGCCTTCTGGTGATCGGTCCACCACAGCCATCCGGCAAGGCCAAGCAGGCCGGCCACGATTAACACGCCTACGGATTTTCCGTAGCGCTTGAACGCGCCAACCATTTCATCCTGACGCAGCGCTTCATCGACCTCGCGCAGGAAGCCGTCCTGCTGGGCCGCATCGCGTTCAGCAAGCTGTTCGTTTCGGGATTGCGGACGGGTAGGGCGCAGGGCCAAGGGGCGGGGCCTTCGAATGACGGGTTGGAGCTCGCGCGCTGTTTAGCGGATGGCGGAACCTTTTCAACGGCAGAAATCTGGCTTTACCCGCCTCAGCGGGCGTGAACGTCGCGGATCATGCCAGCACGGCCCGGCCCATCGCCCCGGCATAGACCGACGCATAGGCTGCCGCCATGGCTTTCTCGTCGAATTCGGCGCGTGCGCGGGCCTGATTGGCGGCACCGATTGCCTCGCGCAGCCGCCGGTCGGAAGCGAGCACGCACAGCGCGTCGGCAAGTCCCGCCTCGTCGCCGGTCCGGGTCACATAGTCGCGGTTGGCGGAGGCAAGCATCGCCCGCACGTCCCCGACATCGGGCGAAACGGCAGCGATTCCCGCTGCCATCGCCTCGACCACGGAAATGGGAAACTGCTCGCTTTCCGAGGAGAGCGCGAACAGGTCGAACAATCCGATCGCCTTGGCCGGGTCGACCACATGCCCCGGAAGATGCACCCGGTGCGACAGGTCCAGCTGAAGCGCGGTATCGAGAATTACTTCGCGTTCTGGCCCCTCGCCAAGAATGACCAGGTGCCATTCCTCGGGAAGCGCCGCAAATGCGCGAACCAGACGCGGCAGATTCTTGACGGGACGCAGCCCGGCGAGCGTGCCGAGCCAGAGTTCGCCGGGTTGCTTGATTATTCGTGGCAAGGCCCGGGGATCGCTCCTGCGGCCGTAGGCAGACGTATTGATGCCGTTGGCTATCCGCCGGACCCGGCCGCGCGGCTGATACCAGACATCGCGGGCGATCCATTCAAGCCGCTTAGATGGCACCACCAGCGCCGATGTCTTGCCCAGCGCGAGCCGCCGATACCAGTTGCGGCTGGTCCTGAGCCGCTCGGCTTCGTCCTCGTTGAACCCGTCCTCGTGATGTACAAGTGGCGGCAGGTGCAGTGCCTGGCCAAACAGCGTATGGGCCATGACGGCGTTCATCGCCCCCCAATTATAGGTCAGGACCAGGTCATAGCCGCGCATGGCTTCGGCGATGCGATGCAGCCGGCCCGGTGTGGGTCGGCCGGCCAGCGCGGGGAAATCCTGCGGAAACGCCACCTGCATGCCCGGCGCGATCGCACTCGCCGCGCCCAACGCGCCGTCCTGCGCCGATACGATCACGTGCTCGATCCCGGGCCCAAAGAGGTTGATCAGGCGCGCGCACCGCAATTCCTTGCCGCCGGGATTGAAGCTCGAGTGCAGATGGAGGAATCTGAGGGGGGTCGCCATGGTCAAATCAGGCGATCCGGGCGAGCAGCCGGTCCAGCGCCGCGGCGGCTTCAGGCTCGTCCAGCGTTGGCGGATGGCCCACATTGGCGATCGTCACCGCTTCCGAACCCGGACAGACTTCAACCATTCGCGCCAGGGTCGCGGCCGACAACAGGTCCGAAAGGCCTCCGCGCAGGAACAGCAGTGGCTTGCCTGCAAGCCCGGCCAGACCCGGCCAAAGGTCCACTCCGGATGCTCCACCACTTTGCGCAAAAGGCTCCGCGATCTTCATGTCGTAATCGAACACGATCCGCCCATTGCCCGAAATGGTCATCACCCGCTTGGCCGCCGAGATCCAGTCAGCCAGCTGGTAATCGGGGAAATGGCGGCCCTGGGTCTCCTCCAGCCCGCGCGCAGCATGCATCCAGGTTGGAAAGACCCGACCTTGTCCGACATAGCCGCGAATGCGTTCCAGTCCGGCGTCGTCGATCACCGGCCCGATATCATTAAGCAGCGCGCCCGCGATCTTGTCGGGGCAGGTCAATCCCATGACCATCGTCAGCAACCCGCCCAGCGATGTGCCGATGGCGACGAACCTGGCGATTCCGGCTTGCTCGAACAGCTCTGACAGATCTTCCACATACTGGGCCGGATTGTACGTTGCCGAGTCCCGGGCATAGGCGCTGTCGCCGCGCCCGCGTAGCTCCGGGCAGATTACCCGCCATTCACCGGCGTGGCGCTCGGCAAGATTGGCGAAATCGCGGGCATTGCGGGTCAAACCAGGGAGGCACACCAGCGGCGGCCGGTCCGCACGGCCGGGGTAATCACGGTAGTGCAGCCTGAGCCCGTCGCGGCTTTGCCAGTAACAATCGGAAAATTCGCTCATCTCGCCCCAGGCAATGCTTGCCGAACCTCGTGTCGCCACCCACTATCGCCGGATGCGCGCTGAACCGCAACCCGCTGCCTACCGGCCTGATACCCCGATCGAGGGCCTGGCTGAATGGCTTGCCGTGCCGGTGGCTCCCGCGGACTTCCCCCGGCGTGAATTGCGTTGGCGCAATGATCGGTGGGCTGCGGCCGTCGGCCTGGGTGGCCTAAGCGATGACGAGTGGATCAGGCACTTTGCCGGATTCGATCCGTTGACCGACAACTTGCCGAATCCGCTCGCGCTAAAGTACCACGGCCACCAATTCCGGGCCTACAACCCCGACATAGGCGACGGACGCGGTTTTCTCTTCGCGCAGATGCGCGACGGCGGTGGGCGGCTGCTGGATCTGGGCACGAAAGGGTCGGGCCTCACTCCATACAGCCGGGAGGCCGACGGCCGCCTGACGCTGAAGGGCGCCGTGCGCGAACTGCTGGCAACTGAAATGCTCGAGGCGCTGGGCGTGAATACCAGCAAGACCTTCTCGATCGTCGAAACCGGCGAGGAGCTGTGGCGGGGTGACGAGCCCTCTCCAACCCGTTCCGCGGTGCTGGTACGGCTCAGCCACGGGCACATTCGCATCGGCACCTTCCAGCGCCTGCTGGCCATCGAAGCGCGTTCCGAGATGGAAGCGCTTGTAAATTATTGTCTTGCCCAGTTCCCCGGAACTGAACCTCCGACCGATGCGCCGGGTCGCGATGAGCCGGCGGTCGTCCTGCTCCACCAGGTAGTAGAGCGCATGGCGGACCTCGCTGGATCGTGGATGGCGTCCGGGTTCGTCCACGGCGTGCTCAATACCGACAACATGAACATCAGCGGAGAGAGCTTCGACTACGGACCGTGGCGCTGGCTTCCGCAGTGGAACCCGGCATTCACCGCCGCCTACTTCGATCATTCCGGGCTGTATTGCTTCGGCCGGCAGCCCGAGGCGGTGAACTGGAACTGCGGTCAGCTCGCCGTGGCGCTGCGCCTGCTGGCCGAGGCACCGCCGCTCATCGCCGCGTTGGAACGCTTTCCCGGCTTGTACCGGTCGGCGCTGACCCGCAGATTCCTGTGGCGTATGGGGTTGCAGCCGCAAGGTCTCGAGGCAGATCTCGCGCTCGTAGCGGCGGCAGAGCGACATATGCGGGAGGTGGCCATGTCGCCCGACCGCTTCTTCTTTGACGTTCGCGGTGGCCGCGCCGGCATCGGTGAGGATTTTGGCGCCGCACTCGCGGCCTACCAGCCTGTGGAAGGTGCACTTGCCCATGCGTTGTGGGGTGAGGCAGGCCCGCCTGGCCTGGTCGTCGAAGAGGTGGAGGGGATCTGGGCGCCCATCGCTGCCGACGATGACTGGGGCCCCTTGCAGGACAAGGTCCGCGCAATCCGGCGCCTGGGCGAAGCGCTCGGTAGCCCTCCCCGACCGGCCGGTCACCGGACCTGAAAGTTCATTACGTCTCAATATTTGGACGTTAATCCCGTGGGAGACAGGGCGCCGGTCGGGCGGCTGGGGCTTCTCCAGCACCGCTGTTCAGGCTATGGGCCAAGCCGGTCGCGCTCCCGGTGCGAAGGATTGCTGGATAACAAACTTGTGAGCAGCGACGAGATCATTTCCATTGAACCCGCGACCGGCAAGGAAATCTGGCGGGGCCGCGTCGGCGATGTCGACGACATTGTCGGCCGTGCACGCCGCGCCTGGCCGGCCTGGGCCGCGCAGCCACTCTCCACCCGGATCGAACTGGTGCGGCGTTTCGCCAACGAAGTGCGCAAGGAGGCGGAAAAGCTTGCGACGTTGATTGCACGCGAAACCGGCAAGCCACTGTGGGAAGCACGCACCGAGGTCGAGAGCGTGGTCAACAAGGTCGAGATTTCGGTGCGCGCCTATGCCGAGCGATCGTCACAGCGCAAGCTCGACAGCGCATTGCAGGGCACCACAGCGGTCCGGCACAAGCCGCACGGGGTGATGGCCGTCCTGGGGCCTTACAACTTCCCCGCACACCTGCCCAACGGGCACATCGTCCCGGCACTGATCGCCGGCAATGTGATCATCTTCAAGCCAAGCGAAAAGACCCCCGCCACGGGCGAACTGCTGGCGCAGTGCTTCCACAAGGCCGGCATTTCGGCCGCGGTGGTGCAGGTGCTGATCGGCGGCCCGGCGGAAGGGCAGGAGCTGATCGCTCATGACGGGATCGACGGGATCCTGTTCACCGGCTCCGCGCACACCGGCATTGCCATCAACCGCAAGCTCGCTACCCGGCCTGACAAGATCGTTGCGCTGGAGATGGGCGGCAACAATCCGATGGTCATCTGGGACACGCCGAAAATCACTGACGCCGCCGCACTGGTAGTGCAATCGGCCTTTACCAGCGCCGGTCAGCGCTGCTCGGCCGCGCGGCGGCTGATCGTCAAGTCGTCGATGTACGACTCGATAGTGGGCGAAGTGAAACGGCTGGCGGACCGGTTGATCGTGGGTGCCCCATTTGACGAGCCATCACCCTTCATGGGCCCGGTGATCGACAACGTCGCCGCCGACGGACTCTCGGAAAGCTTCGTCTATCTGATGAGCCACGGGGGCAAGCCGATCAAGCACCTGGTCCGCTCTAACGAAAACCTGCCGTTCCTGTCACCGGCCATCATCGATACGACCAAGGTCAAGGACAGGCCCGACGTGGAGCTGTTCGGACCCTTGCTGCAAGTGATCCGGGTGGAGGACTTCGACGAAGCGATCGCCGAGGCGAACAACACCCGATTTGGCCTGACCGCGTCGCTCGTGGGCGGCACGCCGCAAGACTACAATCGGTTCTGGGCGAACGTCCGCGCCGGGGTGATCAACTGGAACCGGCCAACCAATGGCGCGCCTTCGTCCGCTCCATTCGGCGGTATCGGCCTCTCGGGCAATCACCGGCCGAGCGCATTCTACGCCGCCGACTACTGTGCCTATCCGGTCACCTCGACCGAAATGGAACAGCCCCGTGCGGTGATCGGCGTGGGTCTGCGCGAAGCGAGCTGACGGTTGCAGGCGCGCGCTGCGGCAGCTAGGCGCGCGGCATGACTTCTCCCAAGACTGGCGGCGTCGGCTTTGCGCTGAGCGCCTATCTCCTGTGGGGATTGATGCCGCTCTACTTCTCGCTGGTGCACTCGGTGCCGCCGATTGAGTTCGTCGGGTGGCGCGCACTGTTCACTTTGCCGGTGGTCCTGCTGATCGTGACCGGAGCGCGGCAGTGGGGCGAGCTGCGGCGCATTCTTGGCCAGCCCAAGCTGGTCGCGGCGCTTTGCGGCAGCGCTTCGATCATCGCCCTCAACTGGCTGATCTACCTCTGGGCAGTCCAGCAGGGGCATATCTTCGCGTCTAGCCTGGGTTACTACATCAACCCGCTGTGCAACGTGCTCCTGGGTACGGTCCTGCTCAAGGAGCGGCTGACGCGCGGGCAGTGGCTGGCGGTGGGACTGGCAGCGGCGGGCACCTCGCTGCTCGCCTGGCAAGCGCGTGACATGCTGTGGCTCGCGATCGCGATCGCGTTGACCTTCAGCATCTATGGCCTGATCCGCAAGGTCGTGCCGGTCGGCGCGATGGCGGGACTCGGCGTGGAAACACTGCTGCTGGCCCCGCCGGCGCTATTTCTGATTGCTGCACAACCGGGCGGCCTGATGCATTCGGGCTTCGGGCAAGACTGGCACATGAGCCTGATCATCGCCGGCGGCGGCGTGGTCACGGCGGTGCCCTTGCTGCTGTTCACCGCAGCTGCCCAGCGCATGGACTATTCGCTGCTCAGCTTTTACCAGTTCATCGCGCCGACGATGGTCTTCCTGGAAGGTTTGCTGATTTTCCACGAGCCGCTGCGCATCGACCAGCTCGCCTGCTTCGTGCTGATCTGGAGCGCGATAGCGGTGTTCGTGTGGGACCTGCTGGCCGGCAGGCGTCGGGCCAGGAGGGCTACGGCCTGATCGAAATCAGGCCGCTTCTTCCTTGCCCTTGAGGACTCGCACGGGATCCTTGCGGCCTTCGACCACGTCCTTGTCCACCACCACTTCGGCGATATCGGTTTCCGTCGGCAGGTCGAACATGGTGTCGAGCAGCAAGCCTTCCACGATCGAACGGAGCCCGCGGGCGCCGGTCTTGCGCTCGATCGCCTTCTTCGCGATGGCCTCGAGAGCGTCGTCGGTGAACGTCAGCGCGACGTCTTCAAGGTCGAACAGCTTGGCATACTGCTTGACCAGCGCGTTCCTGGGTTCCTTGAGGATCTTGACCAGCGCCTCGATGTCGAGGTCTTCCAGAGTCGCAATCACCGGCAGACGGCCAACGAATTCGGGGATCAGTCCGAACTTGAGCAAGTCTTCCGGCTCGGCCTTCTGAAGCAGCTCGCCCACCTTGCGCTTGTCCGGATCGGCGACATGCGCGCCGAAGCCGATCGAACGCTTCTGCAAGCGGTCCGCGATGATCTTTTCCAGCCCGGCAAAGGCACCGCCGCAGATGAAAAGGATGTTCGTCGTGTCGACTTGCAGGAATTCCTGCTGCGGATGCTTGCGTCCGCCCTGCGGCGGGACGGAAGCGGTCGTCCCTTCCATCAGCTTGAGCAACGCTTGTTGCACGCCTTCGCCCGAGACGTCGCGCGTGATCGAGGGGTTCTCGGCCTTGCGGCTGATCTTGTCGATCTCGTCGATGTAGACGATGCCGTGCTGCGCCTTGTCGACATTGTAGTCGCTGGCCTGGAGTAGCTTGAGGATGATGTTCTCCACGTCCTCGCCAACGTAGCCGGCCTCGGTCAGCGTGGTCGCATCGGCCATGGTGAAGGGCACGTCGAAGGTCTTGGCCAGGGTCTGGGCGAGCAGGGTCTTGCCCGACCCGGTCGGGCCGACGAGCAGGATGTTCGACTTCGACAGCTCAACCTCGCCGCCCTTGCCGCTGTGCTTGAGCCGTTTGTAGTGGTTGTGCACCGCTACTGAAAGCACGCGCTTCGCGCGGTCCTGACCGATCACGTAATCGTTCAGTGTCTCGCAGATATCGCGCGGGGTGGGAACGCCACCGTCCTTCTTGCCGGCGATCCCGGCCTTGGTTTCTTCGCGGATGATATCATTGCACAGCTCCACGCATTCATCGCAGATGAACACGGTTGGGCCAGCGATAAGCTTGCGCACTTCATGCTGCGATTTGCCGCAGAAGCTGCAGTAGAGAGTGCTTTTGGCGTCGGAGCCGCTCAGTTTCGTCATGCTTCTTCCCAAGAGGGGCCGCCCGGGGCGATTTTGCCGACTCTAGTCCGGCATCGAAATTATTCAACCTTGCCTGTAGCACCAATAATATTGCCGCAGCCTGAAGCGCGAAGGTTCAGATAGCGTTTACGGCGCACCCCCGCTGCCGGCGGCATCGCCGGTCGGTTCCGAGGTCGGACGGGCATCGAACACCTTGTCGACCAGGCCGAAGGCGAGGGCTTCATTGGCATCGAGCCAGTTGTCGCGATCGACTGCCGCTTCGATCTCTTCCAGCGGCTTGCCGGTGTACTTGGCATAAAGTTCGTTGAGCCGCTTGCGTAGCCGCAGGATTTCACGGGCCTGAATCTCGATATCGCTGGCCATGCCGCGGGCGCCGCCTGAAGGCTGGTGAATCATGATCCGCGCCTGCGGCAAGGCGATGCGCATGCCCGGCTCACCGGCGGCCAGCAGGAAGCTACCCATCGAGCAGGCCTGGCCGATGCAGACGGTGGAAACGCGCGGGCGAATGTACTGCATGGTGTCATGGATTGCGAGACCCGCGGTGACCACGCCGCCCGGCGAATTGATGTACATCGAGATGTCCTTGGAGGGATTTTCACTCTCCAGGAACAAAAGCTGGGCAACGATCACCGAGGCCATGTGGTCCTCTACCTCGCCGGTGACGAAGATGATCCGCTCGCGCAGGAGGCGCGAATAGATGTCGAAGCTGCGCTCACCGCGACTCGACTGTTCGACCACGACCGGAATGAGGGCGCCGGTTACCGGGTCGTAAGAAAATTTGCCTTGGGCAGAGTTGGCGCCGTACAGGTCGAGCATGGGGATCCTCATGTGGTCTGGTCAGCCTATGTCGCGACTGACGCCGGGATGTTCAAGGCTGTTAACCCAATCAACCGCCGAAGCTGGTGGAAATCGGTTAACAAATGCACTTCCGGCACGCCGGATTTTTCAGGGAATAACGCGCTTCGAGAGCATGCCCATCAGTATACCCCGGCTGCCGCCGGAGCGCTATATTTCAGCCGGCGAGCTCAATCAGGCGGCCCAGTTCCTCCAGGCTCAAAATCTGCTCGAAGACCAGTCCGTAATGGGGGCGCTGGCGCCACCGGACCTTGGCATGGAAAGGCGGCAGGCCCTCGATCTCGATCCGGACCAGCTGGTCAATCGCCAGTTTGCTGCCGCAAGTGATGCAGGCCCCCTGCACGGAAAGGTTTTCGATGGTGATCGGAGATTCATTTCCGCCGGCATAGAGATGACCGCCCAGCAAGGTCTTGAGACGCAGCTTGCGGTTCGGAAAGGGTCCGTGACCGTTCTCGATCAGCCGTTCAAGCGCGACCTCCTGGTTGAAGGTGAAGCCGCCATAGCCATCGCGTTCCCACACCAGGCTGACCGGGAAATTTTCGCCATTGGCCAGTTCGACGACGAGCCTGGCGCGATCCGGAATTCGGTTGAACAGCCTGAGCCGAAGCCCGGTTCTGGAGGCATCGCGGATGACGCAGAGAAATTCCTTGTCATCGACGAGCAGCTTGGCTGAACGGATCAGCAGCGTGAAGCGCGCCGCTGTGCGCTGCTCGCTCGGGTCCCCATCCAATTGGTCGATACTTGGTTCGGAACCGATCTTCTTCAAGCCCGACATGGCGATTCCTTGCCGATTGTTCTGAATACCGGTTGTTTCCGGCATTCGCGACTATCAGACAAAAGAATGTACTGCAGATAAACGCACCTAGCCGGTATTGACTAGGTAAACGGGTCCGCTGGATTTGAAGCTGGCAGTAACGATCAAGCCTTCTTGGCGGCGGTCTTCTTCTTGGGGGCGGGCTCGGTCTCGTCCGTCTTGGCTGGGGCGGGCTTCTTCGGAGCAGCCTTCTTCTTCGGCGCGGCTTCGGCCGCAGGAGCATCGTCGGCCTGCTTGGCGGGAGCCTTCTTCGCAGCGGCCTTCTTCGCCGGCTTGGGGGCCGGAGCCGTGCTTTCCTCAGCTTCGATCGCGGCCTGCAGTTCGTCCTTGGTCACCGTGCGTTCGGTCACTTCAGCTTTGTCGAACAGGAAATCGACGACCTTGTCCTCATAAAGCGGCGCGCGCAGCTGGGCGGCGACCATCGGATCCGACTGGACATATTCGATGAAGCGCTGGCGATCTTCCTGGCGATATTGCTGTGCGGCCTGCGCCACCAGCATCTGCATTTCCTGCTGCGAAACCTCGACGCCGTTGGCCTGGCCAATCTCGGACAGAAGCAGGCCAAGGCGGACACGGCGCACGGCGATGGTGCGGTAATCGTCCTTCTCGGCCTCGATCTCCTTGCGGGCGGCTTCGGGATCTTCTTCGTTCGCGGCTTCCTGCTCGAGCTGGGCCCAGATCTGGGAGAACTCGGCCTCGACCATGGTCGGCGGCACTTCGAAATCGTGCCCTGCGGCGAGAATGTCCAGCAGTTGGCGCTTCATCTGGGTGCGGGTGAGACCGGCAGTTTCCTGCTCCAGCTGACCGCGCAGCAGACCCTTGAGCTGATCAAGGCTTTCGAGCCCGAGCGACTTGGCGAAATCCTCGTCGACCTTGGATTCGCCCGGTACCTTCACCGCCTTGACGACGATATCAAAAGTGGCGTCCTTGCCCTTCAGGTTCTCGGCCGGATAGTCGGCCGGGAA
The DNA here is from genome assembly GCA_947472735.1 of Sphingomonadaceae bacterium. Lineage (GTDB taxonomy): Bacteria > Pseudomonadota > Alphaproteobacteria > Sphingomonadales > Sphingomonadaceae > Novosphingobium. Next base: position 132,831 of record CANJBY010000001.1, on the reverse strand, counting down.
AGTCACGGTGATGGTCTTTTCGTCGCCCGCCTTCGCGCCGACGAGTTGTTCCTCGAAGCCGGGGATGAACCGGCCAGCACCAATCTCCAGCGCCGCGTCCTCGGCCTTTCCGCCCTCGAACTCAACTCCGTCTAGCTTGCCGTTAAAGTCGATGATCAGCTGATCACCGGTGTCGGCCTTTTTGCCCTTCTTGGCGTCGACGAAGCTCTTCTGGCCCTCGGCGATGCGGGCGACTGCCTCGTCGACTTCAGCATCGGCGACCGGCACGACCAGCTTTTCAAGCGCCAGTCCTTCGAGCGACGGAGCGGCGATGTTCGGCAGCACTTCGAGGCTGATCGAAACTTCAACGTCCTTGCCCTGCTCATAGCCATCGCCCAGCGCGATGGCGGGCTGCATGGCGGGACGCAGCTTGTGCTCGGCCATGAGCTTTTCCATCGCTTCGCTGATGGCGGTGTTAAGCGCTTCCTGGTGGAGCGCCGGACCATGCATCTTCTTGACGAGGTTCGCAGGCACCTTGCCGGGGCGGAAGCCGGGCATCCGCACCTGCGGCGCGATCTTCTTCACCTCGTCCTCGATCCGGCCGGTTATCGCGGCGGCGGCGATGGTGATGGTGTAGGCGCGCTTCAGGCCTTCGTTGGTCTTCTCGACGATCTGCATGTCAAATGTGCCTTCCAGAATCTACGCGATGCGCTTCGTCGAGCATAGGCTGGGGGAACTGGTGCGGGCGAAGGGACTCGAACCCCCACATCTTGCGATACTGGTACCTAAAACCAGCGCGTCTACCAATTCCGCCACGCCCGCGGCTTGACGAAGCCAAAATCCGAGCGGTGGCCCTTAGTGGCAGAGATGCAAAAGGGCAAGCGCAACGCGCCGATCACGCAAGGGTCTTAGAAGTCGACCGCGATGCCGTCCCGAACCCAGTCTCCGTAACGCGTCGGCGAGAGGCCGGCGGGGTCAGCTTCGGCATCCTTGGGCGCGGCGGGTGCAGGCGGGGGTTCATTGGTCCAGTGCGCCGGCTTGGCGAAGGGCCGGGGACGTTGGGTTGCGCGGTGTTCCATGCTTGCGATGATGCACTGGCTGGCGGCGCGAGGCAATCGCGGATAGGGCGGCGGCGATGGACATTCCCGGTTTCCCTGCGCGCCTCGCCGCACTCAACTTGCTCGACGCGGTGCTGCGCCGGGGCGAAACCCTTGACCAGGCGGCGCATGCGGCGCTGCGCCCGGTCAAGGGCGATGCCGACCGGGGGCTGTCCCGCGCGCTGGCAGGGGAGGCGCTGCGCTGGCTGGTCGACCTGGACGACCTGATCGATTCGGCCACGCGCCTGCCACTTTCGCCCGATGCCAAAGTGCGCAGCGTGTTGCGGCTGATGCTGGCCGGCTGGTTACGCCTGGAGACGCCGCCCCATGCCGTGATCGCGACGGCGTTGCCCTTGCTGATCGGCGGTCCGCGCCGGCTCGCGCACGGTGTGTTTTCCACCCTGGTGAAGCGTGCCGCAGCCCTGCCTCCAACCCCTACGCTGCCGGCGGGCGTTGCAGAGCGGTGGGGCGAACGCGCCGATGCCATAGCGGCGGCGCTGGTCGTTCCGCCTCCGCTCGATCTGACGCTTCGGGATGCGGGCGCAACGCAGGAATGGGCGGAGCGACTCGGCGGTCTGTCACTGGCGGCGGGGCATGTGCGACTGGCCCGCGGCGAAGCGGTCGAGCGGCTCGAGGGCTTCTCCGAAGGCGCGTGGTGGGTTCAGGATCTTGCCGCCAGCCTTCCCGCGCGGCTCCTTGGATCGGGCGAGGGGCGGCGCGTTCTGGACCTCTGTGCCGCACCGGGCGGCAAGACCATGCAACTCTCAGCGGCCGGATGGAATGTAACAGCGCTCGATGCCAGCGGCCGCAGGCTGGAGCGCATGCAGGCCAACCTTGCCCGCACCAGCCTGACAGCAGAGCTGGTCCGCGCGGATGCGCTGGAGTGGCAGGCCCCTCTACCGTTCGACGCGGTCCTGCTCGATTCGCCTTGCACCGCGACCGGCACCTGCCGCCGTCATCCGGATGTGCTGCATCGCATCAGGGAGCGGCACATCGACGAGATGGCGGAGTTGCAGCAACGGCTGCTCAAGCATGCGCGCACATTGCTCAAGCCGGGCGGGACGCTCGTTTATGCCAGCTGCTCGCTGGAACCCGAAGAAGGGGAAGCCCAAGCTCGCCGGGTGCGGTTGACGCCAGATCCGGTTTTGCCTGCCGAACTGCCGCAAGGCCTCGCGCCGACACCTGAAGGTTGGCTGCGGACCGACCCGGCGATGCTGGCCGATGTCGGCGGGCTGGACGGTTTCTTCGTGGCCCGCTGGCGAGCCTGATTCTCAGTCCCGCCACAGCGCGTCGAGCGCCGGCTTGAAATGGGGGCGGTGCTCCTCCGGCACCCGGTCGATCAGCCAGGTCTCGAACTCGGCGATTACGCGTTCGCCCTGGTCCAACTTGGCCTGGCCCGCTTCGGTCAGCGCCAGCGAATGACTTTTGCCGTTGAGCGGCTTGCGCTCGATCAGGCCCGCTACTTCGAGGCGGTTCAGCAGCGGCACCATGTTGGCGCGCTGAATGTCGAGCATCCGGCCCAGAGCGCTGGCGGTGATCCCGGGGTTTGCTGCGATCAGCATCATCGCCGAACTATCGGCAAAGCGGAGCCCGAGCGGCGCCAGGCGCTGGACAAGCTCGCTCATCATCGCCGAAGCAGCTCGTCGCAGTGAATACCCCGGATGATTCAGCAGCGGATCGGCCATGCAGGCATGATACGGTTTGCGCTTGCGGAAGGCAAATGGAATTGTTATAACTCATAACAACACATCCGCATGAGAGGCATTGCCGTGACCACTGAACGCGCTGAAGCAGATACCGTCGCCGTAACGATCGAGAACCGCATCGCCTGGGTGCGCTTCAATCGTCCGGAAAAGCGCAACTGCATGAGCCCCAAGCTCAACCGCCAGATGGGCAAGGTGATCGAGGAACTGGAGTTCCGCGATGATGTCGGCGTGCTCGTGCTTTCGGGCGAGGGCGATGCCTGGTCGGCCGGCATGGACCTCAAGGAGTACTTCCGCGAGACCGAGGCCGAAGGGCTCCACGCCATCCGCCGCTCGCAGCGCGAAGCCTATCGCTGGTGGCAGCGCCTGCGCTGGTACGAGAAACCGACCATCGGCATGATCAACGGCTGGTGCTTCGGCGGCGGCTATGGGCCGCTTTATGCGTGCGACATCGCGGTAGCAGCGGAAGACGCGCAGTTCGGCCTATCCGAAATTAACTGGGGCATTCTTCCCGGCGGCGGCGCTTCGAAGGTGGCGCAGGAACTGATGCCGCTGCGAAAGGCCATGTACCATGCGATGATGGGCGAGAACCTCACCGGCAAGCAGGCTGCCGAGCAGGGCCTGGTGACCGAGGCGGTTCCGGCGGCCGAGCTCAAGGCACGCGTCACCGCGATTGCCGAGGCGCTGCTCAAGAAGGACGCTAATGCTCTGCGCGCCACCAAGTGGGCAATGCGCCGGATGGTCGAAATGACTTACGACAACGCCGAGGATTACCTGATTCGCAGCCAGGAAGCCCTGCACAGCTTCGGTGGAGCCGCCGCTCGCAAGGAGGCCACCCGCCAGTTCCTCGACGAGAAGAGCTTCAAGCCGGGCCTCGAAACCTTCGACGCGAGCAAGGTCAAGGGCTGATGCCGGGCGATCCGCTGATCGCCTACTCCAGCCGCGCGATCGCGCGGCCCTTCTACTATGCCAACGCGCATGAGAAGGACCGCGTCGACGTGCAACTGGTACCGATGTCGGTGGCCAGCGCGCGGCAACTGGCCGCTTCGGTCGATGTCGAGGGGTTCGAGCTGCTCGACCACGTGAGCGCGGTATCGGACTTTTCCGATCACGAGCAAGTTGCCGCAGTCCACGTGCCCGAGGTGATAGCCTTGCTCAAGCAGGTCACCGGGGCCGACGAGGTGCAGGTCACCCCGCGCGGCATCCTGCGCTTTTCGGAAAAGAGCGGGAAGCAGGGCAGTTCGGACAATTCCCACCCGGCGCGGTTTGCTCACATCGATATCTCGAGCAAGACCGCCGCCGAGTTCGCGACCCGCGGAGCGGCCGGCCGCAAGTTCCGCCGCTGTGCCGCCTACAACTTGTGGCGTGCGCTATCTCCGGCGCCCCAAGACGTGCCCCTCGCCCTGTGCGATGCGCGGTCGTTTTCGCGGGATGACCTGATCGTTGCCGACGCGATTTTCGATCCGCCCGGCGGCGCGCCGGAATGGTCTTTTGAAAGCTGGGTCGTTGCGCCCGGTCCGGGGCATCGCTGGTTTTACTATCCGGACCTGAACCGGGACGAGGTGATCCTGTTCAAGACGGCCGACAGCGATCCAGAACGGGCGCAATGCATTCCGCATGTCGCGTTCGACGATCCGTCGGCTCCCGACCATGCCCCGCCGCGCATCAGCATCGAAATGCGCGCGACCTGCTACTGGTGGGAATAGCGCTCAAAGCTGCTTGAACAGCGCGAGCATCCGATCCCAGGCGCGGTCGGCCTGGACCTGATCGTAAACCGGCGCGTCCAGCGTGCACCAGCCATGTTCGGCCGGATATACCTCGATCTCTGCCGTCCGGTGAGCGGCGTCGGCGGCAGTGCGCAGGGCGTCCTTGTCGCCCGGGGCCCGGGCATCGTCACCCCGGGCAATGGCGATCAGATAACTGGCCCGCGTGGCGGCGAGCAGGCGGTGCGGGCTGTCCGGGCGATCATTGACCAGGTTCGCGCCGTGAAACGAAGCGGCGGCTCCCACCCGTTCCGGGACAGCGGCTGCAGTCCGAATGGTCATCGGCCCGCCCATGCAATAGCCATTCGAGCCGATCTTACGCTTGGTATCGACCGCGGCCTGCCGGTCGAGCCAGGCAACGAAAGCGGCGGCGTCCCGGGTGGTGCCGTCGTTGGTGATGGCGGCAATCATCGGGGCGAGCTTTGCCTGGCCTTCGGGCGTGCGCCATTCCGACATGGTGGCCATGATCGGCGCCGGGCTGCTGCGGTAATACTGGTTCACCACCAGCACTGCATAGCCGGCCTGCGCCAGCCGGCGACCCATTGTCTTGTAGGCTTCGCGCAGTCCGGCGATGTCGGGCCACATGATGATGCCGGGCGCCTTGCCCCGGGCCGGGTGGACGAAGAAGCAGTCAGCCTTGCCATCCGGCGTATCGATGGTGACGAGGGCCTCCTTCAGGCCCGCCGCCTTGGCGTTTCCATCCACGCCCGCGCAACCGGCCATCACCGCCGCAGCGCCGACCGCCGCGAACTCGCGCCGGGACATGCCCTTTGCGGCCAGTGCGGCATCTTCTTCATGGACGGTAAGGTCATCGCACATCGTCTATCTCCGGTTTCGCAATCGGAGATCAGGATAACTCACCAGCGCCGCGCGTCCAGACCCGTAACGCGACTGACCCGACGATCCGCCTGGATCGCCGGGTCAGCACGTACTTGCCTTGGCGGCGCCACCCGGCGCCGAAAGTATCAGCGCAGCATCCTCGCGGGGTCGCAAAGAGCCGCCGCCGGCCCCAATCATCGTCAAGAAAGTCACCATGGTCGCCGCCGGTCATCACGGCGGCGCATGGAAGGTCGCTTATGCCGACTTCGTGACCGCGATGATGGCCTTCTTTCTGCTCTTGTGGCTGCTCGGCGCGACCACGGAAAAGCAACGCAAGGGCATCGCCGACTATTTCACCCCGACGCTGGTCAAGATGCGCGAAGGCAGCGCCGGCGCCAACGGTTTGCTCGGTGGCTCCTCGATTACGGATGTCGACAAGTATCCCAACCGCGCCGGGCAGACCGGCACCAAATCGCTGACGATCCCCCGCGATGCGACGGGCGGTCCCAAGGAGGGTGGCTCCGCAGCAAAGCGGGTGCAGCAAATGCAGCAGCGGCTGATGGCAAAGCTCGCAAGCAAGGCGGGCTTGCAGCGTCTGGCCCGACAAGTGCGGATGGTTGACACCACCGAGGGCATCCGGATCGATCTGGTCGATGATGCCGACTTCTCGATGTTCCAGCTCGGCACCACCGTGCTGACGCCGGAGGCTGCCCAGCTCGTCAAGGCGATCGCCGATACGATCGTTCCGGAATCGGGCACGATCTCCCTTCGTGGGCACACCGACAGCCTGCCCTGGCGCCCGGGCATTGCCGCCAACAACTGGTCGCTATCCGCCGCCAGAGCCGAGGCGACTCGCCAGGCGCTGATGCGCGGCGGGATCGGGGAGGATCGCTTCCGGAGGATTGAAGGCGTGTCCGACCGCGAACCACTGGTCCGCGACAATCCGGCCGATCCCCGAAACCGGAGAATATCGATCCTGCTGCTGCGTTGAGGGGGCGGTTCGATCAAGGAAGTGGAGGCCCGAGCCGGAATCGAACCGGCGTGCGCGGATTTGCAGTCCGCTACGTAACCACTCCGCCATCGGGCCTCGCCCCGCCGCGACGGGGAATGGCGCCACTAACCGAGCTTGCCGGCCGGCGCAACGGGATTCAGCCGATCCGGGTAAAGCTGATCTGGCGGCGAACAGGATCGGCAGCGACCAGACGGACTGCGATGCAATCGCCCGGTTCCACCCCGTGCGCCGCCGTGCGGGCGACGACCGGCTGGGCACACAGTTGGAACCGCGCCCCGGCCTCGCCAATATCAGTGACCACTGCATCGAACACCTCGCCCTCCCGGCCGGAGAGCATCACGGCTTCGGCCAGATCGACCACTGCCCGCTCGACCTGCCCGCTCAGCGCATCGGCCTTGCGCATCACGTCCGGCAGGCGCTGGAAGGCCTCGCTCACGTCGGCGGGAACGGCCCGGCCATTGGCCACTGCCAATGCTGCCTGCACCACATAGCGGTCCGCAAGACGCCGCAAGGGTGCCGTGGCATGGGCGTAGGTCGCCGCCATCGCCGCGTGCCAGGGCACCACACCAGGGATATAGGGCTGGTAGGAAGCGCCATTTCCGGCGCGCCGTGCGGCCAGCAGGAAAGCGGCGTGGCGCGGGTTGCCGGGATCGAGCCCGTGCTCGAAATCAGCCAGCGCTGCGGCTGCGGGCCAGTCGAGTCCAAAGGCCTTGGCGGTCTGCCGTAGCAGCGCCACGGACCGGGCATCGGGCGCAGGCATCACTCGGAACAGGCCGGTGCCGGCGGCATAAAGCGCATCGGCCACGGCCAGGTTGGTCGCAAGCGAGAGTGCGGCGTTGCGCCGCTCGGACAGCAGCTGCGGCCGCAGGGTGAGCGTAAAGTGCCCGGTGGCGTCGCGCTCCACTTCCTGTTCGGGCGGATCCGTGCGCGCAGCGCCGCGCTGCGCCTCTGCGGCGGTGATCCGATCGGCCAGTTCGGCAAAGCCGGCGGGCAGATCGGCGTCGCGCACGGCATCATAGGCAAGCTTGGCACGGCTGCGGATGATGGCGCGCTCCACGCCCTGCAACTTGACTGCGCCGTGTGGGGCGACCCGGGTCGTAAAGATTACCGCCGGGCGCGGACCGTCGGGCAAGAGACTGGCGTGGCGCTCAGCCAGCACCGGCGGGTAGAGCCCCGCCTTGCCGTCCGGGAGGTAGGTCGTGGCGCCTCGCTGCCACGCTTCGGCGTCGATCGGGTCGCCGTTGGTAACGAACCCGGCGACATCGGCGATCGCATAGTGAAGCAGGAGATCGGCACCCATTTTTTCGATGGCGAAAGCCTGGTCCAGATCGGTGGAGGTCGCCGGATCGAGCGTGACGAACGGCACGCCGGTGCGGTCCGCGAGGGTTGCAGGAAATCGCATTGCCGCTGCTTCCGCAGCAGCCAGAACCGGTGCCGGAAAGCCGGCCGGAATACGAAATTGTCCGCGGATCGCCGCAAGCCCTTCGGCGAGCACATGATCCGGATCGCGCAATGCTTTCATTACCCGACCTTGGCTACACGAGCGGGCGATGCTTGCAACCCCGTCGCGACTGCCGCAATGTCGCTCCGGGGAATCAGGGGCATTGACGCCCAGTGCTACCGCTTTGTAAGCGCAGCCTACAAAATTCCGGTTGAGAGGAGAGTTTCGCGATGAAGACCCGCGCCGCCGTTGCATTTGCGCCCAAGCAGCCGCTCGAGATCGTTGAAGTGGACCTTGAAGGTCCCAAGGCGGGCGAAGTGCTGGTCGAGATCATGGCGACGGGCATCTGCCACACCGATGCCTATACGCTCGACGGGTTGGACAGCGAGGGCATCTTCCCTTCGATCCTCGGCCATGAGGGCGCCGGCATCGTGCGCGAGGTCGGCCCGGGGGTGACTTCGGTAAAGCCGGGCGATCACGTGATCCCGCTTTACACCCCGGAATGCCGCCAGTGTAAGTCGTGCCTCTCGGGCAAGACCAACCTGTGCACCGCGATCCGCGCGACCCAGGGCCAGGGCCTGATGCCGGACGGCACCTCGCGCTTCTCCTACAAGGGGCAGACAATCTTCCATTACATGGGCTGCTCGACTTTCTCGAACTTCACCGTGCTCCCCGAGATCGCTGTGGCGAAGATCCGCGAGGACGCGCCGTTCCAGTCCAGCTGCTACATCGGCTGCGGCGTGACCACCGGCGTAGGCGCCGTGGTCAACACCGCCAAGGTGCAGGTGGGTGACAATGTCGTGGTCTTCGGGCTCGGCGGGATCGGGCTCAACGTGATCCAGGGCGCACGGCTGGCCGGCGCAGGCAAGATCATCGGCGTCGACATCAACCCTGATCGCGAGGATTGGGGCCGCAGGTTCGGCATGACCGACTTCCTCAACTCCAAGGGCCTGAGCCGCGAAGAAACCGTCGCGAAGATCGTGGAGATGACTGACGGTGGCGCGGACTATACCTTCGACGCCACTGGCAACACCGAAGTGATGCGCACCGCACTGGAAGCCTGCCACCGCGGCTGGGGTACCTCGATCATCATCGGCGTGGCCGAAGCCGGCAAGGAAATTGCCACCCGTCCGTTTCAGCTGGTCACCGGCCGTAACTGGCGCGGCACCGCGTTCGGCGGGGCCAAGGGCCGCACCGACGTGCCCAAGATCGTCGACATGTACATGTCCGGAAAGATCCAGATTGACCCGATGATCACCCACGTCATGGGGCTGGAAGAAATCAACGACGCCTTCGAACTGATGCATGCGGGCAAGTCGATCCGCTCGGTCGTGGTGTTCTGATTTAAGTTGGGAGAGGAGAGTACCAATGGCTGATCCGGTGATTTCAGGGAACGAAGTGTTCTCGCATACCTGCCTGGGCGCGAGCGACCTGGCGGCGTCGACGGCATTCTACGACGCGGCACTGGCACCGCTGGGCATCAAGAACATGGGCCCGTTCGGCGACAGCTGCTTCCTTTACGGAAAGGACAAGCCGGCGTTCCTCGTGCTCAAGCCGGGTAACGGCGAGGCTCCATCCGGCAATGGCGTGACGATCGGTTTCGCTGCCGCCACCCCGGCCGAGGTCGATGCCTTCCATGCGGCCGGTCTTGGCGCTGGCGGCACCGACGAAGGCGCCGCGGGCGCGCGCGGGCATTTGCCGGGCGCCTACGCCGGCTACCTGCGCGATCCCGCCGGCAACAAGGTTTGCGCTTACACCTTCGTTTGAGGGCTTTGCCCCGACAGGGCCGGTGCGCATCGCTCCCTCGGCGGAGCGCGCCGGCCTTCGCCTCAATCATGTAGTCTACTGAAAGTCCTGGCCATGTTTCGCAGTGTTGTCCTTGGGTCTAACGATATTGAACAGTCAAAGCGGTTCTACGATGCGGTCATGGGCGTGCTGGGCTGTCCGCCGGCCGAGCCAAACTGGCGCGGAGCATTGGCCTATCGCAACAAGGGTGCAGGGCTGATGATCAGCAAGCCGATCAACGGTCAGCCCGCGTCACCTGCCAACGGTGGAACCATCGCGCTTGATCTCGACAGCGTGGAACAGGTTCGCGCCTGGCATGATGCCGGGGTCGCCAATGGCGGAACTTCGGCTGAAGATCCTCCGGGCGAGCGCACCTATCCGACCAGCAAGGTCTTTTCCGCCTATTTGCGCGATCCCGATGGGAACAAGCTCTGCGCGATTTACCAGCTACCCGCGTGAACGCGGTCGGCCTCCATCCCCCCCAAGCCCTCAAGAGAGGATTAATCATGTATACCCACGTAATGGTCGGCTCCAACGACGTCGCCAAGGCCAAGCAGTTCTACGACGCCTGCTTCCAGGCACTGGGCGGCAACGCCGGTGCCGAGCACAACGGCCGAGCTTTCTACCAGCACAACGGCGGCGCCTTCGGCGTCGGTGCTCCTGGCAATGGTGAGCCTGCAACTTCCGCCAACGGCGGAACGATCGGCTTCGCGGCCGCCAACAAGGAACAGGTTGATGCCTGGCACGCCGCCGGCATCGCCAATGGCGGCACTTGCGAAGGCGCCCCCGGACCGCGTCCTCAGGCTCCGGGCAATGCCTATGGCGCCTATCTGCGCGACCCGGACGGCAACAAGCTTTGCACGTTCTGCCAGCTGGGCTGAGCTAACATGGATCAGGTCAGCCTTAATCGCAGCCACGGCGGTATGCAGGGGGTCTATACCCACCAGTCGACCGCGACCGGCACGCCGATGACTTTCTCGGTCTTCGTGCCCGATCATGCACCGGGGGCGAAGCTTCCGGTGCTGTGGTACCTTTCGGGGCTGACCTGCACCCATGCCAATGTCACCGAAAAAGGCGAATTCCGTGGGGCTTGTGCCGAGGCGGGGATCATCTTCGTCGCGCCGGACACGTCCCCCCGCGGTGATGACGTGCCGGACGACGAAGGCTATGACTTCGGCAAGGGCGCCGGCTTCTACGTCGACGCGACTGAAGCGCCGTGGGCCACGCATTTCCACATGCGCTCCTACATCGAGCAGGAACTCCCGGCGCTGATCGGCGCCGAGTTCCCGATGGCGGACCTGGGACGGCAGGGTGTCACCGGGCATTCGATGGGCGGGCACGGTGCACTGACCATCGCGCTGCGCAATCCCGGGCGGTTCCGCTCGGTCTCGGCTTTCGCGCCGATCGTCTCACCGCTGAACTGCCCTTGGGGCAAAAAGGCCCTGACCGGCTACATCGGCGCCGACAAGGCCGGCTGGCGGCAGTATGACGCCTGTGCGCTGATCGAGGATGGCGCCCGTCTGCCTGACTTGCTGGTCGATCAGGGCGAAGGCGACAATTTCCTGGCCGATCAGCTCAAGACGCAGCTGCTGGTCGATGCCTGCGAACAGGCTGGCATCCCGGCGACGATCCGGATGCAGCCGGGTTACGACCATTCCTATTACTTCATCTCGACCTTCATGGCCGAGCATGTCGCGTGGCACGCAGCGAGGCTTCGCTAGCGGCAGGCAATCTGATAGAGAAATCCTCTCAAGGGGATTTCGATGCAGCTTCAGCACCTGCGATACTTTGTTGCCCTGGCGCGCAGCCGGCATTTTGCCGTTGCCGCGAGCACCTGCGGCGTATCCCAGCCGACCCTTTCCGCAGGCCTTGCGGCGCTGGAGCAGGAGCTGGGCAAACGCCTGGTCGAGCGCGACCGCCGCTTCATCGGGCTGACCGAGCACGGCAAGGCAATCCTGCCCTGGGCCGAGCAGACCCTCGGCGCCGTGCGTGGACTGACTCAGGCCGCCGCCGCCACCGCGCAAGCGTTGACCGGTGAATTCCGGCTCTACACCATCCCCTCAGCGCAGCCGCTGGTTGGACCATTCGGCCGCGCCTTGCTGCGCGCCAACCCGGGGCTGACCCTGTCGGTGACCAGCGGCACCTCGCGTGAAATCGAACAGGGCCTGGTGGTCAACGAGTTCGATGCCGGACTAACTTATCTCGATCACGAACCGCCGGCCAATGTGCTCAGCGCACCGCTGCACCATGAACAGTTTGTCGCGATCGCGCGCAACGGCGCGGGTCTGGATGAGCGGGAGTCGATCAGCTGGAGCGATCTGGCCGGGATGCCCTTGTGCCTGCTGCACCAGGGCATGCAGTATCGCCGGATGCTCGATCGGCAATTTGCGCGGCATGGGCTTTCAGTCACCCCGGCTGCGATCTCGGACAATTACGTGGCGATGTTCGCGCTGGTGCGCGCCGCCGAGCTCGTTTCGATCGTACCTGATGCCTATGCGGCACTGCTCGAGGGGCTCGGCTGGTGCCGCTTTGTGCCCATCATCCCGGCTGCCGATACCCGCCGCATCGGGCTGGTCGTCGTCAATCGCGATCCGTTGGGAGCCATGCCGCGCGCTGGTCTGACGGCTGCGCAACAGCTGGACCCGCTGCATTTGATAGAGGAATTCTATCAAACTTCAGATAAATCAATTTGACCTCGTCCTATACCCGGCACAGGGGAATTCGATGAATAACGCCAGTCTCGACCAGATCATCGCCAGCCACGCAGGCCGGCCGGGGGCGCTGCTGCCCATTCTGCACGATGTCCAGCACGCGTTCGGCTGCGTCGATGCGGCGGCGGAGGCGACCATCGCCCGCGCGCTGAACCTCAGCCGAGCCGAGGTCCACGGGGTGGTCAGCTTCTATCACGACTTCACCGAGACCCATGATCCGCGCCCGGAAGTGCAGCTGTGCCGAGCTGAAGCCTGCAAGGCGCGCGGGGTCGAGGCGCTGGTCGCGGCAGCGGAAAACGCGGCCGGGAACCGGGTAAAGCTCAAGACTGTTTATTGCCTGGGGCTGTGCAGCTCGGGACCCGCGGCGCGGGTGGGCGATTCCCTTCACGCCCGGCTCGACGAAGCCGGCATAGTCCAGCTGGTGCAAAACGCATGACCACGGTTCGCATTTCCGACGACGCGCTGGCACTGGCTTGCGGCGCAGACGCAGTAGCGGCCGCTTTCGAAAGCGCCGGCTGCACGGTGGAGCGTATTTCCAGCTGGGGCATGCACTGGCTTGAGCCGCTGGTCGAAGTGGACGGGCAGGGTTTCGGTCCTGCAACTCCGGCGGACGTGCCCGCGATTCTGGCCGGCAGCAGCGACAAGGCGATTGGCCCGGTTGCCCAGCATCCCTTCGTTGCCTGCCAGCAGCGCCTGACATTCGCCCGCGCCGGCAAGACCCGTCCGCTCAGCCTTGACGACTATGCCGCAACCGGCGGCTGGGTCGGGTTCGATCGCGCTCGGGGCATGGCTCCCGCCGAGGTCGTGGCCGAGGTCCTCAAGTCGGGCCTGCGTGGCCGCGGCGGCGCCGGCTTCCCGGCCGGGATCAAGTGGAAGACCGTGGGCGATGCCCCGGGCGCGCAGAAGTACATCGTCTGCAACGCCGACGAAGGTGACAGCGCCACTTTTGCTGACCGCATGCTGATGGAAGGTGATCCTTTCCAGCTGATCGAGGGCATGGCCATCGCTGGATACGCGGTCGGCGCGGACCAGGGCTACATTTACGTTCGCAGTGAATATCCCCACGCCATCGCCAAGCTCAACGCGGCAATTGCGCTGGCCGAGGCAAAGATTGCGCCGTTCCAGCTTGAAGTGCGCGTTGGCGCCGGCGCCTATGTCTGCGGCGAAGAAACGTCCCTGCTCAACAGCATCGAGGGCAAGCGCGGCGAAGTGCGCGCCAAGCCGCCGCTGCCTGCGCTGAAGGGCCTGTTCGGCTGCCCGACCGTGGTCAACAACGTCCTGACCTTGGCGGCAGTCCCGCACATCCTGACGCCCGGTGGCGCCTCGCTTTACGATAGCCTGGGTATTGCCCGGTCGAAGGGGACCATGCCAATCCAGCTCGCCGGCAACATCAAGCACGGCGGCCTGTTCGAAACGGCCTTCGGCATCACGCTGGACGAGTTGGTCAACGAGATCGGCGGAGGTACGGCGTCGGGCCGGCCGGTCAAGGCGGTGCAGGTCGGCGGTCCTCTCGGCGCTTACATCCATCCCGATCAGTTCGAACTCCCGTTCGATTATGAGGCCTATGCCGGCGCCGATGCGCTGATCGGCCATGGCGGGATCAGCGTATTCGACGACAGCGCGGACATGGGCGCAATGGCTCGTTTCGCGATGGAGTTCTGTGCGGCCGAAAGCTGCGGCAAGTGCACCCCGTGCCGGATCGGTTCGACCCGCGGGGTCGAGCTGATCGACCGGATCCGTGCGGGCGGCAAGGTCATGGCCGATGCGGTCGAGGCGCTGCCCCAGATGCATAATGCCCGGAAGTCGGGCCGCACCCGGGGCGAGGACATCGTCCTGCTGGAAGACCTGTGTGAGACGATGAAATTCGGCTCGCTCTGCGCATTGGGCGGGTTCACCCCCTATCCTGTGATGAGCGCGCTCAAGCACTGGCCGGAGGATTTCGGCTGATGATGCTTGGCGCGGTCCTTGCGGGCGGTCAGTCCACGCGGTTCGGCAGCGACAAGGCGCTGGCCGAGCTGGGCGGACGTACCCTGCTGGCCCGGGCGGTGGACCAGCTTTCGGGCTGGTGCGAGATGGTGGTGGTGATCGGCCGTGAAACAGCGCCCGCGCCGACCCTGCCAGATTCGCCCCGTTCCGGCATGGGCCCGCTCGGCGGAATCGCGGCGGCCCTGCATCACGCGCGCGACGAAAGTTATGATGAAGTGCTGACCTGCGGCGTGGATTCGGCGGACTTGCCCGATGACTTGCCCGACCTGCTCGGTCCCGCGCCATCCTATCTGGCCGATCAGCCGGTGGTGGGCCGCTGGCCTGCGTCCGCCTCGCCGCACCTCGATGCCATCCTCGTTGCGGAAGGGCGCCATTCCATGCGCCAGTTTGCCGAGGCGATCGGCGCTCGCGCGGTGACGCGCTCCGTCCATTCCGCCAATATCAACACCCCCGCCGATTTGAAGGCATTGGAGAACCGCCATGGGCTATGAACGCCAGGCCGATTTCGGCACCCCCGAAGTCCTGTCGGAAACCAGCATTTCGCTGACAATCGACGGCCGTGCAGTGACCGTGCCTGCCGGCACCAGCGTGATGCGTGCTGCCGCCGAAGTGGACGGACAGATTCCCAAGCTCTGCGCTACTGACAACGTGGCCGCCTTTGGCTCATGCCGGATGTGCCTGGTCGAAGTCGAAGGGATGCGCGGCACGCCTGCCAGCTGCACCACGCCGGTGATGGATGGCATGGTGGTCCACACCCAGACGCCCCGGCTCGAGAAGCTGCGGCGCGGGGTGATGGAACTATACATCTCGGATCACCCGCTCGATTGCCTGACCTGCTCTGCCAACAACGATTGCGAGCTGCAGGATACGGCGGCTCAGGTCGGCCTGCGCGACGTGCGCTATGGCTACGAGGGGGACAATCACCTCGGGCTCGATACCGACATCTCGAACCCCTATTTCGATTTTGACCCGTCGAAGTGCATCGCCTGCTCGCGCTGCGTGCGCGCTTGCGATGAAGTGCAGGGCACCCTGGCTCTTACCATCTCGGGCCGCGGCTTCGCTTCCATGGTCAGTGCCGGACAGTCCGGTGACGATTTCCTAAGCTCGGAATGCGTCAGCTGCGGCGCCTGCGTTCAGGCCTGCCCGACAGCGACGCTGCAGGAAAAGGCCGTCAAGGAAATCGGCAAGCCCGAACGTGCAGTCATCACCACTTGCGCCTATTGCGGCGTTGGCTGCACCTTCCGCGCCGAAATGCGCGGTGAGCAGTTGGTGCGCATGGTGCCCTGGAAGGACGGCAAGGCCAACCGCGGTCACTCCTGCGTCAAGGGCCGCTTCGCTTGGGGCTACGCGAACCACCAGGACCGCGTGACCAAGCCGATGATCCGCGATTCGATTGACGAGCCGTGGCGCGTTGTCAGCTGGGAAGAGGCGCTGGGCTACACCGCCAGCCGGTTGCAGGACATCAAGGCCAAGCACGGCGCCCGTGCGCTGGGCGGGATCACCTCCAGCCGCTGCACCAACGAGGAAACCTTCCTCGTCCAGAAGCTGATCCGCGCGGGCTTCGGTTCGAACAACGTCGATACTTGCGCCCGTGTTTGCCATTCGCCGACCGGATACGGCTTGTCGAAGACCTTCGGGACCAGCGCCGGCACGCAGGATTTCGACAGCGTGATGGACAGCGACGTAATGCTGCTGATCGGCGCCAACCCGACCGACGGGCATCCCGTGTTTGCCTCGCGCATGAAGCGCCGCCTGCGGCAGGGCGCTAAGCTGATCGTGATCGACCCGCGCCGGATCGATCTTGTGCGTTCGCCTCATATCGAAGCTGAGCATCACTTGCCGCTGCAGCCGGGCACCAACGTCGCGGTGCTTACCGCCATGGCCCACGTCATCGTGACCGAAGGGCTCGCCGATGAAGCCTTCATCAAGGAGCGCTGCGATTGGGACGAGTATCAGGACTGGGCGCAGTTCGTCTCTGAAGAGCGCCATTCGCCCGAGACGCTTGAACCGGTTACTCGCGTTTCGGCCGATGAGCTGCGCAAGGCTGCCCGATTGTTCGCCACCGGCGGCAACGGCGCAATCTATTACGGGCTGGGCGTGACCGAGCACAGCCAGGGTAGCTCGACCGTCATGTCGATCGCCAACCTGGCGATGGTCACGGGCAATATCGGCCGCCGCGGCGTCGGCGTGAACCCGCTGCGCGGCCAGAACAACGTGCAGGGCGCCTGCGACATGGGCAGCTTCCCGCACGAATTGCCCGGCTATCGCCACATCTCCGGCGAGGCCGTGCGCAAGCAGTTCGAGGCAGATTGGGGCGTTGAGCTCGATCCGGAGCCCGGCTTGCGCATCCCGAACATGCTCGATGCTGCGGTCGATGGCAGCTTCCGGGCGCTGTATGTGCAGGGCGAGGATATCCTCCAGTCCGATCCGAACACCCACCACGTGGCCGCCGGACTCAAGGCGATGGAACTGGTCATCGTCCACGACCTGTTCCTCAACGAGACTGCGAACTACGCGCACGTCTTCCTGCCGGGTTCTACCTTCCTTGAAAAGAACGGCACCTTCACGAACGCCGAACGCCGCATCCAGATGGTCCGCAAGGTGATGGAACCGGCCAATGGGCTAGAGGACTGGGAAGTCACCCAGGCGCTTGCCAATGCCATGGGACTGGGCTGGACCTACACTCACCCGAGCGAGGTAATGGACGAGATCGCGCGCCTGACGCCGACTTTCGCCGGCGTCTCGTTCGCGCGGCTTGAGGCTGAAGGTTCGCTGCAATGGCCGGTGAACGACATGGCCCCCAATGGCTCGCCGATCATGCATGTCGACGGCTTCGTCCGCGGCAAGGGCAAGTTCATGGTCACCGACTACGTCCCGACCGACGAAAAGACCGGACCGCGCTTCCCGCTGCTGCTGACCACCGGGCGCATCCTCAGTCAGTACAACGTCGGCGCCCAGACCCGGCGTACGGCCAACACTGTGTGGCATCCCGAGGATCTGCTCGAAATGCATCCGACCGATGCCGAGAACCGCGGGCTCAAGGACGGCGACTGGGCGCGGCTTGCGAGCCGCACCGGCGAGACGACCCTGCGCGTGACCGTGACGGATCGGGTCGCGCCGGGTGTGGTCTACACCACCTTCCACCACCCCGCGACGCAGGCCAACGTCGTCACCACCGAGTTTTCGGACTGGGCGACCAACTGCCCGGAATACAAAGTGACGGCGGTGCAGATATTGCCCTCGAACGGGCCTACCGACTGGCAGGAAGATTATGCCAGCTGGTCAGAGAAGAGCCGGCGTATCCTGACCGAGGCGGCGGAGTAGATCATGGAGATCGGACACCTCACTTACATGGCCAACCAGATTGCCCGAAATTTGGCCATGCAGGGCGAAGGCGCGGCTGTGGCCGCTACCTATCAGCACCTTTCCGATTTCTGGGATCCGCGGATGAAAGCGGCTATTCTTGCCGGCGATCGCTCTGGCCTGGATCCGATTGCCAGAGCGGCAGTGGAGAAACTCGCCGCCTGATTTCGCTCAAGGGTCTGTGAAATCTGCTTGCCGGCCTTGCAGCTGGGCGTGCACGGCTTCCATCTGGTTGCGAGTGCCGATCAGGCGTTGCTGCTCGAGGCTTTCCGCCATCAGGATTTCGTCGATGCTCAGATCGTGAGCCCTGTTGAACAGGGCCTTGGCAGAGCGGATCGCATGAGGGTGCCGCGTGGCAATATCATGCGCGATGCGGGTGGCGCGCGACAGCGGATCGGCATCGAGACAAGTTGCGAAGCCGAGCGCGTGCGCCTCCTCCCCTTTGAATTCGCGGTTGGTAAAGGTCAGCTCGCGCAGCACATCGTCGCGGACCATGCCCCTCCAGAGCGCATAGCCGCCCATGTCCGGGATAATTCCCCACTTCATTTCCATGATCGCCAGCCGGGCATCCGGCGCCACCACCCTGATATCGGCCCCGCTCGCAATCTGCAGACCGCCGCCAAAACACACCCCGTGGATGGCAGCAATTACCGGTACGGGCAGCTTGCGCCACAACATCGCCACTTGCTGGAAGATATTGGCATTGCCGTAGGTTCGCTCGGTCAGGGGTACGTCCGACAAGGCACCGAGGCTCGAAATGTCGATTCCGGCGCAAAACCCGCGCCCTTCCCCGGCCAGCACGACTGCCCGCAACCCTTGCTTTTCGAACAGCGCCTTGCCTGCCAGCACGAGCGTATCGAACATCTGCGCATCGAGGGCGTTGAGCTTCTCGTCGCGGATCAGACGCACCTGAGCCACCCCGTTCTGCTCCATGGTGATCCGGACCCGTCCGTTTTCCCGGAACTGCTGCATCATGATCCTTGTCCCTGCCAGAGAGGTGCCGGCCATTCGGACCAGCATTGGTCGTCCCGGTCCATGCTGCGCCGGGACGGTAAGTTTTCCCTTACCGCACAGAGATAATAGCTGCCATCGGCGGTGGTGCACAGCACGTCGTCAAGCCCGGCGGACCGCAGCTTGGCGCGCAACCGCGCGACATGAACCGCCAGGCTGTTCGTTTCGGGGATGTGCCGCAGGCCCCACACTTCGCGAAGCAGGTCCGCTTTGCAGACCGGCTCCCCGGGGCGGCCCATCAATCGCCAGGCCAAGGCGAACTCGCGCGGATGCAAACCCAGCGATTGGCTATCCACCCGCCCATCCCGTCCCAGCAGATCCAGGGTGAGCTTTCCGAGTTGACGGTACCGCGGGAGCATCGCCCGTGCCGCCGCAACGCGCATCGCGCGCGCTTCCAGTTCGCCGAGATCCGGCCGCGCGCCTAGCACGTCTCCGAAGCCCAGCCGCAACAACGTGGCGCGTTCATCGGCAGAGCCCACGCCGGTCAGCACGACTTTTGCGATCCGGTAACCATCCTTGCCGGTCAGCAAGGAGAGCCAGCCGTGCCCATCCACGCGGCGTCGGTCCGCAATGATCGGGAGTTCGTGGTCGTCGGGGCGCACAGCGTCGCCCGCCAGCGACCACCCACATCGGCGCAGATCGCAGGCGTTCGGGATTTCTTTGGCACCAAGCCAGCGAAACCGACGCATCAGGCCCCCAAGGCAGCGGTATGCTGCCCCGGGTTCCGAAATCCCCCATTATGACGCGCAGCGACCGCTAACGCCGCGGATTATCAGCGCCTGTTATCAGCAACCACCTGAGGAAAATCCTTAGAATGGCGTTTACAACATGTAACGCTAATGCAGGTCGGCCAGGTTACGCTGCAGAGGTGTTAACGCCCATGCTCTGGAGATAGCGGCGAATGTTGCGGGCCGCCTGGCGCAGCCGCTGCTCGTTCTCGACCATGGCGATGCGGACGTAGCCTTCGCCGTCTTCGCCATAACCCACCCCCGGAGCGACAGCGACGTCGGCATGGGTGAGCAACTGCTTGGAGAACTCAAGGCTGCCCATTTCGCGCAAGGCCGGCGGTAGCGGTGCCCAGGCGAACATCGAGGCGCGGGGACTGGGAATGTCCCAGCCGGCCCGACCAAAGCTCTCCACCAGCACGTCACGGCGTTTCTGGTAGAGTTCACGGTTCTTCTCGACGATATCCTGCGGGCCGTTGAGTGCGGCGCACGCAGCCGCCTGGATCGGAGTGAAGGCACCGTAATCGAGGTAGCTCTTGACCCGGGTCAGCGCAGCGATGAGCCGCTTGTTGCCGACTGCGAAGCCGACTCGCCAGCCGGCCATCGAGAAAGTCTTCGACATCGAGGTGAATTCCACCGCCACGTCCTTGGCGCCGGGCACCTGCAGGATGGAGGGGGTCGGGTTGCCGTCGTAGTAGAGCTCGGAATAGGCCAGGTCGGACAGGATCCACACCTTGTGTTCCTTGGCCCAGGCCACCAGCCGCTCGTAGAACGCAAGGTCGACCGTCTCTGCCGTGGGGTTCGACGGATAATTGACTATCAGGATCGACGGGCGCGGGACGGTGAAGGCCATGGCTCGATCGAGCGCGCGAAAATAATTCTCGTCAGGTGTCGTCGGGACGGAGCGGATCGTCGCGCCAGCGATGATGAAACCGAAGGTGTGGATCGGATAGCTTGGATTGGGCGCAAGCACGACGTCGCCCGGCGCGGTCATCGCCGTGGCCATGCTTGCCAGACCTTCCTTCGACCCCATGGTCATCACGACCTCGGTATCCGGATCGAGTTCCACTCCGAATCGCCGACCATAATAGTTGGCCTGCGCCTTGCGCACGCCGGGAATGCCCTTCGAGGCGGAGTACCCATGGGCGCTGGCCTTCTGGGCAACCTCGCACAGCTTGTCGATCACATGGCTGGGGGGAGGCAGGTCGGGATTGCCCATGCCCAGGTCGATGATGTCCTTGCCGGCTGCGCGTGCTGCGGCTCGCATGTCATTCACTTCGGCGATGACATAGGGCGGCAGGCGCTTGATGCGGTAGAACTCTTCTTCCATGACCTCGAGGCTTCTCAAAATGGGTGTCGCGGCGGAATTGCCGCTGGGCTTTCTCTAAGGCGCTTCGTTGCCTCTGGCAAATAGGTGATCGCTTCGGCTATGCGGGTACCAGGAGAGGCACCGCAGCCGTCCCTTCCGGGACACCAGATCCAGGCACCAATGGAGTCGCCCAGTGCCCAACGAACATCCGCCAACTGCCGTGCCCGCCGACGCGATGACGGACTTGCTCCGCACCCAGGCAGAGGCAGCGAGCCAGTTCTTCGAGCAAATCCTGCCAGGCTCCGCCCGGGCCCTTCCCGAACCGGCTGACCTGCAACAGTGGGGCAAGGTGGCCGAGCGCCTGCAGGCCATGTGGCTCGAGTTCCAGTCCGAGCCCGCAATCTCTGCGGCGCATGCTCCATTGCAGGATCCGACGCGCTGGCTCGAGGCGATCGGGACGTGGTATCAGCGCATGCCCCTGGCGAACCCCGATGTGCAGGCCAGGCTGTGGGAAGACGGGCTCAAGCTGTGGGAAGGCGTGCTTGGCCAGTATGGCATTGGACCGGCGGCCGCCACCGGTCGACAAGAGGGCATCGAACTCCCGCGCCGCGATCGCCGCTTCGCAGATCCGCGCTGGCGCGAGCAGCCCTTCTTCGCGCTGGTCCACCAGACTTACCTGATGCTCGCCGAACAAGTGACGGCGATGGCCGAGAATCTCGACGGGCTTGACCCGGTTCGCCAGGAGCAGCTGCGCTTCATCACCAAGGCGATCGTCGATGCGCTGAGCCCTGCCAATCTGCCCTTCACCAACCCGCTGGTGATCGACAAGGCCATCGAGACGCGCGGCGAAAGTCTGGTGGCCGGGCTTGAACATCTGCTCGGCGATGTCAAGCGCGGGCAGTTGACGCACACGCAAGCCGGCGCGTTCAAGCTGGGCGAGAACATCGCGATGACGCCGGGCAAGGTGGTATACCAGTCCCGCCTGTTCCAGCTGATCCAGTATTCACCGACCACCGAAACTGTCCTGGCGACCCCGCTGGTGATCTTCCCGCCGTGGATCAACCGCTTTTACATCCTCGATCTCAATCCGCAGAAGAGCTTCGTGCGCTGGGCGGTGGAGCAGGGGCTGACGGTCTTCATGGTTTCGTGGAAATCGGCTGATGCTTCGATGGCCGACGTGACATGGGACGATTACGTCGCCGCGCAGATCGAGGCGATCGATGTAGTGCGTGAGCGGCTGGCGGTTCCGGCGGCACATGTCATCGGCTATTGCGTGGCCGGTACGACGCTTGCCGCGACGCTTGCCGTGCTGGCGCGCCGGGGGGAGGCGGGCAAGGTCAAGAGCGCGACCTTCTTCACGGCACAAGTCGATTTCGAGAAAGCGGGCGAGCTGAAGATCTTTGTCGACGATCCGCAACTCGCCATGCTCGAGCAGCTGGGAGCGGAAGGCGTGGTCGACGGGCGCTACCTTGCCGCAACGTTCAATCTGCTGCTCGGCAACGACCTGATCTGGAACTACGTCGTCAACAACTACCTGCTGGGGCAGGACTATCCGGCGTTCGACCTGCTGTTCTGGAATGGCGACACTACCAACCTGCCGGCGAAGTGGCACCAGGCCTACTTGCGCGAACTCTATCGCGACAATCGGTTGGTTGTGCCTGACTCGCTCAGCGTATGCGGAACGCCGATCGACCTCGGCCTAATCGAGACGCCGTGCTACATTCAGGCTGGCCGCGAGGACCACATCGCGCCGGCCGAAAGCGTCTGGCGCCTGACCCGACACCTTTCCGGGCCGTGGACATTTCTGCTGGCCGGTTCGGGCCACATCGCCGGAGTCGTAAATCCTCCTGCAGCGAACAAGTACCAGTACTGGACCAATTCCGAGCCCGGGGATTCGCTGGAAAGCTTTATCGCCGGCGCGGGCGAACATCCGGGAAGCTGGTGGCCGCACTGGCTCCAGTGGTTGAGCGAACAGGACCCGGCTCGGGTTCCGGCCAAAGGCAAGCGCAAGCCGGGCGGCAAGGGCGACCCCGTCATCGAGGACGCTCCAGGCAGCTTCGTGAAAGCCCGCTGACCGATTTTTGCTGCACTGCACAATAATTCTTGACTTCGCACTTGCAATGCCTATTTTGTGCAATGCAACATAAAGGCGTCTCGTCTGGCGCCGATGCAAAGGCTCGATGACCATGGCCAAGAAAATCGCCAAGCGAACCCTGCCGGTTTCGGCGGAGCAAACCAATCCAGTTGTCGCCCAAGATTCAGCCCCGATGGCAACGGAAGCTGCATCGCCAGCCGAAGTGGATTTGCCGACCGAGGCTCCGGTAGCGAACGAGGACACCGCCTTACCGGTAACGGAGCCCGCAGCTCCGGTTGTGCCAGAACCGGTGGCCGAGCTTCGCGCGGAAAAGCCGAAGCGACCTCGTTCGGCCAAGCCTGTGCCAGGTCCGGCGCCTCGACCGGCCAGATCGAACAAGAACTTGAGCAAGCCGGCAAAGACCGGTGCGAAAACCACCCAAGCGTTTCCCAAAATTCCCCTGATTTCGCAGTTGAAGGACACCATCATGGCTACCACCCAGACCACCGATTTCACCGCCATGTTTTCTGGCGTTGTTTCCGAAGCCCAGGAAAAGGCGAAGGCTGCTTTTGAAAAGAGCGCTGCCTCGCTGGGCGATTACAATGAGTTCGCCAAGGGCAATGTTGAAGCGATCGTCGAGTCGACCAAGATCCTCGCCGCTGGCATGAAGGACCTCGGCGAGACCCTGGCCGCCGACGGCAAGTCTGCACTCGACGCGCTGACCGCCGATGCGAAGGAACTCGCCGCGGTGAAGTCGCCGGCCGACTTCTTCAAGCTCCAGAGCGAACTGCTGCGCCGCAATCTCGACGCTGTCGTCGCTTACGGTTCGAAGCAAAGCGAAGCGATGCTCAAGCTGGCCAGCGAGAGCGTGGCCCCGATTTCGAGCCGGGTGAGCATTGCGGTCGACAAGGTCAAGAAGGCGGCCTGATCGCCTTCAAATTGAATTCCGCGCCGGCAGACATCCTCGGCCGCACGGAACATCGAACGGCCAGGCGGATTTTTCGCCTGGCCGTTTGGCGTTGCGTAACCACCTTGCGGCGATAAGGGAACGTCGGTGCCTTGCCCCGGCACCCCGCCTTACGGTAAAGTTGGATCATGGACTGCAACAAGCCCCTCTCCGATTCCCTCGGCCTGCCCGCGATTCGCGCGGCGGGAGAGGACGATGCTGGCGATGGGGGCGGCAAGGACCAGCTCGGCATTGCAACCAAGACCCGGGCCAAGCCGAAAAAGCCCAGCCAGTTCAAAGTGCTGATGCTGAACGACGATTATACGCCGATGGAATTCGTCGTGCTCGTGCTCAAGCGCTATTTCAACATGGATCTGGAACAGGCCACGCGGGTGATGCTCCACGTGCACCAGAAGGGCGTGGGCGTCTGCGGCATCTTTCCCTACGAGATCGCCGAAACCAAGGTGAACCAGGTGATGAACTTCGCGCGGCAGAACCAGCACCCGCTGCAGTGCACGCTGGAAAAGGCGTGATGGCATCGCCTTGCCGCCGCAGCGATTAGCGCCTAGGCCTGCGGCGACCAGCAGAGCCACCCGCATTACGTGAAACGCTTCCCCGCCATTGACCGCTATGTTGCGCGGCTGACGATCATGCCGATGCTGGCGGTGTTCGTCATCGCCGCCTCGTTGCTGGTGCTCGACAAGATGAACAAGCTGTTCGACTTCGTCGCGACCGAGGGCGGTCCGGTCAGTGTCGTGTTCAAGATGCTTGCTAATCTGCTGCCCGAATATGCCAGCCTCGCGATTCCGCTGGGGCTGATGCTGGGGATCCTGCTGGCCTTCCGCAAGCTTGCAACTTCGAGCGAACTTGACGTGATGCGCGCGGTTGGCTTGTCCTACACCCGACTGCTGCGCGTGCCCTACATGCTCACGCTGGGGCTGATGGTGGTGAACTTCCTGATCGTCTCCTATCTCCAGCCACTGTCGCGCTATTACTACGAACAGTTGCAGTTCGAACTGCGCTCCGGCGCGCTGGGGGCGTCGATCAAGGTCGGCGAGTTCACGACGCTCAAGGACCGCATGGGCCTGAGAATTGAACGCAGCGAAGATGAAGGTCGCAAGCTCATCGGCATCTTCGTGCGGGTCACCGATTCCAAGGGGCAGGTCCTGTCAGTTTCAGCGCGAGAAGGCCGATTTCTGGCCCTGCGTGAGAACCCCGATACCATCGTC
This sequence comes from Sphingomonadaceae bacterium, assembly GCA_947472735.1. GTDB lineage: Bacteria > Pseudomonadota > Alphaproteobacteria > Sphingomonadales > Sphingomonadaceae > Novosphingobium. Next base: position 107,878 of record CANJBY010000001.1, on the reverse strand, counting down.
TTCCGCCTCACCGATGGGCAGATTCTTCAGGACGTCGCCGGAAGAGCGCCGCGCGTGCTGAGCTTTACCCGCCATGACCTGCCGATCGATCTGCCCGCGGTCGAACAGTTTCGCCAGCGCGGGGGCAAGGAACGGGAGTTCTTCCTGCCGGAACTGCTCAAGATCGGCTGGAGCGACCGGGCCACTGAGCAGCTGCGCAACGAAAGCCGCGCCAGCCTGAACTACCGTCTGGTCGAAGTAGCGATGATGCTGTTCCTGCCGTTGCTGGCGGTCTCTCTGGCGATTCCGCCCAAGCGTTCGACATCGTCCCTGGGCGTTTTCGTCTCGATCGTGACGGTAGTCGCCTATCACAAGGTGAACGAATACGGACAGGCCGTGGCTGCGCTAGGCCGGGTCAGTCCGTGGCTGGCGCTGTGGGGACCTTTCGTCCTGTTCAGCCTCCTGATCCTGTGGATGTACTGGCGGGTCGCCTATGTACCCGGTGGACAGGCAATCGGCGCGCTCGAACGGTCTGCCGCAGGCATCGGCAAGTGGCTGCGCGGCCTTGCCCGGCGTAGCCGGCGGGTCGGAGCGCCGGCCTGATGCAGACCGAATTCTTTCCTTCGCGGACGCTGGCGCTTTACATCGCCCGGCTGTTCATCACGCGGATCCTCGGCGTGCTGGTCATGCTGGTTCTGGTCCTGCAGATGCTCGATTTGCTGAGCGAGAGCGGCAAAATCCTGGCCGTCCCGGGCAACGGAGAGGCGCAGCTGTGGTCCTACGTCTCGATGCGCACGCCGCAACTCATTGCTCGGTTCCTGCCCTATTCGGTACTGCTGGCAACGCTCTTCACTTTCTTCCCGCTGAACCAGAACAGCGAAGTCGTCGCGATGCGGGCGGCCGGATTGTCGGCGCACCAGATCCTGGCGCCGCTGCTGGCCACGGCAGTGGTGGTGTCGGCTATCAGCCTGATCTTCAACGAGCGCGTGGTGACCCGGGCGAGCGCCACGCTCAAGGCCTGGCAGAACGCTGAATATGGGCCCATCCCCAACAACTCCGGGGTCAGAAGCAACGTCTATCTGCGCGATGGGCCAAATATTCTAGTCGCTGGCTCACTCACGGGAAGCGGCCCGGGCATCCGCATGGAAGCGGTTACCTGGTATCGCCGCGATGCTGCCGGCACGATCCTCGAGCAAGTCCGCAGCCCTAGCGCCAGCTATGCCGCGCCGGGCTGGAAGCTCGGCACACCGGTCAGCATCAACGTGCAATCGACCCTGCGCCAGGAGCTTCCCTCGCTGGTCGTCGCCCGGGACATCACCCCCGCGCAAGTTGCGATCAGCGCGGTCGATGCGGATGGACAAAACATCGTCGAGTTGAGCCGCTCGATCTCCGCATTGCGCGCCGCTGGCCGCCGCACCAGCGAGCTCGATGGCAAGTGGTGGCACAAGCTTTCGGCGCCTCTGTCAGCCATCCTGATGCCGCTGCTCGGCGCGATCGCCGCCTTCGGCCTTGCCCGCTCTGGTCAACTGCTGATCCGGGCGGTTATCGGCATGTCGCTGGGTTTCGCCTACTTCGTGGTCGATAACGCCGCTCTCGCCATGGGCAACTTCGGCGCTTACCCTCCGATGATTGCCGCCTGGGCACCATTCCTGCTCTTCGCCCTGATCGGCGAGACGGTGCTGATCCGGACGGAGGAGTAGCGCCTCAGCGCGGGAGCATTGTGCTCCGGGCGATCCTTCCGACCAGCATGGCCATGCCGGGATAATTCGCACCCTGATAGGTCGCGCCGTTGCCGAATTGCGCGCTCAAGCGGCGGTGGGCTTCGCCGAGCGAGTGGTAGGGCATGCTCGGGAGCAGGTGGTGCAGCGCGTGGTAGCGCAAGCCGACCGGGGCCCAGAGCGGGGCAAGCATCGCCGGCGGGGGGACATTGACCGAATCGAGGTACTGCGCGGTCACGGTCATCGCCTCGCCCTCGTTCTGCCAGAGATGCGCGACCAGGGTGCGCAACTGGTTGAGCACGGCGGTCAGCGCGATCACTGCCATGGCCATCAGCAGCGGACGCCAACCCCAGTGCCAGCTCGCGACCAGGATCGCGACAGCCCAGAGCGATGCACCCAACTCCTGCCAGAACACCATTCGGGCGAAGGGCCCCTCCGGCGGGCGGCGCCGGAAGTCAGGATTGATCGAAAGTGAGGAAAAGCGCTCCCATACGAGCTTGCGCAGCGGCGGTATGATCGCGCCCAACGGCACGAGCAATGCGCAGCGGACCAGCAGCGCCGGGGGAAGCAGCACCGCGACCACCAGGAAGGCGGGAAGCGACCACGGCTTCATCAATGCCAGCGGCAAGTACTCGGGATCTTCCGCAGTGCCATAGCGGGTGCGGGCATGGTGGAGGGTGTGGACGCCTTCGTACATGAAGGAGGGTGTCAGCATGGGTATGCCGACCAGCAGGTTCCACGCCAGCCGGAAACCAGGCAGCGCATCCTTGTGAATATGGGTCAGCTCATGGATGAACAGCAGCGCGCGGTAGAGGGTGAGCGCGGACAATACTCCCAGCGCCAGGGCGATCCAGCCGTTGCCGACGATGATCGCGCCCGCCAGGGCAGCGTAGCCGACCGCTGCCGAACCCAGCATGTCAGGCCAGTAGATTCCCGGGCGCGCTTCGGCAATGTCGCGCGTCAGCTCGACCGCGGCACGCAGCATCGCCATGTCGTCGGGAATGGCCGAACTTTTGGCGGCGGCTTGGACTGTCATCGTTTCATTCATCTGGTGCGACCGCTGGATGGCCCATGGGGGTTGGCTTGACAAGCCGCAGCGTTCATAGGCGTTGCTGCGAATTTCCGCCCAGTTAGCTGTGAACAAAGGCAAGATCGTGACTTCATCCGAAATTGTGATCACCCCCGTTTCCACCGTGGCCGAGCGCGAGGCCTTTGTTGACTATGGCTATCTCGCCAATGCTGACGATCCCAACTACGTGCCGCAACTGCGCGCCGAGGAGCTGGAGAAGTTCACTCCGGGCAAGAACCCGTTCTTTGAGCATGCCCGGTGCCAGTTGTTCCTGGCCCGCCATCAAGGACGGGTCGTCGGGCGTATATCGGCGCATATCGATGAACTGGCGCTGACCCAGCCGCCAGAGCAGGGCATGGGACCGGGGACTGGCAACTGGGGGGCGCTGGAAGCCGAGAGCGAGGCGATTGCGCATCAACTCATCGTCACCGCCGAAGACTGGCTTCGCGGGCAGGGGATGACCCGCGTGCTTGCCCCGATGAATCTCTCGGTCTGGGAAGAGCCCGGCCTGCTGATCAAGGGGCATGACCATCCGCCGACGGTGATGATGGGCCACCAGTCGGCCAAGTTCGAACCGTGGGTGGAAAGTGCCGGCTACGTTCCGGCCAAGCTCTTGCAGACTTTCGACCTCGACATCAGGATTGATTTCCCTCCGCTGATCCAGAGGATCATCGCCTCTGGCGAGAAGAACGAACGCATCCGCATCCGCGAGGTTGATCTGAAGCAGTTCGCGCGCGAGGTTTCGATCATCTGCGAAATCCTCAACGATGCCTGGTCGGACAATTGGGGTTTCGTGCCGTTCACCCCGAACGAAATCGCCTACACTGCCAAGAAGCTCAAGCCGCTGGTCAAGCCCGACCTGATCCGGATCGCCGAATATGATGGTGAACCGGTGGCCTTCATGATGACCCTGCCCGATCTCAATCTGATCCAGAAGCAGGTCAACGGGCCGAAAGGCAAACCCTCGATCCTCGGCTGGATCAAGCTGGGACTCTGGCTGTGGAAGCCGACCAATGCCGACATGCGGGTTCCGCTGATGGGCGTGCGCAAGCGGCTGCAATCGAGCCGCATGGCCAGCCAGCTTGCTTTCATGATGATCGAATACATCCGCCGCGCGTCAATCATCCGCTACGGCGGCAAGCGGGGCGAGATCGGGTGGATCCTCGATGACAATCAGGGGATGAACGCCATCGCCGATGCGATCGGCAGCAAGGTCAACAAGCAGTACATGATCTACGGCAAGGATCTCTAGCGCGAGTTGCCGGGCCGTCCTAGCGGTGGCATGGTGCGGTCCTTACAATGACCGAACCTGAACCGCCCGCCGAACAGACCCCGATTGCCGAGCGGACAGCACTGCTTGCGGCGCAGGAACTGCGGCTGGTGTCGGCGCTCGTGCTCATCCTAGGCGCGGGTCTGTTCCTGGCGCTTCCCTATGTGCTCTCTTCCGGGTCAGTGGTGTTCCTGCCGCTGGTCGCCGCGATGATCCTGACGCTGACGCTTTCCCCTCTGGCGGTGCGCATCGCCAGCCTGGGCATCCCCAACCTGATCGCCGCGACCATGGCCATCCTCACCCTGATCGCGGTGGTCGCCCTTGCATTGCTGCTGATCCTCCAGCCGGCGGTCGACATGATGGACCAGATCCCTGCCATGGCCCGCAAGGTGGCCAACGAGTTCGTGCAGATTCGCAACAATCTCTCCTGGACCAACGACATCAATCGCGCGCTGACGAGGCTCACCGGGCGGATACCGAGCCGGGAAGTGGTGGTGGCCGCTCCGACCGTAATCGAACGGGTCGCGGTTGCGACGCCCAGCGTGGTCCTGGAGGTTCTGCTGACTCTGCTGATGACCTTCTTCATGGTCCTCTCGCGCCTCAGCCTGCGCAGCCGCTTCCTGCAGGACGGATCGTTTTCTGGCACGCGTCTCAAAGCGGTGCGGGTGCTCCGCGACGTGCAGGACCGCGTCGGCGGCTATATCCTTACCGTCGCCCTCATCAATTTCTGTATCGGCGCAATCGTCGCCATCGGTGCCTGGTTGCTGGGGATGGAAGCACCGGTGATGTGGGGCGGGCTCGCCGCGCTGCTCAACTTCCTGCCTTATGTAGGCCCGGTGGCCATGATTGCCGCGCTAGGCCTGTTCAGCATGGGTAGCGGGGCGGGTGTAGCCGAGGGCCTCATTCCACCTTTGGCCTATTTCGGACTTCATCTGGTTGAAGCAAATGTCATCACACCGTCGATCCTGGGTGCGCGTTTCACCCTCAATCCCGTGCTGATCCTGGTCTCGATCAGCTACTTCTCCTGGATCTGGGGCGTGCCGGGCGCACTCCTTTCCGTGCCGATCCTGATCACCTTCGCTGCCCTGTTCGAGCATGTCGGCACGCCCAACATTGTCGGGTTCCTGTTCGGCGAGCCGTTGTTCCCTCACCTTGAGGAAACAGTGGCGTCGGAAATCTAGCGCGACTTGCGGTCGACGGTCGCGGCTACCGCGACGTCCATCACCACATTGCCGAGCGTGCGCATGATATCCGGCAGCATCTCCACCGCCACCAGCAGGGCGAGCGGGCCGACCGGGGCACCCATCGCCAGCGCTATCGGGGCGATCGAGGTGACGAAGGACAGCGCCCCGGGCAGCGATACTGCGCCCAGCGTGGTCAGCGTGGCGACCGCGACGCCGGCAGCCAGTACCGCCGGGGTAATCGCCACTCCTGAAAGCTTGGCGACGTAGATCGCCACCGCCAGGTTCATCGCCGGCCCCGTGGCGCGAAACAGGGCGACCGCCAGCGGCAGGACGAAATCGGCGTTGGCTTCACGCACTTCGAGCTTGCGGCATGCCGCGAGCATCGCGGGAAGGCTGGCCAGCGAGGACTGGGTCGAGATCGCCACCGCCATCACCGGCATCATTGCCTTTCCGAACGCTGAGGGGCGAATCCGGGCCACGAACAGCGCGATGAGGACCCCGCCGAGCATCACCACCGTCCCGACCAGCGTCACCAGCACGATGTAGTGCGCCAATGTGCCTATCGCCGCCGTCCCGCTTTTGGCGGCGATCCCCAGCGCCAGCGCGAAAACTCCGATCGGCGCCGCTGCCAGCACCCAGCCGATCATCACCATCAGCGCACCGGAAAGTGCCTCGAACAGGCGAGAAAGCAATTCCCTCGCGCGTTCCGGCAAGCGCGTCGCGGCCAGCGCGAAGAGCGAGAAGAACACGATCAGGGGCAGCATGGCGTCATTGGCCGCCGCCGACACGATGTTGGTCGGCACCAGCGAGGCGATGAACTCGGCGATGCCCGGCACCGGCCCCGCATCCGTCGGCCCGGTTGCCAGTGAACCAGCCGCTTGTTCGGGAATTGGAAAGGCGGCCAGCAGGGCCGGCATGACCAGTGCGGCCATGACCGCGCCGAGAAACAGGATTGCCAGGAACATCCCGAGCGTTCGGCGAGCAAGTGCTCCGGCCCGGGCCGCTGCCACGGTCTGCATCACGCCCGTGACCAGCAGTGCCACCACCAGCGGCACGATCGTCATCTGCAGCGCGCGCAGCCACAGGCTGCCGACCGCTTCTGCCACACCGAGTAGCGGAACGAGCGAGGTCTGGTCTGCCACGGCCAGTCCCAGCGCTAGGCCGCCGACCAGCCCCGCCATGGTCCAGCCAGCCGGCACGCGGATATCCGGCATCATCGCGGTGGGATCGGATTTCTCGGCCATGCACGCTCCGGCATTGTCATTCCGTCTCGCGACTTTAACCATCTCCCGCTACATGGCAATTTGACAAGCGATCTGCAGGCCCGGGACACGTATGACACGGCAATATTTTGGCACCGACGGCATCAGGGGAAAGACCAACGCGGGCGCGATGACCGCTGCGATGGCGATGAAGGTGGGCCAGGCCGCCGGACGCCGTTTCCTGCGCGGGGCGCATCGGCACCGGGCGGTGATCGGCAAGGACACCCGGCTGTCGGGCTATATGCTTGAAAATGCCCTTGTGGCGGGCTTCACCAGCGTCGGCATGGACGTGATCCTGCTCGGACCGATGCCCACACCCGGTGTCGCGCTTCTCACCCGCGAACTACGGGCCGACGTGGGCGTAATGATCTCGGCTAGCCACAACCCTTACGAGGACAATGGCATCAAGCTGTTCGGCCCCGATGGCTTCAAGCTTTCGGACGAGGACGAACTGGCGATCGAGGCAATGCTGGGCGAGGACCAGCCGCTCGCCCCTTCGCCAGATATCGGTCGCGCCCGCCGGATCGACGATGCCCGGGGCCGCTATATCCACGCGGTCAAGGCTTCTCTGCCCGACAATGTCCGTCTCGATGGACTGAAAATCGTGGTCGATTGCGCGAATGGCGCCGCTTACCAGGTCGCTCCCTCCGCGATCTGGGAACTCGGGGCCGAGGTCATCGCCATCGGGGTCAACCCCAACGGAAAGAACATCAATGACAAATGCGGCTCGACCCATGTCGAGCTGCTCAAGGAGAGCGTAGTCGCCAGCGGCGCGGACATCGGCATCGCGCTCGATGGCGACGCCGATCGGCTCATCGTGATCGACGAGAAGGGCCAGACGGTGGACGGTGACCAGATCATGGCGCTGATCGGAACCCAGCTGGCGGCGCGCGGGGCGCTGAAAGGCGGCGGCGTGGTGGCGACTGTCATGTCCAACCTCGGGCTTGAGCGGTTCCTCCAGGGGCAAGGCCTGAACCTTTTGCGGACCAAGGTGGGTGACCGTCATGTGCTCGAGGCGATGAAGGCAGGCGGCTATAATGTCGGAGGCGAACAGTCCGGCCACATGATCCTGCTGGATCACGCCACGACCGGCGACGGCACGATTGCGGGCCTTCAGGTGCTGGCGGCGCTGGTCCAGTCGGGCAAGCGGGCGAGCGAAATGCTGCATCTGTTCGACAAGGTTCCCCAGCTGCTAAAGAACGTGCGATTTTCGGGTGGCAAGCCGCTCGATGATCTGCGCGTCAAAACAGTAATCGCCGATGCAGAGGCGCAGCTTGCCGGGAAGGGACGGCTGGTGATCCGTCCCTCGGGTACCGAACCGGTGATCCGGGTCATGGCCGAGGGCGACGACGCCGCCGAGGTCGAGCAGGTGGTTGATGCGATCTGCGCTGCAGTGAAGGAGGCTGCCGCCTGATGCTCGAGATGCGCCCCGATTGCGAACGCTGCGGCTCGGACCTTCCCGCCGAGGATCCCGGCGCCTTCATCTGCAGCTTCGAATGCACCTTCTGCGCGGAATGCGCCGATGCATTGGATGACCGTTGCCCCAACTGCAAAGGTGAGCTGATGGATCGGCCGACCCGGGCAGCGCAGCACCATGCGAAGCATCCGCCGTCGACGGAGCGGAAGTTCAAGGGGTGAGCTGCTGACATGACGCCGCGGATCCTCATCATTGCCGGCTCGGATTCGGGCGGGGGGGCCGGGATTCAGGCCGATATCAAGACAGCCACCATGCTTGGCGGCCATGCCATGACCGCGATTACCGCGATCACTGCCCAGAACACCCTGGGAGTGCGTTCCGTTGAGGTGCTGACGCCTGACATGGTCGAGGCGCAGGCGCGGGCCTGCATCGAGGACATCGGCGTGGATGCGGTGAAGATCGGCATGCTTGGCTCGGCAGCGATCGCACATCGCGTCGCTGACTTGCTGGAGTCCGTGACCGTGCCGGTGGTGTTCGATCCGGTCATGGTCGCGACCAGCGGTTCGGTGCTGGCCGATGCGGAGACTATCGCCGCTTTTGACCGCCTGATGGCGCGAGCCACCGTGGTGACGCCAAACCTGCCTGAACTTGAAGCCCTCGGCGGCATTGATGCGGTGCTGGCAAAGACAGCGGCGGTGCTGGTCAAGGGCGGTCACGGTTTGGGCGACACGATCCTTGACCGGTTGATCATGGTCACAGGTGAAGTGGCGCGCTGGGAAGGGGCGCGTATCGCCACCCGCCATACTCATGGCACCGGCTGCACCCTTGCCAGCGCCATCGCCACCGGGCTGGCTAGAGGCATGCCCTTGCCAGAAGCGATCGGAGTGGCCCGCGAGTTTGTCCGCGCCGCTTTGCTCGCCGCTCCCGGCTTTGGTGCCGGCCACGGCCCGATGGGCCATCAGGCGGTCCGCTGATCAGTCGAGTTCGTAGAACTTCCGGATCACGTCCCAGCCGTCTTCCGCTGTCTCAACCCAGGTGAACAACTTCAGGTCGTCAGGGTTGATTACACCTTCCTCGGCCAGGGCTTCGAAATTGACGACGCGGGTCCAGAACTCCTTGCCGTAGAGCAGGATCGGGATCGGGCGCATCTTGCCGGTCTGGATCAGACAGAGCAGCTCGAAGAACTCGTCGAACGTGCCGAAGCCGCCTGGAAACACTGCCACGGCCTTGGCCCGCAGCAGGAAGTGCATCTTCCTCAACGCGAAGTAGTGGAACTGGAACGCGAGGCTTGGGGTGACGTAGAGGTTTGGCGCCTGCTCGTGCGGCAGCACGATGTTGAGCCCGATCGTCTCCGCGCCGGCCTCCGTCGCGCCGCGATTGGCAGCCTCCATGATCGAGGGCCCGCCGCCCGAGCAGACCACGAACTGGCGCATTCCTTTTTCTACGATGGCGCACTCACTGGCAATCCGGGCAAGGCCGCGAGCGGCTTCATAATACTTCGCATTGGCTGCCAGCCGCTCTGCCACTGCGCGCTCCTGCGGCGTTGTCGCCGCGGCGAGCCGTTCCTCGACCTGATCGGGCGCGGGAATGCGGGCAGAGCCGTAGCACACCAGGGTCGATCCGATTCCGGCCTCGTCGAGCAGCATCTCCGGTTTGAGCAGCTCAAGCTGGAAGCGCACCGGGCGCAGTTCCTCGCGCAGGAGGAAGTCGGTATCGCGAAAGGCCAGCAGATACGATGGGCTGAGCGTCTGCGGCGTAGCGGTGTGGTGGGCCTCGACGAAGCCGGCTTCCTGCTCGGCCTTGTAGAAACGGCGCTTGTGCAGCCGCTTTTCTTCTTCTTCAGTCATGCCCTATCCTCGCCCCTCGCCGGCCTGCTGTCAAAGGCCGATGCGCGGGTGCGTGGTCAGGCTGCGAGTGGCTGCGCCGTATGGTGCTGTGCTGGCGTCCCTCGGGCCAAGGAATGCAGGGCCTGCGTCTGACCCCAATCGGAAGGGATGCCAGGGATGCTGGCCAGCCAGCGGGTCCAGTCGAAGCGGGGCGTTGCCGTTTGCTTGTCCATGCCCGTGCAATGGCACGCGCCCGCGACAGTTTGATGACCATTGGCGGGAAGGTGCTGGATGCCCGACGAGGATTCGAACCTCGATTGACGGAGTCAGAGTCCGTAGTCTTACCATTAGACGATCGGGCAACAGGCGCGTGCCTCTAGGGCGGGGGCGGCGGTCCGTCAAGACGCTTGGCTTGCTCCCGGGACGCTTCACCGCTAGCATGGACGCCAGGTACCCGCCGCGTTCGACGGGATAACGATTTTTGAGTGCAATGACATGGCGGACGATATTCCGCCGGGCTGGCGCCAGGAGGTTCGGAGCGAAAGGGACGAGGCGCAATCCGCGGCAAGCACTGCCCGCGACGACGCGCCACCCCTGTTGCCCGATGCGCCAACGCCCGGTAGCCCAGGGGAAGACCCTGGGGCCCGGCAACAGATCGCGCGGCTGCGCGGCGAGAGTGACTGGCACGGCGCTGCGCAGCACAAACTGTCCTATGCGGCGATAGATCTCGGGACCAACAACTGCCGGCTGTTGATCGCCCGTCCCGCCGGTGAAAATTTCGTGGTGGTGGACGCTTTCAGCCGGGTCGTTCGACTCGGCGAGGGGCTTGCCCAGACCGGCCGGCTGAGCGAGGAGGCGATGGACCGTGCCGTTGGCGCGCTCAAGGTCTGTGCCGACAAGCTGCGCCGCCGCAACGTGCACCTTGCCCGCTCGGTTGCTACCGAAGCCTGCCGCCGGGCAACCAATGGCGCCGAATTCATCGAGCGAGTGCGCCACGAGACGGGAATCGCGCTCGACATAATCAGCGCGCAGGAAGAGGCGCGGCTGGCGGTGCTGGGCTGCCATATCCTGCTCGAACCCGGCCTTGGCCCGGCGATGATCTTCGACATCGGTGGGGGCTCGACCGAGCTGGTGCTGATTGAAAGCGGCCCGACCGTACCGCGCATCCTCGACTGGAAAAGCGTGCCGTGGGGCGTCGTTTCGCTCACCGAAAGCTGTGTTCCGGAGGGCGACAGCCGCGAGGCCCGGCTGGAACGCTATGCCACGATGCGCCGGATGGTATCGGATAGCTTCGCCGACTTCGCCGAGCGTGCAGCGCGGGTGCGTCAAACTTTGCCGGGCGGGCAGGGCGGCCCGCGCCTGCTGGGCACCAGCGGCACGGTAACGACCCTTGCCAGCGTGCACCTTGATCTGCCGCAGTACGATCGCCGGGCGGTCGACGGGCTCAACGTACCAGCGCAGGCGATGCGTGACATAAGTTCGAAGCTTTCCGGCATGTCTCCGGCCGAGCGGCGCGAACTGCCCTGCATCGGGCGTGAGCGCGCCGATCTGGTGGTGGCGGGCTGTGCGATTCTCGAAGCGATTCTCGACCTGTGGCCGGCTGAGCGGCTTGGGGTGGCTGATCGCGGCATCCGTGAAGGTATCCTGCGCAGCATGATGACGTCAGCCAGCCTCGGTGAGCGCACCCGCCAGGCCTTGCGCCAGCGCGGGAAGGATTGCGCATGAGTCGATCAGGACGAGATCCGGGCGAGCGGCTCAAGACCGCCAAGAACCGCACCCAAAGCTCCACGCGCTGGCTTACGCGCCAGCTCAACGATCCCTACGTCAAGCAGGCCAAGGCTGCCGGCTGGCGCAGCCGTGCCGCCTTCAAGCTGATCGAGCTTGACGAGAAGTTCGGTCTGATCCGCAGCGCCAACCGGGTAGTCGATCTGGGCATCGCTCCGGGTGGGTGGAGCCAAGTGATTCGCAAGGTCAATCCGCAGGCCCGCATCGTCGGGATCGATCTCCTGCCGACGGATGCGATCGAAGGGGTTGATATCCTGCAGATGGACTTCATGGCCGACGAAGCGCCTGAAGCGCTGTTGGCGAGCCTTGGCGGCGCCCCGGACCTGGTGATATCCGACATGGCTGCGAACACCGTCGGTCACAAGCAGACCGATCACTTGCGCACGATGGGCCTGGTCGAAGCGGCCGTCGATTTCGCGATCCAGACGCTGGAGCCGGGCGGCGGGTTCGTGGCGAAGGTTTTTGCTGGCGGCACCGATCAAACGTTGCTCGCGCTGCTGAAGCGCAATTTCCAGACGGTCAAGCACGCCAAGCCGCCCTCGAGTCGCAAGGACTCATCCGAATGGTATGTGATCGCTCAGGGGTTCAAGGGGCGCTGATACGAAAAGGGCGGAAGCTTGCGCTCCCGCCCATTCGCGTGACTGGCTTGAACAGTCCTACTTCTTGGCCGGCTCCGCAGCGGCAGGTGCTGCGCCTTCGGCCGGAGCGGCATCAGCTGCCGGGGCGGCCGGGAGCGGCAAATTCGAACCCTGGGTGTTGAGATAGGCGATCAAGTTTGCCCGCTCGACCCCGTCAGCCAGCCCGGCGAAGCTCATCTTGGTGCCGGGCACGAACTTCTTCGGACCCTCCAGCCAGAGGTTGAGGCTGGCCCAGTCCCAGTTGCCGCCGTGACCGGCGAGATCAGGCGAGTAAGCAAAGCCGGCAGCGTGCTTGCCGATCGGCTTGCCGACGATGCCATTGAGGTTGGGGCCGATGCCGTTGGCACCGCCCGCGTTGATCGTGTGGCACGAGGCGCACTTCTTGAAGGTGGCTTCGCCCTTGGCCGGATCGGCGGTGGCGAGCAGGGTTTCGATCGGAACTTCCTTCGCCCCTTCGTCACCTTCGGCTTCGACGCCGGCGATTGCATAGCCCATGATGTCGGGGCGTTCGTTCTTGTCGGCACCGAAATGGCGCGCGCTCAGGCTCGACAGCCCCAAAGCGACGATGCCGGCAAAAAGTACCCAGCCGGCGGTTGTATTGAAGCGGTCTTCCATCGAAAATGCCCCGTGGGATGGTCCTGTGGCGATTGCGCGCCGCTCTAGTCAGGCCCATCGCCAAGTGCAAGGGCCATTGCGGGATTTCGCCAATATCCCTAAGCGCCGGGGCCAATATGCATAGCTACCCTGCTCCCGCACTCGCCATGGTCGAGACAATGGCCGCCGCCGCGGCCGCTGATCCGACGCGCGCCATCGCTTTTCAGGGGGCTCCGGGATGCAATTCGCACCGCGCCGCACTCGAATATTCGCCGGACTGCCTGCCGCTCCCCTGCTTCAGTTTCGAGGATGCGCTTGATGCCGTGCGAGACGGCCGGGCCGACCTGGCGATCATTCCGATCGAGAATTCGCAGCACGGCCGCGTGGCGGACATTCATTTCCTGCTCCCCGAAAGCGGGCTGTCGATTGTCGGTGAGCATTTTCTCCCGATCCATCATAGCCTGATGGCGCTGGGCGACGGTCCGTTTACCGCTGCCTACTCGCACCCGCAGGCTCTCGGTCAGTCGCGCCATTTCCTGCGTGAGCGAGGTATCGTGCCGATGGCTTATGCGGATACAGCCGGAGCAGCGGCGTTCGTGGCGGAGATGGGCGATCCGCATGCTTGCGCCATTGCCCCGAAGATCGCGGCAGAGCTCTATGCACTCAAGGTGATCGAGGACAACGTCGAGGATGCGCCCGACAACATGACGCGTTTCGTCATTCTGGCGCGCCAGCCGCTCGACCCAGCATCGCTGGCTGGTGACGTGGCGATGACTACTTTCGTCTTCGAGGTGAAGAACATCCCCGCTGCGCTCTACAAGGCGCTGGGCGGCTTCGCCACCAACGGCGTCAACATGACCAAGCTGGAGAGCTACCAGAAGGGTGCGAGCTTCTCGGCGACGATGTTTTTCTGCGACATCGTTGGGGCGCCCGGCGATCCCGCTATCGACCGGGCGATCGAGGAACTGGCCTTCCACTGCAAGGACCTGCGCATCCTCGGAACTTACCGGCAAGCGAGAGGCCGCGGCTGATCAGTCGTCCGGCGCTATTCGCAGCAGGCAGATCAGGAAGACGGCGACACAGGCAAGTTCGACGAGACCGAACAAGGCCGGGGCGGAGTGGTTGTAAAGCCATACCCCGAAGGCGGGAGCTACGATGAATGCGGCGCCGCTGATCGAGGCGGTAATGCCGGCGGCTTCACCCTGTTCGTGCCGCGATACCGCGAGCGAGGTCCCGGCGGCCACGCCGGGCCGGAACAGGCCGAAACCCAGCGAAACTACCGCATAACCAAGCGCGATGCCGTGCTGCGTGCCTGCCAGCGCAAATATCGCCGTGCCGAGAATCGCCATGACCATGCCGACCAGGCACGAGGTCCGGGGGCCGAGGCGGAGCAGGGGGATCAGGCCCCACTGCGCCAGCAGGGTGGCCAGGGCGCCGCTCATCAGCACCAGCGCGATCGCACTCGCGCCCGCTTCGGGGTGTCCGCGCAGCCCGAGTCGATCGAGCACCATGAAGCCCGCCATGCCCATCAGCGCCGCCTGACCCTGGCCGCCGGTCATGCCAATGATAATCCACGGGCGCAGTCGCCGATCGAACCAGGTGACGCGCGGCGGTGGCTCGTCCGGTTCGTCGATGATCGAGGCTTCGGGTACCGCGCCTTCGCCAAACGGCGAGGCAGTGGAGCGGGCCCGGGCGGCGAATGCGGGGTCGTCGTTCGGCAATCCGATGCGCAAGGCGATGAGGATGGCCAGACCGCACAGGGAGAAAGCGGCGAAGGGACCGGTCAGCCCCAGCCCGGGCACCACCATCAGCGGCGCCAAGGCCGGGCCGATCACCGTGCCGAGACCGAAGCTGGAGGTAACCAGCGCGAGGGCCTGGGTGCGCTCGTCCGGCGCGGTACGGCTGGCCACATAGGCCTGCACTGCCGGGGGCGCGGCCGAGGCGAAACCGCCAAACAGGCCGCGGGCGATGCCGAACAGCACGATCGTCGTCATCCCGCCGATCCATCCCGAAAGGCCCATCCACAGCACCAGCCCGCACAGCGAGAAGCTGACGACGAAGCCGGCCAACCCGATCGCCATCATCGCTTTGCGCCCGCGCCTGTCGGAGCGGCGCGCCCAAAGCGGGGCGCAGATCATCCACAGTGTGGCCGACCAGCAGAAGGCCAGCGTGATCCACACGTCGTCGATCTTCAGGTTGGCGCCGATCGTCGGCATGACGGACTGCATGGCAGTGTTGCCGGCGGCCGAAACCATCGTCACGAGAAATAGCAGAAGGAGCCGCTTTTGCGGCAACTGCGCGGTTCCGCCGGCGACAGAGGGAAGGTAGGCCATGTCCCGATCCGGCTAGTCGTGTCAGACGCAGCTTGCAATGCCTTCGCAAATTTGCAAACGCCCTGTGTCAGCAACGAAGTCGCAGGATGCCTTCCCCCAATGAGTGCTAGCGAGCTCGCCCGTGAGGGCTTGATCCACAAATTGTGGCGCCGGATCATGCGATTGCTGGGTCCTAAGGGCGTGTTCCTTGAAGGATTCCTCGAGCACCCGGTTATGGTTGGCTCGATCATCCCCTCGTCACGCTTTACCATCGCCAAGATGCTGGCCCCTGTGAAGTGGGACGAATGCAAGCTGTTCGTCGAATACGGTCCGGGAGTGGGCACCTTTTGCCGCCCGGTGCTGGACCGGCTCGGCCGTGACGGACAGCTGATCGTGATCGACACCAATCCGCTGTTCATTGACTATCTGAAGGCGACCATCACTGACGGGCGCTTCATCGCGGTGCTCGGTTCGGCGGCGGACGTGGAGGACATCGTTCACGCCCACGGCCACGACCATGCCGACTATGTCCTGTCGGGCCTGCCGTTCTCGACCCTGCCCGGTGGGGTTGGTCCGCAGATTGCCGTGGCGACGCACGCGGTGCTCCGCCCGGGCGGCGCTTTCCTGGTCTACCAGTTCACGGGCAAGGCCCGGGATTTCATGGCCAAGCACTTCCGCCATATCGACAGCGGCTTCGAACTGCTCAACGTGCTTCCGTGCTTCCTGTTCTGGGGCTGGAAGGAATAGGCGGCCTTAGCCGAAGGTCATCCCCACCGACCCGGTATCTTCACCCGCCAACTGTCGATGAACTGCTGCCAGCACAGCGGTAAAGATCAGGCTGGCCGCCGCCCCGATCAGGCTCGACACCACTCCGCCGAGCAGCAGCGAAAGCGGTCCGGGCTTTGTCGCTATCGAAATCACGCCCATGATCACAACCGACGACACCACCATGATGACCAGGTAAGCCAGGGTCAGCAGGACATAAAACACAAAGATCCGGGCCGAGTTGCCGTTGGTCAGCTGCCAAGATCGCCGCATCGCCACGACCGGATTGCGCACTCCTTCGACCATCACTACCGGCAGGACGAGCGAGAACTTCGCCAGCAGGTAGGCCATCGCGCCCACCACGATCAGCATGGCCAGCACCGACATCAGTTGCGTGCCGATCAACAGTCCCAGGACGCTCGAGAGCAGGCTGAGCACCACCACCAGCATCACGTAGGCAGCCATGAACAACAGCGCACTGCCGACCAGCGTAGGAAGGCGCCCGACGGCAAGGCCGATCGCCTCGCGGACGGTTGGCCGTTGCCGGTCAGTCATCAGGGCCATCAGTGCCGCGAAGCCGACCAGCTGAAACAGGAAAGCCACAAGGCCAAAGCCGAGCAAAGTTCCCATTCGTCCCGCAAGCAGTTGCCCGAGTGCCGCGTCGTTGCCCAGGTTGGCGAGGATCTTCGCCTGCAGCTCCGCAAAGAAATAGGTCATGACGATCGAAGGCAGCAGGAAGAACACCCCCGCGACCGGAAAGACCACGTCCCGACTGGCCGAGACCTTGGCAAGTGCGGCTTGCCATGCCTTGTCGCCGCTGAACTTCATGTGACCTCTCCTGACCCCGAAACGCTCTGTACTTGATAACCCGGGAAAATGCCGCCACGCAACGCGCGATGTCAGAAAGCCTGCCCGCCACGATCGAGCTGCGCCGCGAAACCGGCCTGGTGGCCTATGCCCGGGCGCTGGCCGATATGGAACGGCGTAATGTCGCGATTGCCGCGGGCGAAGCTCGTGAACTGATCTGGCTGCTCGAACATCCTCCGGTCTACACGGCCGGCACCAGCGCGGCGGCGGCTGAACTGCTCGATCCGCGCTTTGAAGTGGTCGAAGCGGGACGCGGCGGTCGTTACACTTACCATGGCCCCGGCCAGCGCATCGGTTACGTCCTGCTTGATCTGCGGGACCGCGCGCGCGACGTGCGGGGCTATGTCCACGCGTTGGAAGGCTGGGTGATCGATACGCTTGCGGACTTCGGCGTCAGTGCCTGGCGCGCGGAAGGCCGGATCGGCATCTGGACCCGCGATTGCGACGGCGGCGAGGCCAAGATCGGTGCGATCGGAGTGCGGATCCGCCGCTGGGTGACGATGCACGGCTTCTCGGTCAACCTCGCCCCGGACCTATCGCATTTCGGCGGCATCGTACCTTGCGGGATCGAGGATTACGGCGTCACCAGCCTCGCCCGGCTCGGGCATGATGTGTCATCGGAACAGTGGGACGAGGCGCTGCTTGCCCATGCCCCCGCCTTTCTGGCAAGACTCGACCCGCCCTGCCCCTGAGAGAGCCCCGCATGTCACCGATCGTTCGCCGTTACGCCGTCGTCTGTCTCGCCCTGGCACTCGCCGCTTGCTCGGGCGATGACCGCGGGGCCGCGCGACAGGCCGAGGGCCAGATCCTCGAGGGTTCGGCCAGTGACGCGATGCTGCCGCTCGATACCGTCCGCTCCCAGGCCCCGCTCGCGCCGCACGAAGGTAGCGCCGCCGACAAGGCCAAGGCCGCAGAGAGCTCGGACGCTGCTGCGACCGATGCGCCTGCCGCCGTAGCTCCAGCGGACGAACCTGCCGCCGAGGCCGAACCGGCGAACTGACCTAGTCGAACTGAACCTTGCCTCGGCCAGCCTTTACGGTGCCGCGCTTCTTTTTGGATTCGAGCCGCTGGGCTTTGCCGATCCGGTTGAGTCGGCTTTTGGCGCGCTTTTCGGGAAGGTTGTGCGCATCGCGGATCAGTTCCGCAAGCCGCTCGCGGGCGTCGGCGCGGTTAGCTTCCTGGGTTCGGAAGCGGCGGGCCATGAGCACCAGCTCTCCCCGTGAGGTCATGCGGCTGCCGGCGAGTTCCTTGAAGCGCTGGAACACCTGTGGTTCGAGCCGCAGTGCGAAGATGTCGAGCCGCAGTTGCACCGCAGTCGCCACCTTGTTTACATTCTGACCGCCTGGACCGGTAGCGGCGATGAAGCTTTCGCTCGCCAGCGCGAGGGCGCGGGCGATGACGTCATCCATCGTGAAAGCCGAGAGCGGCAAAATCTGCGGGGAGCGGCGCGGAAGCGACGATCGCCTCCTTGCCCTCGCGCGGAACGATCAGCCCTGCCGCATGGAGCAGTGTCCGCCCGCCCTTGTGCTTGCCGTAAACCGGGTCGCCTAGCAGGGCATGGCCCAGGCCTGAAGCGGCGTGGACGCGGATCTGGTGGGTGCGGCCGGTTTCCGGGCGGAACTCGACCAGCGCCTTGCCATCCACCACCGCCAGCTTGCGCCAGTGGGTGACGGCGGGCTTGCCTTTCCTTGCCGGGATCATGTGCCAGCCATCCTTGGCGCTGCTGATCTTCGAGAGCGCCAGGGTAATCGTGCCTTCGTCAGCATCGGGCACGCCATCGACCACGCCCAGATAGCGCTTCTCGACCAGCCGGGTTTCGAAAGCGGCCGCGAAGCGCTTGAGCGCGCGGGGATTGCGGGCGAGCAGCAGGCAGCCCGAAGTGTCGCTGTCGAGGCGATGGACCGGCACCGGCGGACGCTGGAAGCCGAGCTTCAGATCTTCAAGATAGAGGGCCAGGCTTTGTCCACCGGCGCGCGGGGGATCGAGCGGGAGGCCGCCCGGCTTGTCGATCACCAGCGCCTCGGCATCCTCGAACAGGATATTGGGCGTGTTCATGCCAGCGCCGCCGCGATGCGCCGCACCGCTTCCTCAAGTTTCGCCTCGTCGGCGGCGAAGCTGATCCGGAAACCATCCTGGCCGCCGAAGGCTGAAGCGGCGACCACGGCCACGCCGTGCTCCAGCAGGTGCAGGCACAGCGCCTCGTCATCGCCGAAGCGGTCCAGCAGTGGAGCGGCATCAATCATGCAGTAGAAGGCTCCGTCGGGCGTCGGGGTGTAAAGGCCGGGAATTGCATTGATGGCACTGACGACGCGATCGCGGCGCGTACGGAAGCGTTCGCGCCAGCTCACCAGGAAATCTTGTGGACCCTCGAAAGCTGCGATTGCGGCGGCCTGGCTGATCGAGGAAGGATTGCCCGAACTGTGCGACTGAAGGCGCCCCATTGCCTGAATTAGCCACTCCGGCCCGGCAGCGACACCGATGCGGAAACCGGTCATCGCGTGACTCTTGGAGACGCCCGACACGGTTAGGATTCGGTCGGCAAGGTCAGGGCACTCCACCGCCAGCGTGGCATGCGCTCCGGGCGTGTAGCGCAGCGGCGCGTAGATATCGTCGCTCAGCACCATGACCTCGGGATGGCGGGCCAGCACGGCACCAAGCGCCTTGAGTTCGTCCGCCGGATAAGTCGCGCCGGTGGGATTGCCGGGGCTGTTGAGCAACAACCATCGGGTCCGCGGGGTAATCCCGGCCTCGAGCTGCGCGGCAGTGATGCGGTAGCCGCCGGCGGGCGTGGTTCCGATCGGTACTACGGTTGCCCCGGCGAAGCGGACAATCTCGGGGTAACTCACCCACCACGGGGCCGGGATCAGCACCTCGTCACCCGGGTTGAGCGTGGCCAGCAAGGCGTGGAAGATCGCCTGCTTGCCCCCGGCGCTGACGATCACCTGGCGTGGCGGCACAGGGATGCCCAGGTCCCGCTCGAAATGCAGCGCGGCGGCAGCGCGCATCCGGGCCGAGCCGGGAACGGCGGTGTATTTTGTGTCTCCGGCATCGAGCGCCGCCTTCGCCGCAGCGATGACATGATCGGGCGTGGCGAAGTCCGGCTCGCCCACCGAAAGCGAGATGATATCGCGCCCGGCTTCGCGCAGCTCCAGAGCGCGGTCGGTCATCGCCGTGGTGCGTGAGGGCGCGATCCGCTCGAGCGCGGCGGATATGGTCATGACAGCAGCTTTGCCGGCATCAGCCCGCGCAAGGCATTGCCGACAAAGAAGCCACCGGTGAGATCCGCCAATCGCACTTCGCCCTCGAACGCGCGGCCGTCATCGATCAGTGAACGGCGCAGCACCCCGGGCAGCAGGCCGAACCGGACCGCCGGAGTAACCAGCTTGCCGTCCCGCTCGACGAACAGGTTGGTGAAGCAACCCTCGGTCAGCAGCCCGTCATCGCGCACGAACAGCGCCTCGCCTGCATTGGCGCCGCGCGCTGCGTCCAGCCCGGCCTCGTAGAACCCGCGATCGGTGGTTTTATGGCGCAGCCGCCAGTCGCCCTCGTCAACCGGGATCGGCAATACTGCGCAGACCAGCGGGCCTGTCTGTGCAGGCGGCAGGTCGGCCAGCTCGAGGCTGTAGGAACCCGAACGCGAGACCACCAGCCGCACCTTCGAAGGCGCCTCCGCCTCGAAGCACAACGCCTGGATCGCGTTGCGTACCGCGTGGCGATCGAAGGCAAAGCCAAGCTCGGCCGCGCTGGTCCTGATCCGCTCGAGATGCTGCTCAAGCAGTGCAATCCCGGTCTCGGGGTTGAAGGCCATGGTCTCGATCAGGTCGAAACCGGCGGCAAGCTGGCGCACGAAACCCCCTTTGACCAGGCATTCCCGCCACTCGGTCACACCTTCCGAATCCGCCACGATCGCCGAACCGACACCCAGCACCGCGCGGCCCCGGCCGTTCTCGCCCGGCGTCAGGCGCAAAGTGCGGATTGCCACATTGAACGCCGCGTCGCCAGAGGCGTCGATCCGGCCGATCGCTCCGCAGTAGGGGCCGCGTGCGTCGCGCTCCACCGCGTTGATCAGTTCCATTGCCCGGATCTTCGGCGCGCCGGTGATCGAGCCGCAGGGAAACAGCGCATGGATGATGTCCACCGCACCCGCGCCGTCCTGCAAGCGCGCGCGCACCGTGGTGACCATCTGGTGGACGGTCGGGTAGCTTTCGACCGCAAACGGCCGATCGACCTTGACGCTGCCGGCCTCGGCGATCCGTGAAAGATCATTGCGCATCAGGTCGACGATCATCAGGTTCTCGGCCCGGTCCTTGGCCGAAGCGGAGAGTTCGGCGGCGAGCGCGGCGTCCTCTGCCTCGTTCCGGCCGCGCGGACGGGTGCCTTTCATCGGCTTGACCATCGCCACCGGACCTTGTGCGGCGAAGAACAGTTCGGGCGAAAAGCTCAGCAGCCAGTGCGATCCGTCGAACACCACACCGCCATAGCCAGCCCCGGCAGCCGGGCGAATCGCGCCGTAGAGCGCGAGTGGATTGCCGCTCCAGGACCCGGCGAGCGGGAAGGTGAGGTTTGCCTGGTAGATGTCTCCGGCCGAGATCGCCTCTTCCAGCGCGTCGAATGCCTGCAGGTATCCGCCCGGAGAGATTTGCGGCTGCATCGGGCCGACGCTTGCAGGTCCGCCGCCGCCCACTTCCTCAAGCCACCGCGGAACTTCGGCTGAAGGAATCGTGTCGCAAGAGGAAAACGCACCAAACCACACCAACGGGCCACCAGCTCCGCTGCGCGCATCGGCCAGCGGCGCCAGCTTCGGCTCGATCGCCAAACCGGCCTCGTAGGCGAAATATCCGGCAAGTTCGTAGCCCGCCTCGTTCAGTTCCTCGATCCGCGCGAGCGCTGTGAGCACTTCCTCTGGCCGGCGCGCGACCACGATCTCGATCGGTGCGCGATAGATTCGCGCGTCGCTGGCGCCGCTGGTGCGGGCATCGTCAAGCAGGACGAAAGGTTCGGGCATGACCGGGCCTTTAGACCGCTTCTCGCCTCCTTGCAAAAACCCTCTCGCCGCCGCCCGCCCCGCCGCCTATCACCTTGCCGGGGAACGGAATCGGAGTGGGTCATGGGCGATATCTACATTGGGCTTGCATCAAACGGCGCGCGGCAGGAATTGCGGATGGTACGGGCCAACCGGCGCGACCGGCACCGGCAAGACGGTTACGCTTCAGTCCTTGGCCGAACAGTTCTCTGCGGCTGGCGTACCGGTCTTTCTCGCCGACGTTAAGGGCGACCTTTCCGGCATCTGCATGGCCGGCAGCCACGATTTCAAGCATGCCGACGTCATCGAACAGCGGGCCCGCGATCTGGGCATGACAGACTTTGCCTACGCCGACAATCCGGCGGTTTTCTGGGACCTGTATGGCGAAAAAGGCCATCCGATCCGCACCACGATGTCCGAGATGGGGCCGCTGCTGCTCTCCCGGTTGCTGGGGCTGAACGATACTCAGGAAGGCGTGCTGACCATCGCCTTCAAATACGCCGACGACAATGGCCTGCTGCTGTTGGATTTCGACGATCTCCAGCAAACGCTGATCGCTTGCGCCGAACAGGCCAGTGAGCTGGCAACGAAATACGGCAATATTTCGCGGGCCAGCGTCGGCACCATCCAGCGCCAGTTGCTGACCTTCCAGAGCCAGGGAGCCGACCGCTTCTTTGGCGAGCCCGCGTTCGAAATCAACGACTTCATCCGGTGCGACGAGAATGGCAAGGGCATCGTCAACGTCCTCGCCGCCGACAAGCTGATGGAAAACCCCAAGCTTTACGCGACCTTCCTGCTGTGGTTGCTGTCCGAGCTGTTCGAAGCCCTGCCCGAGGTGGGAGATCCCGACAAACCGACGCTGGTGTTCTTCTTCGACGAGGCACACCTGTTGTTTGACGATGCGCCCCAAGCGCTTTTCGACAAGGTTGAGCAAGTGGTGCGACTGATCCGCTCGAAGGGAGTGGGCGTCTATTTCATCTCGCAGAATCCGATCGACATCCCTGAAAAGATCGCTGGCCAGCTCGGCAACCGGGTGCAGCACGCGCTCCGCGCTTTCACCCCGCGCGACCAGAGGGCCATCAAGGCGGCCGCGGAAACGTTCCGGATCAATCCGGATCTGGATGTCGAGACCGCGATCACCGAACTCAAGGTGGGCGAGGCGCTGGTCTCGGTGCTGGACGAGGAAGGCGCCCCGACCGTGGTGCAGCGCACCCTGATTACGCCGCCGCGCTCGCGTCTCGGTCCGGTGAGTGACAAGGAGCGCGCGATCATCCAGTCGATCAGCCCGTTCGAGGGGAAGTACGATGCGGCGGTGAACCGCGAAAGCGCTTCCGAGGTCCTGGCTCGCAAGGCGCAGGATGCAGCCGCGGCGGCGCAAGTTGTGGCGGAGCAGGGGGTCGAAGCGCAGCGCGCCCAGCCGCGCCACACCCCCAGCATGTGGGTGAAGGCAGGCAAGGCCGCGTTCGGCGCGGCGGCCGCTTCGGCTGGCACCATGATCGCCCGCTCGATGACCGGCAGGAAATCAGGCGGATCGCCGGTGGCGTCGGCTGCCAGCGCGGCGGCGGGTTCGATCGGGACGGCGCTGGGCGGGGCGCTGCTTGGCCGATTCGCGCGCGGCCTGCTGGGAGGATTGCTGCGCTGACGGTTCGTCGGACTGCAATCGGTGTTCGTCGATGGTTGCATTTGCAATCCCCGTGCGCGCGTTGAGGGCAGGCGTTTCCCCCATGCGGGGCACCAGATTCTGGAGAAGTCGATGAAGCACGCCTTTCGCGCCGCGCCGTTCCTCACGCTGGCCCTGGCGCTCGCCGCTCCCGCATTTGCGGCTCCCCGGCCGGTTGCCAGGCCGGCTACTCCTCCTGCGTCGGCACCGCTGGCTGCTCCGGCGCCGATCGCGGTGGACTTGCCCGCCGGTCAGTTGACCGATGCCGCGCGACCTACCGCCTATCGCCTCGACCTGACCGTCGACCCCGACAAGACCCGATTCTCCGGCCATGTCGAAATCGACGCTGTGCTCAAGGTGCCTTCCCGAACGGTGGTTCTGCACGGGCGCAATCTTGCTGTGCGACAGGTTGTGGCCAAGGTCGGCGGCCGGCAGATCTCGGGCATCTGGGTGCAGGGCGATCCGACGGGCGTTGGCGCGGTGACTTTTGCCGAGGAACTCCCCGCCGGAGCCGTCACACTCTCGTTCGAATATGACGCAGCCTTCGGTGAGGGGCCGGCCGGCATGTTCCGGGTCAAGGTGGGGGACGCCTGGTATTCCTGGACCCAATTCGAATCGATCGACGGCCGCGCTGCATTCCCCAGCTTTGACGAACCTGGTTTCAAGGTGCCCTTCACCGTCACCTTGCGGACGAAGCCTGGCCAGGTTGCGGTGAGCAACACCCCCGAAACCTCGACGACCATGGAAAACGGGCTGCAAGTCCACCGGTTCGCGCAGACCCTGCCGCTGCCGACTTACCTGGTCGCGATGTTTGTTGGGCCGTTCACCATGGTTGAAGGCACCGTTCCGCCGACCCCGCAGCGCGCCACCCCGCTGCCGCTGCGCGTCGTCTCGACCCGCCAGAATGCCGGCAAGCTCGACTTCGCGCTTGACGGTTCGAAGGGCATCGTCACCCGTCTCGAAGACTATTTCGGCCAGGCCTTCCCTTATCCGAAGCTCGATCAAGTGACGACGCCGATCTTGCCGGGTGCCATGGAGAACGCCGGAGCCGATCTTTACAATGACGCCATCCTGGTGATGGACCAGGATGCCCCGGTCGACCAGAAGCGCACTTTCGGCATGGTTGTGGCGCACGAATTGGCGCACCAGTGGTTTGGCGATCTCGTCACTCCGGCGTGGTGGGACGACATCTGGCTCAACGAGAGCTTCGCCAACTGGATGGGCTATCGGATCGGCAACGAGTGGCGGCCCGACCTCAACATCGGCGCCGGCGCGCTGGCCGAAGGCTTCGGGGCGATGGGGACCGACGCGCTGCTCGCCGGCAGGCCGATCCACCAGAAGATCGAGAAGAACGCCCAGATCGACGCCGCGTTCGATACCATCACCTATGGCAAGGGCGGCCATGTCGTGGCGATGATTGCAGCCTTCATGGGCGATACCAAGTTCCGCGACGGCGTGCGCGCCTACATGGCCAAGCACCGGTACGGCAATGCCACGAGCGCCGATTTCTTCGGCGCCATGGCCGAGGTCTCTGGCGATCCGCGTATCCTGCCGGCGATGCAGAGCTTCACCGACCAGCAAGGCGTGCCGCTGGTCACCTTCGCCAGGGCCAGGGGCGGCTACACCGTCACGCAAAGCCGCTACGTCCGATTGGGAACGCAGGCGCCGGAGATGCGCTGGGGGATTCCGCTGTGCGTCAGGCAAGGCACCGAAACGCGCTGCGAGCTGATGGCTGACAAGACCATACCGTTCGCCCTCAAGGGCAAGGGCGTAGCCATGCCAAACGCGGGGGGCACCGGCTATTACCGGTTCGAACTGCCTGCGAAGGATTGGGATCGTCTGATCGACACTTCCGCCACACTGTCCGGCGGCGAGGCGCTGGCCCTGGCGGATTCGCTGCGGGCGAGCTTCATGGCCGGTCGCGCCAGCGCCGCTCAGCTGACAAAGCTTGCGCGGACCATGGTCCATAATCCCGACAGCTACGCAGCAAATGCGGCGATGGACACGCTGGGTCTGTTCGGAGCGCTCGATCTGCTTGACGAAAAGGGGACCGCTTCCTTGCGGGCTTTCTCGGCCAAGCTGATCCAGCCCATGCTGAGCCAGTACGGTTTCGATCCGCGTCAGGGAGCCTATGCTGCGGAAGCGCCGGAACGGGTGCAGCGGCGCGTGCAAATCGTCGGGCGTCTGGCCGGTGGCGCCCATGACCCCGCAATCCGCAAGCAGCTCGGCGATGCTGCCACGGCTTACCTCGGCGGCGATACCAAGGCGCTCGACCCAATGTGGTTCGGCAACGCCTTCGATGCGCTGCTGGACGTTGGCGGGATGACCGCCGCGAAGTCACTGCTCGAGAAAGCGCTGGCCTCGCAGGATCCGGTGTTCCGCCCGCAGGCCATCAATGCGATCGCCGGGAGCGGCAAGGCAGACGTGGCCAAGTGGGTGCTGGAGGACCTGCGCGATCCGCGCCTGCGCGCAAGCGAACGGCTGACGATGGTCCGGATCGTGATTGGCACCCCGGCGACCCGCGACCAGGGCTATGCCTGGATGAAGAGTCATTTCGACGAATTGACCAGCGGCTCGGGCGGGATATTCTTTTCTTCGCGCCTGCCTCAGGTACTCGCGGGGTTCTGCTCGGCCGAGCGCTCGGATGAATTCGCGCGCGAATTCCGCCCGCGCTTTGCCGGCAAGACCGGCGCGCTGGAACTCGAGCGGACGATCGAACGGGTGCGCTCATGCGGCGAGATAAAGGCGGCGCGCCGAGCGGAAGTTTCGGCGCAAATCGCCCGGCTCAAGTAAGCGGAAGGCTCAGCGTCGCCGTCAGGCCTTCGGGTGCGCCCGAAGCGCCCGGCCGGTTGCTGAGCGTCAGCGTGCCGCCGTGCTGTTCGGCGATGGCCCGGGCCAGAGCGAGGCCCAATCCGGCCCCGCCCGTGTTGCGATTGCGCGAGCCCTCGCCCCGCGCGAACGGTTCCATCATGCGGTCGATCTCGGTCTCGGCAATGCCGGGGCCATCATCGTCGATGCGGATCGTCACCTGGCGCGAATCGCGGTCGAGGCTGACCCGGGCAGTCTTGCCGTAGCGCAGCGCGTTAGAGACCAGATTGCGTACCGCGCGGCGCAGCCAGGTGGCGCGAATGGACAACACGGTGCGCGGCGCCTCGGCGAAACTCACCGGCTCGCCCATGTCCTCGTGTTCGTCGACGACCGAGGCGATGAGGGCAGTAAGCTCCGTCGGCTCAAGCGGGTCGGTCGGACGCCCCACCCTCGCCAGAGACAGGATGTCGTCGAGAGAAACCGCGATATCTTCGATGGTCTGCGCCATTCGCTGACGCTCACGCTCGTCTTCAACCGATTCGATTCTCACCCTGAGCGCGGCTAGCGGTGTCTTGAGATCGTGCCCGATCGCGCCCAGCATCACATCCTTCTCGTCAAGCATGGCCGCGACCCGCGCTTCCATCGCATTGTGCGCCTGGATCAGCCGGCGTACGTCATCGGGCCCATCGGGTTCAAGCGGATCGGCCGGGTCCCGGGTCTCGGCAAACCGCTCGACCCGCCGGGTCAATGCGGCAAGCGGCTGCGAAATGCGCCGCAGAATAAGGGCGATCGCCCCGACCAGCAGACCGTAAATCAGCAAAGTCTGACCGATCAGCGAGAGGATGACCGTCCGTTCGCCCGGCGGGATCAGCACCCGCGCGATAAACCATTCGCCGCCCTTAACCGGTTGCACTGCTGCGACCATGACATCGCGGACGCCGGGGCGGCTGCGGGCAAACCACATGCGATCACGCAAACGGGCATGCTGCATGGCCGCGCGGTCTTCCCGGATCGGGCGGCGCAGCACGATCAGGTCTGCCGGAGCCCGGTCCTGCTCGGCCAGCACGTCACGCAAAGCCTCTTCGGCGCGCTCCATCCGGGTTTCGCCCTGACGCAACGGCGTTGCGGACGTTCGTTCGACCATGAACCGGCGGAAATCCCCACCCATACCGTGGCCGTTCTCCGACATGTGATGGCCTGAAAAAGGGCGAGCCCCCGTCGCGGCCAGGAGCCGGAAAGCGGCGGTGCCAATCAGCACTGCTTCGCGTCGTTCGGCCTGGGCGCGGTAAATGAGCAGCGCGCTGAACCCTTGGGCGAGCAGCAGCGCCAGTGCAACCGCCAGCAGCATCTGCCCTTGCAGACTCTGTGGTCCAATTCTGCGGTTCAGCCCCCGGGACGGCTTCATGGGCCTTCACCGGCGATGCGCCGGACTTCGGCAGCGAGCATGTACCCGCCGCCCCACACGGTCTGGATCATTTGCGGATTGCGGCTGTCGGCCTCGATCTTGCGGCGTAGGCGACTCACCTGGTTGTCTACCGCGCGGTCGAACAGGTGCGCCTCGCGGCCCTGGACCATGTCGAGCAGGCGTTCCCTGTCGAGGACCTGGCGAGGATGTTCGAGAAACGCCAACAGCAGACGGAATTCTACCGACGAGATCGCTACCACCGCGCCCTCGGGATCGATCAGGCGCCGCTTGAGCGGATCGAGCCGCCAGCCCTCGAACAGGAAATGCGCTTCTTCTTCGGCTGGAGTACCGCCGCGCGCGCTGCGACGAAGTACGCTGCGAATCCGGGCAACCAGTTCGCGCGGTTCGAAGGGCTTGACGACATAGTCATCAGCGCCAATTTCCAGCCCGACGATACGGTCAGTGGCTTCGCCCCGGGCGGTCAGGAAGATGGTGGGCAGCGCATGGGTTTCGACCAAGTGGCGGCATAAGGAAAACCCGTCCTCGCCCGGCATCATCACGTCGAGCAGGACCAGGTCGTATTCCTCATCCCGCAGCCGGGTCCGCGCTTCCACAGCACTGGCGGCGGCAGTGACGGCAAACCCCTGGCGCGAGAGGTACTCGGCCAGGGGTTCTCGTAAGGCCTTCTCGTCATCGACGAGCAGCAGACGGGTCAGGGCATCGTCAGCCATTGCCGGAACTTTGTCTCTCAGTCTCAGCGCTGCTTCGGGGTGCCACCCATTGTGCCCATGTCATGACCGGCACCACCATGGCCGGCCATGCGGCCGCGCATCTGCTGCATATGAGTGCGCATGGCTGCCTGCTTTTCTTCCGGGGTAAGCTTGCCATCCTTGTTGGCGTCAGCTGCATCGAAATGCTTCAGCGCGGCGGCCGTCAGCTCGGGGCGTGTAACGGCCTTGTCACCATTGGTGTCGGCATCGCGCAACAGCATCATGGCCATCATGCCGTGGCCGCGCCGACCTCGATCGCCGCCCATGCGATGGCCCATGGCTTCGCCCTGGCCGTGCTCCGGTGCAGCTTGCGCCGCGGAATGGTCATGTCCGCTATCGCTCTTGCCGCGCGGGGCGGCGAATTCGTCGCGCGAAATGTTGCCGTCGTGGTTGGTGTCGATCCGGTCAAACATCTCGCCGGCTGCGGTCTGCGCTTCTGCGCGCGTGGTGGGTTCGGCCATGCGGCCATGATTCATGTGCTGAGGGGCTTCGGCTGCAATTGCCACGCCAGCAATGGCAGCAAGCGCCAGTGCGGAAATGCCCAGGGTAGATTTCTTCATTTTTCGCTCTCCAGCATGGAAACAGGAGAAACCGCGCGGCGCGGGGAGGGAAGGGGAACCGCAGTTGGCCGCGCGGCTTCCAGATCTCTCTCTACAGCGGGTTTGTCGCCCGGTTATGCCGCAATACAGGCTCTTTGTCGCCATTTGTCGCACGCGCGGGTGCTCGTTCATTCGGCCGCAAGCCGCTCATTCTGCAGCCATCACGAAGGCGTTAAGCTTGTTGCCATCGGGATCGCGGAAATACGCGGCGTAAAATCCTTCGAAGCGTTCGCCCGGAGGGCCTTCGCAAGTCCCGCCATTGGCCAATGCGATCTCATGCAGGCGTCGCACTTGTGCTTCGTCGCTTGCCTCAAGCGCCACCATTACGCCGTTGCCGACCGTCGCCTGCTTGCCGTCGAACGGCGTGGTAAGACCGATCCCTGCCGCACCGCCCGGCACTCCCCAGGAAATGAACGTCACATTCTCACCCATCCGCCCGACGCCAAGCTCGCCGCAAATTGCATCGTAGAACTTCGCTCCGCGTTCGCGGTCGTTCGTGCCCAGGGTCACATAGCCGATCATCAGTTCCTCCATAGCGATTCGTGGTGGAACATTACAGGAACACGTGCGGCCCTACAAGGCCGCGCACTGGGCCTCAAGCCACGCCAGGGCCGGTCCGTCGAGCTGCGGTCCGACGACCTCGAGCACGCGGGCGTGGTAAGCGTTCCACCATTCCACCTCGTCGCGGGTGAGCAGCTCGCAGTCCACCAGCGCGCGCTCGATCGGGCAGAACGTCAGCGTCTCGAAGCCGAGGAATTCGCCTTCGCCCCCCTCCGGCGCGCACGGTTCGACCAGCACCAGATTCTCGATCCGGATGCCGTAGGCCCCGGTCTTGTAGTAGCCGGGCTCGTTGGAGAGGAACATGCCGGGGAATAGTTCCTGATCGGTCCCGGCTTGTCCGCCGCGCGCTTTGCCGATGCGCTGCGGTCCTTCGTGGACGGACAGAAAACTGCCGACGCCGTGGCCGGTGCCATGCGCATAGTCGAGTCCGGCGGCCCACAAGTGCATCCGGGCCAGCGTGTCGAGCTGGCTGCCGACCGTGCCTTTGGGGAAGCTGACCCGGGCCAGCGCGATATGGCCCTTCAGCACGCGGGTGAAGCGGTCCTTCACTTCCGCGGGTGGCTCGCCCGGCCCGATCCAGACGGTGCGCGTGATGTCGGTAGTGCCGTCCGGGTACTGGCCTCCGGAGTCGACGAGGTAGACGCTGGACGGTTCGAGCTGGCGGTTGGTTTCCTCGCTCACCCGGTAATGGACGATCGCCCCGTTCGGGCCGGAGCCGGAAATCGTGTCGAACGACAAGTCGCGCAAGTCACCGGTGTCGCGGCGGCACTGGTGAAGCCGCTCGGCAGCGGAGATTTCGGTCACCCCGCCTTTCGGAGCTTCACGCGACAGCCAGTGCAGGAAGCTCACCATGGCAGCACCGTCCCGAGCCTGAGCGGCGCGTTGGCCGGATTGCTCGACCGGGTTCTTGCAGGCCTTGGGCAGGACGGTCGGGTCCATTGTCTCCACCACTTTCGCCCCGGCACCTTCCAGTGCGGCAAAGATCGCCTGCACCGCGCGGTCCGGATCGACTGCCACCGCCTTGCCGGCCAGCGCCGCAAGCGCCGGAACAAAAGCCTCGCGCGGGGAAATCCGCACCGCATTGCCGAGGTGCGCGCGCAGCTCGGGCGTGACCTTCTCTTCGGCAATGAACAACTCGGCGGTGCCATCGGCATGAGCCACGACGAAGGACAGCGCGACTGGGGTGCGGTCTACATCTTCCCCGCGGATGTTGAGCAACCAGGCAATCGAATCGAGCGCCGAGACCACTGCGGCATCGAGTTTCTTGTCCGCCAGCCACTCTGCGACTGCAGCTCGTTTGGCTTCGCTGGCCTGCCCGGCGTGCTCAAGCGAATGGACCAGCGCGGGGGCGAGGGAAGGAGCCGGCCGGTCGCTCCAGACCGTGTCGATGGGATTGCTCTCGACCGCCACGAGCGTCCCCGAGCGACCCGCCAGCGCTTCTGAGGCAGCCTTGACCCAGGGCTTGCCATGCAGCCACGCGTCGTAACCGATGCGGCCGCCCTGCGGCGCATTGTCGCCGAGCCATTTGGCGGCGCTGGTCTCGGGCACCGAGCAATATTCATAGAGTTGGCCGTCAACCTGGTCGCGGACCTGCAAGGTGTAGCGCCCATCGACGAAGATCGCCGCTTTTTCGGCAAGGACCACCGCAGTCCCGGCTGAACCGCCGAAGCCGGTGAGCCAGGCGAGGCGCTGGGCATAGCCGCCGACATATTCGCTCATGTGTTCGTCGGAGATGGGAATCACGAAGCCATCAAGGCGGCGCGTCTTCAATTCCTTGCGCAGGGCATCAAGCCGGGCTGCGTGCGTGTTCATCAACATAGGTCGGTCATCCGCCTTGATCGGTTACAGCTGCAATCATAGAGGCGGGACATGACACTTACCACACCCCCTGTCGCACCCAGGAAGCCCCACGCCGTCACCCATCACGGCATCACCATCACCGACGATTACGCCTGGCTGCGCGACCCCGGCTATCCGGAAGTGACGGACAAGGACGTGCTCGCCCACCTCGAAGCAGAGAACGCCTGGTTCAAGAGCCGCATGGCAGATCAGCAAGGCCGGATCGACGCGCTGTTCAAGGAGATGCGGGCCCGGATCAAGGAAGCGGACAAGTCGGTTCCGCAGAAGGACGGCGACTGGCTCTACTGGATCGAGTTCGAGGAGGGCGCCGAATACAAGAAGTGGTGGCGCAGTCCCGTCGCCGGCGGACCGGACGAGCTGATCCTCGACGAGGTCGCGCTCGCCGAGGGGAAGGAATACTTCCGGCTGGGGGCGATTGCCGTTTCCAACGACGGCAGGCTGCTCGCCTGGTCGGTCGACGACAACGGTTCCGAGCGCTTTACGGCCAGAATCAAGGTGATCGCGACCGGGGAAATGCTGCCCGACGAGATCCCCGGCACGCTCTCCGGCCTGGTCTGGGTCGCAGGGGACAAGGGCCTGGTCTACTCGCTCGCCAATGAACAGTGGCGCACTGACAACGCCCGTCTGCACTGGCTCGGTGAGCCAACCTCAAGTGATATTGAGCTTTACCACGAGGACGACGAAGGCTTCCGCGTTGCCTCCTCGCTGTCAGCCAACGAAAAGTGGCTGATCATCGGCACTTCCGATCATGAGACCAGCGAGGTCCGGCTGGTTCCTGCCGCTGATCCGCAAGCCCCGCCGCTGCTAGTCAGGGCGCGCCAGCCGGGGGTGGAGTACGACGTCGATGAGCGCGACGGGTTGCTCTATATCCATGCCAACGACGCACACGAAAACTTCCGCCTCGCCACCGCGCCGCTAGCCGATCCGGGGAGCTGGACCACGCTGATCGAAGGCAGTGATGACTTCTACCTCACCGGGTTCGAACTGTTCCGTGATTTCTACGTGGTCGAAGGCCGGGTGCGCGGGCTCGACCGGGTCGAAGTGCGATATTACGACGATCCCGCGCGGATCGAGCCGATTGCCTTTCCTGAGGCGAGCTTTTCCGCCGGTCTGGGCGAGAATCCCGAGTGGGCGGTCGACAAACTGCGGCTGTCCTACGAAAGCATGGTCAGCCCGGCGAGCGTGCTGGACTATGATGTTGCCACTCAAACGCTAACCACCCTCAAGGTGCAAGAAATCCCCTCGGGCTACGACGCCTCGCTCTATGTGACCGAGCGGCTGGAATTCCCGGCGCGCGACGGCACGCTGATCCCGGTCTCGGTGGTGATGCGCAAGGACCGGTTACCCGGCGGTCCGCTGCATCTGTATGGCTATGGTGCCTATGGGATCGCGATCGAGCCCGGCTTCTCCACCACCCGGCTGAGCCTGGTCGATCGCGGCTTTGCTTATGCCATCGCCCATATCCGCGGCGGGGATGACCTGGGGCGGGCCTGGTACAAAGCCGGCAAGCTGGAGCGACGCACCAATACCTTCACCGATTTCGTCGATGTGGCAAAAGGGCTGATCGCGCGCGGCCTGACGCAGGCCGGACGGATCAGCATCTCCGGCGGCTCGGCCGGGGGCGAGCTGATGGGCGCGGTGATCAATTCCGATCCGGCGCTGTGGGGCGCGGTGGTGGCGCACGTGCCCTTTGTCGACGTGCTCAATACCATGCTCGATGCCAGCCTGCCGCTGACCCCGGGCGAATGGCCGGAATGGGGCAACCCGATCGAGGATCAGGCCGCCTTCGAACTGATCCACGGGTACAGCCCCTATGATCAGGTCAAGGCCCACCCCTATCCGCCAATCATGGTCACCGCTGGCCTCAACGATCCACGCGTGACCTACTGGGAGCCCGCAAAATGGGTCGCCCGGCTGCGCGAGCGCAAGACCGACGACAATGAACTGATCCTCAAGACCAACATGGGCGCGGGGCATGGGGGGAAGTCGGGCCGGTTCGAAAGCCTCAAGGAAACAGCCGAGGAGTTCGCCTTCATCCTGTGGCAGCTTGGCGTGGTGTAACGTTTCGGTGAGAGGAAGCGCTGATGGCGGTCAGGAATGTGGTTTTCGATATCGGGGGCGTACTGATTCGCTGGGATCCGCTTTACATCGTGCGATGTACCTTCGCAGATCGCCATGCCGACCCTGATAGTATGATCGTGCTGTTCGCGGACAACGAGATCTGGCGCGGGCTCAATCGAGGGGAGATCTCTTGCGGAAACAAAGCTGGCGTACCAGCTTCACCACGGTCTCAGCGCTGAGGATGCGGACCGTCTGGAAGCAGAGCTGTACGCCAGCCTGACGCTTATCGAGGATACACCAATTCTGATGCAGCGTCTCGCAAGGGCTGGCATTCGCCTGTTCGCACTAACCGACAACGTTCGCGGAATCGTCACTCATCTGCGCGCCGAGCATAAATTCTGGGAGATGTTCGAAGGGGTGACCTGCTCTGCGGAGGTGGGCGTGTTGAAACCCGACGCGCGCATTTATCGCAGCCTATTGGAACAGCACGGCCTCAAGCCAGATGAAACTTTGTTCTTCGATGACGTGGTGCACAATGTGCAGGGCGCGCAGGCGGTGGGCATGCATGGGCGGCTGTTCAATGATGCCGCACAAGCCGAACGCGAACTTGCGGAACTGGGTGTCGCGCTTCCGAAGACCGATTCGTGAGCGACCGCTTTACCCTCTCTTTCACCGCCGGAGCGGAGCACATTGACGAACTCGGCCACGTCAACAACGCCGTGTGGGTCGACTGGATCCAGCAGATGGCGATCGCACATTGGGCAGCGGTCGCCTTGCCCGAACATCAGGCCGCCTATTTCTGGGTCGTGACCCGGCACGAGATCGATTATCGCGGGAATATCGGCCCCGGTGAGACCGTCATCGCCGAGACTTTCATACCTGATGGACCAATCGGTGCACGGTTCGATCGACGGGTCGATTTCCGCAATGCCGCCGGAAAAGTCATCGTTTCGGCGCGGACGACATGGGCGATGATTGACCGTGCCTCCGGCCGGCTGATGCGCGTGCCGGCAGACGTTGCGGCACCCTTCGCGCCATTCGGATCCTAGGCCAGCACCTCGCTGACCGGCACATAGGGATAGCCCAGCGCTTCGGCGACGGCCTGATAAGTGACCTGGCCGGCATGGACGTTCAGTCCGTTGGCCAGATAGGGAGTGGCTCTGAGCGCTGCCTGCCAGCCTAGCTCGGCAATCCGCAAGGCATGCGGCAGTGTCACATTATTGAGCGCATATGTGCTGGTCCGAGCCACCGCGCCGGGCATGTTGGCCACGCAGTAGTGAACGATCCCGTCGACGATGTAAGTCGGATCGGCATGCGTGGTCGCATGGCTGGTTTCGAAGCAGCCACCCTGGTCGATTGCGACATCGACCAGCACCGAACCCGGCTTCATGCATTTCAGCATCTCGCGGCTGACCAGCTTGGGCGCCGCCGCGCCGGGGACCAGCACCGCACCGATCACCAATTCCGCATCGCAGATCATTTGCTGCACGGTCGAGCGGTTGGAAAAGCGGGTCTTGGCGCGGCCTTCAAAGTGGCCGTCGAGCCGCTCCAGCACCTCGGGATCGCGGTCGAGGATGGTCACGTCGGCGCCCATGCCGACGGCCATCTGCGCGGCATGAAAGCCGACCACTCCGCCGCCGATGATCAGCACCTTGCCGGGTAGCACGCCGGGGACACCGCCCAGCGACCTGGCTCATCGGCTTGAGCAGCGGCAGGGAGTTGCCCGGTCCGGTTACCGTTTCGTAGGCGATTGCGGTAACCCCGGACTTGATCAGGTCCGCGGTCTGCTCGGGATCGGGTGCGAGGTGGAGGTAGGCGTAGAGTATCTGACCGCGGCGCAGCATCGCCCGCTCGCCCGCTTGCGGCTCCTTGACCTTGACGATCATCTCGCAGGCTTCGAAAATCTCCGCGACGTCAGTGCTGATCCTGGCCCCGGCCGCGACGTAATCCGTATCACCCGCCCCGCTTCCATCGCCCGCGCCCGTCTCCGCCCAAACCTCATGCCCGTGCGCGACCAGTTCGCGTGCAGACTCCGGCGTCAGACCGACGCGGTATTCATGATTCTTGATTTCACGGACGGTACCGATGCGCATCAAAGCTCTCCTTGCGCAAAACCGTTACATATGAAACCGGATTTGGGCAACCCCCAGCCGGACCGGATCAGGCCATCACAACGGACTGCCATCCTTGTCGCGGTAGATCTCGCGCCGCCCGACGTGGTTGGCCGGGCCGACGAAGCCATCGGCTTCCATGCGCTCGATCCACTTCGAGGCGGTGTTGTAGCCCACGCCCATTTGTCGCTGGATCCAGCTGGCCGAGGCTTTCTGGCTTTCGAACACGATCTGGCAGACCTGTCGGTACTTGCGCTCTTCCGGTGCATCCGAGGCAGTGGCGTCGAGATCGTCGAAGCCGAAGGGCGAGTCTTCGGGTTCCTCGGTAACCGAATCCACGTAGTCCGGCTTGCCCTGGCCGCGCCAGAAATCGGCGATCCGCTCCACTTCCTCGTCGGAGACGAACGGTCCGTGCACGCGGCGGATCGGGTCGGTGTTGGGCTTGTAGAGCATGTCGCCCTTGCCCAGCAGCTGCTCCGCGCCCTGTTCGCCCAGGATGGTGCGGCTGTCGATACGGCTGGTCACGGCAAAGCTGATGCGCGTCGGCAGGTTGGCCTTGATCACGCCGGTGATGACGTCGACCGAGGGGCGTTGCGTCGCCATGATCAGGTGAATGCCCGCCGCGCGGCTCTTCTGCGACAGCCGCTGGATCAGCACTTCGACTTCCTTGCCTACCGTGACCATCAAGTCGGCCAGTTCGTCGACGATCACCACGATTTGCGGCAGCACCGGATATTCCAGCAGGTGCTCCTCGTAGAGTTCCTCGCCGGTGTCGGGATCGAACCCGATCTGGATGCGCCGCCCCAGCGGCTTGCCCTTGGCAATCGCGGTGCGGACTTTCTCGTTGAAGCCGGAGAGATTGCGCACGCTGATCTCGCTCATCATGCGGTAGCGGCGTTCCATTTCCTCGACCGCCCACTTCAAGGCGCGCACCGCCTTCGCCGGCTCGGTCACGACGGGCGAAAGCAGGTGGGGAATATCATCGTAGCTCTTGAGCTCGAGCACTTTGGGATCGACGAGGATCAGGCGGCACTGGGCCGGGGTCAACCGGTAGAGCAGCGACAGCAGGATGCAGTTGAGCCCGACCGACTTGCCCGAGCCGGTGGTGCCGGCCACCAGCAGGTGAGGCATGGCGGCGAGGTCTGCCACCACGGGTTCGCCGGCGATGTCCTTGCCCAGGATGATCGGCAGCAGCGCGCGCGATCCGGCGAACTTTTCGCAAGCGACCAGTTCCTTGAAGCTGACCATCTGGCGATCGACGTTGGGTAGTTCGATGCCCATCACGGTGCGGCCCGGAATCGAAGACACGCGCGCGGAAATCGCGCTCATGTTGCGGGCGATGTCATCGGCCAGGCCGATCACCCGGCTTGCCTTGATGCCTGGAGCCGGCTCGAGTTCGTACATGGTGACTACCGGACCCGTGCGGACAGCGGTGATCTCGCCCTTTACGTTGAAATCGTCGAGCACGGTCTCGAGCAGGCGCGCATTGCGCTCCAGCGCCAGCTTGTCGACCTTGGCGTGGTTCGAGGGCGGAGGGTCGGCCAGCAGGTCGAGCGCCGGGAGCTCGAACTTGTCGAACAGGTCGCCCTGGCGGCTCTTGCCGGAAAACTGCGCAGGCTTGGCGGGATGGCTCGGGTCCGAGATCTCGGGCGCGCGGCGGGGTTCTGACAGCTGCTCGGGCAGGGCCCGCGGCTGGCGCTGCGGCTTCTCCCGCGAGGTGACGAACGGGATCGCCAAGGGTGCCGACACGGAAGGTGCGCGCTTCAATGCACCCGGCAGGGTGAGCAGGGCTCCCCAGTCGATCGCGAACACTCGCCCGGCCAGAAACGCTCCGCCGCCCAGGCAAGCGAGCGCCAGCCCCAGCGTCGTCCATCCGCGCGCTGCTTCGGGCAACAGTGCCAGGACCGCGCCAATCGCTTTCGCGCCGAGCAATCCGGCCAGACCGCCCAGCGACGCGGGCAGCCCGCCGCCGGGATGCGTGAAGGAGAGCGTCAGCACGGTGGCGAGCAGCGTCATTGCCAGAAGCAGCACGGCAACAGGGCGCCACCAGGCCTGGTCGGAAGCGGGCAGATCGCCGTCCTCCTCCTCGACCAGTCGCCACAGCTTGCGCGCGAAGACGTAGAGCATCGGGATGAACAGCGCCGAGACCAGCCCGAACCAGGTCAGAGCGGCATCGGCGACCCATGCTCCCAGCGCGCCCATCCAGTTCTGCACCTCGCCGCCGGCCGCGGTCGAACCCGAGGCATCGGTCTGGTGGTAGGATACGATCGCCAGGCTGAACGCGATCATCCCCGCGAACAGGGTCATGGAGCCGAGCAGCTCCGCGCTGCGCCGCAGGCTGCGCCTCAGCACGACGCGCCAGTTCGGCGTTGCTCCGGCGCTTCCCGCGCGTGTGGCCATGATGCACCCCTTCAGTTGGATGCGGATTATGCGCCAGTCAGTGACTCCGCGTCAAGAATCCTCGGGAATCCAGCGATTCAAGCACGTCCCGACAATCCATTAATCGCGGCCCAGGCCGTGCCGGGAATGCGGCGGGCCGTCTGCCGGTTGATTCCGCCCAGCGCGCCGACGGGCAGTGCCGCTTGCCGGGCAAGGAGCAGGAAGCGCAGCGGCCCGAGCCCGGTTGCCCCCGGATGCGATTGAGTCGGGAACACCGGCGAGAGCAATGCCACCCGGGCGCCGGTGCAGCGCCGCAGTTCGCGCAAGCTGTGGACGGTAGCAACCTCGCCGGACCGGCCATACGCAGCGTCGGCTCGCCAGGCCCGCGCTTCCCGCTGCGAACCGGCGAGGACGAGAACGATGCCGCGCAATCTGCACAAGCGGCGCAATTCCTCGTAACGAAGCCGCCGCTGGGCCGTGGGCAAGTGGTAATGGCGGTAGATGAAGCCGCTGCCGCGCGGTAAGCGGCGCAGCGCTTGCGCAAGCTGCGCATCGTTGCGCTCATCGCTCAGCAGCCACAAGCGGGGCAGAGGGGTCTGGCGCTTCATCGTCGCAACGCTATAGCAGCGCCCCATGTCCGCACCAGCGCCCGAACCCGCCGACCTGCTCGCCGCCGTGCGCGCACGCATGGCCCACGCAGCCACGATCTCGCAGCGCAAGGTGGACGAGATTACGCTGGTCGCCATCAGCAAGACTCACCCAACCGACGCAATCCGCCCGCTGATTGAGGCCGGGCAGCGCGTTTTCGGCGAGAACCGGGTGCAGGAGGCGGAGGCCAAGTGGCCGGCCTTGCGCGAGGCGCACCCGGGCATCGCGCTTCATCTGGTGGGCCAACTGCAATCGAACAAGGCGGATGAGGCCGTGCTATTGTTCGACTGCATCCACTCGCTCGATCGGCCCTCGCTGGTTGCGGCACTGGCCAAGGCCATGGACAAGGCTGGCCGCCAGGTCCCGTGCTTCGTGCAGGTCAACATCGGCGCTGAAGAGCAGAAAGGCGGTTGCGCCATCGCCGATTTACCCGCGCTGCTGGCCGAAACCCGCGTTGCCGCGCTGCCGGTGATCGGGCTGATGTGCGTGCCCCCGCTTGGCATCGAGCCCGCGCCGTTCTTCGCCCTTCTCGACAAACTCGCCAGTGATCACGGACTCGCCGGCCGCTCCATGGGGATGAGCGACGATTTCGAGACCGCGATCATGCTCGGTGCCACACATGTGCGGGTGGGCTCGGCGCTGTTCGGCGCGCGAGCCTAGAACTCCACCCCAAACTCCACGCCGACAACGCGGCCTTTCGCCAAGGGCGAGAAAGTGCCTGCCGCCGGGCTGGGATCGAACGGCCGGTTGTTGCCGTCCGAATAGGCGCCCGAGCCGAACGGAATTTGCGTGTCGCCACCGAACTGCACCTCGTCGAGCAGGTTTTTGCCCCACACCGAAATGCTCATGCCCTTGACCGGCAGATACCAGGTCAGGCTGGCATCGAGATTGTCCGAAGCGGCGACCCAGCCGAAGTTGCTGTCGGTATAGGCATAGCGGCTGCGGTGCTGGAAATCGACGCGGGTGACGATCCGCGAAGTTTCGCCGATCCACGCTTCATGCAGCGCCCCGACACCCCAGGTCCAGCGCGGGACGCGCGGCAAGGCGAGCTCAAGGTCGGCCGCGCCGATCGCGCCATCGCCCGAGATGTCATAGAACACCTTGGTATACCGCGCGTCGATGTGCCCGACGCTACCGCTGACCAGCAGCCTGTCGGTCAGCTGATAGCGCCCTTCCGCCTCGAAGCCGCGAATGCGCGCGTCGGCGGTATTGTAGATCGACTGCGCGACGCCCGAGCTCGGACTGGAGAGGTTGATCTCGCGCTGCATGTTGCCGACCTCGGTCTGGTAAGCGGCGAGGTTGAGCGTGCCTTTGCGATCCGCGGTCTGGAGCTTTAGCCCCACTTCGTAGCTGTCGACCTTTTCGGCATCGAAGGCCGGGCTCCCGGTGATCGCGGCGTTGGCAAGAAAGGCTGCCGGGGCGGTGATGCGCAGGTTGTAGCCACCCGAGCGGTAACCTCGCGTCCAGCTGCCATAGGCCAGCACGTGCTCGGCCGGGGTCCAGGTCAGGCCCAGTTTCGGCGTCCAGCTTTTCCAGCTGCGTTTGTCGGTGAAGCCGTTGGGCTCGGTCGGGCTCAGGCTGTTGAACCCGCTCACCGGGCAGGTCCCGGCGATCACCGAGCAGGCGACCCGCGGCCGCACGAAGGTGATTACGGCGTCCTTGTCTTCCTGCGACCACCGTATCCCGAGGTTGGCCTTGAGTGTCGGCAGCACATCGACATCGGCGGAGGCGAACAGGCCGTAGACGTCGTGGTCCTGCCGACCGCCGCCATAGAAGATCAGCGAGGTGGAGGTCGGAAGCTTGCGGTCTTCCTCGTAGGCGATCTCCTGGTGGAACAGGTAGCCACCGAACGTCAGATCGAGCGCGCCAAACTTGCCGTTGTAGCGCAGCTCATCAGACAGCTGCTCCTGCGCCAGACCCGTCACCGAATGGAACAGGAACTGCGGCGAGGAGTCGATGTCGTTATCGGTCGACTGACGATAGTGGCGGTAACCGAAGATGCTGGTGATCTTGCCTTCGCCCAGCTCGTAATCGGCGCGGAGGGAGCCGAACCAGCTGCGCACGTCATAGAAGCCTTCGTTGTTAACCGAGAGATCGAAGGTCTCGCGCGAGAACAGGCCGTGGTTCTGCGTGACCGCGCCATCACCGTAGCTGTCAAACAGCTCGCCCTTGGCCAGGATCGTCAAGGCGCCAAGTTCGAAAGCCAGGCCGCCGCGCAGGGCCGTGGTGCTGGCCTTGCCGTAGTTGCCGTTGTTGAACTTGTTCTTGAAGTAGCCGCCGTCACTGTTGTGGTAGACGCCCAGCTTGATCCCGACCGTATCCGAGAGTGGGCCGGAAACCAAAGCTTGTCCGGTCATGCTTGCGGCACCCCGGCCACCGTCGATCGGGCCGTCTGCACCGATCCTTGCCTTGATATGCCAGTCCTTCGTCGGGTTGCCGGTATTCACCAGCACGGCGCCGCCGGTTGTATTGCGGCCGAACAGGATGCCTTGCGGGCCGCGCACGATCTCGACCGAATCCAGATCGAATACATCGAACACTACGCCGGAATTTACCCCGATATAGATCCCGTCGACAAAGGTGCCGACGGTGGGGTCGATCGAGGGGATGGAACTGTTGATGCCCAGTCCGCGAATCGAGAAGTTGGCCGTCCCGCGCACCGTACCGACCTGATCGAGGCTGACGCCCGGCGCAGCATGGCTGAGCGACTGCAAGTCGCGCACCTTGAGGGCATCTAGACTGGCCGAGCCTAGCGCGGTGATCGCCTGCGGCACGTCCTGGACGTTCTCCGCATCACGCTTCTTGGTGGCGGTGACGACGATGTCGCCGGTAAGCGCGTCGATCGCGCTGTCTGCAGGCACGTCCTGCGCATGTGCGGTGCCGGCGAGGCAAACGGCGGCGCCCAGCAGCAGACTGGTGCGAAACATGGCGATCATGGAGGCTCCCGGGTTATGAATGCGGCTTAATCAAGCGATTAAAATCTTGTCCCTCCGGGCGCATTAGCAAGTTGCAAACCGTTTGCAAGTCAAGCCCGGCGAGGATTTCACTCTGGCAGCTTTCCGTTACGGAAACCTTGCGATATCAGGTGCTGTGACGGGTCAGTTCGTCGCCGGTCAGCCGCACAACGTGCAGCAGGTTGGTCGACCCGGGAACGCCGAAAGGAACCCCCGCGAGAGCGATCAGGCGGGACCCAGCGCGGCCGAACCCGTGCCGCAGGGCCATGCGCTTGCCCTTGGCGATCATTTCTTCGAAACTGCCGATATCCTTGGTGTGGACCGCGTGGGCGCCCCACAACAGCCCGAGCCGCCTCGCGGTTCGCAGCAATGGCGTCAGCACCAGCATCGGCGCGCCGGGTCGTTCACGAGCGACTCTCCGCGCGGTCGAGCCCGAACCGGTAAAGACCACGATACCGGCTACTTCCACCGTCGCGGCAATTGCGCCGCAGGCTTGGGCGAGCGCATCGGAAGTGGTCGCATCGGGCATGACCTCGGTGAAGTGAACCCGCTCGGCATAGCCCGGATCGCTCTCCACTTGGGCGGCAATGCGGTGCATGATCGTTACCGCTTCTTCCGGCCAGGCACCGCTGGCGGTCTCGGCTGAAAGCATGACCGCATCGGCCCCATCGTAAACCGCGTTGGCGACGTCGGAGACTTCGGCGCGGGTCGGAGCCGGGCTTTCGATCATCGATTCCAGCATCTGCGTCGCCACCACGACCGGCTTGCCCGACCGACGGGTGGCCGCGACAATGCGCTTCTGCAGCGGCGGCACTTCCTCGGGGTTGAGCTCTACCCCCAGGTCCCCGCGCGCGACCATGATCCCGTCCGACAGCTCGATGATCTCGTCAAGCCGATCGACCGCCGCCGGCTTTTCGATCTTGGCCATCAGCGCCGGAGCATTCGGGCCGGCCCCGGTCAGCTTGCGCGCTTCCGCAACGTCCTCCGGCCGCTGAACGAAGGACAAAGCGATCCAGTCGGCACCTTGCGCAACCGCGAAGGCGAGGTCCCGCCGGTCCTTATCGGTCAGCGCGGGCACAGGAACCACGGCATCGGGCACATTCACGCCCTTGCGGTCCATGATCACTCCGCCCACTTCGGCCGAACACAGGATTTCGTCCGGTTCGGCACGGATCACGCGCAGCCGCAGTTTGCCGTCGTCCACCAGCAGGCGCTGGCCCTTGTGCAGGACGCCAAACAGCTCCGGGTGCGGCAGGCAGACCCGGGTTTCGTCGCCAGGCGTGGTATCGCGATCCAGCGTGAAATGGCTGCCGTGGCGGATCACCGCCTTGCCGTCCTTGAATTGACCAACGCGCAGTTTGGGGCCCTGCAGATCGCACAGTACGGGGACCGTCAGGCCAAGACGCTTCTCCACTGCGCGGATTGCGGCGATGGTAGCGGCGTGAGTTTCATGGTCGCCATGGCTCATGTTGACGCGGAAAGCGTCAGCCCCCGCGCGCAGCAACCGTTCGATCATCTCGGGCGTGCGGCTGGCGGGTCCGAGGGTGGCCAGGATCTTGACCTTGCGGCCCCGAGGCTGGAGTCTGGGGGGATCGAGTTTGGCCAAGCTTTTGCCCTTTCAGTCAGGGCCTGCCCTATGGCAAAGCCACACCCAAAGACCAAGGATAACCCCGATGAGCTGTTCCGAAAATACGAATGCAGACGCTGCCGATCCGCTCGAGGCGCTGCCAGATGCCGTTGCCGCCGCCGCGTTTCGCCGGTTGGTGCGCCATCTGCGCCACCGCCACGATGCCCAGAACATCGACCTGATGGGACTTTCGGGGTTTTGCCGGAACTGCCTGGCCGACTGGATCAATGATGCCGGCGCCGGGTTTGACAAGGCCACCGCCCGCGAAGTGATCCATGGCATGCCGGCGGCTGAGTGGAAGGCAAAGTTCCACACCGAAGCGACAGCGGAGCAACTGGCGCGGATGGAAGCGAGCCTGAAGAAGAACGGCGGCGCGCACTGATCCGTCGTCCCGGACCTGATCCGGGACCGCTGGCTGTATGCGTTCGACCCGGCCACTGTTCCGGATCGATCCTGCAATGATTTCCACAGGCACCGCTTTGCCCGAATCCCCTCCCGCCGCTATCGCGCCCCCAACCGATTCACCTTAGCGGAGCATTTATTTCCATGGCCGAGACCACCGACGACCGCCTGCGCCTCCTGATCGAACGCGTCGAACGCCTTGAGGAGGAGAAGAAGGGCATCGCCGACGACATCCGCGACGTTTATGCCGAGGCCAAGGCGGTAGGCTATGACGCCAAGATCATGCGCCAGATCGTCCGCCTGCGGAAGATGAGCCCGGACGACCGCGCCGAGATGGAAACCATTCTCGATCTCTATAAAGCCGCCCTGGGGCTGGGCTGAACCCGGCCGGCCCGACCGGAGAGGAAATTGCGATGATCATCACCACCACGCCCACGATCGAAGGCCGCCCGATCACGCAATATTGCGGCGTCGTTACCGGTGAAGTGATCGCCGGGGCTAATATCGTCCGCGATCTCTTTGCCTCGGTCACGGACATCTTCGGCGGCCGCTCGGGCAAGTATGAAGAGGTCCTCGCCGGGGCCCGCCTCGAGGCATTTGCCGAACTCGAAGCTGCGGCCGTGCGACTGGGCGGCAACGCCGTGGTCGGTGTCGATATCGATTACGAAGTGCTGGGCAAGGCCGGCTCCATGCTGATGGTCAGCGTCTCGGGCACCGCTGTGGTTGTGTGAAGCGGCTTGCTCCGCTACGGGCTGGGCCAAATTCCAACCCAAGCTGACGGCGGATCATGGCAGGTCATTCCAAATTCAAGAACATCATGCATCGCAAGGGCGCGCAGGATAAGAAGCGCTCGGCGCAGTTCTCCAAGCTCAGCCGCGAAATCACCGTCGCGGCCAAGATGGGCATGCCCGATCCGGACATGAACCCGCGCCTGCGCGCTGCGGTCAATGCGGCCAAGGCGCAGTCGATGCCCAAGGACAACATCCAGCGGGCGATCGACAAGGCCAGCAAGGGCGAAGGCGATAACTACGAGGAAGTGCGCTATGAGGGCTACGGGCCCGGTGGCGTCGCCTTGATTGTCGAGGCGCTGACCGACAACCGCAACCGCACCGCCACCAATGTCCGCACGGCCTTTGCCAAGAACGGCGGGAATCTGGGCGCCAGTGGCGCGGTCAGCCATGGATTCGACCGCCTCGGCCTGATCGAATACGGCGCGGTCGCCGGCGACGAGGACAAAGTGCTCGAAGCCGCGATCGAAGCGGGCGCCGACGATGTCGAAAGTGATGATGACGGCCACCAGATCTGGGTCGCGAT
Source organism: Sphingomonadaceae bacterium (assembly GCA_947472735.1). Taxonomy (GTDB): domain Bacteria; phylum Pseudomonadota; class Alphaproteobacteria; order Sphingomonadales; family Sphingomonadaceae; genus Novosphingobium. The sequence continues at coordinate 63,010 of CANJBY010000001.1, read as the reverse complement.
CGACGCCCTTCACCCGGTTGCTCGCGAGCTGGAAAAGACCCTGGGTGAAGCCGAGGGCGTAAAGCTCGGCTGGAAACCCGGCCTCAAGACCGAAGTCGACGAAAATGCGGCCCGCACCCTGCTCAAGCTGATCGACGTGCTTGACGACGACGACGATGTGCAGACCGTCTGGGGCAACTACGACATCCCCGATGCAGTGATGGAAAAGCTGGCCTGATGGCGGCCGCGACCAGCAGGCCCCGGCTCTGATGTGGCAATTGGCCGCGAAAGCACTGCTTTCAGGCGCGTTGATCGTGGCGATCTCCGAAATCGGCAAGCGCCTGCCCGCGATGGGCGCGCTGGTGGCTTCGCTGCCGCTGGTCTCGGTGCTGGGCATGATCCTGCTGTGGCATGCCCGGCCGGACGCGGAAAACATGGCGATCCACGCCGAGGCGACCTTCTGGTACGTCCTCCCCTCGTTGCCGATGTTCCTGCTGATCCCAGCACTGCTGCGCAGCGGCGTCCCGTTCTGGGCGGCGCTGGGGGCCGGTTGCTTGCTCACCATCGGGCTCTACCTGGCAATGATGCAGATCGGGCCGCGCTTCGGGCTGCGGCTCTGAGATGCTGATTCTCGGCCTCGATCCCTCGCTTAGCTGCACGGGCTGGGGGATCGTGGCGAAGAACGGCAACCGGCTGAGCCATATCGCCAATGGCCAGGTCAAGACTGACCCCAAGGCATCTCTGGCCGAACGGTTGGTCACGATTGATCGCGAACTCGCCGATGTGATTGCACGCCATCAGCCGGATCAGGGCGCGGTGGAAGAGGTGTTCGTCAACAAGAACCCGCAATCGACCCTGAAGCTGGGGCAGGCCCGCGGCGTCTGCCTGCTGGCACTCGCCCGCGCCGGACTGCCGGTGCACGAATATGCCACCCGGCTGGTCAAAAAGGCCATCGTCGGTACCGGCGGGGCAGAGAAGGCGCAGGTCCAGGCGATGCTCGGCGTGCTGCTGCCCGGGGTGAAGCTGGCAGGCGCAGATGCGGCCGATGCCCTGGCGGTGGCGATCGCGCACGCCCATCTGGTGCGCGGCTGACCGGTACACTCAGCGCAGCTGGCTGTCCTTGCTGCCCCGCCGATTGATCAGGCTGTGCCGCACCTTGCCGTCCCGCGCAGACTGGCAAGTCACGCAGGTGCGGACACCCGGCAATGCGGCGCGGCGCTTGGAGGGAATGTCCTCACCGCAGTCCTCGCAGTGCTCAAGGCTTTCGCCTGCCGGCATCCGGGCGCGGGCACCGGCCACGGCATCGGCCACCGTATCGTCGATCTGGTCCTGTACCGCACCGTCGCGGGTCCATCCGCCGGCCATGGCAAACCTCCTTGGTGCCCCGCTTGTTGGCAGTTCGATATGGGAACGTTGCAGGAGCGGCGCAAGCCTGCCATAGGAACAAACCATGATCGCAAAGCTCACTGGCACGCTGGACGATTTCGGCCCTGACTGGGCGGTGATCGACGTGGCCGGTGTAGGCTACCTCGTCCATTGCAGCGTCAAGACGCTCGATGCGTTGGGCCTGCGCGGGGATCGCTGCACCGTGCATACCGAGCTGCAGGTTTCCGAAAACGACATGCGCCTGATCGGCTTTGCCAGCGGCGAGGAACGCGCCTGGTTCCGCATGCTCACCGCGATCCAGGGGGTGGGCAGCAAGATGGCGCTGGCGGTGCTCTCGGCGCTCTCCACCGCAGACCTCCAGCGCGCCTGCGCGGCCGGCGATGCGGCGATGGTCGCAAGGGCGCAGGGCGTCGGACCGAAGCTGGCCGGACGGATTGTCAACGAACTCAAGGACAAGGCTGGCGCGCTGCCTGCGGTGGCCGGAGTGGCCACGGCGGCGCTCACGACGGGTTCGGCCAGCGCGGATGCTGTCTCGGCACTGCAAAACCTCGGTTTCAAGCCGAATGTTGCAACCATGGCCGTGGCACGGGCGATCGAGGAACTGGGCGAGGGTGCGGCGCTCAATGCCCTGATCCGGGTCGGGCTGAAGAGGGCCACGGGGTGACTGACAACCCCCACCTCACCCCGCATCGCCAGCCGGAGGACCAAGACGCCGCGCTGCGTCCGAAAACTCTTGCCGAATTCGTCGGGCAGGCCGCTGCCAAGGACAACCTGCGCGTTTTCATCGAGTCTGCGAAGTCGCGCGGCGAGGCGATGGATCATGTGTTGTTCTATGGCCCGCCGGGGCTGGGCAAAACCACGCTGGCGCAGATCGTCGCGCGGGAGCTGGGCGTGGGGTTCCGGGCGACGTCCGGCCCGGTGATCGCCAAGTCGGGCGATCTGGCCGCACTGCTGACCAATCTCGAGGAGGGCGACGTGCTCTTCATCGACGAGATCCACCGCCTCAATCCCGCAGTCGAAGAAGTGCTCTACCCGGCGATGGAGGACCGCGCGCTCGACCTGATCATCGGCGAGGGGCCTTCCGCGCGCTCGGTGCGGATCGACTTGCCGCCCTTTACCCTGGTCGGCGCGACGACCCGGCAGGGTCTGCTGGCCACGCCGCTGCGCGACCGCTTCGGCATCCCGGTCCGGCTCAATTTCTACACCGTGCCCGAACTGGAGCGCGTGGTGACGCGCGGCGCCGGATTGCTCGGCATCGGCATTGAGCCCGAAGGCGCGCAGGAGATCGCCCGTCGTGCCCGCGGTACGCCGCGGGTAGCCGGGCGGCTGCTGCGCCGCGTGCGCGATTTCGCTCACGTCGAAGGGCACGCCGCCATCACCCGCGACCAGGCCGATTCCGCGCTTACCCGGCTGGAAGTCGATGCGCTTGGCCTCGATGCGCAGGACCGGCGCTACCTTGCCATGATCGCCGACATCTACAAGGGTGGCCCAGTGGGCGTGGAAACGCTGGCCGCAGGCTTGTCCGAACCGCGCGATACGATCGAGGACGTGATCGAACCGTTCCTGATCCAGCTCGGCCTTGTCGCCCGAACTGCGCGGGGCCGCTGCCTCAATGATCGAGCGTGGCAGCACCTTGGCCTTGCCCCGCCAGTGGGCACCACTGGCGGCCTGTTTGACGGCCAAGGGCCTGCCGACGGAAAATAGGATCTCTCCGCCGCCAGTTGTTACGAACCCAGCCAAGGCGGTTCCAGAATGGGACATTCAGCGAAATCACTGGCTCTCAAGCATAATTTTACCTTCCGGCACCTAGGTATTTACGGTTAACGGCATTGCCGCATTAACGAGTCTCTGCGCTTTTTCTGCCAAAGGCCTGCCACGGAAGACGGAACAGGGGTTCGCGTCTCCAGCGGCAAGCGAGTGCAGAGAAGGCAAGCTCATGTCGGTACGGATGGCGATCGCGAAGTTGACGATCTTCGCTGCGGGCGGCGCCCTTGTTGGCGGCGGTGCCGTGCACGTCGCTGAAAAGCAGGCACCGGGACAGCCGCAGTACGTCAAGCACGCCAAGGTTGCGGCGCCCAAGGCGCGCCGCCATGTCGTGCGCACTGCGCCGCGCCAGGTGCGCCGCATCCGCCGGATGGTGACCCGCTCTGTCCCGGCAACGTGCGAACAGCCACAGCAGATGGCGATGATGGCCGTTCCAGCGCCCTACCTTCCCCCGCTGCCTCCCCCACCTTCGGGCGGCGGCAGCGTGCCGGTGGTAATCGGCGGCGGTCCGATCGGCGGCTGGGGGGGCGGGTTCTTCGGCGGGTTCTTCGGTGGCGGCGGTGGCGGCGGCAGTGTCGTGATTTCCTCGACCTCCAGCGGCGGCTCTAGCTCGACCTCGACCGGCGGTGTGACCAGCAGCACTTCCACCTCTTCCGGAAATGTTTCGACGTCCTCGGGCAACGTCACCTCGTCCTCGGGCAACGTGACATCGTCTTCGGGCAATGTCTCGACCAGTTCCGGGAATGTCTCGACCTCGTCCGGCAACGTGACTTCGTCATCCTCGACCAGCAGCTCGACCTCCACCTCCTCCAGCAGCAGTTCCTCGACATCGTCGAGCACAAGCAGCTCGACATCGTCCTCGACCAGCAGCTCGACCTCATCGGGCGGTTCGACCAGCAGCTCCACCGGCGGAACCGAGGTTCCGGCGCCGCCGATGCTGTTGCTGTTCGGTGCCGCTGCGGCCGGCCTCATCAGCCGCCGACGCCTGGCCAGCCGCAAGGCCTGAGTTCAGGCTGACAAGGCAACGAAAAAGGGGCGGCTCCATCGCTGGAGCCGCCCCTTTTCTTGTCTGTGCGGGCTGGGGTCAGGCGGCCAGCTTGCGCAGCACGTATTGCAGGATGCCGCCGTTCATGAAGTACTCGACCTCATTGGCGGTATCGATCCGGCACAGCGCCGTGAAAGTGAACGAGGAGCCGTCTGCGCGCGTGACCTTCACTTCCACATCCTGGCGCGGCTTGATGCTGCTGACGCCCAGGATGGTGTAGCTTTCGTCCCCGGTCAGGCCCAGCGACTGGCGGCTGTCACCTTCCCGGAACTGCAGCGGCAGCACGCCCATGCCGACCAGGTTCGAGCGATGGATGCGCTCGAAGCTCTCGACGATCACGGCGCGAACGCCGAGCAGCGCGGTGCCCTTGGCCGCCCAGTCGCGGCTGGAGCCGGTGCCGTATTCCTTGCCCGCGACGACGACCATCGGCGTGCCGGCGGCCTTGTGCTTCATCGCCACGTCATAGACCGGCAGCACTGTGCCTTCGTAGCGGCTCATGCCGCCTTCGATGCCCGGAACCATCTCGTTCTTGATGCGGATATTGGCGAAAGTGCCGCGCATCATCACTTCGTGATGGCCGCGCCGCGCCCCGTAGGAGTTGAAGTCGGCACGGGCGACCTGATGCTCCATCAGCCACTGTCCGGCCGGGCTATCGGCCTTGATGTTGCCAGCCGGGCTGATGTGGTCGGTGGTGATCGAATCCGCGAGGATCAGCAGCGGCTTGGCCTCGACGATGTCCTGCACCGGGGCCGGGGTCATGGTCATGCCTTCGAAGTAGGGCGGATTGGCGACATAGGTGCTGCCAGCGCGCCACTGGTAGGTATCGCTGCCGGTGACGTTGATCGCCTGCCAGTGCTCGTCGCCCTTGTAGACGTCGGCGTAGCGGGCCTGGAACATCGCGCGGTCCATGCACGCGGCCATGGTCGAGGAAACTTCCTGGTTGGTCGGCCAAATGTCCCTCAGGTACACGTCCTGTCCGGCCTTTGGCCCAGTGATCGCGACGCCGATCGGGGTGGTGGTAAAGTTGTCAATCACTGTGCCCTTGAGGGCATAGGCAACGACCAGCGGCGGCGAGGCGAGGAAATTCGCGCGCACATCGGGTGATACGCGGCCCTCAAAGTTGCGATTGCCAGAGATGACCGCCGCGGCGACCAGGCTGTTCTCGTTGATTGCCTTGCTGATCGGCTCTGCCAGCGGTCCGGAGTTGCCGATGCAGGTGGTGCAGCCATAGCCGACGAGGTTGAAACCGACGTTGTCGAGATGCGACTGGAGGCCGGCCTTGTTCAGGTAGTCGGTGACCACCTTGGAGCCCGGCGCAAGGCTGGTTTTGACCCAGGGCTTGGGCTTGAGGCCGAATTCGTCGGCCTTCTTTGCAACCAGGCCGGCCGCGACCAGCACGCCCGGGTTCGAGGTGTTGGTGCAGCTGGTGATCGCGGCGATCATCACGTCACCATCGCCGATGTCGAAGTCCTTGCCTTCGACCGGAACGCGGGTGTTGGCCTTCTTGTAGGTATCGGCCATGTCCTTGGCAAAAACCTCGTCAACTTCGTTCAGGTCGACCCGGTCCTGCGGGCGCTTGGGGCCAGCGAGCGAGGGGACGACGGTGCCCATGTCGAGCTCGAGGGTCGAGGAGAAGATGAATTCCGCTGCCGGGTCGATCCAGAAGCCCTGCTCCTTGGCATAAGCTTCAACCAGCGCGATCTGGGTTTCCTCACGGCCGGTGAGACGCAGGTATTCGATCGTCTTGTCATCGATGCCGAAGAAGCCGCAGGTCGCACCGTATTCAGGCGCCATGTTGGCCAGCGTCGCGCGGTCGGCGAGTGAGAGCGAGGCGAGACCGGGGCCGTAATATTCGACAAAGCGGCCCACCACGCCGTGCTTGCGCAGCAAGTTGGTGCAGGTCAGCACGAGATCGGTTGCGGTAACACCTTCCTTGAGTTCCCCGGTCAGCTTGAAGCCGACCACTTCGGGGATCAGCATCGAGACTGGCTGGCCGAGCATCGCTGCCTCGGCCTCGATCCCGCCGACACCCCAACCCAACACGCCAAGGCCGTTGACCATCGTGGTGTGGCTGTCCGTCCCGACGCAAGTGTCGGGATAGGCGACGGTGGCGCCGCTGGCGTCCTGGCTGGTCCAGACCGTCTGTGCGATGTTTTCCAGGTTCACCTGGTGGCAAATGCCGGTCCCCGGAGGAACGGCGTAGAAATTGGCCAGCGACTTGGAGCCCCACTTGAGGAAATCGTAGCGCTCCATGTTGCGCTGGTATTCGATTTCCATGTTCTGCTCGAACGCCTTCGGGTGGCCGAATTCGTCGACCATCACCGAGTGGTCGATCACCAGATTGACCGGGACCAACGGGTTGATCTTGCTGGTGTCGCCGCCCAGGCTGGCGATCGCATCGCGCATTGCCGCCAGGTCGACCACGCAAGGTACGCCGGTGAAATCCTGCAGCAGGACGCGCGCCGGGCGGTACTGGATTTCGTTGGAACTCTCGCTGGGGTTCTTCTGCCAGTCGGCCACGGCCTGAATGTGGGCGGTGGAGACGGTGAAGCCGCCGTCCTCGAAGCGCAGCAGGTTCTCGAGCAGGACTTTCATCGAGAAGGGCAGGCGGCTGATATCACCAAGCTTGGCCGCAGCCTTCTTCAACGAGTAATAAGCATAGTCCTTGCCACCCACGCTCAGCGTGCTGCGGGTGCCAAGCGAGTCCTGTCCGACCTGAGTCATGCGGGCGCTCCCTTTCAATGGGTAAAGGTTCCCGCGCGCTCCCCAAATGCTGCATCGCGGAAACGGATTCGACGGCCCGCCGATGCGCCGGGATTGCCGCTAGGTCAAGGGCAGGCAGGGCCGATCGAGCGGGAATTTCGCATGATCACAGCGCCGTCTGCTCGGTGTGGCCCCGTGCGGCGATCCAGCAGGCTGCGACAATCAGCACGACCCCCGCCACGGTTGCTGCGGTCACGGCTTCGGCGAACATCGCCCAGCCCATCAGCGCGGCCCAGATGAAGGCGCTGTATTCAGTAGGGATGAGCACTTGCGCCTCGGCCCGGGCATAGGCCCACGACAGCAGCATAATCGAAACCGAAGCCAGAACTGCGGCGCCGACAATATCGATCTGCGCGCGTCCACTGGGCATGGTAAAGAGCCAGGGCAGCGCCACCGCCATGAACATGCTGGTGAACAAGGCCTGGAAGAACGCGATCTCGCGCGGGTCGGCAAGCTGGGCCTGATGGCGCTGGACCACCAAGTTGGCCGCATAAGCCACCGCTGACCCGAGGATCGCCGCCACGCCTTTTATTGCATCGGGTCCGAAGCCACCCGCTTCCCAGCGCCCGGCCGCAATCACCGCCACCCCGGCCAGACCAAGGAGCGAGGCGAATATCGCCTTGCGGCCAATCTGCTCCCCGAGAAAGACGGCCGCGAGGTAGAGCGCGATCAGCGGGGCTATGAACGAGAGCGCCATGCCTTCGGCCATGGGGATGCGTGCGAGGCCGTAGAAAAAGGTTGTTGCCATCATCGAAGAGAGCAGCCCGCGCGCCGCATGGACCTTCAGCACGCTGCGCGCCGGCCAGCGCGCCTTGCCGGTCAATTGCCACACCGGCAACATCATCGCCGCCCCTAGAACCGAGCGCAGCAGCACCGAGGAATAGGCGCCCGCGGCCAGCGTCGCGCTTTTCATCAGCGCGTCCATCAGGCTGAAGGTGAAAATCCCTGTCAGCGCCGCCACGAACGGCAGGATCGGATGGTTCGCGCGGTTCATTTTGCCATCCTTATGTGACCTCGCCCGCCGCGTCACCCGTTGACGGGTTCCTGGCCGTTAAGAGTTGCGAAAGCCGATCCGCTTGATGAAGGGGTGGTAAACAGGCACATTGCCCGCCAAGGCTTAACCGGCAGCAAGGGGCGCTCAGCGCACAAGATAGATGATCAGGGTTGGATTCAGGAATCGACGCACCGTTATGATGCGGGCAGGCATGGCAGCCGGGATGGCCGCGCTTATGGCGGGGAGCGCGCTTGCCAAACCGCCGGCGGATCTGCTGCAGTCCATTCCCGCGCCGACACCTGCGCCCGCGGCACCGGTGCCGCCAGTCGCCGCTCCAGTTCCCGCGCCGGTACCTGCGGCCACACCCGCTGCGGTGCAGCCATCCGTAGTGCCCAGCCCGACTCCTTCTGCCCCGCCACGAATGATCGACGTGCCGATCGTCGAGCCGGTGATGCACTGGACGCTGGCCGACGCACAGGCTTTGCTTGCGGTCATTACCGAAGTCGGCACCGAAGGGCTGGTCCCTGCGGACTACCAGCCGGAAGCGCTGCGCAGCGCAATTGCCGCCGGGGAAGGGCAGCCGCTGGACGAGATCGCAAGCAAGAGCCTGTCCTGGCTGATCGAGGACATGCGCGACGGGCGCACGCCGATGCCGGCGCGGGTGCAATGGTTCGCGGTCGATCCCGATCAGGACGTCAATCCCACCGCAAAGCTGATGTCAGCCGCTCTTGCGAGCCACGACATCGCCGGGACCGTCCATGCCCTCGCGCCCAAGCATCCCGATTACGCCGCGCTCAAGGCCGCCTTGGCTGCGACCCCGGCGCGTAACGTCAAGGCGCGCGCGCTGATCCAGGCCAACATGGACCGGTGGCGGTGGCTGACGCAGGAGCTCGGTTCGATCTACTTGATCACCAACGTGCCCGAATTCCAGTTGCGGCTGACGGTGAACGACAAGATCATCCGCACTTACCGCACTATCGTAGGCAAGCCGGGCCGGACGGCGACGCCGCAGTTGGCCGAAACCGTCAAGAACGTGGTGTTCAATCCTACGTGGACCGTGCCGCAGTCGATCGTGGTCGGCGAAGGACTGGGCGCGCGACTGACCCGCAGCCCGGGGGCAGCCGCACGCGAAGGCTACAAGGTCACCAAGAATGCGGACGGCACCCTGCTGGTGGTGCAGCAGCCCGGTGACAACAACTCGCTCGGGCGGATGAAGATCGACATGCCCAATCCACACGCAATCTACCTGCACGACACGCCGGGCAAGGCGCTGTTCAACGCCCCCGTCCGGGCTTTCAGCCACGGCTGCATCCGCACCGAGCGGGCGGTCGAGCTGGGTATGACCATGGCGATCCTCGGCGCCGGTCTGACCCCGCAGCAGGCGGTGGATTACAACCTCTCGGGCAAGTACACCAAGGTGCCGATGACGCGGACTTTTCCGGTCTATCTCACCTACATGACCATGGCCCGCGACATCAGCGGAAAGCTGACCGCGTTCAATGACATCTACGGGCGGGACACCCCGGTGATCGCCAGCTTCGCCGCACCGCGCCAGCTCAAGACCACGCAGCGTGCCAGCGAGGAAGAAATCATCCAGCTGGACAATCCGCTGTAGTCCATTGCCGCTGTTCTCAACGAACCGCGTGGCCCGGCTGCGGCGGGGCGGCTACATCGCCTGCCCCGCGCGCCATGCGACGGCCTTCCTGCTTTAGCGCAGGCGGACCGGCAAGTAGGTAGCCGGCTGCCCGCGGCGCTGGACACGCAACAGTAGAGCCGGACGGTTTGAGGTCTTGGCAGCCTGGATGACCGCTTCGAGATCTGCAACGCTGGCTACCGGACGATAATTAGCGGAGAGGACCACATCGCCGCGCTGAAGCCCTTTGGCCCCCGCATCGGACGAGGCGTCGACCGCATTGATCACCAAGCCGGTAGTGGTCTCGGGCATACCGAGCTGACGGGCGATCTGCGGGTTCATCGGCAGGACCGAAACACCCACCGCCCGCTCGACCAGGCCCTGGCCTTGCTGCTTGGGCGGCTTGTTGAAGCCGTTGTCGTCTTCGCCCGGCTGGTTGGGATCGAAGGACTGCTGGGCCAGCTCTTCCTCGCTGGGGCGTTTGCCGACGGTGGCTGACAGCGTCATGCGCTTGCCGTCGCGCATCAACTCGATCGGAATGCGGGTGCCGGGCGCGGAATTGGCGACCAGGAAGGACAGCGTCTGTTCGGGGCTGACTTCCTTGCCGGCCACCTTGAGCACCACATCGCCCGGCTGGATTCCCGCGAGAGCGGCACCCTTGCCCGGTTCGACCGCCTGGACGAATTCGCCGCGGTTGTGTGGAATTCCCAGTGAATCCGCGAGGTCTTCGTTCAGCGGCTGGATCCGGATGCCGAGATAACCGCGTTCGATCGTCTCGCCCTTCATCAGCCGGCCCACGATCGGCGCGGCTATTTCAGCCGGGATCGCGAAACCGATGCCGACGCTGCCGCCGGTGGGCGAGAAGATCGCATTGTTGATACCGATCACCTGGCCCTTCATGTCGAACATCGGGCCGCCGGAATTGCCGCGGTTGATCGAGGCGTCAGTCTGCAGGTAACGGTCATAGGCACCGCCCTGACCAGTGTTGCGATAGACTGCCGAGATGATCCCGGAAGTCACCGTGCCGCCAAGGCCGAAGGGATTGCCGATGGCGATGACCCAGTCACCCACGCGGGCATTGCGGCTGTCGCCGAACTTGACGAACGGCAGGGCCTTGGGCGTGGTGATCTTGAGCACGGCCAGATCGGATGCGGCGTCACGGCCGATCAGCTTGGCCGGGTATTCGGTCCCATCGGGCATGGTAACGGTGATCGATTCGACCTCGCCCTTGCCGTCGGCCGTGATCACGTGGTTGTTGGTGACCACATATCCGTCGGCCGAGATGATGAAGCCCGAACCGAGCGATTGTGCTTCGCGGGTTTGCGGACCCTGCTGTTGCGGTCCGCCGCCGAACAGGTCGGCAAAGGGCGTGCCGGCGAACGGGTTCTGGTTTTCCACCCTCACGCGCTGGCGGGTCGAGATGTTGACCACGGCCGGAGCCAGCTGCTGGGTCAGATCGGCAAAACTGGCCGGTGCCCCTGCACGGGGCACCACGTTCTGCATCTGGCCGGCATCATTTTGAGCAACTTGCGCGCCGGCGGGGAATCCGGTGGCAAGAGAAAGGGCTGCGCCGCCAAGCAGCAGCGCGGTGGTCACTCCATAAGCGTATCGCACGGGCTTCACGTCCTCTGGCTTCCTTGTCTGCGGCGGAGCGCTGTTCGCCGCCGGGGGTTTCGTCGCGGATTCAGTCCTCCGGGCCTGAACGGAGATTGAACGGTCTGCTCACTTTCCGCGGAACTGCCGCAGGTAATCGTTGTCGGGCGACAGGATGATCGTGCTGCCCGACTTGCTGTTGGGATCATTGAAGGTGGTCTCGTAGCTCTGCATGGCGCGATAGAAATCGTAGAAGCCGGGGTCCTTGCCATAGCTTTCGGCATAGATCTGCGCGGCTTGCGCGATGGCCTGCGCCTGGATGATCTGCGCGTCGCGTTCGCCTTTGGCCTGGATCGCGCTTGCTTCCTGCTCGCGTTCGGCCTGCATCCGGGTGAAGGCTGAATCCAGCGGGGTTCCCGCCGGAAGGTCGGCCCGCTTGATCCTGACATCGATGACTTGCGCGCCATACTGGCGCGCTTGCCGGTCCAGCGCCTCCCGGATATTCTTCATCGCCTGACCGCGCTCGGCAGTCAGCATCGATTGGAAAGTGCGCTTGCCCAGTTCCTGGCGCAGCACGGAGTTCATGATCGGCTGGAGCTGTTCCTGGACCTTTTCGGTGGTTCCGGCGGTGCGCACCATGCGGACCGGATCGATGATCCGGAAGCGTGCGTAGGCATCGACGTCGAGCCGGCGCTGGTCGCTCGAAGTGACTTGCTGTGGCTGCATGTCAAGCGAGAGGACGCGCTTGTCGATCCGCGTCAACTGCTCGAAGAAAGGGATGCGCATCGAGACGCCTGCGCCGGTCTGTCCATAGTCCTGGTTGGGCTTGAACCTGTTGATCACGCGCACCGGCTCGCCGAGACGCAGGACCACAGCCTGTTCGTTCTCGGGCACGATGACAGTGCTGAACAGCAGCGCAATGATCGCGGCGCCCAAGGCGAGCAGCGACCCGCGGTGTTCGTTCCAGATGTTTTCCGGCATCACTGGCCTCCCCCGCCGGCAGGTGCTTCAGTCGGTGCAGCGGCGGCGCGGCGGCGCAGTTCCGGCAGCGGCAAGTAAGGGGTCACGCCGTTGCTTTCGACCACCACTTTGTCGTTGTTGCGCAGGACTCGTTCCATCGTCTCGTAATACATGCGTCGCCGCGTTACTTCGGGGGCCAGCTTGTACTGCTCGTAGACCTTGTCGAAGTTGGCCGTGTCGCCCTGAGCCTTGGCAACGACCTGCTGCGCGAAAGCCTGAGCACGGTTGCGGTCACGCTCGGCATTCTGCTGGGCTGCCAGCACCTTCTGGAAGGCAGATACCACCTTGGCCGGCGGATCGGTTTTCTTCAGATCCACCCCCTGGATCAGGACACCCGAGCGGTAGGCATCGAGTACGGCCTGCATCCGGCTGCGCACCTCCTGCTCGATCGCAGCGCGGCCGGTGCCTCCGGTAACGGCGTTGAGCGGCACTTCGGCCACCGAGGCGCGCATGGCCGCCTCCGCCACTTCGCGAACGCTGGCCTCGGGATTTTCAAGCCGGTGTTTGTAGAGCTTCAGATCCTTGATGTTCCAGCGCACCAGGTACGACAGGTCAACGAGGTTGCGGTCGCTGGTCAGCATCAGCTTCTCGCCCTCGTCCTCGGGGATCGTAAAGCGCCGGATCATGGTTACGTCTTCGACATCGACCGTCTGCATCGGCCACGGCAGAGTGAAGCTCACGCCCGATCCGATCGTGTGCGAGTACTTTCCGAAAGTGGAAACCACGCCTTGCTCGTTGGAGCCGAGCTGGTGCGTGGTGGAGACCAGCAGCCATACCGCTGCGATCCCGCCGGCGATCAGCGGAGTCCAGCTGCGCCCGTCGGGCCTGCGCGGCATCCGCGGCACGAAGCCCCCACCGCCGCCGCCGCCTTTGCCACCCTTCTGGCGGAAGATGTCTTCTATGCTGGCCGAGCGCCGGGGCGGGCTCTGATCGCCCGCCGGCGGAAGCCACGGGTTGCGCGGACCCGGCTTGGGTTCGGGCGGCGAAGGTGGTTCCGTGCCGGATTCAGGTTCGCCGGCCCCGGCGGACGTATCCCCGTCCGGTTCCTTGTCTCCGCCTCCCCAGGGGCTGCGGCGGCCCGCCATCAAAACGGCGCCGCGCGCGATCCAGTCGCTTATCGTTATCATGACCGGTGTTATAGGTACCCATCGCGCACAAAAACAGTGCCCCGATGCGCTTTTTCGATGCTAGGGCCCGTTGCGAAGCAAGACACTACAAGCTGGGAATGACAATGAGCGACGCGGTCGAGGCACTGAAGGCATTGCTCCCCCCTCTGGCTGCGTCGCGCCTGCAATCGTTGAAGCTGGCTGACGGCACAGCGACGCTGGTGCTTGATGTCGCCGGACTCGACCGGCTGGAGCGCGACCGGCTGGAGATTGCGGTCAAGGATGCGTTGCGCACAGCGCCGGGCGTGGCCGAAGTTCGCGTGGCAATGACGGCCGAAAAGAAGGCCCTCAAGCTGATCGCGGTCGGGTCCGGAAAGGGGGGTGTGGGAAAATCCACGCTCTCGGCCAATCTGGCCGTGGCCATGGCACGGATGGGGCGCAAGGTCGGGTTGGTCGATGCCGATATCTACGGGCCCTCGCAACCGCGTCTGCTCGCCACCGAGGGGCGCAAACCGCAGGCAACCGAGAAGAAGTTGATCCCGGTCGCCAGTCCGTGGGGCGTGCCAATGCTCTCGATGGGGCACCTGGTTGAACCGGGTCAGGCCATCGCCTGGCGGGGGCCGATGGCGGGCAACGCACTAGGTCAGCTGATCGACGCTGAATGGGGCGATGCGGAAATCCTGGTGATCGATCTGCCGCCCGGTACCGGCGACGTCCAGCTGACCATGCTGCAACGGCACAAGCCGGCCGGGGCGGTGATCGTTTCCACGCCGCAGGATCTGGCGCTGATGGACGCGACCCGCGCCATGCAGCTGTTCGAGACCGGCGGTGTGCCAGTCATCGGGCTGGTCGAGAACATGGCCGGCTACGAGTGCCCGCACTGCGGCGAAATCAGCGATCCGTTCGGCACCGGCGGGGTTGAAGCGGCCGCCGGCGTGATGGGGCAGACCTTCCTTGGCCGCATTCCGCTGGATCTTTCGATCCGGATTGAAAGCGACGCCGGCAATCCGCCGGCTGCCAGTGACAGTCCGCAAGGCGAGGTCTTCGCCGCAATTGCCCGCCGCGTGCTGACGTGGATCGACAACCGGTAAGACAATGGCAGTTTCCCGGCGTTCCCTGCTGGTAGGCGCGGCCGTCGGGGGTGGCCTCCTTGTCGGCTGGACGCTGCTGCCGCGCCGGTTCGCTACTCCGGCGGCCCCGGGACCCGGGGATTACGTTTTCGATTCCTGGATCCGGGTCAGCCGCGAGGGGATCGTCACGGTTGCCGTGCCGCAACTCGAAATGGGCCAGGGTATCACCACCCTGTTGCCGCAGATCGCTGCGCTGGAGCTGGGGGCCGACTGGCGGCAGGTGGCGGTTGAGCCGGCATTGCCAGACGGGGCCCATGCCAATGTTCCGCTCGCCGCGCGCTGGTCATCGCTGTGGATGCCAACCGCCGCCGGTCTTGCCGCCGCCCCGGACAGCGTGCTTGCGCGTCGGTTTGCGGAGGACAACCGCTTCACCGCGACTGCCGAGGGGCTCTCGTTGGCGGCTTACGAGACGCCGGTGCGGATTGCGGCGGCTTCGGCCCGGGCGATGCTGAGCATGGCTGCCGCTGCGCGGTGGGGCGCCGGATGGGAGGAATGCGACACGGCCGGGGGCTTCGTCACGCTGGGCAAGAAGCGCCTCTCTTTCGCCCAGTTGGCCGAAGCGGCGGCCGAATACGATCCGCCCGATCCGCCAGTGCTCCGGCCGGGCGCTCCGGCCGAGGCGCCCGGTCAGTTTCCCGCCGGAGCGCCGCCGCGTTTTCCCCGCATCGACTTGCCTTCGAAAGTTGACGGCAGCCATGTTTACGCTGGCGACGTGCGCCTTCCGGGCATGGTCCATGCGGCGATCCGCCACGGTCCGCTCGGCGATGCCGAGCTGTCGGGTTACGAGGCGAAGCGTGCGCAAGGCTTGTCGGGCAATGTCCGGCTGGTTCACTCGAAGCGCTGGCTCGCTGCGCTCGCCGACACCTGGTGGGAGGCGGAGCGGGCGCTGGCCACGATCGCACCGCGCTTCCGCGTCAAGAAGCCCTTGGAGAGCCACCGCATTGCCGGCGCGCTGGAAGAGGCGCTGCGCTTTGGCGAGGGCACGCGGCTGGCAGAGCGGGGCGAACCGGACCGCTGGCTGCATCAGGATTTCGCTCTCGCCAAACGCTACGAGATCGCCCCGGCACTACACGGGACGCTGGAGACTGCCAGTGCCACCGCGCGCTTTGAGAATGGTCGGCTCGAACTGTGGGTGGCCAGTCAGGCGCCCGAGGCAGCCCGGCTGGCTGCTGCCGATGCGCTGGGGCTCTCGCCGGCAAAGGTCGTGCTTTACCCGATGCCGGCTGGCGGCAGTTTCGACCGGCGGCTCGAGCACGATCACGTGAT
This sequence comes from Sphingomonadaceae bacterium, assembly GCA_947472735.1. GTDB lineage: Bacteria > Pseudomonadota > Alphaproteobacteria > Sphingomonadales > Sphingomonadaceae > Novosphingobium. Next base: position 47,331 of record CANJBY010000001.1, on the reverse strand, counting down.
CGAGGTTGCGGTTCTGGCGCGTGAAGCCGGCCGGCCGGTGCAACTGACCTGGTCGCGCTGGCAGGAACATGTTGCCGGCTGGCCGAGGCCGCCCGTCAGTGCGGTGATGGCGGCCCGGACCGCTCCGACCGGGGAAACCATCGCCTGGAAGGCGCGGATCGCGGTTCCTGCTGCAGCCAACGAGTTCGGCCGCCGGCTGTTTAGCGGGGAGTCTGCATGGAGCGCAGCCGAACGCAGCGCCGGCGAGGTTGATCCGCTGGCCGTGGAGGGCGCAGTCCCACCCTATTCGGTGCCGCACCTGCTGGTCGAGCACGTGCCGGTGAAGACAGGACTTCCGGCCGGGCGAATGCGCGGCAATGCCCATGGCTACACCGCGTTCTTCACCGAAAGCTTCGTCGACGAACTTGCCCATCTCGCACGAATGGAGCCGCTGGCCTACCGGATGGCGATGCTCGGCGATGAACCGCGTCTCGCGGCGTGCCTGCAACGTGTGTCCGCTCTGGCGGAATGGGGGGGAGGGGTGTCTGGCAGCGGCCAGGGCATCGCCTGTCACCGCATGGAGATCGCGGGTCGGAGTGGTCACGTCGCTGCGGTCGCCAATGCCCGGCGTGATGAGCGCGGGATCAAGGTCGACCGGATCGTTGCCGTGCTGGATATCGGGCGGATCATCAATGTCGATATCGCGCGGCAGCAAGTGGAGGGCGGGCTGATCTTCGGTGTGGGGCTCGCGCTTGGCTCCACCACCGGCTATGCGCACGGCTTGCCGCAGGCGGCCGGGCTCGGCGCGCTGGGCCTGCCGCTGCTGGCGGACAGTCCGGAGATTGAAGTGGAATTCATGGATAGTGGGGCCGATCCGTTTGATCCGGGGGAACTGTGCGTGGCCATCGCCGCTCCGGCCATCGCCAATGCGCTGTTCTCCGCCACCGGCAATCGCATCCGCCGGTTGCCGCTGAACGGCGGCGAGGGATGAACCGCCCGGCCGGACACCCCGCCATCCCCGCGCCCAAGGTGGGCGTGCTGCTGGTCAATCTCGGCACGCCCGATGCACCGACGCCTGATGCGGTGCGGCGCTACCTCGCCGAATTCCTGATGGACCCGCGGGTCGTGGAAATTCCCCGCGCGGTGTGGTGGCCGATCCTGCACGGCATCATCCTGCGCACCCGCCCCAAGCGTTCGGCACATGCCTACGCCCAGGTCTGGACGGACCGGGGGTCGCCGCTCGCCGCGATCACCGCTGCCCAGGCCGAGGCGCTTCAGGCGCGGCTTGGGCCCGAGGTCGTCGTGCGTTGGGGAATGCGCTATGGCAATCCTGCGTTGGGGGCCGAGCTGGCGGCGATGAAGGCGCAAGGGTGCGAACGCATTCTGATCGCCCCGCTTTATCCGCAATACTCCGGCGCAACCACGGCCAGCGTGCTCGATGCGGTCGGGGTAGGCATGGCCAGGTTGCGCTGGCAACCGGCGCTCCGCACCCTGCCGCCCTATTACGATGATCCCATGCATATCGAGGCGCTGCGAGCGGATACTGCCCGGCAACTGGCCGCGCTGCCGTTTGAACCAGAGGTGCTGCTGCTCTCCTTTCACGGGATGCCCGAGCGGACGCTGCATCTGGGTGATCCGTACCATTGCCAGTGCCTGAAAACGGCGCGTCTGCTGGCCGAGGCGCTTGGTCCGGGCGCGCCGCGGATCGCGGTCAGCTTCCAGTCGCGCTTTGGCCGGGCCAAGTGGCTTGAGCCGGCAACCGATGCTGTGATCGCCGCCGAGGCCGCGAATGGCACCCGGCGCATGGCCATCGCCGCGCCGGGATTTTCCGCCGACTGCCTCGAGACGCTGGAGGAACTGGCGATCCGAGGGCGGGAACAGTTTCAGGCAGCGGGCGGGAAAGAGTTCGCCGCGCTCTCATGCCTCAATGCAGATGATGCCGGCATGGCGATGCTGGAGGCATTGACCCGCCGGGAACTCGCGGGTTGGATTTGACTGCCCGCCCGCTTTGGTGAAAAGCGCGCGCCGACAACAGGAGTGACCCATGCCCGGCCTGCGCCCCGATATTGATCCCGACGGTTTGCTCGAATTCTCGGTGGTTTTCACTGACCGCTCGCTCAACCATATGAGCCAGGCCTTCCAGCAGGTCATGCTCGATATCCATGCCACCTTGTGCGACGTCTACAAGGCCGAACGCGTGGCGGTGGTGCCCGGCGGGGGCAGCTATGCGATGGAGAGCGTCGCCCGCCAGTTCGCCACCGGCAAGCGCGCGATGGTGGTCCGCAACGGCTTCTTCTCGTACCGCTGGACCCAGATTTTCGAAGCCGGCGCAATCCCGGCCAGTGAAACCGTGCTCAAGGCACGCCGCGTTGGCGAAGGGGCCACGGCGCCCTTCGCTCCGCCCCCGGTGGCCGAAGTCGTCGCCGCGATTCGCGCCGAACGGCCGGACGTGATCTTCGCGCCGCATGTCGAGACGGCCAGCGGGATCATCCTGCCGGACGACTATATCAAAGCCGTATCCGCTGCCGCGCATGAAGTCGGGGCGCTGTTCGTGCTCGATTGCGTCGCCTCGGGCTGCATCTGGGTCGACATGGCGGATTGCGGGGTCGACGTGCTCATCTCCGCCCCGCAGAAGGGTTGGTCGGCTCAGCCTTGCGCGGGCCTCGTGATGATGAACGCCGCCGCGCTTGAAGCCTGCAAGGCCGCAAAGTCGACCAGCTTTGCCATCGATCTCGGCCGCTGGGTGGCGATCATGGAGGCCTACCTAGGCGGCGGTTCGGCCTACCATGCGACCATGCCCACGGACGCACTGCGCGCCTTCCGTGACGCAATGTTCGAGACCCGTGATGCCGGTTTCGAAATCCTGCGCGCCGCGCAGTGGGCGCAAGGCAATGCGGTGCGGGCGATGCTCGCTGCGAAGGGTGTCGCTTCGGTTGCCGCTGAGGGTTTCGGTGCGCCGGGCGTGGTGGTGTCCTACACCGACGATCCCGCGATCCAGAATGGCAGCAAGTTTGTCGCGCTCGGCTACCAGATCGCGGCCGGGGTGCCGCTGATGATCGATGAAGGCGCGGACTATCGCAGCTTCCGCCTCGGCCTGTTCGGGCTCGACAAGCTGCTCGACGTGCCGGCCAGCCTCAAGCGGATAGAGGGCGCGCTCGATCAGCTGTTCTGATCGAGCCGCTTCTCAAACCTTCTAGAAGTCGTAGCCAGCCTTGATTCCGAATAGCTGCGGCCGCGTCGGGTAGGTGCGCGAGTAGGGGCCGCAGAAGGTGGTGGCGCAGACCGTGTTGAGACTCATCTGCCCGCGCGTGTCGAATGCGTTCTGGATGAACGCTTCAAGGCGCCAGCTGTCCCAGTGCACCCCGGCCGAGAAATCGACCGTAGTGAAGGGCTTGGTGGCTCCGACCGAGGCAAAATCGGCGTCGAGCAGGAACGACCGCGTGCCGCCCTGGTGGCTGACCGACGCCTGGACGAACCCGGTGCCGCCCGCTGCCGGGGTTTCATATCGGGCGGTTGCACTGCCCTTGAACCGCGGCATCACTGGCAACCTTGTGCCCTTGGCTGCGGCCGGTGCGACGCCCGTGACGCATATGATGTTCTTGGTCACCGGATCGACCTGGCACAGATCCGTGGTCGTCTTGGCGTCAACGTAGGTTCCCGAAGCCGAGAAGGTGAAACCGCCGACCCGTGTCGAGATGTCCCCTTCGATCCCGTAGACCCGCGCGTCACCCGCATTGTAAGTGTTGGTCACGCCATTCTGGCCCACCGGGACCAGCCCGAACTGCACGTTCTTCCATTTCTCATAGAAGACCGCCCCGTTGAAGTAGACGGTGCCCAGGTGCGTCTTCCAGCCGAGCTCGTAATTGTCGAGCTTGTCGGACTTGAACGGATCGACGCCGGGCCGGCGGTTGTTGCCGCCGGGCCGGTAACCGCGTGATACCGTTGCATAGAACATCATGTCGTTGTTCGGCTTGAAGCGCACGCCGCCGCGCCAGATCACGCCCTGTTCGACCTGCTTCTTGTTGACGTTGACGCAGGGCACTTCCGTAAGCGACAGCCCGGCTATGCAATTGGCCAGACTGCTTCCGCCGTTCAGGCCGGAGAATCCATAGATGGTATTATTGGCAATGAAGCCCCGGATGCCGCCGATCAGGGTAACCGTTGGCGCCAGATCGTACTCGCCCTGCGCGAACATCGCGTAGTCGCGGTCCTTGCGGTTGATCCGGGTTCGGAAGATCGAATCCGTGCCGCCGAACACGCCCGGGAACCAGCCCTGGCTGCCAAGGTTCGCCGCGATTCCCTTGACCTGATAGTCTGCGCGGATGGCGTCCGTCTGATGCTGCAGGAACAAGCCCGCCGTCAGCCGGAAAGGCATGTCGCCAGGCGATGAGACGCGAAGTTCCTGAGTCAGCTTGGTGTACTTGTCGCCGAGAATCGAGCTCTCAGTCGGATCAAGGAACCCGCCGGTGTTCTTGGGGAAGTAGGTCGCATAAGACCCATATGTGTCATAAGCCACGGTATAGTAGGAATAATCCGCGAGGTTATCGACCTTGCGTTCGAAGTATCCACCCGAATAGGTGACGTCCCAATCGCTCAGCTTGCCCTGTATGGTCAGCGCCGCCTGCCACCAGCGATCCTTGTTGAGGCTGGGCAGGTAATCGGCGACGACCAGATCGCCCTTGCGCGGATCGAACAGGAACCCGCCATTGGCTACCTGGTGCTGGTAGATGAACTGCGGAGTGGCCGTCCAGTTATCGTCCAGGTCGATCTTGAGCGCAGCTCGGCCGCCCCAGGTCTCCACATCGTTGTAATCGTTCTTGACCAGAGCGTTGTTGTTCACCGTCAGGTTCGTGGTGGGATCGCCATCGTCCAGGGTGAATGTGCGGGTGCCCCTGATGTTGTCGATGTAACCGCCCTGCCGGTCGTAAAAGGCGACGACGCGCAGCGCCGCAGAATCACCCAGCGGGAGATTGATATAGCCATCGGCGGAACCACCGAAATCGCCCTTGCCGTACTTGTTGACTTGCAGGTCAACGCTGCCTGAAGTCTCGCCGAGCTTGGGGGCGTTGGTGATCAGGCGCAGCACGCCCGAAAGCGAGCTGGCCCCGAACAGGGTGCCTTGCGGTCCGGCGAGTGCTTCGACCCGGGCGATGTCGTAGACATGGAAATCAACCGTGCCGCCAATCGTGGTGACCGGGATTTCGTCAACATACATACTGCTGGTCGGCAGGGGGCCGATGTGGAGACCGTCTCCTCCCGACGATACCCCGCGGAAGAATATCTGCGATTGGCCGGGGCCGAAGGACTGGAAGCTTACGCTGGGCAGCAGCTTCGCGTAGTCGTCAAACGACTTGACGTTGGCTTGCTCAAGCTTGGCCGAACCCAGCGCGGTGAGACTGATCGGAACGTCCTGCAAGCGTTCTTCGCGGCGCTGGGCCGTAACGACAATCTCATCGCCCAGGTCTTCCACGCCGTTCGGTGCGTCCTGCGCAAATGCGGCGGAGGGCAGGAGCAGCGCCGTGGAAGCGAGCAGAACGACAGTCTTGTGCCGCAGCAATTCATGTTTCGACATGGGGTGCCCCTCAAAATTCGATCTATGTGTGGGTTTCACCCTGCAACGCAGCACAAACAATCAAAAAACTGCGAAACAGATGCTGCGCCATGTCGATTTGCATTCAACCGTGGCTGGCATGCCACGACTTCGGAACTTGCGGATAGAGCTCCAGCACCGGTCCCAGCGCCTGTTTCAAGGGCTCGATCTTGTCCGACACGGGACGCCATTGACCTTCACCGCTGCGGTTGATCGGGCGACGGACCTGCTCGCTGCTCGCCGTCCTGACCGCGCGCGGATTGCTCGCGAAGTTAAGGCAGGCAGCTTCGAACGGAAGGTCAAGAGTGCTGAGCAAGGCACATATCTCTTGCTCAGGGTCATCCAGCAGCCGCTCGTGGATAACGCGATGGATCCGCCCGGGCATAATCCGGTCGAAATGGTCCATCAACCTGACGTAGTCAGCGTAATAATGCCCGATATCCGCCAAATCGTAGGCAAAGGCCTGGCCGCGCGCGAAGTGCTGGCGAAAATTCGAATAGCCGCAATCAAGCGGGTGGCGCCGTGCATCGATGATCCGGGCATTGGGCAGAATCAGGAGGATCAATCCCACGTGCAACCAGTTGTTTGGCAACTTATCGATGAACAGGGGTTTTGTTTCGCGCCGTTGTATCCGGGTTGAGGACAGGTAGCTGTCACCGAGCTGGCGCAGCCGGTCTCCGTCCAGATCCGCGAGTACGTCCAGGTAGCTCCCTTCGCGCCCAAGGCGGTTCACGATTGCGGGAATATCGGGCAGCTCCATCGTTCCCTCGACCTGCGAGTGGCTCGACAGGATCTGCTCGACCAGCGTGGAACCGGCGCGGGGCATGCCAAGGATGAAGATCGGGTCGGAGTCTGGGCAACCCAGTCCGCTGCGCCGTTCGAAGAAAGCGGCATCGAACAGCGCGATGGCCCGGTCTACGGCCGCAGTGGTTTCGGCCGCTTCATAAGGAAGAGCCTCGCGTCGCAGCGCGTTGCCTATCGCATAGTGTTCAAAAGCGGCAGCGGGATGCGCGCCATCGTCAAGCGCTTTGCCAAGCGCGAAGTGGAGATGAAAGCGATCTTCCATCGACGCCTGGGCCGCGGTCAAACCCGCGTTCATCTCCGCCAGGTCTTGCGCATCGAACTGGGCCGTCTTGAGGTTGGCGATGCTCCACCAGGCCTCACCGAAATGGGGCCGCAATGCGATCGCCTTGCGATAGGCCGCGATGCCATCCTCGAGCCGCCCCACGGTCTTCAGCGTGTGACCGTAGCTAAGCCAGATTGGCGCCTGCCCCTCTCCGCGAGCTAGAATGGTTTCATACAGCGCGAGAGCTTCGTCGAAAGCGCCTATTCTGCCAGCCACTGCTGCCCGCAATGTGTTGTGTCCAGGGTCGTCCGGCTCTTCGTCGCGCACCCGGTCGAGCTCTTCCAATGCCTCTTCGGGGCGGTTCTGCCGGTGCAGTAGCAAGGCCAGGTTGGCCCGCGCGGCAGTGAACCCCGGGGCCAGTTCCAGCGCGCGGCGCAGCAGGTTCTCGGCATCGCGAAAACGTCCGATCCGCCCGGCGAGTTCGGCGAACATGCGGATCGCCTGGACGTCGAAAGGATCTTCCTTGAGGTGCGCGCGCAGCAGCGGCTCGGCCCGGGGCAGGTCGTTCTCGTTCATCGCCAGCGCGGCCTCGATCAGCCGCGGATGATAGCCGCCGATGCGCGAGAGCCAGCTTTGCGGTTGAAGGGTAGCCATGCGGGACCAGTCCTAGCGCGATTTCGCTGGCGAGCGAGAGCAAAACGTGGTGCCTTCGCTCCTGGGGGCTGGCTATGGACGAGACCGAGGCAAGGCCGTTTGGAGTCTGGACCGCAGCGGCGCTCGTCGTCGGCGCGGTGATCGGCGCCGGAATCTTCATCATGCCCAGCCAGCTGGCCGCTTATGGGTGGACCGGTGTGGCGGCCTGGATCGCCGGCGGCGGCGGTGCGCTGCTGATCGCCTTGGTCCTTGCTGCCATCGCCCGGGCCCGGCCACAGGAACCGGGGCTGATCGCGGTGATCGGCGAAGTCCTCGGTCCGGTCTTCGGTGTCCTCAACGGTTGGGGCGCCTGGATGAGCTACTGCTGCAGCAATGCCTATATCTCGCTCACGGCGGTGCGCTACGCCACCCAGTTCTGGCCCGAACTTGGCAGGACCTCTTGGAACGAGACCTTGGCCGCATCGGCGATCATGGCCGGGCTGGCCTGGCTAAACCTGTCGGGATTGCGAGCTGCGGGGCGCTTTCAGGTGGCCACCACGGTGCTCAAGCTGCTGCCGCTGGCGGCGGTGTTGGCAATCCTTGCGTGGATCGCTGGAAGCAATCCGGGAGCTTTCGGGCGCACCCCTCATGCGGCCTTTTCAGGCGGTGATCTCTTCCCCGCAGCGGCGCTGGCGTTTGTCGCAATCATGGGTTTCGAGTCCGCCAGCCTTGCCGCCGAACGGGTCCGTAATCCTGAGCGCAACGTACCGCGCTCCACCATTCTTGGCGTCCTGCTATGCTGTGCGATCTACCTTCTGGTCTGCTCGGGCATTGTCTTTGTCCTCCCCGAAGCGGAGGCCACCGCCTCCCGCGCTCCGATCGCCATGTTTATCGCCGGATACTGGGGCGACTGGGCCGGGCTCGCCGTGGCGGGCTTCGCGGTGATTTCGGCAGTAGGAGGCCTTAACGTCTGGGTGATGATGCAGGGCGAGGTGCCGCTCGGGCTGGCGCGCGCCGGCCTGCTGCCAAAGGCAATCGGCAGGACCAACCGCCACGACATCGCGGTCGTCCCGCTTGTGACCGGGACTGGTCTCACGATCCTGTTGCTGCTGTCCTCCATTTGGCGCGACGGGGCGGCGCTGATGGACTTCATGCTCAGGCTGACCTCGGCCTCGGGCCTGTGGATCTATGCGTTCGCCTGTGTCTCGGCGCTGGTACTGCGGGTGCGGGTCGTCGTGGCCGCACTGGGCCTGATCTTCACGCTGGCGCTGATGTACGGCTCGGGGCTTGAGGCGGTGCTGCTCAGCATTGCGCTGATGCTGGCCGCCTTGCCGTTCTACTGGCTTGCCCGCCGCGCGGCTACGCCCGCCGCCACAGCCGCCCGATAAGCGAACGGTCGGCGAGGATCTCGTGCGCGGCATTGTGCCCTGGCGCACCGGTCACACCGCCGCCGGGATGCGTACCCGAACCGCACATGTAGAGCCCCTTGATCGGCGCACGATAATCGCCGTGGCCCAGTACCGGGCGCGCTGCCCATAGCTGGTCCAGCCCCATCGTTCCGTGAAAGATGTCTCCGCCGATCAGCCCGAACTTGCGTTCAAGATCCAGCGGGGAGTGGATCTGCCGCGCGATCACGCTGGCCTTGAAGTTCGGCGCATGGTCGGTGACGGTGTCGATGATCAGGTCCGCCACGTCCTCCCGGTGCGCATCCCAATCGGCGTTCGGATCGAACTGCTGGCAAAACAGGCTGGCGACGTGCTGGCCGGGCGGGGCGAGGCTGTCGTCCACCGTGCTGGGGATCTTGATCTCGACGATCGGCTTGCGCGACCAGCCGTGCTGCTGGGCGTCGATAAAGGCCTGGTCCATGTAGTCCATGCCGGGCGCGATGATGATCCCGGCCGTGTGGTGCTCGGCTTGGGCTTTGCCAGGCAGAACGGCGAAATCGGGCAGTTCGGACAGCGCCACATTCATTCGAAAAGTGCCCGAGCCAGTCTTGTAGCCCTTGATCCGGCGGTTGAAGTCGGCATCAAGGTCGCTCGAGTCCACCAATTGGCGATAGAGCAGCGCCGGACCGACATTGGCCGCAACGATTGGCGCGGCGATCTCCTCGCCACCCTCCAGACGAACGCCCACCGCCCGGCTGCCGTCGACCAGCACCTTGGCGACCGGCGCTTCGAGGCTGATCTCGACCCCTTGCAGTTCGCAGGCCCTGGCCATCGCCTGGGTGATTGCGCCCATCCCGCCGACAGCGTGGCCCCAGGCGCCGAGTTTACCGTTCACTTCGCCGAATACGTGGTGGAGCAGAACGTAGGCCGAGCCGGGAGTGGAGACCCCGGCATAGTTGCCGACCACCGCATCGAAGGCGAACGCGCTTTTAACGTGATCATCCTCGAACCAGCCGTCGAGAAAATCGCGGGCCGACTTGGTGAAGATGTCGAGCAGGTCGCGCTGCGCGGCAATGTCCATATTCGCCAGCGGCCAGCCCTGTTTCGCCGCGGCGAACAGGGCGGGGAGGCCGCCGCCGACATTAGGCGGACATTCCAGCGCGATGTCGCGCAGCACCTTTGCGACCTTTTCAAGCGCAGCATCATATTGGGGGTAGGCGGCGGCATCATTCTGCGAGAAGCGGGCGAACTCCGCCTCGGTGCGCCCCGGACCTCCACCCAGCTTGAGGTATGTGTCCGGGAAGGGGAAGAAGTTGCTGATTGTCCGTTCGATTACGCGGTAGCCGTGCTCGGCCAGCTTCATGTCGGCGATCACCTTGGGACGCAGCAGGCTGACGGTGTAGCTGGCGGTGGAATTGCGGAAGCCCGGGTGAAATTCCTCGGTCACCGCCGCCCCGCCGACGATATGGCGCCGCTCCAGCACCCGCACCTTCAGGCCGGCGCGGGCGAGGTAGAAGGCGCAGGTCAGGCCATTGTGCCCGCCGCCGATGATGATCGCATCGTAACGCTTGGTCATGCTTTGCTCCATCCCGGCGGTGGTGGTGCGGGCTGTCTTGCTTCGGGAATCAAGGCCCTGATCTTGCTGGCGAAACTGCGCAGGCACACTTCGCTCCGGGCCAGCGGGCCGACGCCGTAGCTGGCTGAGCCCATGCCTTGCTGCACCCGCTCGATCAGCCAGGTGTCTTCCATATTGACCACGCGGTTGATCCGCCAGTTGGCATAGCGCACCAGCTTCATCTCGCGGCGATCATCGGGCAGGGCGAAGCACATTTCGCGCAGCACGCAGGTGGTGGGGCCGGTCGGCAGCCACTGCATGAAGTCGATCTGGTCGGCGTAAATGTCGAAGGCCATGTTCGGCCACAGCTTGTAATAGAGCCAGCGGCTCTGCGCCTTGGCCGAAAGGTGCGGCACCGCAGGCAGGTGCGCCTGATAGAATCGCTCCCAGAAATTGCCCGACGGACGATCGGCCAGATCGCCTTTCATCCGGTCGGCCCAACCATGCGCGGAAATCTCGTAGCTCTTGCCGAAAATCCGGGTCAGCCCATCATGCGCGACCGGGATGTGGAGATTGTCGGAATAGTTGTCGCCGACATTCTTCCAGTTGACCGTGCGCTCCCGCAGGCGGACGTCTCCGATCCGGCGCATCTCCTCGAACCGGTAAGGCGCGACTTCGGCCTCGAATGGGGCCATCATCTCGGCCACCGTTGGGAAGCCGGCATCTTCCAGCCGCACGAACACGAAGCCGCGCCAGACCTCCAGCGAAACTGGGGCGAGGCCATTTTCTTCCAGCCTGAGCGCCGGATAATCGGCTTTCATCGGCACGCCGCTGAGGCGACCGTCAGTTTCATACGACCAGGCGTGATAGGGACAGACCAGCTTCCTGGTGCAACCAGAAGGACCTTCGACCAGCCGCATGGCGCGGTGCCGGCAGACATTGGCAAAGGCGCGGACCGTGCCGTCATCACCCCGGATCACGATGACGCTTTCGCCGAGGTAATCGAGCGTGCGGTAGTCGCCGGGGGCGGCAAGATCGCTCTCATGGCAGACGATCTGCCAGCTTGGACGGATTACCCGCGCCATCTCCGCCGCGAAATATTCGGGGTCGGAGTAGATCCAGCCAGGCAGACTCCAGTCCGCATCGGGGTCGCTATCCCCTCGCGCGATGCTGGCCAGAGGCTCGGTCAAATCCATCAGTCAGGCGAATCCCGTCAATCCTTGTTGGACACTCGTATAACAACTGCTAGACCGGCGCAAGTGAGCGCCAAGCCAGCCTTCCGCCGGGCCGATCCCGATCTTCGCCGCCAGAGCCTGATCGAAGCCTGCACGCGGGTGCTGGCGCGGCTGGGCGTGGCCGGGACCAGCGTGCGCGCGATTGCGCAGGAGGCCGGGGTCTCACCGGGGCTGGTCAATCACTACTATGCCAGCGTCGATGATCTGGTCGCGGCAGCCTACGCGGAAGTAGGGGTACGAGTGGACCGTGCGCTGGAGGACGCGCTGTGTGCAGCTCCGCTCGACTCGCGCGCCCGGCTAGAGGCCTTCGCCACCGCCAGTTTTGCCCCGCCAATCGCCGATCCGCAGTTGCTCGCCACCTGGATCGCATTCTGGGGACTTGCCCGCTCGCAGCCGCAGATCGCCGCCGAACACGCCAGACAGTACGCCGCTTTTCGCGCCCGGCTGGAGGAATTGCTCGCCGCCTGCGCGGTCGCTCCCGCCAAGCTCGGCCGCGCGGCCATCGCCGTGACTGCGCTGATCGACGGTCTTTGGCTGGAGCTTTGCCTCTCGCCCGATACCCTCGTGCCCGATGAAGCCCGCGCGATCGTCCGGGATAGTCTCGACGCGCTTATTTCGTGAGATCGCGCAGCAGCGAGAGGTAGTAAGTAACGCCCGGGCCGATCGCTGCCACCGGCGTGCGCTCGTTGAGCCCGTGGCTGAAGATGTCGGATGATTTCATGAACACCGGGCTGACGATGTAGCTGTCCACGCCCTTGGAGCGGAACCACATGTTGTCGCTTGCGCCTGTCGCCATGCCCGGAAACACCGGGATGCCGGGATGGATCAGTCCGATCGCGCGCTTGATCGCGGCGGAAAGGTCTGCGCGCGGCGGCGAGGAGGGGGCCGGGACCGATCCTTCGGTTACGTCCTTCATGGCGATGCGCGGATCGTCGACCACCCGGTGCAGTTCCGCCATGATCGCGGCCGGATCGCGGCCCGGATAGATCCGGCAGTTGATGTTGGCCGTCACCCGCTGCGGCAGGGCGTTGAGCGCGTGTCCGCCGTCGACCATGGTCGGCACGCAAGTCGTGCTGACCAGCCCGGTGGTGACCGGAGTAGCCCGCAAGACCGCAACCGCTGCGGCATCTTGCGGGTCGGCGGCGAAAGCCTTCATCGCACCGGCCAAGGCCGGATCACGCTCGACCTCGGCGGAGGCGGCAAAGGATTCGCGCATCAACGGGCTAAGTTCCGGCGCGAAACGGTAGGCGCCGATCTTCACCAACGCAGCGGACATCCGCGCGATGGCGTTTTCCGCGCGGGGCTGCGAACTGTGGCCGCCCGGATCGGTCAGCACCAACTGGAAGTCCGCATAAGTCTTTTCGGCGCCAAGCCAGCGGTAGTACCGCGGCTCGCCGGTAGTCTCGTCGAGCACGCCGTTGGCATCGCTGTCGGCATTGAGCACCATGAATGCGTCGGCGAAGCGACTGGCGATCAGTTGGCTGGTCTCCATCGCGGTTTCCTCGTCGCCCGACAACGCCAGGACGATCGAGCGTTTTGGCCGATACCCCTGCCGACGCAGTTCGATCAGCGACGCGGCGACAATCGCGTCGTCAAGCTTCATGTCGGTGGCCCCGCGGCCATAGAGGTAGCCGTTCTCGACCACCGGGACGAAGGGATCGCGCTGCCAGTCCTCGCGCTTTGCTTCCACCACGTCCATGTGGCCCGAAAGCACCAGCGGCTTGAGCGAAGGATCGCTCCCCCGCCAGGTGGCGACGAGCCAGGCAGTATCCTTGTGAGATGTTATCTCGACGTCGCCATCGGCCCAGCCGCCGGCAACCAGCGCCGCCTTTATCGCCCGGGCCACGTCACTCGTGCGGTTGTCCGGCCCCGCGACCGAGCGCATCGCCATGATCTCCCGGGCAAGCCCGAGCGCCTGCTCCTCCGCCTGCGGGGAGGCGGCCACCTTTCCGTAGACGGGTGGAGCCAGCAGCGCCGAGGCGAGGGCGACGACAAGCAGTCTCTTCATGCGACTCTCCTGTTTCTCGAATGGATAACCATCGCCACGCCCGGCGCAATCGTATTCGCGCCTGCAGCATCGGCCTTGCCGCTGGTGCGCAAAGCCAGCTAGGGTTACCGCCTCGCCGAAGCGGCGTTGCCGTAACGACAGCCCCTGCGGGAGAAAGCCCTTGAGTTTCACCGCCAACCGTCTGCTGCTGTTCGGCGCCACCGGCGATCTCGCCCAGCGGATGCTGCTGCCATCGCTCTGTGCGCTGCACGCGGACGGGCTCGTTGCAGAAGACCTTGAGATCATCGGCACCGCGCGCCATCCGTTTGACGATGCAGCCTATCGCAACTTCGCGCGTGAGGCGCTGGAGAAGTTCATGCCAGCCGATCGGCGCGGCGGCATGGCGACCTTCCTGAACCGGCTGCACTACCAGCCGCTCGACGCCAACGACACCGACGGCTTTGCCCGGCTGGCTGCCAAGGTGGGTACGGTAGATCAGGGCTTGTCGATTTTCCTGTCGACTGCGCCCGCCTTGTTCGAGGCCACCATCGCCGGCCTTGCTGCCAGCGGTCTGGCAGGAGAACTGAGCCGGATCGGTCTCGAAAAGCCCCTCGGCACCGATCTGGAGACCAGCCGCCACATCAACGACGCTGTTTCGCGGGCCTTCCCCGAAGAGCGGATATTCCGGATCGACCATTACCTCGGCAAGGAAACCGTCCAGAATCTGCTGGCGCTGCGCTTTGCCAACATCATGTTCGAGCCGCTGTGGAACGCGGCCCATATCGACCATGTCCAGATTACCGTCGCAGAAACCGTGGGCCTCGAAGGCAGGGTCGGTTTCTACGACGGTGCCGGCGCGCTGCGTGACATGGTCCAGAACCATATGCTCCAGCTGCTCGCGCTGGTGGCGATGGAGCCGCCAGCCAATTACAACGCCACCGCGATCCGCGACGAGAAGGTCAAGGTGCTGCGCGCGCTGCGCCTGATCGCTCCGGACGAAAGCGTGATCGGCCAGTACCGCGCCGGGGCGATCGCCGGGAAGCCGGTGCCGGGATACGACGAAGAACTCGGCAAGGTTTCCGACACCGAGACTTTCGTCGCGATCAAGGCACACCTCGATAACTGGCGCTGGAAGGGTGTGCCCTTCTACCTGCGCACCGGCAAGCGCCTGCCCGAACGCTGCACCGAGATCGTGGTCCAGTTTCGCCACGTCCCGCATTCGATCTTCGCCGGGCGGGGTGCGCGCACCGTGCCCAATCGGCTGGTGATCGGCATCCAGCCCGAGGAAAATATCAGCCTCTCGCTGATGGCGAAAGTGCCGGGTCTCGATCGGGAAGGGATCCGCTTGCGCTCGGTCCCGCTCGACATCACCATGCCGGATGCCTTTGCCGGGCCAACCCGGCGGATCGCTTACGAACGCCTGTTGCTCGACCTGATCGAGGGTGACCAGACCCTGTTCGTGCGGCGTGACGAGGTGGAAGCGCAATGGGATTGGATCGACGCCATCCGCGCCAGCTGGAAGGAGCATGGGCTGCTCCCTCGCAGTTACACCGCGGGCAGCTGGGGCCCCAGCGCAGCAATCGCGCTGGCCGAGCGTGATGGAGTGACCTGGCATGAGTAGTCTTCACCCCGTGGTCGAACGCGTAACCGCGCGGATCATCGAGAAGTCGAAGCCCGGCCGCACCCGCTATCTCGAGCTGATGGAGCGCGAGGGTGAGAAGCACGGCAACCGGGGTTTCCTCGGCTGCTCCAACCTCGCCCACGGTTTTGCCGCTGCTGGAGAGGACAAGTCCGCGATCGCCTTTGCCGGCGCCCGCAACATCGGCATCGTCACCGCTTACAACGACATGCTTTCGGCCCACCAGCCCTATGGCCGCTACCCCGAGGCGATGAAGCTCTATGCGCGCGAAGTAGGCGCGACGGCGCAAGTCGCGGGCGGGGTGCCCGCGATGTGCGACGGGGTAACTCAGGGCTTCGACGGCATGGAGCTCTCGCTGTTCAGCCGCGACGTGATCGCGCTGTCCACTGCCGTAGCGCTTAGTCACGCGATGTTTGACGGCATGGCCCTGCTCGGCATCTGCGATAAGATCGTGCCCGGGCTGGTGATGGGCGCCTTGCGCTTTGGGCACTTGCCAGCCGTGCTCGTGCCCGGCGGGCCAATGCCTTCGGGTATTGCCAACAAGGACAAGCAGAAGGTCCGCCAGCTCTACACCGAAGGCAAGGCCACCCGCGCCGAGCTGCTCGAAAGCGAGATGAAGAGTTATCACGCTCCCGGCACCTGCACCTTCTACGGCACCGCCAATTCCAACCAGATGATGATGGAGATGATGGGGCTTCACGTGCCGGGGGCGGCCTTCGTTCCGCCCGGAACTGCGCTGCGCGGCCAGCTGACCCGGGCCGCGGTCCATCGCCTTGCCGCAATCACCCGCGAGGGCGGGGACTACCGCCCGATGGCCCGGGTCGTCGACGAGAAAGCGATTGTCAACGCGGTGGTTGGCCTGCTGGCGACGGGGGGATCGACCAACCACGCGATACATCTTCCCGCCATGGCCCGCGCTGCCGGCATCACCCTCGACTGGACGGACATCGACGATCTGTCCGCCGTCGTGCCCCTGCTGGCGCGGGTCTATCCCAATGGTTCGGGCGACGTGAACCACTTCCAGGCAGCGGGCGGCACAAGCTATGTCGTGCGCGAGTTGCTGGGCACGGGGCTGGCGCATGGCGACATTCTGACGATCGATCCGCGCGGTATGGCGGCCTATGCTCAGGAGCCGGCGCTGGAAGGAGAGGCGCTGGTCTGGCGCCATGCTCCAGTGGAAAGCGGCGATCCTGAAATGCTTCGCCCAGCCTCCGCGCCATTCCAGGCCGACGGCGGGTTGCGGCTGGTCCAGGGCAATTTGGGGCGCGCAACTTTCAAGACCAGTGCGGTCGATCCGGCGCGCTGGACGGTCGAAGCGCCGTGCCGGGTGTTCGATACCCAGGAAGCGGTGCAGGAGGCGTTCAAGGCCGGTGAGCTAGACCGCGACGTGATCGTGGTGGTGCGCTTCCAGGGCCCGCGCGCGAATGGCATGCCCGAGCTGCACAAACTCACCCCGCCACTCGGCGTGCTGCAGGATCGCGGTTTCAAGGTCGCCTTGGTGACCGACGGGCGCATGTCAGGCGCATCGGGCAAGGTTCCGGCTGCGATCCACGTGACTCCCGAGGCGCTCGGCGGGGGCGCGCTCGCGCTGCTGCGCGACGGTGACATGGTACGCCTCTGCGCCGTCGAGGGTACGCTGTCGGTGCTAGCCGACCTCGCCGGCCGCGAAGCAGCGCCGGCTCCGCCGTTTGTCGCCGGTATGGGACGCGAGCTATTCGCCATGCTGCGCCATGGCGCTGATGGGGCGGAGCAGGGCGGGTCGGCCATGCTGGCCACGGCCGGACTGTGAAGACGATCCTCGTCGGCGATATCGGCGGCACCAACGCTCGCTTTGCGCTCGCTGAGATCGAACATGGTCAAGTCGTCGCGCTGGGCAAGCCGATGGTCCTGCCGGCCGCCGAGTTCACCGGTCTCGCCGATGCCACGCACGCGTTCGCAGCGCGTAGTGGGATGGCTCTGCCGCGCGATGCGGCGTTTGGCCTTGCTGGCCCGGTAACGGGCGGACCAGTGCGTTTCATCAATTCGAATTGGGTAGTCGACCCGGCGACGATCGGGGACGAACTGAGGTTGGACCGCATACTGCTGCTCAATGATTTCGGTGCGATGGCCCATGCCGCCCATGCGCTGGACGAAGAGCATCTCATGCATCTCTGCGGCCCCGACATTCCGCTCGCCGGGCTAGGCGCGATTTCGGTGCTCGGTCCCGGGACTGGCCTTGGCGTTGCGGTGCTGCAACGGCGCGGCGACGACGTGGTCGTGCTCGAGACAGAGGGCGCGCATGTCCACTATGCCCCGCTCGATCAGCGCGAGCAGCAGGTGTGCCATCGCCTGTCCTTGCGGCACGGCCGCTGCTCGATCGAGCGGGTGGTCTCCGGTCCCGGCCTTGGCGACATTCTGCGCACCTTCCATCCGGCCGATACCCGCAGCGATGCGGAGCTGTGGCAGGCCGCGATTGACGGTTCGGACCGTCCGGCAGTGGATGCGCTCGCGCTGTTCCTCGCCAGTTACGGTGCGGCGGTCGGCGATCTTTCCCTGGCTCACGGTGCGCTGGGCGTCGTGCTGACCGGCGGACTGACGAACCGGCTGCGCGCCCGCCTGCCGGCCAGCGCCTTCCATGCCCGCTTCTGCGCCAAGGGGCGCTACCGGACGCGGATGGAAGCGATGCCGGTCAAGCTGATAACCCATCCCCAGCCCGGGCTGTTCGGTGCTGCGGCGGCCTTTGCTCTGGAGCATGCCCGATGACCAGTCCCGAAGCCGTGATGCGGCTAGCCCCGGTGATCCCCGTGCTGGTGATCGACGATCTGGCCCAGGCCGTGCCGATCGCCCAAGCGCTGGTCGCGGGCGGGCTGCCGGCGCTGGAAGTCACCCTGCGCACCGCCTGCGCGCTCGACGCGATAAAGGCGATGAAGCAAGTCCCGGGCGCCGTGGTGGGGGCGGGGACGGTCCTCAATCCCCGCGATCTCGACGCGGCGCTGGAAGCGGGGGCCGAGTTCATCGTCTCGCCGGGCCTGACCGATGCATTGGGCCGAGCGGCGATTGCCTCGCAAGTCCCTTTCCTGCCCGGCACGGCCAACGCCGGCGACATCATGCGCGGACTCGATCTGGGCCTTACCCATTTCAAGTTCTTCCCGGCGGAAGCCTCCGGCGGGATTGCCGCACTCAAGGCGCTTGCTGCGCCGTTCGGGATGGCCCGGTTCTGTCCAACCGGTGGTATCACCCTTGCCAGTGCCCCTGAATGGCTGGCGCTGAACGCCGTCCTGTGCGTCGGCGGTTCATGGATGGTGCCGAAGGGGCCGCCTGATCCAGCAGCAATCCTGGCGGCGGCGCGCCTTGCTACGGCACTGGCGCGTTGAGCTGCACAGGGATAAGCTGGTCGGCAGAGGATGCCGCTTCCCCAAGGGAGTGAGACGATGACAGACATAGCATCCCTCGAAGCACGCCTGCAGGACCTGCACGAACGGACGCGCGAAACGCCCCTGTTCAACCCGGTTTTCCAGCTCGGCCTGGAACTGTCGCGAAATTTGGAGGATGGCGCGCTTTCGCTCGATGCGATCTCGGGCTTGGTCGCCGAACTCGAATGCGAGGGTCTTCAAGCCCGGGCCCGGCGGCTTCACCGGCTGGTCGCGCCGATGGCGCCTGAGGTCAACCGCACGACAGTGCGCGCTCGCGCCGATACCGGCGACTTCGCGGAATTCGCCGCGCGCTGGCGCAACCCGCTGGCGCACGTCGTGTTCACCGCACACCCAACTTTCCTGCTTTCGCGCGCGCAATCGGCGGCAGTCGCTGCGGCCGCATCGAGCGGAGAAATTGCGGGCGCGACCGTCTGCGCCGCCCCGGCCGAGCGCGACACGATCACGCTCGAGTACGAGCATGAAGAGGCAATGGACGCGCTGGCCCGTGCGCAAGTCGCTCGCGACGCCTTTACCGCCGAACTGTTTGTTCAGGCGCGTCAAAAATGGCCCAAGCGCTGGCGCGAGCTGAAGCCCATGCCGTTCCGCTTCGCCACTTGGGTTGGTTACGACATGGACGGTCGCACCGACATCGGCTGGCATACCTCGCTCAGCTATCGGCTGGCGGAGAAAGCCCGCCGCCTCGGGCTCTACGCCGCCGCGCTGGACGCCGCGCCGCAAATCGCCGCCCGGCTCGCCTCCGCCGGCAGCCATGCCGCCGAAATGGCGGCTCTGTTCAGCGACAGCCTGGCCGACCCGGCTGAGCTGTCCGCAGCGGCCAATAGCCTGACCGCCGACCATCCTGACAAGCTTGTCAGCCTCCTTCCGATCATTGCCGAGCTGGAACAGCTGGCCGGCGAGAGTGACAACGAAATGGCTCTCAAGCTACTGGTCGCCGCTGCGGCGATGCGGGCCGATGGACTCGGCATGGGCTGGATCCATTTCCGGGTGAACAGCGCCCAACTGCAAAACGCGATCCGGCGCCGGATCGACCCCGAGGGCAAGCTTGATCTCGCCAGCCAGGCTGCGCTGGTTCGGATGCGCGAGCTGCTGGCCGAGGCCCGGCCACTGCGCTCCAACTTCGCCGCACTGGCGATCGAGAACAGCACCGCGGTGCGCCAGTTTCTCGCCATGGCGCAGATCCTGCGGCACGTCGATGCCGACACCCCGATCCGCATGCTCGTGGCGGAATGCGAGCAGCCGACCACCGTGCTCGCCGCGCTCTATTTCGCCGAACTGTTCGGGCTGGCCGACAAGGTCGACGTCTCGCCCCTGTTCGAAACCGAAAGCGCGTTGGAGCACGGCGGTCGGTTCCTCGATGCGCTGTTGGCTGAGCCGGCCTACCAGTCTTACGCTCGCCGGCGCGGGCGCGTGGCCATCCAGACCGGCTTTTCTGACGCCGGGCGTTTTGTCGGCCAGATCCCCGCAGCGCTCGCGATCGAACGGCTCCAGGGCCGGTTGTGCGATGCCATGGCGACCAACGGCTTGTCCGGCCTCGCCGCGCTGATCTTCAACACCCACGGGGAGAGCATGGGCCGCGGTTCGCACCCGGAGAGCTTTGCCGACCGGCTGTCCTGGCCGCTCTCACCCTGGGCCAGGCGGCGCTTCCTGCGGGCACGGATCGCGCTCGAACCTGAAGTCAGCTTCCAGGGCGGCGATGGCTATTTGTTCTTCGGATCCCCAGAACTGGCACTGGCCACGCTCGCGCGGTTCGTCGAACTGGCACCGGCGGAGACCGACACCAACGCGCCACCGGACCCCTTCTATCGCCGCACCGATCTCAGTCTCGATTTCTACCGCGCGATCCGCCGGGTTCAGCAGGCCTACCTGACCGGGCGGACCTATCCTCGCGCGGTCACGGCTTTCGGGCTGGGAATGCTGAACGATACCGGCAGCCGCAAGTCGCGCCGCCAGTCGGACCTTGCCGCCGACCGCGAAATGAGCCTGCGCCAGATCCGTGCAATTCCGCACAATGCGGTGCTGCAGCAGCTGGGTTATCCCGTGAACGTGATCGCCGGGTTCGGAACTGCCGCCGATGGCAATGTCGAAGAGCTGGCCGGTCTCCTGCACGAAAGTGCCCGTGGCCGGCAGCTCGTGCGGCTGGTTCGTGCGGCCAACGCGCTGGCCTCGATCAAGACCGTCGCCGCCTATGGGGAGTTGTTCAATTCGGCCTATTGGGCAAGCCGGCCCTATCGCGGGGACGAACGGACGATCGAACAAGGGTGTCTGGCGCTGGCCGAATATCTCACCAGCGACGATCGCGCCGGCGTGTTCCGGCGCCTGGCCAGCGAACTGCGGGTCGATGCGGTGAAGCTGCACCGCCTGCTCGATCTGATCCCGGACGAAGCACCCCGCTCTGACCGCGAGCACGTTCGTCGTTCGCTCGGCGTGCTCCACGCAATCCGGCTGGCGCTGCTCCAGCACATGTTCCTGCGCGCGGTGCTGATCCCGGCGTTCAGCCGCGCCAACGACATCAGCCGCGACGACGTGCTGGAGATGGTTTTCACCCTGCGCATCGACGAGGCCGTGGCCCAGCTGCGACGCGCATTCCCGGTTATCGCGCCGGGCATCGGGGATTTCACGGTGGCCGAGCCTACTGATTATCCCGACGAGGGGGCGACCGGCTATGCGGCGATCCACCGCGACTTCATCGAGCCGATTGCGATGGCCCAGACGCTGTGCCTGCGGATTACCACCGCGATTGCCTGCGAGTTTGGAGCACACGGCTAGCTCGGTAGTTTTACTGCTCACTGCCCCATACTTGCCATAATCTTTTCGCACTGGCAGAGGCGCCAGGGGGCCAATACATTGTTGGTGATTGCATGCACGGTCCGCTGGCCTTCCGCCGCATGATCCAGGCCGAACAGCCTGATGTGGTGATGAGCTTCCTCAAGGGTACCGCGATTCTCACCTGGCTGGCGCTGATGGGGCTGCGCAAGCGCCCGTTCTGGATCGCCCGCGAAGGCAACAACGTGCTGGCCGTGGCGGACGACGAATCGCCGAATGACAGCGTCAAGCGGCTCTCGCTGTGGCTCACCCGCCGGGCTTACCGCCGCGCCGACCGGACACTGTGCAATTCGAGCGACATGGCCGCCGGGTTGATCCGCATTCTCGGGCTCAAGCCCGAGCGCACGCGGATGATCAACAACCCGATCGATGTTCCGGCCATTGCCAGGGATGCCGGCGGCCCGTTGCCCGGCGCCCCGAAGCGACCGTTCATCCTCTCGGCGGGCCGGCTGGAACACCAGAAGGCCCACGAGACGCTGATCCGCGCGTTTGCCGCCAGCGGCATCTGGCGCGACCACGCGCTGGTCATCCTGGGCAAGGGCACCAAGATCAACGAGCTGCACCGACTGGCGGCGCAGCTTGGCGTCGGGGAATATGTCCGCTTCATCGGGTTCGTCGCCAACCCCTATGCCTGGATGGCGCGTGCGGAACTGTTCGTCTTGTCCTCTCGCTGGGAAGGCTTCCCGACCGTTGCCGCCGAGGCCTTGGCGGCAGGTGCGCCGCTGCTGCTGACGGACTGCTCCTATGGACCGCGCGATGTGATCGAGCCGGGGGTGAGCGGTGAGATCGTTCCGGTCGACGACGTGGACGCGATGGCCAAGGCGATCGCTGAACTGATCGCCGATCCCGCACGGCGCGAGGCCATGCGCGCCGCCGGCCGCGAGCGGGTGAAGCGCTTTACCAAGAATGAAATGATTGCGCGCTATGCCCGCCTGATTGAAGAAGCGCACCTTGGTAAGCAATTGCCGGTCGCTGGTCCCGAGCTGGAACGCAACCGAGAATACGCTGGCCTTGTCGCTGTTTCCGGAGAAGGTGCAGCCTGAACGATCGCGGGGAAGGTTGATGAAGGCAATTCCGTTCGTGCTGGCAGCTTGCGGTGGCGCTCTCGCAGGGGTTATCCTGTGGGCAGGCGGAACCTGGCTCGCCGGCACGCCCGCGAAGAATGTCCCCCAGGTAGCGAGCAGCAAGTCGCTCGTTGTTGATCGCGCTGCGATCGCTCCCGCGCCGCGCACTGCACCGGCGGAGGATCACTTCGTCATCAAGCGCGTGCTGCCGATCAGCGGGCCGATCAAGTACGGGGAATGGCACTGGGACGAAGCCGGTGCTCCCGCCGGCCCCATTGTCATAACGGTCGATCTCGATGCCCGCGTGCTTTCGGTTTTCCGTGGCGGGTATGAAATCGGCGCTACCGCCGTGCTGCTCGGCACTCAGGAAAAGCCGACCCCGCTTGGGGTGTTCCCGATCATGGGAAAAGCGGTCGATCATGTATCGAACATCTACGATGCGCCCATGCCTTACATGCAGCGTCTGACGAATGACGGCATTACCATCCATGCGACATCGGTGCAGAACGGTTACGCCAGCCATGGCTGCGTGGGCACACCGCTGGCTTTTGCCAAGCGCCTCTATGGCGTAACGAAAACCGGCGACAAGGTATACATCACGCGGGGCAAGACGATCGGCGTCGGAGACTCACTCGCCAGCAGTTGAGCGTCGCTTTGGCGCCGCAATAAAGCTCCAGCCGTCGGGCAGCGGGCGCGCGACGAGTTCCCCGATTGACGCCGGCTGGCGCGCCAGCAGACTGTCAAACACCCGCGCTATCGCAGCACCGCGCGGTGCTTCCCCGCCCAGTTCGGTCACGATTCTCGAGATGACCCGCAGCGCTACGGCGCGCGGTGCCTGCGGCCGGTAGATCAGCCCTGCCGGCTGGCGCTGGACTTGTTCCTTCCACTCGCGAGCGGTCGCCCAATCCAGTGCGGCATCTGCCTCGGCGAGATGCGCGGCACTTTCTGCCAGGGCCGGAACGTCAAGCCAGTCCGCCTCGGCCAACGCCTTGCGGATGCGCACGCGATCGAAGCGGTCAGCCTGGTTGGAAGGATCCTCTGCGGCGGACAGGCCAGCGGAAACAACGAGGGGCAGCAGCTCGGTGCGCCGCCAATCGAGTAGCGGACGCAGCAGTGGATATCGTGTTCCCGGCACCTGACCGCGCGCGCGGACGCCTGCCAGTCCGGCCACACCGCTGGCTCGGTTGAGCCGCATCAGCAGCGTCTCCGCCTGATCGTCGGCATGATGCCCGGTGGCAAGGGCCGCAATTCCGCTCCGCTCCATCCACGCGGCCAATGCGGCGTAACGCGCCGCCCGCGCTTCAGACTGGAGATTGCCCGCAGCGACCTGGACGACCAGAATTTCATGCGGAACGCCAAGCCCGGCACAGACCGCCGCGACCATTTCCGCTTCCTGCGTGCTTTCGGCTCGAAGGCCGTGATCCACCGTCGCGGCGGCGATCGCGCCGGGACGTGCGGCATTCGCCAGCAGCAGCAAGGCCAGGCTATCCGGCCCGCCCGAGACCGCGATCCCAAGCTGGCCCGCGCCTTTAGGGATCAGCCGGTCGAGGGCGGCCGCGAAGCGCGCTGTCAGCTGCGGATCGGGTGCCCAAGGCGTATCAATTGCACTTCACCTTTGCGCGTGTCGCATCGAACTGCGCCTTCAGCCGTCCTGCCACTTCGCGGGGATAGGTATCGCTGAATTCAGCAAGCGCGATGCAGGCCCGGTTGGTGTCCTTGAGTTGCCCCATCGCCTCGGCCAGATAGAGCAAGCTGTCCGGCGCGCGATCTCCTCGCTTTTCGTTCTGATAGTTCTGCAGGAACCACGTCGCCGCCTCCCGCGGCTTGCCATCGTCGAGGAACGCCCGTCCGAGCAGATTACGCGCGAAACTGGTGCGGGCATGGCGAGGATACTTGGTCAGGTAGAGCTGCAATTGCTGCTGTGCTTCGGGGTAGAACTTGGCCTCCCAAAGCCGGTAGCCGTAGCTGTACTCATCATCGCCGGCATCGGCGGTCTGCGGCTTCACGATAGCTCGCACCGCAGCCACACGAGAAGCGGGGGGTGCGGCCGGGCGCGTGACTGCCGGCCGGGCGGCTGCAGGCGCAGCAGGCTTGGGGGCGGCCGCGGCAGGCACCGGGCTGGGGGCAGGCGTGGGAACGACGGCGACCGGCTTCGGGACGGAAGCTCCGCCGCTCATCGCTCCAAGGTTCGTGGCGGTCACCGTCGCATCGGTGGCAGGAGCGGCTGGCGTGGCCGCAACTGCCGGAGCAATCGGGGCTCCGGGATCGGTAGCCGCACTGGTGCCAAGCCTGGTCTCAACCTGGCGCAACCGGTTGGCGTTCTCTTCGGCCTGTGCGGTCAGCCGCGCCAGTTGGGCTTCGAGCGCATCCATGCGCGCGAGCAGGTCGGTAACCGGAGTAGTCGCGGGCGTGCCCGCGATCGTGGTCGTGGTCGCTGCGGGGCTCGATTGTGGCGTGAAGACTTTGCCGTTGCCAGGAAACACGGTTCCTTGCAGAGCGCGAACCTCGGCCTCGATCCGGCGGAGACGCGCTTCCGCGATGGTATCCTGGGCGAGGGTCGGAACCGCCGTTGTCGCCAGCAACCCGGCAAGCACCAGCCGGAGGCGGGCGCCGGAGCGATGGATGACTTTCATAGACTGCCTTTTCTTGTCTCTGTCGGTCTGCGCACCGCTCGCACCGCATGTCACTGAGGCGATGAATGCGCGCTTGCTGATTGCCGCAGCGGGCCCTCACTGTCGAGATTGCGTCAGTCGGAAACGGTGGAAGGTTGCTGTGATGATGGAGTGGGAGCATCAGCTGATGGGGGAGTTGGCGCGGGCGCCGCCGGAGCGGCGGTCAAAGCGCGGGGCCGATTGGGCTGGGCCCTTGGTGCTGGTGCAACCGGCGCGGGTGCGGCGCCACGCGCAAGCAAGGCGGCAGCATCGACGGGAACGTCCTTGAGCGTAACTTGCCGATCAGCCAGCGGAGGAACGGGCTGGCCGCCAATCGTTATGGACAGCGCCTCGGGCCGGGCCGTCCAGATCATCGGGCCCGGAGCTGCCTGAGGCACCGTGTAGCTTTCGCCGACCGCTAGTTGCTTTTGCAGCATCTGCACACCGTTGGCATCGTAGAACTTGACCCAGACACCGGGTGCGGTTGCCGTAAACACGACGGCATCATTGGCTGCAGGTGCGGGGACTGTCGTCGGGGCGGACGCGGCGGCCGGCAAACCAGGTGCCGCCGGCGTTTCTGCCGGGGCGAGCGAGGGCAGGGTTTGTGCCGGCGCATAGTAACTGCGCCAATATAGCGCCACGGCGATGACCACAGCCAGGGCAAGGAGTCCGGCCAGCCACGCCAGACCGGAGCTGGGCACCCGCGCGGGATCGCCCGGCTCGAAAGTAGGGGTGGCGGTGCTGTCCTCACCAGAGACCCCGTCGATCTCGGCTCGCACCGTCTTGGTGATCTCTTTCTCGTCAAGGCCGACCAGCCGCGCGATGCTGCGCGAGAATCCAACGGCATAAGCCCGGGCGGGAAGCGCGGCGAAATTGCCGTCTTCAATCGCAGCGATCAGGCGTTCGGGAATCTTGGTTTGCGCTGACACGTCGGAAACGCTTAGGCCAGCCGCTTCCCGCGCCCTGCGGAGCCTTGCTCCGCTGCCGTCGAGTTCAAGTTCAGTAGTGCCCAAATCGGCCATTTGCTTCCCGGAACGCCGTGATTGTTGGCGGAGTTCAACGGTTAAAATTGCACAAAGTCAATGCGGTTACGGGTAAAGCCGTCGGTACCCGCGACGGAGTGCCCCAGATGCGGGACGGCGATCAATCGACCGGTAGGCCCCGGGACGAAGCCCACTCGTGCAAAGTCGCCCGCAGGTTCTTTGGCGGAGTGGCTAACCAGCCCGCCATGGCGTCTGATATCTCTGTAATATCGACCTTGCTAACCAGTTCCTTGGTCGGCCCGACCGCCGCCGGCGTGATGGATAAGCGCCGGATACCGACACCTATCAGGGCAAGCGCTTCGAGTTGCCGTCCGCCCATTTCACCGCAAACGGTCACGTCGATGTCATGACCAGCGGTGCTGGTGACGATCCGCCGGATGAAGCGCATGATCGACGGGCTGAGCCAGTCGTAACGCTCCGCCAGCTTGGGGTTGGAGCGGTCGGCGGCAAACAGGAACTGGGTCAGGTCATTGGTGCCGATTGACAGAAACGAAAGCCGCGGTGCGATGACGTCGATCATCTCGGCCAGGGCCGGCACTTCCAGCATCGCGCCATAACGGATCGCTTCGGGCAGGACCTTCTTCTGTCCTTTAAGGAATTTCAGCTGGGATTCGAACACGTCGCGGGCGGCATCGAACTCCCACGGTTCGGAGACCATCGGGAACATGACGTTGAGCGTGCGGCCGGCCGCCGCCTCGATCAGGGCGCGCGCCTGGACCTTGAGCAATCCATCACGCTCCAGCGCCACGCGCAGTGCGCGCCAGCCCATCGCCGGATTTTCCTCCTGCTCGCCATCGTTATGACGCAGGTACGGCAATACCTTGTCGCCGCCGATGTCGACGGTCCGGAATACCACCGGCTTGTCGCCAGCTGCCTCCAGCACGTCGCGGTAAAGCCGGGTCTGACGTTCGCGTGCGGGCAGGGTGGCGGAGACGAGGAACTGGAATTCGGTCCGGAACAGTCCGACCCCGTCCGCCCCGGTCAGCGCCAGATTAGGCATGTCGTCGCGCAGCCCGGCGTTGATCATGACCGTGATGCGCGTGCCGTCGCGCGTGAACGGCTCGACATCGCGCAGCTGGGCGTAAACCGCCTGGCGTTGGCGATTGCGGGCAAAGCGGGTGTCGAAGGCTTCGATGGTGCCCTGCGTCGGCCGGATCTGGACGAGCGCCTGGTCGGCATCGAGCAGCAGCATGTCGCCCTCGCGGATCACGCCGCGTAATGAGCGCACCCGGCCGAGTACGGGCACCCCCATGGCGCGCGCCACGATCACCACATGCGCGGTGAGCGATCCCTCTTCGAGGATCACGCCCTTGAGGCGACGCCGGTCATATTCCAGCAGCTCCGCCGGACCGAGATTGCGCGCGATAAGGATCGCGTCATTGCGCAGACCCATCGAGGCGGCGGTGCCGAGCTGGCCGGAAACGATTCGCAGCAGTCGGTTGGAAAGGTCCTCCAGATCGTGCATCCGGTCAGCCAGCAGCGGGTCGTCGATCTGGCGCATGCGCATCCGGGTGCGTTGCTGGACGCGCTCGATCGCCGCCTCGGCGGTCAGCCCGGAATCGATCGCCTCGTTGATGCGGCGGCTCCAGCCTTCGTCGTAGGCAAACATCTTGTACGTCTCGAGCACTTCATCGTGCTCGCCCCCAACGCCGAACTCGGCCTGCGCCGCCATCCGGTCGATCTGCTCGCGCATCTTGTCGAAGGCCATGTAAACGCGCTGGCGTTCGGCTTCGGTATCCTCGGCGACGACATGCTGGATTGTCACCCGCGGCTGGTGGAACACTGCTTGTCCCGCCGCCAGGCCCTTGACCAGCGTGAGCCCGAGCAGCTGTTCCGGGCCGGTGTGCTGGACGCCGGCAATGAGCCCCTCGTCCTCGTCGACGAGGCCCGCGTTGGTGATCAGTTCGGACAGCACCATCGCCACGGTTTGCAGCGCCTCGATCTCGACTTCCTCATACCGGCGCGGGTCGGCGTGCTGAACGCAAAGCACCCCCACGGCGCGTTCGCGGCGGACGATCGGCACGCCGGCAAAGGAATGATATTTGTCCTCACCGGTTTCCGGCCGGTACGAAAAGTCCGGGTGAGCCGTTGCTTCCGCAAGGTTGAGCGTCTCGGCGTTGGAAGCGATCGTGCCGACCAGACCTTCGCCAATCGCCATCCGCGTGACGTGGACTGCCTCCTGAGCCAGCCCGCGCGTCGCGAACAGCTCCAGCATTCCTTCGCGCAGGAGGTAGATCGAGCAGACTTCGCTATCGAGGCCGCCGCCGATTACCTCCACCACCGTATTCAGCTTCGCCTGGGCGTGACTGCGCGAGGCCATCACATCGTGAAGGCGGGTCAAGATCTTGCGAGCTGAAACGACGGCTTCCCTGTCCATTGCGCATAGCTAGGTCACTGGCCCGCCAGCGGCAAGCCCGACGCATGTCTGTGCAATGCTATGCGGGAAGAAGCGGCGTCAAAGCTGCGTAAGCACGTCCTTGATCATGAGCTTGCGCTTCTTGAGTGCCTGGATCGTCACGATGTCAGGCAAAGGTCGATTCAACTCTTACTGGATTTTCCGCTCAAGGCCTTCGTGCTTGAGTTGCAGCGAATTGACATGCGTGGCCTCCATAGGAGCGCCTCCTTCAGCTTGGCCGTTGCTTGCAAAACGGCAGGACGCATCGCCGGTTGTCTCCCCGACTCGAAGCATGATCGAACCGGCGCGATTGTCATGGAAGCATAATCACCGTATCTTGCGAAGTGCCAATGCAGGCCAAACCCGGTGGACCATCGCCCCTGTGCGGCGAGGCGCCACCGGACGGGTCGCGCAGGGCGGAATGGAAGCTTGAGGAACCGCTGGCGTGAATGAAGAGGAAATGCGCAAGCGGCTGGAGTTGCTCCGTATCGACCACCGTGATCTCGATGCCGCGATTGACGCGCTCACTGCGGCGGGAGCGACCGATCAGCTCCAGATCGCTCGCCTCAAGAAGCGCAAGCTCAAGCTGCGAGACCAGATTTCTCTGATCGAGGATTACCTTATCCCCGACATCATCGCCTGAGCAGATTCAGCAATATCAGGCATTTGCCCGTTCCGGGTCAGCGGCGGACCGTACCGGAACCGGACAGTCCCGAAATCGGCGGGGGAATGACACTTAACTATGGTTGCGTGCCGTAAATGGGCGGGCCTAAGCATCTCTGCATGTCAACGCCTGCCAACCTCAATCCGCGCATCGTCGAAAGCCTTTATTGCGAGGCACTGGTCCTGGCGGACGAAGTGCGCGCCGCGTTCGATCTCTCGGGCCGGCTCGACGAAGCCGGGCACTCCGAAAGCGCTGCGCGTATCGCGCTGTCGTGCGAGGCGCTGCGCACCACCACGCGGATGATGCACGCCATCGCCTGGCTGCTTAATCACCGCGCTTACTTCTCAGGGGAGCTTTCGGAGTTCCAGCTGCGTCGTCACGGCCGCCTGGTGCCTGACTATCCGCCGGCGGATCCCGCGCGGACGAGCTTGCTGGACCCGAGGATCTGCGAACTGATAGCAATCACGGAGCGTTTCTATGCGCGCCTGGTTCGGCTCGACCACGGCTGGAGAGATGGCACGATCGCGCCGACTGGCGCCATCGAGCGCCTGCGTCAGCGTTTAGCAGCTGGCTGAGGCTGCGGTTACCTGCCGGCCGTCACTGGCAAACGCAGCCAGTTCGAAGGCGTCACCTTCCGGACGCATCACCAGGTGCAGTTCTTCGCCGCATATGGCCGGCGAGAGGCCGCGGAACGCGAAGCGCGTCAGGGCGTTGGTCCCCAGCTTTTCCTGCGCAAGCTGCAGCAGGAGCGTCGCAATCAGCGGCCCGTGGACTATCAGTCCCCGGTAGTTCTCGATCCCTGTGACATAGGGATAGTCGTAGTGAATCCGGTGCGTGTTGAAGGTCAACGCGGAATATCGAAACAGCAGGGCGGCCGACGGCGTGATGGACCGGTGCTCCCGCCAAGGCGCCGGATCGAACCGCGCTTCGCCAGGCGGGGGCGGGGCAGGCGGCGACCCGGCTGCCGGCGGATCACGATAGACCAGAGACTGGACCTCGCGCACCGCAAGGCCTGCCTCCCCGAAGGTCTCATGCGCCACGTCCACGAAGACGAGCTGGCCGGAACTGCCGGACTTCTCGGTGATCGAAGTGATGCGCGAGCGCCTGCTCAGCGGATCACCGATGCGCAAGGGGGCAAGGAACTCCATCGTGCTGCCCGCCCACATACGGCGTGGCGGCGGTACCGGAGGCAGAAAGCTGTGCGCACTTCCATCGCGCAGCGGATGGCCGTCTTCTCCTAGCTCCCCTGTCGGCGTGTCAGGAAGGCAGACGCACAAATGGTAGCCCTGCGGCAGAACTCCGCCAGCGGGTGCTGGCAGATCAAGCGCCGCAAGCCAGCGCGCGGCATGGCCAGCATCGACCTGGTCCGACCGAGATTCCTCGCGGCCGATCCATGCATCCCACTCGGGCATGCGCAGGTCTGGTGCTTACATCTTCTTTTCGGCGGCCGTGGTTGCGGCCTCGACCGCGTCAGCCGCGGCATCGCTTTCGGCTGGCGCCGCATCGGTCGCACCGGCCGAAGCGTCGGCAACCGGGGTGGCCGTGTCGTCGATTGCGGTCACAGCCTCCTCGGCGGGCATCTCGACGTTTTCGGAGGCGGCTTGTTCGCTGGCCTTGTCGGAGCTGCCACAGGCAGACAGGCCAAGCACGGCCAGAGCGGCAAGGGCAGAGCGGGCGGTAGTCTTCATTGTCAGCCTTTCACACATTCGGAGCCGGGCAGACCGCGCGGAATCTCGATCACGCAGTCTAATCATCGCCGTGGGTAATGCAACGCCCGGCGCGGACGGGAGCGCGCGTCTCGATGTCTGTTGACCATATATAAAGAAATCTTTATATAAAGGCATCGTTATATGGTGAATCTATGAAAATCGATTCCCTTCTCGGCGCACTCGGCGACCCGACCCGGCTCCGCATCATGCGGCTGCTCGCCCACATGGAACTGGCCGTGGGCGAACTCGCTCTGGTGCTGGGGCAGAGCCAGCCGCGCGTTTCCCGCCACGTCCGCATCCTGTGCGACGCCGGGCTGGCGGAGCGGCACCGGGAAGGTGCCTGGGTCTTTCTGCGCAGCGCCATCCGCGAAAACGGCGCGCCTCCACTCGGCGCCGCGGCGGCGCGCCTGCTGAGCGTGGGCGAGCGCGACGACGCAGCCTTTGCCGCGCGCTGTGCTGAAGACCGGCGCCATCTGACCGCGATTCGCGCATCCCGGCAGGAGGCAGCTGAAAGCTACTTTTCCCGGCACGCCACCGATTGGGACACGCTGCGTAGCCTACACGCGGCGGACGAGCCGGTGGAGGCGGCGCTCAGGTCGGTGCTGGGTCAGGCATCGCTGGGCGAGTTGCTGGATATCGGCACTGGGACGGGGCGCATGGCTGAATTGTTCGCCCCCCAGGCGGCGCGAACCGTGGCGCTCGACAATAACCCGGAAATGCTGCGCATCGCCCGGGCGCGGTTGCAGCACCTGCCGGCAGAGCGGATCGAACTGGTTCCGGGTGATTTCACCGCGCTGCCATTTGCCGACCAGAGCTTTGACACGGTGCTGTTCCACCAGGTTCTGCACTATGCACAGGATCCGGCCCTGCCACTGGCCGAGGCGGCGCGCGTTGCTCGTCCGGGTGCGCGGCTGGCAATCGTCGATTTTGCCGCACACGACCGGGAGGAACTGCGCTCCCGGCATGCGCACGCCCGCCTTGGATTTGCCGACGAGCAGATGCTGGCATTGCTCACCGATGCGGGCTTCAGCGCGGGCATGCCGATCACGCTCCCGGGCAGTCCCCTCACCGTCAAGGTCTGGACCGGGCAGCGCCTGAACGTCCCCGCACACGCCCTGGAGAAGACCGCATGACCCCCCGTGAATTGCTGCTCGCCGAAGCGGGCAAGCGCATCTTGCTGATGGACGGGGCCTTCGGCACGGAGATCCAGCGCCGTAACCTGTCGGAAAGCGACTTCGCCGGTGACCTCAACCTCAAGCGCGACCAGCGCGGCAACAATGATATTCTCTCGCTGACCCGCCCGGACGTGCCGGAACGCATCACCCGTGCCTATCTGGCGGTCGGCGCCGATGTGACCTCGACCAACACCTTCTCGGCCAATCGCATCAGCCAGGCAGACTACGGCGCAGAGCACCTGGTCCGCGAAATCAATATCGAGGCCGCCCGAATTGCCCGCCGCGCAGTGGATGATTTCATCGCCCGGGACGGGAAGCCGCGGTTCGTCGCCGGCGCGATAGGTCCGACCAACAAGACGCTGTCGCTTTCGCCTGACGTCAACGATCCGGGCTGCCGCGAGATCGACTGGGACTTCCTTGTCGAAGTCTATCACCAACAGGCTGCCGCGCTGGTCGAAGGCGGATCGGATTTCATCCTGGTCGAGACGATCTTCGACACGCTCAACGCCAAGGCCGCAATCATGGCCGTGCGTCAGCTTGAGCGCGAGCTGGGCCGGGAAGTACCGCTGATGCTCTCGATGACGCTGACCGACCTTTCGGGACGCAATCTCTCCGGTCATACGGTCGAGGCCTTCTGGCACGCGGTGCGCCACGCTCGGCCGCTGACCGTCGGACTCAACTGCTCATTCGGCGCCGCGCAGCTGCGTCCGCACGTGAAGGCGCTCTCGGAAGTCGCCGATGCACTGGTGATGGTCTATCCAAACGCAGGCCTGCCCAACGAGCTCGGTCAGTACGATGAGCTGCCGGAGACGACCGCTGAACTGCTGCGCGAATGGGCAGCGGCAGGCCAGGTCAACATCCTCGGCGGCTGCTGCGGCTCCACGCCTGAGCATCTCGAAGCAATCGGCCGCGCGGCGCAGTTCCTGGCGCCGCGAACGATACCGCAGATCGAACCCGCCACCCGCCTTGCGGGGCTGGAACCCTTCACCATGGCGGCATAGTTCCCTCTCCCCTTCAGGGGAGAGGGAGACAGAAATGACCAGTGCCAATGCCTCTGCCCGCTTCGTCAATGTCGGCGAACGCACCAACGTCACCGGCTCGGCCGCGTTCAAGAAGCTGATCCTCGCCGGCGACTACGCCAAGGCGGTGGAAGTCGCGCGCCAGCAGGTCGAAAACGGCGCGCAGATCATCGACGTCAACATGGACGAGGGCCTACTCGACGCGGTCGAGGCGATGACCACCTTCCTCAAGCTGATCGCCGCCGAGCCCGACATCGCGCGGGTGCCGGTGATGATCGACAGCTCGAAGTGGGAGGTGATGGAAGCCGGGATCAAATGCGTTCCGGGCAAGCCGGTGGTCAATTCGATCAGCATGAAGGAAGGCGAGGAAGCGTTCCTCGATCATGCCCGCAAATGCATGGACTATGGCGCTGCCGTGGTGGTCATGGCCTTCGACGAGAAGGGCCAGGCCGACACGAAGGAGCGCAAGGTCGAGATCTGCGAGCGGGCATACAAGTTGCTGACCGGCATGGGCTTCCCGGCCGAAGACATCATCTTCGATCCCAATATCTTCGCCGTCGCCACCGGCATGGAAGAGCATGACCGCTACGCGCTCGATTTCATCGAGGCCGTGGCTGAGATCAAGGCGCGCTGCCCTTATGTCCATACTTCGGGCGGGCTCTCCAACCTCTCGTTCAGCTTCCGCGGCAACGAGCCGGTGCGCCGCGCCATGCACTCGGTGTTTCTCTATCACGCGATCGCCGCCGGGCTCGACATGGCGATTGTCAACGCCGGGCAAATCGACATCTACGACACGATCGATCCGGTGCTGCGCGAGGCCTGCGAGGATGTGATCCTGTGCCGCCGCCCGGACGCTACCGAACGCCTGATTGCCCTGGCCGAGAGTTTCAAGGGCACTGACGCCAAGGCCGAAAAAGAGGCCGAGGAATGGCGCGGCTGGGACGTCGTGCGCCGGCTGGAACATGCGCTGGTCAAAGGCATCGACACTTTCGTGGTCGAGGATACCGAGGAAGCACGCCTGCTTCACGCCCGCCCCATCGAGGTGATCGAAGGCCCGTTGATGGCCGGGATGAATACGGTTGGCGACCTGTTCGGCGCGGGCAAGATGTTTCTGCCGCAAGTGGTCAAGAGCGCCCGGGTGATGAAAAAGGCCGTGGCGCATCTCATCCCCTTCATCGAAGCCGCCAAGGAAGAAGGCGCGCGGCCCAAGGGCAAGATCGTGATGGCGACCGTGAAGGGC
The DNA here is from genome assembly GCA_947472735.1 of Sphingomonadaceae bacterium. Taxonomy (GTDB): domain Bacteria; phylum Pseudomonadota; class Alphaproteobacteria; order Sphingomonadales; family Sphingomonadaceae; genus Novosphingobium. The sequence continues at coordinate 13,066 of CANJBY010000001.1, read as the reverse complement.
GACGTCCACGATATCGGCAAGAACATCGTCGGCGTGGTACTCCAGTGCAACGGCTATGAGGTGATTGACCTCGGCGTCATGGCGCCCTGGTCGCTGATCCTGGAGACCGCGCGCAAGGAAGATGCCGACATCATCGGCCTCTCCGGCCTGATTACGCCCTCGCTCGACGAGATGGTCACCGTCGCCGAGGAAATGAAGCGGGCGCAGATGAAGATTCCGCTGCTGATCGGCGGGGCGACCACCAGCAAGGTCCACACCGCGCTGAGGATCGATCCGGCCTATGATGGCCCGGTGATCCACGTGCTCGACGCCAGCCGCGCGGTTGGCGTGGCTTCGCAGCTGCTCTCGGACACGCAGGCCGCGGGCTTCGTCACCAGCACCGCTGCCGAATATACCCACATCCGCGACCTGCGCTCGGGCAAGGATGCCTCGCTTCTGCTCAGTCTTGAGGATGCGCGCGCCAACGCGTTCAAGGCCGACCTCAGCGAAAAAGCCCCGCCGCCGCTCAAGCCCGGGGTTCATGTGTTTGACGACTGGAACCTCGCTGATCTCGTCAGCTGCTTTGACTGGACGCCCTTCTTCCGCGCCTGGGAGCTGGCCGGGGTCTATCCCGCGATCCTCGACGACGAGGTGGTCGGCAAGAGCGCCCGCGCGCTGTTCGCTGATGCGCAGGAGATGCTGCAGAAGATCATTTCGGAAAAGTGGCTCACCGCCCGCACAGTGGCCGGCTTCTGGCCGTGCGCGCGGGAAGCTGATGACGTAATCGTCTATGAACCGATGTCGATGGACGGAAAGGGCAGCCCCGCGCTCGATACCTCGGTCGGCTATTTCCGGCACATCCGACTGCCGTTCCTGCGCCAGCAGATCCGCAAGAGCCGCGACCGCGCAAACTTCTGCCTCGCGGACTTCATCGACCCGGCAGGCGACTGGATCGGCGGCTTCGCGGTCGGCATTCACGGCATCGAACCGCACCTCGAACGGTTCCGCGCCGCGCATGACGATTATTCGGACATTCTGCTCAAAGCTCTCGCTGACCGCTTCGCCGAGGCCATGGCCGAATGCCTCCACCAGCATGTCCGGACCACGCTATGGGGCTATGCGCCGGGCGAACAGCTCACCAACGAGGCGCTGATCCGCGAACAATACCGCGGTATCCGCCCGGCACCCGGCTACCCGGCCTGCCCGGACCACTCGCTCAAGCCGATCCTGTTCGACCTGTTGAATGCGGGCGACAATGCGGGCCTCATCCTGACCGAAAGCCAGGCCATGCTGCCGACGGCGGCGGTCTCAGGCTTCTATTTCGCTCACCCTGAGAGCCAGTATTTCGGCGTAGCCCGGATCGGGCGCGATCAGGTGGAGGATTAAGCCGCGCGGCGCGGGATGGATCTGGGAGTGGCGGAACGGTGGGTAAGGCCCAATCTGGATTGATCGGGAGGTTTGCGCGCGCGCCCCGGCGCGCTAGGCGCAAGGGGCAATGCCCCCGGACCTGACCTTCGACACTCTCCACACAACTTTCGGCTTCTCCACCTTTCGCGGGGTGCAGGATCAGGTGGTGGCGCGTGTGCTCGCAGGGCGCTCCACCCTCGCGGTGATGCCGACCGGGGCGGGCAAGTCGCTTACCTACCAGTTGCCGGCGGTCATGCTCGAGGGAACCTGCGTGGTCATCTCGCCGCTGATTGCGCTGATGCATGACCAGCTCCGCAGTGCGCAGGCCAACGGCATCCGCGCGGCTTCGCTGACCAGTGTCGATTTCAATCGCGAGGAAACGGCGGCCCGCTTCCGCGCCGGCGAACTCGATCTGCTTTATGTCGCACCGGAACGCGCTTCGCAGGGCCATTTCCGCGAGCTGCTGTCCAATGCGCCGGTGGCGCTGTTCGCGATCGACGAGGCCCATTGCGTATCGGAATGGGGGCACGATTTCCGCCCCGACTATCGCATGTTGCGCCCGTTGATGGACGGCTTTCCGGACGTGCCCCGCCTCGCCCTCACCGCGACTGCCGATGCCCACACCCGCGCCGACATCCTGGCCCAGCTTGGCATTCCGGACGACGGGCTGATCGTTGCGGGGTTCGACCGGCCGAATATCCGCTACACCATTCGCCACCGCGACAATCCGGTCCGCCAGCTGGTGACGCTGATGGCCGAGCAGCCGGGCCCGGGCATTGTCTATGCGCCAACCCGCAAGAAGGTTGAGGACCTGGCCGAGAAGCTCGCGGCGGCAACCGGGCGGCGAGTGCTGCCCTATCACGCCGGGCTCAGTCCCGAGGTTCGGTCCGACAACCAGTCGGCCTTCGTTGCGTCGGAAGACATGGTGATGGTCGCGACCGTGGCATTCGGCATGGGGATCGACAAGCCCGACGTGCGCTTCGTCGCCCACGCCGGAATCCCGAAGTCGATCGAGGGGTATTATCAGGAAACGGGCCGCGCCGGCCGCGATGGCGATCCATCGGTTGCGGTGATGCTGTGGGGCGCGGATGATTTTGCCCGCGCCCGCCAGCGCTTGAGCGAGGTCGAGGAAGCGCGGCTGGAAGGGGAGCGAAAGCGGCTAGATGCCCTCGCCGCGCTAGTGGAGACCGCCGGGTGCCGCCGCGCATTGCTGCTGCGCCATTTCGGCGAGGATCCCCCGCAAAGCTGCGGCAATTGCGACAACTGCCTGGACGCGCCGGGGGTGGCCGACGTCACGCAGCTTGCGCAGAAGTTCCTTTCCGCCGTTTACCGCACCGGACAGTCCTTCGGGTACGGCCATGTCGAGAAAGTGTTGACCGGCAGTGCCGATGAACGGGTGCTCCAGCGCGGGCATGACCAGCTCAGCGTGTTTGGCATTGTCGCTGCGGACGAGGCGCATCTGCTGCGCCCGCTGGCCCGGGCATTGCAGGCGCGGGGCAGCCTGGTGCAAACCGAGCACGGCGGGATTGCGCTTGGCAACGATGCCCGCGCGATCCTAAAAGGCGATGTTCCAGTCCTGATCGCCCTGCCACCGCGCAAGGAACGCAAGGGCAAGCGCGATCGGGGCGGGGCCAATCCCGTGGGCGATCCGCTGTTCGAGGCGCTGCGGACAATACGCCGCGATCTCGCGCTGGAAGCGGGTGTGCCGCCCTATGTCATCTTCCATGACGCGACTCTGCGCGAAATGGCGCAGCTCCGCCCCGCCACCATCGCTGCACTGGGCGAAGTTGGCGGGGTCGGGGCCCGCAAGCTCGAGGCTTACGGCGAGGCGTTTCTCGCGGTTATCCGGCAGTATTGACCGCCGGCACGGCGCGGGTCTTCCACAGCGACCAGCCAATGCCCGTGCCAATCAGTGCGAAGGTGATTCCCAGGCTCGCCAGCGGCGGGAACTTCGCGCCGCCCAGCAGAAAGTCCGCGATCAGGATCTTCGAACCGATGAACACCAGTACGGCGGCCAGCGCATACTTCAGGTAGTGGAACCGGTGCACCATCGCCGCGAGCGCGAAATAGAGTGCCCGCAGACCAAGGATGGCCATGATGTTCGAGGTGTAGACGATGAAGGTGTCGGTGGTGATGGCGAAAATCGCCGGAACCGAGTCGACCGCAAACACCAGGTCGGCCAGGTTGATCACGACCAGCGCCAGAAACAGCGGCGTGACCGCTCGCACCATCCGACCGGTCCTGTCATCCGGCACCGTCACGAAAAACTTCTCTCCATGCAGTTCCGGCGTGACCCGCATATGGGTGGAAATCCAGCGCACAACGGGGTTCTTGGAGATGTCCGGAGCATGATCGCTGGCCCAGAACATCTTGATGCCCGTCGCGATCAGGAACACGGCGAAGATGTAGAGCACCCAGTAGGCCTCGGCGACCAGCGCCGCACCGCCCGCGATCATCGCGCCGCTGAGATCCTGGCTTGCCGGCAAGAGGATAGAGAAAATCGACGTCTGCTGGCGCGAGGACGCGCAGGTCTGGCATCCGGGGCAGGACTGGATCTGGACCAATGACGGTTTCGGAGTGTTCGACCCGGGGATCAACGCATTGTCGATCCTGACCGCGATCGTGGCTCAGCCGATTGCGCTTCGTAGTGCAGAGCTTGTTCCTTCGCCGGCCGGTCCGGCTCCGGTCCGGGCAAACCTCCAGCTGGTGGCCAGCCAGGACACGCCAGTGTCCATGACGCTGGACTTTGCCTGGCCGGGACCGCCGGACTGGACGATCCGCCTGGTAACAGAGGCCGGAACGGCGCTGCTTTTGGCAGGCGGAAGCCGACTGCAATTGCCGGGAGCGCCCGAGCAAGTCTTCGCGGACGAGGAATATCCTGGTCTTTACCGCCACTTCGCCAGCCTGATCGCCGCCGGGCGAAGCGATTGTGATTTCGCTCCGCTGGCGCTGACCGAAGCGGCGCTGCGGATCGGTACCGACGCCGCACTCCAACGCAGTCAGCTTTCCTGAGAGGTAGTCACCCAATGGTGTTCAACATGTTCAAGTGGGCAGCCTTGATCGCGGCCGCAGTGGTTCTGCCGGTCGCCTCAGCTCAGGCCCAGGTCAAGACCGAGGAACCGCCGGTCGTCACCGGAGCAGCCAAGGTGCGGATCGAGACCGTGCAAGTGGCATCGCGCGGGGTTGCCGGCAACTTGCTCAAGACTCCCGCCGAACGGGACGTGATCGTGATCCTGCCGCCCAGTTATGACCGGCAGCCGCGCCGCCGTTACCCGGTGGTCTACGCACTGCACGGCTTCTCGATCGGGGCAGCGCAATGGATCCGGGAGCTGCACATCCCGGCTACTGCCGAAGCCGCCTTCGCAACGGGCACTCCGGAGATGATCATTGTCTTTCCGGACAGCAAGAACGTCTATGGCGGCGCGTTCTATACCCGCTCGATCGTGACCGGGAACTTCGAGGGTTTCATTGCCGACGAGTTGCCCGACTACATCGACCGGCACTACCGGACCATCGCCCGGCGCGAGGCGCGCGGGCTGGTTGGGCATTCGATGGGTGGTTACGGCACTGCGCGGATCGGGTCGCTGCGTCCGGACCGGTTCGGCGCGATCTACATGATGTCACCGTGCTGCCTCACCCCCATGGGCGTCCAGGGTCTGACCGCCAAGGAAGTCGCGGAGATTGCCGCGTTCAAGGCTCCGCAGGATGTCAGCGGGAAGCCGTTCATGTACCAGGGTGCCTTGGCGACGGGCGCCGCGTTCACGCCGAACCCGCTGAAGCCGCCGCTTTATGTCGACTTGCCCGTCGACAAGGACGGTCAGGTCTTGCCCGACGTGATGGCACGCCGCGGCGCGAATGCCCCGCTGGCCATGCTCGACCAGAATGTCGTCAACTTGCGCCAGTACCGGGCGATCGCGATCGACGTCGGCGATCAGGACAGCATTGCTCCTACCGCAACGCAACTCCACCAGGCGCTGCTGGATTACGGCATTCCCAACGCTTTCGAGGTCTATGCAGGAACGCATACCAGCAAGGTCGCCTTCCGGTTCAGGGACCATGTCCTTCCCTTCTTCGGGCGCGCCATTGCGGCGCAACCTGCGAAATGAGGCTGGCGGATTGCGTGTTACACGTGCCACAAGGGCGCTAAGCAACCTAACGAACGAACGGGAGAATGCAGGATGATCAAGGACGGGGAATCGGCTGAAGGAGGATGCCTGTGCGGGGCGGTCCGCTATACTCTTAACGGCCCGGTGCTTTATTGCACGCAATGCTGCTGCAAGGATTGCCAGAAGGCCACGGGAACCGGCCACACCACGATCATCGGGATCCATCGCGATCAGCTTGAAGTGCGCGGGGAGCCCAAGATCTACTCCACCCATGGCGACACCGGTGGCCGCGTTTCGCGCCACTTCTGCGGCAATTGCGGCGGACGCCTTTACACCTCGGGAGACTTGCCGGGGCCGATCGTGATGGTTCAGGCCGGCTCGCTCGACGATCCGAACGTGGTCTCGCCGACGACGGTGATCTACCTCAAGGACGCGACGGAGTGGGATCGGTTCGACCCCGCGCTCCCGACTTTCCCGGCGATCGGCAAACGCTCGCCGGAAGATCAGGCGATCATTGACGAGGTCAAGCGGCGGCCGATCAAGACCGCGGTGATTTGAGAGCCGGAATTCGACCGGAACGAATGTAGGACCATCGCTCGGAACGGCAGCGCGGAGGAATTCATCCGCGCTGCCCGCGAGTGCTTCGGAGGTAAGAAGATGAAAGTTGCAGTACTTGGAGCGAGCGGCAGGGCCGGCTCGGAAATCGTCAAGGAGCTGGCCGGGCGCGGCCATGAAGTGCTCGCCATCGCGCGTAATGCCGATGCCATTCCCGTAGCCGACGGAATTACCGCGGTGCAGGGCGATGCCTCAGACGCGGGTGCCCTTGCGCAGCTGCTCAAGGGTCAGGACGCGGTCATCAGCGCTCTCAAGTTCGATGTTTCGCCCGCGACGCTCCTCTCTGCCTTGAAGCAGGCCGGGGTTGGGCGGCTGCTCGTCACCGGCGGGGCCGCCAGCCTGAAGGATGATCAGGACAGGCGCCTGATCGATACCGATGCCATGCCGGAAAGCTGGAAGCCGATCGCGCAGGCCGGGATCGATTTCTTCTATGAACTGCGGGAAGACAAGGACATCGACTGGGTGTTCTTCTCGCCGGCGTTCAACTTCATCGTCGGCCCCCGGACCGGGAAATTCCGCCTCGGCGCCGAACATCTGATCCGCGATGACGCGGGTGAGAGCAAGATCAGCTTTGCCGACTATGCCATCGCCATGGCCGACGAACTGGAAAGCCACGCCCACAGCCGCGAGCGCTTTACCATCGGCTATTGACCGCTGCGGTGGACTTCCTGTGCGGCCAGCTAGCGCAGGAAGTCCACCAGCGCCTTGCGGAATTCGGGTGAGCGTTTCGACGCGTGGTGATCGCCCGGTACGATCGCCAGTTGCGCGCCCTTGATGGCGCCGGCCAGCACTTCGGGATGTTCCGCCAGTGGATCGACATCGCCGGCAAGCACGATCGCCTCGGCCGTGATCGCTCCGAAATCTATATCGCGCGGTCCGGCCGCCTCGGAGTGGGCAGCGAGGGCCAGCAGGTCATTATTGCGCGAGATCGCCGCGCGGCGGAACTCCAGCACGATGCCGGACAAGCCCTCCTCGCTGGGCGCACGCAAACCGGCCGAGAGGGCTTTGGTGTTCAGCACCTTGGGATCGAGCCCGCCGCGGTTGACCAGGCCGTGGCCCACGCCGCCAATCGCTACCCGCCGCACCCGCGGATCGAGACTGGCGACCATGGATACGATCGTTCCGCCCATCGAATAGCCGACCAGATCATAGCTCTCGATCCCCAGCAGCGTGATCAGCGCCATGAGATCCTGGGCCATGAAATTCCCGCCGTATCGCGAAGAGTCATGCGGCTTTTCCGAGTTGCCGTGACCCCTCGCATCGATGGCGATGATCCGGCGACCGAGCGTCGCAAGGTCGTCAACGATCTTGCACTCCACCCATTCATGCAGCGTGGCGGAGGAGAAGCCGTGTTGCAGGACGATCGGGGGTTCGCCATCGCCGCCGCCCAGTTCATACCAGGCGAGTTGCAGCCCGTCCGGGCTCTGGAAATGGTTCATTTTCATGCCAGCGCGGCCCTTTCCAAAGCGTCTGCGGTTTCCTCCGGCAATTCGAGCTGTGTGTCGTGCCCGCACGGCAGCACCTCGTATCGCCAATCCGGATCGTCCTTGAGCCGCGCCGCCACGTCGAGTGAGATGGTGCCGTCCCGCGCCTTTATGAAAGTCTTGACCCTGATCCTGTCCCTCGCCCCGGCCAGTCGGACGGGCTCAGTGAAAGTCGCCATGGGCTGGGGCGTCAGCATCCGCAGGAACCACGCTTGCCGCTCCGCCGTCATAAATGCGCCCGCGCCTTCCCGGACCGGATGCATCGCCGGCAGGTTCTCCATCGGGCGGTTGGCATAGGCGAACATGCTCTGCCCGTCCTGCGGGACAGCGGCGTCGAGATAGACCAGCGAATCGACTGTCCCTTCCGGGACGGCTTCGCAGACGCCCGAGATGACCATCCCGCCATAGGAATGTCCCACCAGCGTCACCCCGCGGCCGTGCAGTTCTTCCCATTGCAGGCAGCTGGCGATGTCCTGGATATGGGTGCTGAGGTTAACGCCGGGGCCGGCCAGATGTGAGCGCTCGCCCACGCCGGTCAATGTCGGGGTGAGGACGGTATGCCCCCGCTCGCGGAGGATGCTTGCCGTGTCCTTCCAGATCCAGCCGCCGCCCCAGGCACCGTGAACCAGCACGAAAGTCCGATTGAAAGCCGCCATATGTTTCTCCCCGAGCCCGCGTTTAGGTGTGAGTGAACCGCTTAGTAAATCTGAATTGCGCTGCGGCTGGTGGGCGCAGGCTGGCCGTTGATGACGGCCTCGGCAATCAGAAACAGCGCCGACAGATCTTCGTCTCGGAATGGTTTGTGCAGGCAGCCTAAGGCTCTGGAGCGGGCCGAATCGGCAGGGCAATTTCCGGATGCCAGGAAGACCGGGACACCTGCTTCCGCCAACATGACCGCCAGCGAAAGTCCGCTTTCGTCCCGGGCCAGCATGACATCGACCAGCGCCAGGTCCGGCTTGGATTGGCCTGCTATCTCCATTGCCGATGCGATATTGTCGGCAACACCCACGACACTATGCCCGGCTTCCTCTGCAGCACTTTCGATTTGCAAGGCGACCAATGCCTCGTCTTCCACGATCAAAACTTTCATCGCCGATCTCAACCTGGTTGACCTCTAGCGGGAGGTCGGGACTGCAATGCGCCAGGCGGTTCCGGGCTCAGCGTTTCGGAAGGAGACGTCGGCCCGCAGTTGCCTGCTGAGTGCACGAATGATCTTCATACCGAGGGTTTTGCTTTTGGTCATCGCAAAACCGGCGGGAAGACCGCAACCGTCGTCAATGACCTCGATCGTGAGGCAATCGTCTGTTTCGCAGATGCGAAGCTCCAGCGTGCCGTTCCCCTCGCGGAATGCGTGCTTCACGGCATTCAAAATCAGCTCGGATACGATCAAGGCCAAGGACACCGCGTCGCTGATGGGCAGCTTGCGGCGCGCATCGCCGGAAAAATGAAACCGCACCCCGTCTTTTGCTGCGGATATCATCGCCTCGCGGCCGAGTTCCAGGAGATACTCGCACACGTCCACGCTGTCGTAGTCCTGCGTTTGATAAAGCCGGTTATGGAGCGAAGCGATTACGCCTACCCGGCTGCTCGCCTCCTGGAGCGACTGCTTCAGCTCCGGGCTGACAGTCGACTGCTCCTGAAGCGCAAGCAGGCTTGCAACAAGCTGCAGGGAATTCTTCACCCGGTGGTTCACCTCCTGAAGGAGCACCTTCTTTTCTTCAATCGCCCGCCGCAGATCCTGCTCGCGCTGTTTTTCAGCCGCGATGTTCCGGACCTCGATGATGGTTCCTATGGTTGAAGACGTGTCGTCGTGGATCGGGCTCGCGGTGAACGCGACCGGATAGAAGCTTCCATCCTTGTGAACGAACACCTCTTCCCCTTGCGTTTTCGCGTGGTCGGGAAATGCCCGATCGATCGCGCAATCGTGCATGGGAAAGGGCGTCCCATCCGGGTGCAGATGGTGAATGATGTCATGCAGCGGCTGGTCTGCCGCAAGCACTTCGTCGAGCGTGAATCCGGTCAGCTGCTCGGCGGCAGGGTTCATGTAGATGCAGTGCTGGCGGTCATTCATGAGAAACACGGACGCAGTCGCGTTCTGCAGCACCGCCTCGAGCCGGCGAAGCGGCTGGTCCAGGTCGTTGCCTGCTCGCACTGCACCCATGGCTCGCTCTCCTGCTCAAGTTGGATGCGTAAACCTTTCCGCGAAGTCAATCGGGTCCGCCCGGGATACGGCCGGTGGATTGGCCCGCCGATTCCGGAGCCTGCCGCGCAAAGAAAAGCGCCCGGACCGATATGTTGGGTCCGGGCGCTACAGGGGCCGTACGGCAGGTGGCGGGTAGGCAGCCCCTGATTGGTGGAAGTCTGGAAGCGCTACTTTGCAGGCTCCGACGGTGCGGTCGTCGGCTGGCCCGCTGCCGAGGCGATCTGGGCCTGTGACATGACCGTCACCAGAACGTCTCCGTTAGCGGCAAAATCGCTGGCAGGCAGCGTGGCAGTCGAGTCCTTGACCTTGACCACCAGTGCCGTGACCCGGCCATTGGCGTCGGCAACCACATCCTTGACCTTGCCGATCTTCTCTCCGGCCATGTCAAAGACACGGGTGCCCGGTGCTACGTCGAAGCTGCCTGCAGCGTCCGCGGCCGCGGAGCCCGCCACCGCAAGGTTGTGCGACAGGCCGGAAAAGATCCCGGAGGCCGAGCCACTGGCAGTGCCTTGGCCCTGTCCGGACCCGTTGGCCGCGATCTGCGACTGGCTGAGCGTAGTGACCAGGTTTTCGCCGTCGGTGGCGAAGTCACGAACGGGCAGCAGCGCAGTGCCATCTTCGGTCTTGACCAGCAGACCCTTCACTCGGCCCGAGCCGTCGGCGAACACTTCGCGGACCTTGCCGATCTTGTCGCCCTGCGTATCGAACAGGCTAGCTCCCGGCTTGACGTCGAACGTGCCGGCCAGGTCTGCCGCCGCGCTGCCGGTCAGAGCCAGGTTCTGGCCGAGCGCGCCGAAGTCGCCAGCCCCGGAACTCGCGCCGCGGTGGTGTCAGCCCAATCGCAACTCGTCTCCGATTGGCGGAGTTCTCCCCTCCCCAGCTTCAGCTCAGGCCATGAGGGACTGCCACTCGGCCAACGCGGCCGAGCGGCGAGCCTTGTAGGTCTCTCTGTCGATGAGGTGGCGTTGGAGATCAAAATGGTTGTGGACGTTGGCATGGACGGAAGCAAATTTCTGTAGCGACTTCATCTGCCGGAATCGCAGCATTGCCCGTTCTCGTCGTCGGAACGGAAGGTGCGAGTTTTCGGCCCGATTGTTCAACCAGCGCCCCATCTCGCGGCGGTCCAGATTTCCAAGTTCGCGCATGGCCGCAGGGTACGATCGCAGTCCGTCGGTGACTATTGCGTCGGCGCGGCCATGGCGCTTCAGCGCCTTCTTCATGAATACCAGCGCCGCAGATTTGTCCCGTTTCTTCGTAACGAAGCTCTCGAGGATTTCGCCCTCGTGGTCGACGGCACGCCACAGGTAAACCATCTCGCCGTTCAGCTTCACGTACATCTCGTCAAGGTGCCAGCGCCAATGGCGGAAACCCTGCATCCGGCTTACCCGCTGTCGGCGGATGTCGCTGGCGAACAACGGGCCGAACCGGTTCCACCACAACCGCACGGTCTCATGGCAAACATCGATCCCGCGCTCGAAAAGCAGGTCCTCAACGTTTCGCAGACTCAGCGGGAAACGGACATACATCATGACAACCAGCCGGATCACCTCAGGTGACGAGTTGAAATATCTGAACGGACTGGCTGGCTTGCGAGGTCTGGGCATACGTTCGCCCTACCCTGGCTTTACCGCTTCGCCAGCGGTGCGTTTGGTTTGACAGCACCGCGCGAATAAATGCCCTGTTCGGTCGAATTAATCCCCTGTTCTGGCGAATAACAGGGAAACAGGCATTTCTGGCCACTAACATACCGTAAAATGGCGATAATCTTGCACGGCTGATACCCCAATCAGGCGTCAGATCCCTGTTTGGAGCCCCAATTTCGCAATTTTCCCTGTTCTACCCTGTTAACAGGCAAACCGAACCGATGCTCACATCGGCAGAGACAGGGCCGCAAATGGCGCCCGATTGGTGCGAATGAGACGGCCCTGTTACGGCGCCGCTGACGGATTGAGACGCGCAAGCCCGCCTGTTCCGCGGCTTTGCGCGCGGGCCCTGTTATCAGAGACAAGTGCCGGGAATGAATGGCGGAGACGGAGGGATTCGAACCCTCGGTACCGGATTTACCAGTACGACGGTTTAGCAAACCGTTGGTTTCAGCCACTCACCCACGTCTCCGGATCGCAGCGGCGAAGGGCGGCCTATAGCGGCGAGGGGCAGGGGCGGCAAGGGGCGGTTGGTGCATATTTTGCGACTCGCTTGGCCGCAAATGCGACTCGCTTGGTCGTGCGGCGGTTGCGCGGGCGCGGCGCAGCGATTCTGCTCTTCGCGAGGCGGGCCGTGTCGGTCTGCCATGAGGATATCCCGAGATGAAGCACCGCCTGACCGTTCTTGCGCTCGCCCTGGCCGCCGCGCTGGCGGGGCCTCTCGCAGCCAGCGCGCAGCAGATCCAGGCGGTCGATCCGGATAAGGCAATCGATCCGACCTGGTGAAGACCGCGCCTCCCGCCCCCGCCACCGCGCCGGCACCGGTGCCGCAGCCGTCGATCGACACCGGACCCGCCGCACCCGCACCCGCACCGGCTCCACAGCCAACCGCTCCCGCGGCCCCGGCCGGAACCTACCAGCAGGACGATCTCGTCGGCGCAGCCGAAGGGGTGTTCGGCAAGGGCGCGGCCGGGTTGGCCGATGTGATCCGCGATATCCTCAAGAAGCAGGGCCAGCCGAATGCCTATATCATCGGCCGCGAAGGCAGCGCGGCGATCGGCGTGGGGCTGCGCTATGGCTCGGGCACGCTGCACCACAAGGTCGAGGGCGAGAAGCCGGTTTACTGGACCGGCCCCTCGATCGGCTTCGATGCGGGGGCGAATGCCGGGCAAACCTTCGTGCTGGTGTACAACCTCTACAACACCGAGGACCTCTACCACCGCTTCGGCGCGGGCGAGGGAACGGCCTACCTCGTCGGCGGCTTCAACGTCAGCTACATGCGCCGCGGCGATGTGGTGCTGATCCCGGTCCGCTCGGGCGTCGGGCTGCGGCTGGGGGTCAATGCGGGATACATGAAGATCACCAAGACGTCGCGGTGGTTTCCGTTTTGATGGGGGCGGGCCTTTCCTCGGCGGCGCATTTCGGTTCACGTCCTTGAAAAATTGCACCGAATAGGTTATAAACCCCACCGCACCAGTTCCAAACCGGTGCGCAGCGGCGGGTGCGGGGTGCTGTAGCGCTTGTGCTCCTTGTCCCCCGCATGGCCGGCGCGTCCCCCAGCGGAGGCGTCCGCGATCCATCGATGCGAGGAGCGGCCGGCGATCTCCGGTACGCGGAATGGCGGGGTAT